>JBELBZ010000154.1:0-2539 GCA_042095055.1 Crocinitomicaceae bacterium | reverse complement strand
GACGAGCAACTAACCGGCGTACTGTCAAGCTTACAGAAGCATGCATTGAAGATCTGGAGCTAATGTTGTTCTTCCTACAGCGAGCGCTGCACGGTATCAGTTTCAATCTGGTGGCATACCGCCTCCCAACCCACCTGTACAGGTCTGACTCATGCCCTGCGGGACTCGGCGGTTACAGCCACAAGGGCAAGGCATGGCGTTTCTACATTCCTACCCACCTCCAATTCCGCGCAACGAACAATCTCCTTGAACACATCGCCTCCATAATTACGCCGTGGATCGACATCATTAGTGGTGAACTCAAAGCTGGCGACTGCTCACTCTCCATGACAGATAGCTCGACATCCGAAGGCTGGACCCGCAAGACGAATTTTTCAGAGCTCTGCGACGAAGAAGAAATCATCCAAGCACAGGTCCGACAACAGGTTGCACGCGAGCATTCACGGCGGTTTCTCGACAAAGAAGTGAAAGACTACAGTCAATGGTTTCCAGGCGACGACAACGGCGTATCGGACGCTCTCTCTCGGGATGACGATCGTGACGACGAAGAACTAACCCGTGTTTTGCGTACTTTTGTCCCCTCTCAGCTTCCAGATCATTTCGAAATTGTTCCTCTGCCCAGCGAGATCTCCTCTTGGCTGATCTCACTGCTGCAGAAGCTGCCCGTACGAACGCAACTACGGGAAAAACACAAGAGGAGCAAGCTCGGTCGTGGTCACGATGGCAAAAATACAATGCCTCCATCGGAATCAGAGACGACGACTACCTCGAATCGTTCACAAGAAATCAGCGCATCCAACTCATGGGGGCGTTCGCCATGGCTCTGCGAGGAGGACGATTTTCATCGGAGCTTTATGACACCTTGGCTGAAAGCACAATCAGAAATTCCATTTCATCTGTGGTGCAGACCTTCCGGGAGAATGGGTGTCCCAACCCTACAAAAGACGAAGATGGCGAACTTGGCCGACTTTTATCACACCTATTCCGAGCGTTCCGAAACGCTGACCCCGCCCCAGTACAACAAAAAGCCTTGCCCATCTGTGTTCTCGCCGAGCTTGCCAAGAAACAACTGACAGAAACACACCGTGCCATCGCTCAACTCAGTATTGCAAATTTCTTTTTCGCCAGCAGAAGCTGTGAGTACCTGAAGGTACCCCAAGCCGAAAAACGACGGACCGACATACTCCGCCTCCGGTGTATACGCTTCTTCCGCCGTGGCAAAAGCATTGCCCACGACAGTCCACTGCTGGAGAGTGCAGACGCAGTTTCAATTACATACGAACGCCAGAAGAAGGACGAACGTAACGATACAGTCACACATCTTGCATCTGGTGATGCCATTCTGTGTCCAGTCCGACAGTGGGCCGCGGTGGTCCGGAGGATTCGACGCTACCCGGGCGCCTCCGACAACACCAAAGTCTCTGCCGTGTGGCGTAGGGGGCGTATGGAACACATCACCTCGAAAGAATTGATCAGTGCCCTCCGGGCTGCAGTGGTAGCAGTAGGCGAAGACAAGCTTGGATTCACCAAAGACGAAGTAGGCACGCACTCCATTCGATCTGGCGCTGCAATGGCAATGTTCCTCGGTGAATGCCCTGTCTATACAATTATGATGATTGGACGTTGGTCCAGCGACGCTTTCCTCCGCTACATCCGAAAACAAGTCGAACAATTCAGTCACAATGTCTCACGGCGAATGCTCTCACACAAGTTCTACCGACACATCCCGAACTACAGCCCACAAGTCACACACCTTGATCCACGCCAACGCAATCACCCGAGCAATGCTGAAACTAGACGAAACATTAGTGGTGGACAGCTCCAGCAGGCCCGATTACCAGCGTTTTCTTTGTATCAGTAAATGAGAGAGCTTGGACAAGTTATTGGGAGAAGCATCTCATTTGCCAAAGGATTGGGAGAGGCGGATGAACCGGTACTTAATCATACCAGTTCCAAAGCCAACCCTGATCCGTACCTATTTGTTTGTTATATGACCTGTTTGTGACGAGTGGCATCCTCTGGGTTCAAATTCCTTTGTTCATTGGAGGATGAGAAGGAGGAAGAAAGGAGAGTTCTGTGCTTGGAGATTGGCGATCATTGGCGAACTCTAAATGTGAGCTCCGTGCATGAAACTGGACAGACAGAAGCACTCGTGCGAAAGAGGCTGCTTCGTTCACCACAGCAGCAGCTGCTCCCTCTGCTGTCTCTGTGGCTCAGCCTCAAGTTGAAGAGCCTTCTAGCCATTGATTAAACAATCAAACAACAATCGACAACAAGCAATAGCTATCCTTTCGGACAATACCTTAGTCAAATAGTTAAAATCCCCAAACCCACCCTGAAGCATCTCATTTGCCAAAGGATTGGGAGAGGCGGATGAACCGGTACTTAATCATACCAGTTCCAAAGCCAACCCTGATCCGTACCTATTTGTTTGTTATATGACCTGTTTGTGACGAGTGGCATCCTCTGGGTTCAAATTCCTTTGAGGTATAGAGGTCGACTCTCCACCATCATATGGTATGGCGTGTAGGAAAGCCCT
>JBELBZ010000153.1:0-2574 GCA_042095055.1 Crocinitomicaceae bacterium | reverse complement strand
TCCTCGTTCATGTCCCCATCGAAGCTGCTTCCCAGCGTCGTATCTCCTACGCTCATCACGGACACCCCCAGCGTCTTCTTGGACGTCTTCGACCTGGTGCTCTCACCAGAGCTCTGGCCCTTGTGGATCGACGTGACCTCGAGCTTGGAGGAGAAATCGTGGGCCTCCATGCCTCCCGCCTTCGCCATCTCGTAGGTCAGCACCCCCTCTCCCTGCATCGCCATCTGATCCGCTTTCTCGCGATCAGAGAGACCCAGCGTGAGATCGAAAAGCGAGCTGCCAGCCCCAGCGGCTTGCAAGATGTCCATCGTGGCAGTAACTGGCACCTTGGCGAGCTTCGACCTCTTTTCGTACCGAGCCGACGACACCTTGACCTGCTCTGAATAGCTGAAGCAGCCCTTGATCAGCTTGGCCACGTCCTCAGAGAGGTATCCCCGCGAATGAGGTAGAAGTACACCTGCGCCGCAGGGCACTTGATCCACTCCCGCACGTAAGCCTTCATCCCAGGAGCTACGTGAGAGTAGTAGCCTGTGAAGATGCCCTTCTTCATCCCCTTGTTGACGCTCAACCAGACTGGGTTCTTCTCGTACTCCACTGCCATCATCACCTCGCGCACTGACTTCGACGTGGGCACCATGTCCTTCAAGGTTGGATCAGGGCGAAGGTCGAACTTCTTGTCGAGCAGAATCAGGCCTCGAATGGTGGCACCCGACATGCTCATCTGCACAGAGCCGTGGGTGGTCACCATCTGAACGTACGCCTCGTATTCGCCCTGGTCCTCCTCGTCGTTGTTGTTGTCTGGAATCTCGACAGTGAACGCCGTGGCACCAAAGATCGGCTGCCACACCTTGCGACGCTTCGCCTCGTCCAGCAACAGATGCAGACGTCCTGCATCGTTGACGTCGACCTCGAACAGGAATCCCTGGCGTCTCGTGGGTGCCCTCTTCTTGCCCGTGTTGTCCTCCCAGGGCATCCCGGGAGGGTAGTCCTTGAGGATGGTGTAGTTCGGCCATCCAACATCGCCATCGACCAGCTGGGTGAAGCGGCCTGGCTTCGTCGCCACCAACTCGTCCCGCAGCGGCTTCAGCTGCGCATCGATGAGCTTCTTCACGGTCCGCTCGTGCATGTGGTTGGGCGCTCCCAGCATGATGCGCTCGGTGACCGTCTTCATCTGCTGGCTCTCCTTCCAGTACATCAGGCACTCCAACTGCGATAGATCTCCCCTCGAGTTCTTCAGCACCTCCTGGGGATCTTCGTCAAACCCCATGTACATCTGGCCTTTGATCGCACGGCCACTGTCCTGGTTGACGTTCGTGAAGGCCCATTCGCTTTCGATCTCGAAGTAGGCCCTCCTGCAGCCCGATTCGTACTTGGGCAGGCTGCTCGCCTCGTGGATGAAGTCCATTTCGGACCTGGCCTCGTCCCTGGGCACGATGCAAGCGTTCTTGTCGTGCTCCTCCTTGAGGTACTCCAGTCCCCCCTCCAACTTCTTCTTGAACTTGTCCAGTGCGTTCTTCCCCTTGCCGATCCTGATGTTGAATCCGACCACACAGATGTGTTTGGGTTTGGCCGCCTCCTCCTTGTCGGCAAACACAACTCCTCCCTTCCCTCCCGCCTTGGTGGGTTTCGCCTTCCTGGCCTTCGTGGCCGCCACCTTGGCCTGCTTCCCCTGCTCCTTCAGCTTCTCCTTTGCCGTCTGTTTGATGGACGACTTTTTCCTCGTGATGGTGTTCTCCTTCTTCGACAGATCCAGCGCGAACGGCTTCCCCTCGGCCTCCTTCGCCGCCATGAACTGCCTCTTCGTCAGCTTGGGCGGCCCCTGGACCCTCTCCCCCTTGCCGAAAAAGTTGGTGATCATCTCCTTCTCATTGACCACCTCCCCCTTCTTCTTGCTCCTCTTGGCTGCCTTCGCCTTGTCCTTCTTCACCCGCTCGGGCGTCTTCTTCACGTCCTGCTTCTTCCCCTGCTGCGCCCTCGTGGCGTAGGTATCTTCGCCTTTCGCTGGGGTTACCGCCGGAGCGTTGTCCCCCCCGCGGTCGGGGGAGCGCGCAATCTCGTCCGCCTTGCGCGCGGTGGCCTTCCCCGTGCCACCATCGTCCTCGTTGTCCTTCATCGTCGTCGGGTTGGTCGGCATCGATGCACTTGATGGAATTGATGGGCCCTTTTTCAATTCCTACGTAGAAATGTACTGTGATGCTACAGCGTCGGCGGCCGGATTTGAGGTGTTAATATCTTTGAAGGCACTGCCGGCGGTAATCCGCGCGATGGCTCTAGCCTCCTCCGATGAGTTGGTTGTAATTGTCGCGGCCCCGTTGGACGGAACCGTGGTGTAGATACTGCTGCCGCGGCACCTACGAGCTCGATTTGTTGATGGCTGCGCTCCGCCTAAAAAAAGGAGGTTACGTAGGAATCCGTAGATTTATTACTGCGTTGTTTAGTTCATAGATAAGTGTTTTGACGTCGTTCCACTGGAAAGAAGTTCCTTTGTCCGTGGATCAGACGACTTCAAGCACTTGTGGCCCAGCTTCATGTACTCTATTCTGGCCAGGAAGATAAAGCCCAAGGTTGGACCCA
>JBELBZ010000152.1:0-2574 GCA_042095055.1 Crocinitomicaceae bacterium | reverse complement strand
GCGCAAGCCCATTGTTGCCCCAGTGCCCGAAAGTCCGGAGACGGCCAAGGCCAAGACCTCGAAAAAGGACGATGCGCTGGTTCTGGGGGTCGATAAGCAATCGCTCGACTACACCATGGCGGCGTGTTGTCGTCCCATTCCTGGCGATGACGTGTTTGGATTTGTCACCGTGTCTGGTGGAATCAAGATTCACCGCTCTGCTTGTCCCAACTCTACCCAACTGCTGTCCAAATATGGTTATCGGGTGTTGAAAGCCCGCTGGGCGGGGGAAAAAGAAGAGGGCGCGGAGCCAACGGCAACCGCTACGATAGCTTTTTCCGGAGTGGACGATATCGGCCTCGTGAATCACATTACGGGCATTATTTCTGCGGACATGAACGTGGACATGCGCAAGGTGAGTTTTGAAACCAATGAGGGCTCCTTCGAAGGCCGAGTGGAGGTGGTTGTAAATGACACCAAACACCTCGGCGAACTCATCGAACGGTTGCGTCAAGTCCCCGGTGTTTCTACGGTGGACCGTTTAGAAGATTAATCGCTCACGAATTGAGGTGGAGAACCCTGATTATTTCGGGGGGTTCCACCTTTGTGGGGCTTATTTTTGCAGCTTGACGCTAGGCCAATGAAAGTCGACGTATTGCTCGGTCTCCAGTGGGGAGACGAAGGGAAAGGAAAGATTGTGGACGTACTGACCCCTCAGTACGACATCATTGCGCGCTTCCAAGGTGGGCCGAATGCTGGTCACACCCTTGAATTCGACGGGCGTAAACATGTGCTCCACACCATTCCAAGCGGGATTTTCCGTGAAGGGAAACTCAACCTCATCGGCAACGGTGTTGTGATTGATCCCGTGACGCTTCAACGAGAAATTGGAGAAGTGGAGGAGCATGGTGTCGACGTGGAAAGCCGGCTGCTGATTTCACGCAAAGCGCACCTGATTTTGCCCACCCATCGGCTGCTTGATGCGGCCAACGAGCAGGAAAAGGGCAAGGACAAGATCGGATCGACGCTGCGCGGCATTGGTCCGACCTACATGGACAAGACCGGTCGTAACGGATTGCGTGTCGGCGACATTTTCTTGCCGGACTTTAAAGAGCGTTATGACCGCTTGGTCAATAAGCATGCTCGGCTGCTGAGCAATTTCAGCGGCTTTAGCTATGACCTTTCTGAGCACGAACCGGGTTGGTTTGCTGCCATTGATAGATTGCGCAATATCAAGGTGGTCGATTCCGAGCAATGGATCAACGACCAGCTCGATGCTGGACAACGGGTTTTGGCAGAGGGTGCCCAAGGCACGCTGCTCGACATCGACTTTGGGACCTACCCCTTTGTAACCAGTTCCACGACTACAGCAGCGGGGGCGTGCACGGGCCTCGGCGTCGCTCCTACCCGCATAGGAGAGGTGATTGGCATCTTCAAGGCTTACTGCACCCGTGTGGGCTCAGGCCCATTCCCGACCGAGCTTCACGATGAAACGGGTGAGGCATTACGAGCGGCTGGACATGAATTTGGCGCGACAACTGGACGCCCCCGCCGCTGCGGATGGCTCGATCTGCCCGCCTTGAAGCATGCGTGTATGCTAAACGGCGCTACTCAATTGTGCATGATGAAGGCCGACGTGCTGGACGCCTTCGAAGAAGTTCAGGTCTGCACCCACTATGAGTTGGACGGCGAGATTTCCGAGCATCTGCCCTACCTGCTGGAGGAGGGCCTGGTCCAGCCCGTATTCGAGTCCCGTCCAGGTTGGCCCGGTGCCGGACAATCTGGTGAAGGAACCGAGTTGCCCGCTTCATTGCACGCCTACGTCAAGGAAATCGAGTCCCTTACTAAGACTAAGGTCAGCATCGTCAGCATGGGCCCTGATCGGGCACAGACTCATGCATTCGAGACCACCGTGGCATGAGTCGCGAAGGCGAACCACTGGCCGATGGTCTCTTCCAAATATTCCGAAGGGTCTATTTGCTGTTGACGCCGAAAGAGCGGAAAATATCCATTTTGATGCTGGGAACCGTTGCGGTGAACAGCGTGGTTGAGGTTCTGGGTCTGGCGGCCGTTGTTCCCGTCATTGGATTGGCTGTTGAGCCGGAGTTGATTCACCGCTATGAATTTCTGGGCAAGGTGTACGAGGCTTCGACGGTTTTCGGGGTGGATTCGGAGAAGGATTTCCTGATGCTTTTGGCCATCGGCTTGGTCATCGTGTTTTCGGTCAAAGCATTGGTTGGGCTGGCTTTGACCTTGCTTCAAACCCGGTTTTCCTTTTCTGTTGCCCATCGGTTATCGGGGATCATGTGGTCCTATCATTTCTCACAGAATCTGGAGAATCTGCTAAGCCGAGATTCGGGCCGCATCATGTCCGAGATCAACAACTGGCCACAATCCTTTGCCAATCGATTCATGGTAGGATCGCTGAGGCTGATTACGGAATTTCTCATCATCGGGACAATTTGCGTGGGGCTTTTGGCCTATGCACCGATCGTGTTGTTGACCGTTGCCGTCCTGCTTGGGACGGGGACCGTTTTGGTCCGGAGGGTGACAGATGTTCGCTTGAGGGCATATGGGCAGATTCAAAAGGAAAGG
>JBELBZ010000151.1:0-2608 GCA_042095055.1 Crocinitomicaceae bacterium | reverse complement strand
TGGATTATTTGTTCGTAGGTGGGTTTTGGCCGGAGGCCACCATCGCGATGCGCATCAACATGATGACGGCCAAGATGCCATGAAACAAGCCGAGCAGTTGCGGGAATGCAGGCATGGACAGCACGAGCCACACAGAGGTCGCATTGATGATGAAGATGGTGGTGGTGATCCTCAATGCCATGGTCTTGATGGCCGGGTCATTGAAGTTGACATCACTCGGCACCACGGGATACATGATGATGGTTTGACACAAGAAGATGCCAATCGACATGATCTCGACCAGACCTCCATCGTACATGACCTCTCCGGCCATGTAGCCCATCAAATTGAAGGTGACGATCATACCTCCAAAAAGGAAGTATCCGAGTCTCACCAAGAGGGGGTTGCGTCGTACAACGCCAAAAACGGACAGTGCCGTAAAGGTTCCAGCCAAGATGACCGGAATGAGCATTTCATTCTCCATCAGTAAGGGTTTGTGACGCAGGGCGCCGTGGTTTGATTTTGACCCAAGTTCT
Organism: Crocinitomicaceae bacterium; assembly: GCA_042095055.1. Classification (GTDB taxonomy): domain Bacteria; phylum Bacteroidota; class Bacteroidia; order Flavobacteriales_D; family Sanyastnellaceae; genus UBA8752. Next base: position 2,093 of record JBELBZ010000151.1, on the reverse strand, counting down.
TGATTTGGAACATGTGATGAGAGGCTTGTGGTCAGAGTTTTCCTACAAGCCGTGTGGGCGGTTACCTTAGGGCCATGAGATGGACGCTGCCCTTGATTTTGTTTCCTTGCTTGACCGCGGCCCAGGTCGTGCCAGAATCGTCCAGTTACAATGCGGATGTGGTGTGGGAAAGCACCTTTACCCAAGGCCCCGCAGGCAAGGTGAACCGCGGTGTGGCCGACAGTGAGGGGCACATCGGTTTGGTATTTATGCCGGATGACATGAGCCGGGTGCACCGGGTCAATGGAGAAACCGGAGCGCTGATGTGGACCCGCACGATCGAGGGTACTGCAGGTTTTGGAATTGCGGTGTACGAGGCGCCAGATGGACCGGATTATATCGTGACCGGAGGATCGGGCAGCAGCCAAGAACGCTGGATGGCCCGCTTGGACGGGGAGGACGGCAGCATCGTGTGGTCCCAGACTTATAACGCGCCCGGGGGAGTGGGGAGCTACGATGGCATCCGAATGGCGGTAGAGGGGACCGATGGCTACCTCTACGGCGCCGGTTTTGTGGGTGGAGATGAGGCGGGTACCATCTTCGTTGTGTACGGAGGAGCAGGCAATGTGGTCAAGGTCGATCCTGCCGACGGAGCCCTGGTGTGGTCCGAAAATGTGCCCGGCTCTGAGTATGTCCTGGCCGTTGCTGAAGCCGGTGGGATGATGTATGCCGCCACTGCCGAATGGGACGAAGACCTGGGCATCTCCGCTATGGGAATGGACGGCAGCCTGCTGTGGCAAGAAAGCCTCTCCGGCACAGACGATGTCATCCCTTATGATTTGGCCACCGATGGCAGCCACCTCTATTATGGCGGTCACAGAGGGCGTCCCGGTGCAGGAGACCCCTTCGATTTCAGCTGCATCAAGGCCAACCTCGATGGTCAAGTGGAGTGGATCGGCCACTATGCAAACCCCCGTGGATACAGCCTCTCACACATCCGCAATGAGTTGTACGGAGTAAAAGCAGATGCCTCAGGGATTTACCTTTTTGGGGGGACAGGGGATGAGAGCGGTTACAGCGAGCAGCTTCCTCCCTATGAGTCCTCAGATGTTTGGAACGGATGGGCGCTCAAGGTGGATGGCAACGGTGACATTCTAAACAGTGCCGTCTTCTGCCAAGATGGGGTAAACACGGCCACAGAGTACGGTTGTCTGGTCGATGGCGGTTATGTCCTGTTCAACGATACCGATGCCGGTGGCGACACAGAAGTAGGGGTCATGCGCATCGCTGAACCCCAAGTGAATGGGATGTCTGCTGCGCCTTCAAGCCCGGGCCTTGTCCAGGTGATGCACCGGCAGGGCCAGCAGATCCTCTGCGCTTCACAGCCTGTGCAGTGCTCCATCCTCGATGCATCCGGCAGGACCTTGTGGTCGGGTGGCCTCGAAGGGGAGATGACAGTGCCCTGGTTCGGACCTGGCCTGCTGATCGTACTCGTCGCGTCCTCGGATGCCTCCGAAGTCCACAGATTTGCCCAGCCGTAACCTCTTGATTTTAAATTCACAAACCCCATAAATCAACCCAAATCAATACAACCCATGAAACATTTTGCATTCCTTCTGCCTGCCCTCTTGCTGGTGGCTTGCACACCGCCCGCCGAAGGCGGATCCTCTCCAGCGGACGCCCTCTTCGAGAAAAACTCCGAGACCGCAATGGCCCTCATTCGCGATTTCGACAATGAAGACATTGCTGCCGTCCGGTCCCACTTCGCGGATACGGCCCAGTGGCTGCCTTCTGCGTTTGGCAAGACAGAAACTTCCTTCCTCGAGGAAAAGGTCAGTGGCTGGGAAGTGGCTTTTGCCAAGTATGACTTTGACCTGGTGACCGAGGACGTGCAATTGTTGCCCGGCGTCAATGCCGATACAAAGGAGCCCGACGGTTCCGTCCGCGTTTATTTCGACTGGGAGGCGGCGATTCCAGCCACCGATTCTACAGAGCGCAAGGCTGTGACCATCAAATACTACGAGAGTTGGGATTTTGATGCAGACGGCAAAATTTGGCTCACCCAGATTTTCGGTGACGTGACCGCGGCCATGCAGGCCCTGAATGACATGTGA
>JBELBZ010000150.1:0-2622 GCA_042095055.1 Crocinitomicaceae bacterium | reverse complement strand
AACCTCCTCCTCAGACAGACCTTTGCGAAGTCTGTGATTTCGAACCGAATAATTCAGAATACGGCATCAATGATGTCACGTTTGATTGTGCAGGTGAGACTCCGGTGTTTGTCTTTGACTTCGACCGCGAAAATTGCGCCGAATGTGACTTGAACTGGTACGTCAAGCGGGGCGATGGAGACTGGCAACTCGGCAACACACTCGCCGCTTCGGGCATGACGGAGTTCGACTTGTATGCCACATATGGAAAAACACCTGAAGACAATCCGCCTGTACCGTTCGTGAACAACGGCAAACTCTGCGCTGTGCCGAAATGCAATGTCCAGAATTTACCCACCCGTGCCGATATCGAGTCCGACCTACAAGGCCGTCTCAACAATCTGGACAGCAGTACGAAAGAAGAAAGCATTGAACGATTTACCATCGCGGGCAAAGGACAGGTCATAATTCCTCCGCAGCGGGTCCTCTTTAAGCGCAATGGAAAAGTGATGCCCTACCGCAAGTTTCAAAACGACCTCATGATGCTGGGTGGGAAAGTCACCCGAGTCGCTGTGAAGACCACCAGCGCTGGTTTTGCTACCGAAGTCACTGAACTCGAAGTCACTATCAAATGAACCGGATTCTATTTTCCCTGACCTTCATTCTGGGCTTATCGACACAATGGGCCGAAGCTCAGATACTCCAATTTCACTGCATCAATCCTACCCGTGCTGAAGACCGGATTCAGAACATGATGGCCCATGTGCTCTCTGAAGCGGAAAAACAAGAAGCTTCCACCGGAGTTCAACTCTACTACTTCATAAGCGGGTTGAATTCGGAGTGCCCTGCATACAGTTTGGAGGACTGTCGCCGTTGCGCCAGCAGGGTAGAGTCCGACCCGCCATTTTCAAGGGAGCTTGAATTTCATTGGGAAAAGGCTTCCGCCATGTTCAATGAGGTGGACTTTATCGAAGCCGGTGCCCTCGAGACCTCCTCTTGGGCCTATGACCTCATCGAATGGCACTTTTATTACGGTGGAGATGACCTCGCCGATGCGGAAGAAGACATCCTGTTCATCGATCCCTTGATCCGGATCTCAGGAACGCGCATCGACGACGACACCATGAATCACCTTTTCCTTCATGTTCCGGCGGCCTACGAAGCATCCACCAAGAAAGCCTTGTCTGACAGTCCTGTACTAAGATCGAACTCCTACGTTTCCATCGAAATCTACTGAGCCATGCGCCACTTCCTTTTCACCCTCTGCGTACTGGTGACCAGTACCGCTTGGTCACAGGAGAATCAACTGCCCACTAAAGCCCAGGGCATCCCTGAATCCCTTGCCTCCTACCACGTCCACAATGACATCAACCAAATCAAGGTCAACAAGACCAAGAAACAATTCTGGACGATTCACATTGACCGCGAAGGTGCCTCGGTCTACACAAGCTATTCTGGCACAAATAAAGTCTCCGACGTAACTCTGCGCACAGGACAACCCTTGACCGTAGCTGAAGTCCGAAATGGCCGTGCTCAAGTCTTTGACATGGTCAAGGAATCCTCTGGCTTCCCCAACATATCCAAAGAAGCGGAAGCCATCGGATGGGTGGACCTGAACCAATGTTTCTTGTCCTCCTTTTGCCTCAAAGGAGAAGGAATGCTTTCTGGAAAAAAAGGGCAAACATTTAGCCTTCCTCGGAAAGCCATCTTGGCCCCAAAGACCAACCTCAAGTCAGGAGAAAAAGAAGAGCTCACCTTCTACAGTCTTCCCAGTGCCAATTCGAAACCCTTTAATTCACAACGGTTTTTGTTTCAACCGTACTACATCATGAAGGAAGACAACGGGTGGTTCCTGTTGTCTCAGACAGACAAAATGTCGGCAGACCCCATCGCCGCCAAAGGCCAGATGGTCGGTTGGATCAAGGCCACAAATGTGGTCGAATGGGGCACCCGAACCACCCTAGAGCCCAACTGGGATGGTCAAGCCAAAGGAAGATACAGTTCCGGCATACCCGCCTACCCATATGACAACAGTGGCCGCAGCGCGGCTCAGAAATACCAATCAGACGCCACCATCGGAAGGGCAATGACCAAATTCGAGTGCAAAGGACAAAGGATGAGCGGTGAAAAAATGCGCCCAATAAGCCTTCGCAATGACAATGGTGTGGTCAAGTCTCTGCTCACCTTGAATCCAGGTTCGGACATCAACGAGCAGCTTAAAGAGGAAATCGCCCGAATCAAAGAGCAGCAGAACAACATCAACATTGTCTTCGTGTTGGACGGGACCAAAAGCATGGACCCCTACTACGAGCCATGCGTCGCCGCCATTGAGGAGGCCAGCCGCAGCATCCGTGCCAAAAGCTCGGCTTCGAACATCAAGTTTGGGGTGGTGATTTACCGGGATTTGGGTCATCCGTCCGATGCCTTAGAATTACTTCCCCTCAGCCGAAACATCGACGCTGTAAAAAATTTCTTGCGCGGCGTACAGTGCAAGTCCATCGGGGACAAAGACATTCCGGAGTCCATGTTCTATGGCTTGTACGACGGTGTGGACCAACTGAACCTGCCCAACAACCAATCCAACTTGCTCATCCACATCGGAGACGCCGGGAACCCCGTGGAAAACGACCCTACTAAGCAACC
>JBELBZ010000149.1:0-2631 GCA_042095055.1 Crocinitomicaceae bacterium | reverse complement strand
TGCTCGAAATGGCCACCACGTTGACACCGCGCGCCATGTATTCTCCTGCAAAGGCCACAAACTCAGGCAGGATGTGGACCACAAAAGGACAGTGGTTGCACATGAAGACCACGACGGTCGGGCCGCCCGCCATCAAATCAGCACTGCCTTTAATGTCGCCACTGACAGTATCCGGTAGCTGGAAATCAGGAGCGGTAAAACCGAGCGGAATCGCGGTGGTAGGGGTGCGTGCCATGTCTTGGAGAATCTAGCTGGTGAAAATCAGATCGGTTCTGGGCATTGATGGTCCTCTGCTAGTAGGGAGGTGGACATGTTTACTTACTCGGCATCAAGACGATTGTATTGGCGGCAATACGACTCCCAAAACGACATGATGTCCATCGCCAATGCACTGTCTGCTTTGAACAAGGCCGCTTCAGTGGCTGGAATTCTCCCCGTCGCATGCAGCCACCTTCGCACCGCGACGGGTGGTGATGTAGTCCACAACCTTTCAATTCCTGAAATTCTTGATTTGGCATCATTCGACCTGGAGTCCGTCCATTTTGAATGCCATTGTGATGCGGTACCCGACCAATGGAATTCTGCTGCGAGCTGAGGTCCGATCAGTGCTGCCTGTTCCAATGTCCAGTGCATGGTGGCCAATTGTTCTGCACGCTGATTCCAATCTAACCAATGCCACATGGCACGAACCCTCAGGGGAGCTTTGTCCCACCATCTCATGGATACCCTTTGGGCTGCATCTTCCCTGATGAACGCCCAACTGGACTTGTTCATGGTCATCAGGCTTGGAATGGTCTTTACCGGATTGCGCAATTGGTGGCCTACAAGGAATCTGGATTCCACAAGGTCCTGCCGAGAAGGCCCATACGGGGCATAGGGCAAGTCCGATACGAGACACCAAGAAAATATGCCATGTTTACCCAGCGCTTCATGGGCAACGTCGACCCCCAGACCTTGGCATACAGTTGCGAAGTGCTGGGTTCCTGAGCGCCCAGTTCCAATCAGCATGATGTGTTTTTGCGAAGGGGTCATTCAGGAGAAGTATCGGCAATGGAGTGGGAATCACTTCAAGGAAGACAAGTACTTCCAAGATAAGTCCAACTGGTAAAGCGAAGGTGCCGCTTCAAGCATGAAACCTGATTAATGCGGCCGTTCTTGCTTCGACGAATAGTGCTTCTGCATTTTGGGCAGTACTGATCTCCCGGTGTCGGGACTCTAGCCATTCCTTTCTTACTCGGGCTTTCGTACTGGATGCATTGTTCTCGTGCACCCTGCATTTTTGGCTCGTTTTTTTTGCCCTGCTTTCTGAAAGCTCTTCGAAGTCGCGCATTTTTTCGGCGCGGAACAGCAACTCGGTATCTCCCGCAATGCGGACGTCTTGAAATCCTCCCAATTGAGTCCAAAGGCCTCTTGAGAACAGAGATTGACAATGCCCGAAATACAAACGTTTGTTGCCGTTCAGATATCGATCGGTTCTCTTAAGCAGGGGCCGAACCCAACCCTCAAGTCCTTGTGAAACTTCCAGGACATGTTCCAGCCAGTCCGGTTCAGCCACATCGTCCGAATCGATGAAGGTCACGTGGGTCCAGTGGCCTTCCGAATGCTGAATGGCGGAATTTCGTGCCACATAGGCACCTTGATTCTCGGTCATTCGTAGAACGCGGATTCTGGGGTCAGTCTGTTCACACGTTTCGAGCGTTTGATCAACGTCCATAGTGGAAGCATCATCCACAATCAACAGACTCCAATTCTGGAATGTCTGCCCAATGACGCTGTCCACACAGTCTTTGAGCCATTCGGGTTGATTGAAATGGGCGCAAATGATGAGCACCTCGGCATCGAAATTGTGGGGTTGACGATGGACTCTACGATTCTTCCAACTCCATTCCAGCAGGGAGATACGGTCCAAAAGCCACGTCAAGCCATACGGCCGGAGGAAAATGACCGCAGTGATTCGAATGGAGCGTATCCATTTCACCAGTTCATTTCCTTGCATCTGGCGAATTTCGGGTTTCTTCCGCAGGATTCCATTGATTTCCGCATTCGAGGCAGAGCATTTCGTTCCCATCACGCTGCGTGCAGGGCCAGCCACACAAGGGGCACAGATCGTCGCCTTCCATCGATGGTATCAATGCCGTACCAGCACCCGCTGGGACAAGCGACCCTCAGGGGTGTCGACGGTCAGCTGGTAAGCACCGGCGGTCAATGCGCGAAGGTCCCATTCGACATGGTCGCCGATGCCATTCATGGGGACGCTCACTGGGCGTCCGAGGGCATCGCTTAGGGTCCATTTCAAGACGTCCATTCCAATGGGCGCCCGAAGGAAGCCATCGGTGGGGTTGGGGTAGACTGAGAATTCCGGGCCCCTTTCTTCCACGCCGTCGACAACGGGGCCGAGAAAGTAGCGGGCGATGGCAAAGTCGTTGTTGATCTGGGCGCTCATCCCGACGAGAACGGCCTTGTTTTGGGGCGTTATGACCAGCGCATTGGCGTCGTCGAAGGCCGTGCCGAAGGTGGTCGTGGTCAATCCGTTCGTTCCGAAGAGGGGGTCGGGCATCCCGTCGGGCAACAGGCGGAGCAGCGCGTAGTCGCGGTCTCCGAAGAAGCCCGGAATCCCAGACGTGCCGGAGG
>JBELBZ010000148.1:0-2643 GCA_042095055.1 Crocinitomicaceae bacterium | reverse complement strand
CCGACACCCTTTCGCTGCACGACTGGATGAACACGCCCGAAGTGCGTTGGTCTCAGCTCAGAGAGAACCTACTGGTCATCGAGAGCGAAGCAGAAAATGCCGCCCTGACCAACATGCTATTCGATGCCCAAATCTCCTATGCCTGGCTGGGCATCACGGACGATGACATGCTGGGCGTAGGCGAAGGCAACTGGACCCATCTCCGGGATTCAAGCGGCCTCGGTTATGAGAATTGGGCGATCCCCCCCGTTGACACAGACCCGAACTTCTTGCGCAACCAAGACATCCAAGACCAGCAATACGATTATGCCCAATTGTGGAGCATCGGCACCGTGCCTGGCCAAGGTTATTTGGGCACCCACTCTACCGGGGTCAACCACGATATCGCAGCAGGCCAATGGGGCTTCACCTTCCGCGACGGGATTCAGGCATTCTATGACAGCGAAGGCGAGGTCACATTTGAAGCCCGAAACGCCCCGCTCATCCTGGAGTTGCAAGGCGGATGGTGCACACCGACGTTCAATTTTGCCGTAGCCGATTCCAATGGACATGCACTGGCGTACAATGCCTGTCCAAACCACGACACTCCCCGTGTCACGCTGTTGGAAATCCCGAGAAACACGACTACTGACTGCCGCTTACCAGAGGAGGATTGCGCGCACTGCCTCACAGAGCGCGACAACTTTGACAAGCTCCCCATCACTTATGTGGGCCGCACCGACAGCAGCAAGTACTACATCTCGACCTCCGCAGTAAGCATGGAAGACCTGCTTTCCGGTCTTGACTACGACTTCGGCCAATTGTCCGAGCACATGGTGCGCATCGGCGGCCAGCAGGAAAACGATGAAATCGTCGCCCTGTTCGAGACCAGCGGTCTCAGTGGAGTGGAGCACCTTTGGTTGGGCGTTACAGACAGCACTGCAGAAGGCGACTGGCGCCACCTTCGGGACGACACCCCGGCCCCATATTTCAATTGGGACCAGGACGAAAACTTTGATGGCCGCAACGACGACTTCATTCAAGGCCACCGCTACGGGCGCTACGATTACGCCCAAATGTGGTTGAACGGCGGCGACCGCCGGTGGCATGATGCCTCGGGCACCGAGATCATCCCCGACAACCAACCTGAGCCGGGCGCTTGGGTATCAGTACCGAGCTATGGGGTCATCCAAAGCGGTGCATTCCCCGCCTATGTTCTGTTTGAATTCCCCCATGCAGAATTTGAAGTGCTCGGTGGGTACGACAACAACGAAAACGAAGTCTGCGACCACGCGGAGAACTTCGAGTGCCTCGATGTCTTCAGCGACGTCTCCATCGCTCCGGCTGATGGTGAAATCGCCATGATGTTCAATGGTCACGACACTTTCAATCAGGACAGGATCTACCTCATGGGTTGGGGCACCTACACCCTCTTCGATGTTCCCGCAGAGACCCCCATCACACTCATCGCAGAGCACCCAGAATACATTACCGTAACGGGTGACTCCAGCACCGCCATTGTCGGGAACGTGCCTTCAGGCATCAACGGCAGCAGTGCAGCACCCGCCCACTTCTTCTCCGGTGACGTAGAAATTACCGTCTCAGGAGAATTCGGCAGTGCCAGCTTCTACAGCGCCACCGAAGGACTGCTCCGCACGCACAGGAAGGTGCAATCCCACCGCCCCAGCACAGAAAATGTGTGCGCGGGAATCTGCCTTTCAGACAACAACTTCAACAACATCTGTGACGAGTATGAGGGCTGCATGGAGCCGACCGCCTGCAACTACAAGCCCACCGCCACCTATGACGACGGCTCCTGTGTGGACGCCTGGAATTGTACGGGTTGTCAGGACGAATCCGCCTGCAACTACAGCATCAATGCCACCAAGGCAGGAAATGCCGAAACCGTGTATGTCACAGGATATGACGCGGGATACTTGCCCTATACGCCACCTGGTTTGGGCTCATTGCCCTTCCCCATCCCTGCCTTCTGCGTATTCTTAGATCCACAGGATGCCTGTGAATACTGCAGCGGCGATGTCGATGGAACCGGCGTGGTCCTCGGTGGCGACACCCTCATCAACGGCGCGGTCTGGTGCCTCGAAGAAATTGGCTGCGCAGACCCCACGGCCTGTGATTTCAATGACGCGGCCGACCCCACCAACCCTTTGGCTGCGAGCGGTTGCACCCTTTACCCGGCCTCGGGAACGTGTGAATATTGCTCTGGCGCCCAAGACGGATCTGGATTTATTTTCTCCGGAGACGAAGACGGAGACGAGGTCTGCGATGTCGTTGACGCCAACCGCCGCATCCCCTTGACCATGATGGCCTATACGGGGACTGCCACCGATGGACGCATTGAAGTGGAAGGACCTTATGCAGACCTCTCATGGGACTTTACAGTACCCGGGCAGCACAAGCGAGAGCTGGTGGTCTACGAAAACTTCACATCGATCCAATTCGGTCAAGCCTTTGACCTCGCTGTCACAGACGCAGGACATTTTGCTTCGCAATTCAGCACACCAACGGCGGAGAACATGCCGCCCGGCATTGTTGCCGAAAACAAGCCTGTTTATGCTCCACGTCCGGTATTCGTGCTCGAATCCAAGGAAGGCATCGCACTGGTGGCCGACCCTGTGGGAACAGAGGAAACACAATGGCTCG
>JBELBZ010000147.1:0-2643 GCA_042095055.1 Crocinitomicaceae bacterium | reverse complement strand
CCGACACCCTTTCGCTGCACGACTGGATGAACACGCCCGAAGTGCGTTGGTCTCAACTCCGAGAAAACCTACTGGTCATCGAGAGCGAAGCAGAAAATGCCGCCCTGACCAACATGCTGTTCGAGGCCCAGATCCCATACGCATGGTTGGCTCTCACGGACGATGACATGCTGGGCGTGGGCGAAGGCAACTGGACCCACCTCCGGGATTCAAGCGGCCTCGGTTATGAGAATTGGGCGATCCCACCCGTTGACACAGACCCGAACTTCTTGCGCAACCAAGACATCCAGGACCAGCAATACGATTATGCCCAATTGTGGAGCATAGGCACCGTGCCTGGCCAAGGTTATTTGGGCACCCACTCTACCGGGGTCAACCACGATATCGCAGCAGGCCAATGGGGCTTCACCTTCCGCGACGGGATTCAGGCATTCTATGACAGCGAAGGCGAGGTCACATTTGAAGCCCGAAACGCCCCGCTCATCCTGGAATTACAAGGTGGATGGTGCACGCCGACGTTCAATTTTGCCGTGGCCGATTCCAATGGACATGCGCTGGCTTCCAATGCCTGTCCCAACCGCGACACTCCCCGTGTCACGCTGTTGGAAATCCCAAGGAACACGACCACGGACTGCCGCTTCCCAGAGGAGGAGTGCGAGCACTGTCTCACCGAGCGCGACAACTTTGACAAGCTCCCCATCACCTACGTGGGCCGCACCGACAGCAGCAAGTACTACATCTCGACCTCCGCAGTGAGCATGGAAGACCTGCTTTCCGGTCTAGACTACGACTTCGGCCAATTGTCCGAGCACATGGTCCGCGTCGGCGGTCAGCAGGAGAACGATGAAATCGTCGCCCTGTTCGAGACCAGCGGCCTCAGTGGAGTGGAACACCTGTGGCTGGGCGTCACTGACAGCACTGCAGAAGGCGACTGGCGCAACCTTCGGGACAACACCCCGGCCCCCTATTTCAATTGGGACCAGGACGAAAACTTCGATGGCCGCAACGACGACTTCATTCAGGGCCACCGCTATGGTCGCTACGACTACGCCCAAATGTGGCTGAAGGGCGGCGACCGCCGGTGGCATGATGCCTCGGGCACTGAGATCATCCCCGACAACCAACCTGAGCCGGGCGCATGGGTAGCAGTGCCCAGCTATGGAGTCATCCAGAGCGGAGCATTCCCCGCTTATGTGCTGTTTGAATTCCCCCATGCAGAATTTGAAGTGCTCGGTGGCTACGACAACAACGAAAACGAAGTCTGCGACCACGCTGAGAATTTCGAGTGTCTCGATGTATTCAGCGACGTCTCCATCGCTCCGGCAGATGGCGAAATCGCCATGATGTTCAACGGTCACGACACTTTTGATCAGGACAGAATCTACCTCATGGGCTGGGGCACCTACACCCTCTTCGATGTTCCCGCAGAAACCCCCATCACACTGATCGCAGAGCATCCAGAATACATTACCGTAACGGGTGACTCGAGCACCGCCATTGTCGGGAACGTGCCGTCAGGCATCAACGGCAGCAGCGCAGCACCCGCCCACTTCTTCTCCGGTGACGTAGAAATTACCGTCTCAGGAGAATTCGGCAGTGCCAGCTTCTACAGCGCCACCGAAGGACTGCTCCGCACGCACAGGAAGGTGCAATCCCACCGCCCCAGCACAGAAAATGTGTGCGCGGGAATCTGCCTTTCAGACAACAACTTCAACAACATCTGTGACGAGTATGAGGGCTGCATGGAGCCGACCGCCTGCAACTACAAGCCCACCGCCACCTATGACGACGGCTCCTGTGTGGACGCCTGGAATTGTACGGGTTGTCAGGACGAATCCGCCTGCAACTACAGCATCAATGCCACCAAGGCAGGAAACGCCGAAACCGTGTATGTCACAGGATACGACGCGGGATACTTGCCCTACACGCCACCTGGATTGGGCTCCGTGCCCTACCCCATCCCCGCTTTCTGTGTGTTCCTGGATCCACAGGATGCCTGTGAATACTGCAGCGGCGATGTCGACGGTACGGGCTTAGTCCTCGGGGGAGACACCCTCATCAACGGCGCGGTATGGTGCCTCGAAGAAATTGGCTGCGCCGACCCCTCGGCCTGTGATTTCAATGACGCAGCCGACCCCACCAACCCCTTGGCTGCGAGCGGTTGTACCCTCTACCCTGCCTCGGGAACATGTGAATATTGCTCTGGCGCCCAAGACGGTTCGGGATTCATCATCTCCGGAGACGAAGACGGAGACGAGGTCTGCGACGTGATTGACGCCAACCGCCGCATCCCATTGACCATGATGGCCTATACGGGTACTGCCACCGATGGACGCATTGAAGTGGACGGACCTTATGCAGACCTTTCATGGGACTTCACAGTACCTGGTCAGCACAAGCGAGAGCTTGTGGTTTACGAAAACTTCACCTCGATCCAATTCGGTCAAGCCTTTGACCTCGCTGTCACAGACGCAGGACATTTCGCTTCGCAATTCAGCACACCGACCGCGGAGAACATGCCACCTGGCATTGTCGCCGAGAACAAGCCTGTTTATGCTCCACGCCCGGTATTCGTGCTCGAATCCAAAGAAGGCATCGCACTGGTGGCCGACCCTGTGGGAACAGAGGAAACACAATGGCTCG
>JBELBZ010000146.1:0-2651 GCA_042095055.1 Crocinitomicaceae bacterium | reverse complement strand
CCAGCTCCGCAGATGTCACAGTCGACGGAATCACCACAAGTTCCAATACCTATGGAGCGATTGGTATTTTCCCCGCACAGACCCAATACCAAGACGCTGCTTTGGAAGCCCCTTCCAACATCGTCATCGGAGGTGCAGTGAGTTTGACTGGAGGAGCTGGAACGATCACGGTACAAAATGGTGCGCTCAACAGCGGCGGCACTTGGGTGGGGACCGTTTCAAATGACCCTGCAGACAATGCGGATGTCACCGTACCCGCTGCCTTTACCCATGCCCTCTATTCTACGCGCAACGATGGTGTAACGGGACAAAGCGTGGCCGCTCAAGCTGTCATTCAAGGTTTGGTCGCCTACGGTGCGGCCAATCCTGTTCAAGGAATCGAATATTCTGACGTCTACATCTACGACCTGGACAATGGCGATTATGAAGTGATTGAGCCCCTGCTCATCCAAGATGCGATCGATGCTGCCGATGCGGGAGACCTCATCAATGTGCTCGCCGGCACCTACGAAGAAGACCTGTCCTTTGACAAGCAACTCAACATCAATGGTCCAAACGCTGGAATCGCCCACGATGGGGCCCGCAGTGCAGAGGCCATCATCGATGGTGAACACACGCTTAGCGCCACCGGTGCTGTCATGATCGATGGACTGCAATTCCTGAGCAACAACTCCGCTCAGACCAGCACCATTTACATCTCTACAGCGGCTGGCCACACCATCCAGAACAACCAGTTTGTCTCTGCAGTAGCTGGAGGTGGAACCGACGACAAGGCGCTCTACACCGCTGTGCTCGCCTCCGGTTCCTTGACCATCACCGAGAACAGCTTCTCGGGCGACGGCAGCTTCGCCGATGGCGACCGCTACAGCGCGGCAGCATGGGGACGGGGTCTTTGGTTGAATGGGGGAGGAGCGGCCGTGACGGTGTCCAACAACGCCTTCACCAATTGCCGCACCGGAATGAACCTGGAGAATTACGCCAACGGCGCTTGCAGCGTAGACGGCAACACCTTTACCGATTCCGGAACAGGCATGTCCCTCGGTGTGCCCACGGCAGGCGACATCACCTCCATCACAGGCAACAGCTTCCAAGACGTCGATACCGACATCAACGCACGTAACCTGACTGCAGACATCACCTGGGACCTCGCCGCTACGGCCAACGCCGCAGTGCCAGGCAACAGCACCTACTACTCCGACTTCGGACTCATCCCCGGCAACAGCGCCGGCGACATTGACGATCCCAACGGCAACCTCGCTTACCTCTCAGGAGATGGAGCGGACCGCCTGATTTTTGGTGCGGAAGACCACACGGTCACATCCGACAACAGCAGCGCAGGAAATGATTACCTCGATGGAGGTGAAGGCACGGACAGGGCCAACTACAGCGACAATGAAGCCGACGTCACATTTACGTTGGAAGGAGAAAGCATCATCATCGAGACCCAGACTGCAGGAACAGATACCTTGGTCAACTTTGAATTCATCATTCTGGGAGATGTGACGCTCCCAACCGAGGGATGCACATTCCCCGATGCCTGCAACTACAGCGAACTCGCCGTGAGTGACGACGGATCATGTGAATTCGACACCTGCACCGGTTGTCGCGAAGAATCAGCCTGCAATTATGATGCTTCAGCAACCCTCGACGGTCCCGCTGGTACGTGCATCTATCCAGCCCTCTACCAAGACTGCGCTGGCGATTGTATCAACGATGCCAACGCCAACAACATTTGCGACGAGATCGAAGCGATAGGTGTGGACGGTTGCACGGATGCTTCCGCTACCAATTACAACGCCGCAGCCACCAGTGACGATGGCAGTTGTTACACCTACACTTTGGCGGGTTGCTTGATTCCATCGGCCACGAACTACGACCCTACGGTCAATGTTCAAGGTGAGCCTTTGCTGGATTACTGCACCTTCTCGTGGATCAACCCACCGATGATTCAGTCAAACTCAGTGGATTGTGCAGACTCTTTTGCATGCAATTATAATCCTGCCGCAGCGGGTTTCACTGAATGTGACTACTGCTTGGGTTGCACCGACGCAGGAGCCTGCAACTTTGATTCAGAAGCCCTCTATGATGATGGAAGTTGCACCTATACCGGGTGTTCTGGTTGCACAAGTTCATGCTCATCCAACTATGATGCTTCTGCAACCATTGATGACGGTTCATGTGACTACGCCAACTGTGGAGGTTGCACCGACAGCGAAGCCGATAACTATGACGCTGGTGCCAGCATCGACGATGGTTCTTGTGAGTTTGCGGGCTGCACTTACCCATCTGCATGCAACTATGATGCTTCTGCCAACGTGGACGATGGCAGTTGCAGCTTGTTGAGCCCTGCAGAATTGACGTCGGTTTCATTGGTATCTGGAGCTTCAACGCTGACCAGTACAGATGGTGAAATCAGCATCGTTGTGGCCGACGGAACGCCTGTGTCTTTGGAGCTTTCAGGAAACAATGGTTCTTCTGATTACAGCTTTGCTTACCCTGGAACCTACGGGGGAATCGCTGCGGGTTACTATGCAGTAACGCTCTTGGACGCTTCCTCTTGTTCGAGCAATGAGATCGCCGTGGTTGTTCCTTACGCTCAGTGCTGCAACGGTTGTGGCGTCTACGATGCTGACACCGACGGCATTTGTGAC
>JBELBZ010000145.1:0-2656 GCA_042095055.1 Crocinitomicaceae bacterium | reverse complement strand
AGCGGTCCGGGCGTTGGGGGGGGGGGGCGCTCGAGCGTTGAGGGCGCGCACCGTCGTCATTGCTCAACAGAAACAGAGTCCACCGCCAAAATCGTCGAGCGCGAGTCAAATCTCGAGAGTGCGTCTACCGTCCCTCCCTCCAGGACAGACCTGTCGAGAAGAAGACCCTATTGTAGCCGGGCGGATGAAGAACACGAGAAGTAGGTATGAGAGAGGTGAGCCCAGTGTCGTAGCAACAACTTCTTTGGGCAACTGGGCGCCTCCTTCCACCACTCAACAACAATCTGACACAGCTCATTGATACAATCTCGCAATGGAACGACCGTTACAACATGAAGTTCAGCGACAAAATAGGCAAGTGCAAAGCGATTCTGTTTACCAATTATATGCAAGAGCGCCAAGAACCTGCTGTGCTCCTCAATGGCAGGCCTCTCCAAACTGTGAACAAAACTACGCTCTTGGGAGTTGTCTTGGACCGACATCTAACGATGAAGGAACATTTTGAGAAGCTGCAGAAGGAAGGCAAGCGGAGAATGAAACAACTCTGTGCCGTCGCTAACACCTCTTTTGGCCCTTCTCAACTGTCTCTCAGGAATATGTTTGTTGCCTACGTGCGAAGTGTCTTCGATTATGCTTCTCCCATCTGGTATCCTACGATGTCTTTAACCCATCGCGACGCCCTTCAGAGACTCCAAAACAAATGCCTTCGCGTTATACTTGGCGTGCCAACTTCGACGAGGGTCCAAGATCTCCATCTTGAATCCAACATCCAACCGCTCGCCAATCGATGGGAAGCTGCCACTGCCTTTTTAGCAGAGAAGTATCGTCGACACCCGCCCGATGATCCACTCTACGCCCTCGCCCACCAAACACCACCGACGAGACTGCGGCGTAGAACCTGGCAACACTATTCCAGTGAGACTTTGAGCCGGCTCGGCATAGATCCTTCCCTCAACTCTTGCTTGCATCGTCCACAACACGAACCTTTCGCTAACTCTGCCGCATCAGCTTCTCAACTTCCATCTTCGGCAGAGCCCATTCCAAATCCGCCTCTACACTTCGTCATGAGCAATCGAGCAACTTTTGATACCATCCCACGGCAGCCTCAGCATTTCATTATGGAGGACGACCGTCTCTTTCGGCCTCTTCCACCTCCACATCCACCTCCACCTCTCATCTCGATGCAGGCTCGCCAACCTCTACGATTCACATCCAAAGTTAAGCCGTGGCAGCTCTTCAGCCACCGCATCAAGATTGTTTCTGACTTCCCAACCATCGCAACCAAAGACAACAAACGAAAGCATTCGCAGCAAACCATTGAAGCGCTTGGGCGCTTCGACCTCATGCTTTGGACTGACGGTAGCGTCGCCGAGACCGGCCACGGCGGCTCTGCATGCATTGTTTTTGATCCCATGTCTGTTCCCAACCCTTACAAACGACGCCGTCCTGAATACAGAGTCACACTTTGCATCCCTCGGCCTGCAGGGAGGATGTGTTTCCCGAGCGATGCTGAGTTCAGAGGGCTTGAATCAGCCCTTGACTACATTCTGGAAAAGAAAGCTGACTTGAACAAACGACGCATCTTCATCGGCACCGATTGCCAGAGCATTCTCAAAGCTCTGGATCTGGGACCGCATCGACGCTATTCATATCTTGGAGTTGATACCTCTCCTCTCTGGGAACGGATGTATTGGATCAGCGACTTCTGCAGCGAGCTCGTGCTTCATTATGTTCCAGGTCACGTTGGATTGATAGGCAACGAACTCGCTGATCAGTGGGCACAACATGCAGCGGCCAGTTATACCTATGAGCAACAGGACAGTGTGGGCCCTTCGCTTTCCAACCTGAAAGCATATCTACGCAACAACCTTTTTGCGGAATGGAACACACGACAAAACGAGTCCTACGCCGTGCCTGGCCTTCGGCAGTCGCTTTTGCAGAATCAAACGGCGAAGCTTGCTTCACGCGTCGCATCTCCTCGGCCATTTCAGACTCTGTTCTCCCGATATCGATGTGATCGCGCGGAGTGTGCTGGAAGATACCCACGACATCTGGGGTTCATTGACGATGACTCCTGTCGCTTTTGTGGTGACCCGAGGGAGACGATCCCTCACTTGTTGGACGACTGCAGCGGGACGCATGCATTTAGGCTTGAACACGGGATTTCGACACAAACTTTGGTGACAGACTCTACCTCCTCTCTGCTGAAGATTGCAACCTTCGACGGATGGCTTCGAAGTCATACTCATTTCAACTCAGAGCCTCCGGAGAATCGAATCCAGCAAACGCTCGACCATTTGGAACAGCAGAGAAAGAAGCGGGCAAAAGATGAGAACGATGACGATAATACTGAACGACCGACGAAGCGAAACTGTCTGGTAATCCCAGACGAGAGTCTGGGTGACACAGTGAGAACCAAAGTTCGAAGACTACGCTAGCCAGCGTATGGGAGAAGTGATTACAGTGTAGACTGTAATATTAAATTGAGAGTAGAAACAAACATAAGGCCAATAGTATCGGCTGTCGCGCCATCTGTCGCATCATCAAACACGTCAGAGCAGCTGCTGCTCACTTTTTCGCCACGCAAGTGAAAACAGTTTGTTTGCTCCAGCCGCGCGAGATTTTGGGGTTGTCTTCAAGTTGCTGTCAATCAATC
>JBELBZ010000144.1:0-2703 GCA_042095055.1 Crocinitomicaceae bacterium | reverse complement strand
GGTAGGGTCGATGCCTATCGAGAGACCTGATGGTGTCTTTCGAGTGATGTACTGCCAGCTGAACAGCTGCTCAGGCAAGGAGGTGCGGGAGGTGAAAACTTCTGAGGTCATGGCCCTGCAACGTCGATACCAAATCAACGCGATGTGCCTCAACGAGCTGGGGTTCAATTGGAGTGCGGTTGAGGCGTCGAGAAACCTGTCCAGCTGGTTCGAGGACGAGAGGGAGACGAGATGCGTCGCGGCGCACAACACGTGCGACCCTTCCTTCATCTCGAAACATCAGCAAGGAGGGACAGGCATCGTCGTCATGCACGAGTTCCTGCAATACGCCAGGAATTCGTCCAAAGACTTTCGTGGTATGGGACGCTGGTGCTCCTTCGCCTTCTGGGTTAATCCCAAGCACAAGTTCCGCCTGATTGTTGCATACAACGTCTGCAAGGGGAAGCCCAAGGGGCTCAAGACTGTGTATCAACAGCAGCTGCGAGCGATGCAAGATGCAGGCCTAAGTGGCTCTCCTCGCTCTCTCTTCGAAAAAGACTTCGTTCGACAGTGCAAGCAGTGGAGGAAAGAAGGCGATCGACTCTTCCTCTTTGTCGATGCCAACGAACACGTTACAACGGGTCGATTGTTCAGTCTATTGGGGCAGGATGGGATAGAAATCGAGGAGGCGAGCAATCGATACTGGGGGAGGACTCCGCCACACACCTTCATCAACGGCACCGATCCCATCGATGGGGTTGGTAAGTCGAAGGAGGTCGAGATTGTCAACTTTGCGATGCTGCCATTCTCTCAGAGCCCAGGAGACCATCGCACCTTCATTGTCGACATCTCCACTCGCTCGATGATTGGGAAGTTTCAGTACAAGATACAACGCCCTGTCAGCAGACGCCTCGTCACCTCGAATGTGCGATGCACAAGGGAGTACAAGCGCCTCGTGGAGATTCAATTCGAGCTCCATCGCATCCCGGATCGCATGCAGGCGCTGGAGAATCTGACGCAGATGGTGGGTCGACCAACGCCCGAATGGCTGGAAGTGATGATGCAGAAGATCCACAAACAGATCGAGGAGATTCAGACGCACGGCGAGGCCAAATGCAGAAAGATTTTGACTCCTGCCAGCGACTACAGCCCACGTCTGACGTTCTGGTATGATCGTCGCCATGCTTATATGTGGCTGCTTCGCATTCAAACGATGCCGCAGAAGAATCACAATCGCAGTCATGCGTTTCGCTTTGCTCGTCGTTGCAAGATCGACGATCCTCATGGACTTACAGTCGAGCAACTCAAGGAGGGCCTGGTGGTTACTAGCCAGCGAATTCGCACTCTGCGCTCGCAAGCGAAGGGGTTACGAAAGGTGCATCTGCGGGACTGTTTGCTTGCAGCTCGAGGGAGAGGCCAAAAGGCCAAGGCGGCCAGGATTCAGCAAGTGATCAGTCGGGAGCACATGACGCGAATGTGGTACTACATCAAGCGAGTGACGAAGGACCCACACAGCCCCAGCATTTTGAAGGTGCAGAGAATGCGAGACGGTCGGGTTGTCGAGTACGACCGCAAGGAGGACGTCGAAGGGGCGATTCAGAAGGAGTGCGAGGTGCGCTTCACGCTGGCCCACAGTGCGCCTGTCGCCAAGACTCTCCTTGGAGATCGTCTGAAGTACTTCTCAGATGAGGTGCTCGCTCGATCGATCATCGATGGGACGTACGACATCCCAGAGGACCTGGAACCTGCGACAGCTCTGGTGGTGGAGGCCATTGGAGAGATGGGGATGAAGATAATCAACGGCGAGGGCCAGGAGATAGTCATCTCTCCTGACGAGTTTCGTCGATTCTGGAAGAGAGTGGGAGAATTCACCAGCTCGTCACCTTCGAACAAGCACTATGGCCATTACAAGGCCGCGGCTCAGTCGGAGATGATTACTGGTGTGCTATCGAAGCAGCTGACAGTCGTTGCACGTTCAGGGGTACCACCTGATCGATGGCCAGTGGTGTTGCAGGTGATGCTGGAGAAGGTGGCAGGGATTTGCCTCGTCGAGCGGCTTCGATCGATCCAGCTGTACGAAGCCGATTACAACTTCTACAATCAGTTCATCTTTGGTCAGAAGGCGATGTCAGCGCTGACAGAGCATGGCTATCTCCCAGAAGAGCACTTCAGCCAGAAGGGCAGCACGGCCGAGGATGCCAAGTTCGACAAGACGTTGATGGCAGATCTTTCTCGACAGGCGAGGCATCCAATGGCCATCGTGTCGGTAGATGCATCGAATTGCTACGACAGAGTCAACCACGTGATCATGTCGCTGGTCTGGCTGGCCCTGCTGGGCATGTCCAACTTCACTGCTATCGCAGCGACGCTATTCGTTCTCCAGTCGATGCGATTCTATCAGCGAACTGGCTTTGGCGACTCTGAGACGTTCTTTGGTGGCAATCGACTTCTCAAACTCTTTCAGGGCCTCGGTCAGGGCAATCGAGCTGCTCCACCATCGTGGATTATGCTGAGCTCTGTTCTTGTCAACGTGTTTCGAGGTCTCGACTATGGAGCGAAGATCTGCGATCCCATTACAAGAGCAATCATACACTCGATGGGAGCACTCTTCGTCGACGATACCGACCTATACAAGTGGGGCGAAAGGCTGATGTCGAGCGAGGACGTCTGGGAGGAGCTGCAGCACGAAACGACAGTTTGGGGACAGTTGCTTATTGCGACAGG
>JBELBZ010000143.1:0-2713 GCA_042095055.1 Crocinitomicaceae bacterium | reverse complement strand
CTGCATTTTTAAAGCCATTCGGAACGGGTTTCCATTCGCCCACGATTTCGGCACCTGGTCAGAAGCGGAAGGCCGCCTCGTCAACCGTCGCCCCCACGTCTGGGTAAAGCGCATTTGAGCCAAGACTAGCTTACCCTGGAAATAGCCGCGAGCATTCCGGCTGAGCAGTCAGGGCTCAACGCCGCGTTCCGACCAAGCCCCAATAGCGGCCAAACCAAGGGTCAACCCTTGACCCGGCGCAGGACGCGCACGGCCCGGAGGGCGATGCGGTTTTCCAGCACGGGGCAGTGCTCGGCGCACAGGGCGCGCAGGGCAGCGGGCTTGACCGGTTCCGGGCCGAAGAGGGCGTCGGGAATGGCCACTCCGATCAATTCTTGCTCCACATCCACGTTGATCAACCCGAGCGTAGACACCACCACTTCTTCGGTGCCATCGCCGAGGTCGCGGACCTCGAGTACGCGGGACAGTGCGCCCAAGCGGTCCTCGGGCATTACGGTGCCGGCGTGGAAGGAGTGGATGAGCCGCTCCTCGATGACCTGGCGGAATTCTGGTGAGGCGAGGCCTTGCACGAGGGCTTGGACAAAGCCGCCGCAGACCACGATGCCTTCCCGGCCATAGCGCTGGGCGTCGAAGTGGATGGGGTGGGTGTTGCGCACGAGCGTCGTGAGCTCCAGGTTTTCGGACCATCCGATGGGGCGGACGGCAGGGTGCAGGATGACCTCGCCGGCGGCCACAGGCACAGCCGCAGGGATAAAGGCTCCATTGTCCACCCGCACGCCCATTCCTGAATCTGCAGGTGCTGCCAATGCCGCATCGAAGAGCGCATGGTCGGCCCCAGAGCGGGGGAGCGCGTCGCGGCCCTCCAGTTCGGGGATGGCGGCGTAGTAGCTGTCTTTGGTGAGGGCAAAGACGACTTCGCCGTGTTGGTTTTGCAGAATGTGGGTCGTGACGATGACGGCGGCGTCGCCCGAAGAAGTGTTGCGCAGGGCTTCCACGCGGATCCGAGCCCTCACGGTATCGCCCATGCGCACCGGTGCAA
Source organism: Crocinitomicaceae bacterium (assembly GCA_042095055.1). GTDB lineage: Bacteria > Bacteroidota > Bacteroidia > Flavobacteriales_D > Sanyastnellaceae > UBA8752. The sequence goes on along the minus strand of JBELBZ010000143.1, from coordinate 1,674 downwards.
TGTGACGGGCGTCGCGCAGTCCCAAATGGAAGCGGCACGTTTGCGAAAACGGCTCAACCGAAAGGCAGAGGCAGAGGTTGAGCAACAGCGAAAAGGGCAACGGGCGCTCTTCGAAACCCAAGGCCTGGGCCGCGGGCTCTGAAGTCAGGACGGCGTCGCTGGTGGGGAAGTGGGCGAACCACTTGGCCCTCCATCCTTCGTCCAGGGTGTAAGCGTGGGGGCTTTCGAGGATGGACCCCACTTGGGTGGTCGAGGTGTCGACGCCATAGCGCGGGAAGCGACCGGTGCTGCTGGCCACGGTGCTGCTCTCCGAGGCGCTGGCTGTGGCATCCAAGGCGGCTACGTTGTCCAAAAGGCTTTGGGCCCGCTTGCGCATGGGTGGTCCCACGAGGCATCCGTTCATGCGGACCAGCTGGGCGCCGGTGGAGCCTTCGATGAGCTTTTTGGCGGACTGCACGTCCAAGGCAGAAGGTCCATAGGTGGTGTCTGCCAGCGGGCGTTGGCTGGGATGGAGCGTAAAGGCGCCGGTGTATCCCAACTCCCGGGTCCGGCGGCAATACCGTTCAAACCCCTTGGGGTCGTCTACGGCGCAGAAAGGCGACGCGATGGCAGGCAATCCCAAGGCGGCGGCCACGAGGGGGATGCGGGCTTCGGCCAAGTCGGCGGCTTTGGCGCCACCGGTGGGGAAGCGCGTCATGAAGTCTTCGCGGCCAAACATCACCGAGGCGATCCGCGAGGAGGCGCGGGCCAGATCGGCGAGGTCCAGGTAGGCCTCGGGCAACTCGATGAGCAGGTGGATGGGGAAGTGCCCTTTGGCCAGTCCCAGCTCTTCTTCTTTGTTGGTCAGGAGGTCGTCAAAGGCTTCGACTTCGTCTACCCGGCTCGACATCGGCAATATGAACCCGCTGAGGGCGGGGTGGGCGACTTCGTCGAGGTCGAGCAGCAGCCCGCCGGCGTCGTCCATGCCGTGGCAGCGCACGAGGACCTGGACCCCTGCGGGCATGGGTTGGGCGAGAACGGCTTGGATGGCCTTGCGCCGGGGGGCCTTGTCGCAGGTGCAGACGCCGTCTTCTATGTCCAAGATGACGGTGCCCGGACGGGTGGGGAGGGCCGGAGCCTTGTGGTCCAGCTTGAAGAAATACGGGCTGCGCATGTCCACGGTGCGGTCATGGGTCGCGTTGCCGGGGGCCAAGGGGGCCAAGGAGGCCGAAGCATCGGATGCGGAGGGAATGGGTTGTGTCATGGCAAGGCGGTTCGATGGGCAAAACAGTGGCCACAAGGAGGGGCGCCTTTCACACTTTGTCGATGACGGTTGTCATGGGTCAAGGTGACTTTTGAATGCTTTTGCGCGGCGCCGGAGAACCTGCTGCTGCGGGGATTGTCATAACCGCATGGCCCCCGAATTGACCCCGGAAGACACCGACCGCATCATCGGCATGGCATGGGAAGACCGCACGCCCTTCGAGGCGATTGAAATGCAGTTTGGGCTCAAGGAAAACGACGTGCGTCAAATCATGCGCCGCGAACTCAAACCGGGTTCGTTTCGGCGTTGGCGAGAGCGCGTCAAAGGGCGGGCCACCAAGCACCTCGCCCGTCGCGGTTTTGATACAGGCCGCTTCCGCTGCCCAGAGCAACGCAACAACTGATTGCCCGGCCGCCCGCCCCGTCAGTCCT
>JBELBZ010000142.1:0-2717 GCA_042095055.1 Crocinitomicaceae bacterium | reverse complement strand
CCCAAACTCCAACGGTGGTTGCCTCCGCGTGGGCGCCGATGGTCTCCGCAATCAGCTTCGCCCGGGCCCGATCACCCTCCGTCTCGAACGTGTCCGATTCGGCGGGCTTGTACCCGGTCTGCTTGCAGTAGGCCGCGCAGGCGTCCAGCGCGGTGGGGAAGCCCAGGGCCTCCACGGCGGCGGCGGAGAGCTTGCCGAGCGCCACGTGGCTCGCCGCGTGGGCGAGGTTGTGGATGCTCATCACTCCGTCGACCACCTCTCCGTCCTCCTCCTCGAACTGCCCGGCGACGCCGAGGGACATCTTGCCGATGTATCCGAGGAAACGGGCGCGGAGGTCGGTCCTGCGCTTCTCTACCTCCCTCTCCTTGATCCGAATGTCGAATTCGGCCATGCCGATCTTGGCATGGGCCTCCCAGTACGCGTCGGCCTCCCGAAGTATCTGCTGCATGTCGGGATCGTCCTTGCACAGTTCCGAAACTTGTTCGGCGAGGGGCATCTTGCGTCTGAGGCAGGAGGGGATGAAGGGTAGTACGTCGTCGGGCGCGCTCAGTTGCCGAAGGGGGTTGCCGGTCTCTCGGTCCAGCATCGGCTTCCGGTTGCGCGCGACGGTCTCCTGACGCTGCCGGATCGCGACGACGTCGGAGAGCATCCCCTTTATCTCGGGGATGAGGAATAAATGTAACTCGTCGGGTAGCGACGCAAGGGGCTCCACGGCGGCCTCGTAGCGAGGGCCGAGGGTGGTTCGGAGGGAGGCCATGGTGTTAGCCTTGGTGGGGGTGGCTGTGCCACCGCCGCCGGAGGCGGCGGAGCCGCCTCCGGCCGGGGCCGACCCGCCGCTGGCGCGGGGTTCGTCCTCCGTCCTCAACCGTTTGCCCGGTCGCTGCTCATCCATCATCGAAGCTGAATCCATGTTGTGGGTGGCTTGATGGAGGGCAAATACCAACTAAATTACCTGCTATTGCAATCACAAGGGGCGGACGATGGCCGCTTTCGTTTTCACTCGTCAGGTGATGAATAGTGAGCATGGTTGCTTCGAGGCAAAAAGGAAGCTGCGGATGCAGCTTTTGTTGCCTCGCCAACGCGGTTTTGCACATGTTTCCGCGGAGCTCGTACCGTGCTAAAATAGCAGGATCCGTGGTCTATAATCCCTCCAACACTGAATTCAACTTGACACCGAGGTATCTGAGACAAATATATGAAAATTTTCTCTCTCGCGTTGCGAGCACGCCCTTGGGCGTGCGAGCCGCGAGAGAGAAAATTGGGGGAGCTAGGGCGGATCCAATCCGCTCTTGTACTCCCCCATAATGACTGATGATGATTGCCCAGGCGGCTGATGGAGCCTTGCCTGGGTCACGTATTCCCCGATGTTGCGCGGACGCGAGTATGCGACGATGGGTCGCTCGACGTCTAAATGCTCCTTAAAAGGATCCGCGCAGTGCTCGTCGAAAAGCCGACGAACGTCGCTCCGCGAGATATCGAACGGGTGGTACTGGAGGTGGACGAATATCGTCTTCTCCAGCCTGTTGCGATCCGAGGGCGATGTTGTTGCGTTTCTGCGGGCTTCGATTCGTTCCGCCGCGTCAAGAAAGATGGAGTAAATCTCATCTCGTTGCCAGCCTCGAGCCAAGAGGCGCTGGTAAAGCAGCGTGACGAAGTGAAGGTAGTCCGCGCGATGGGTGTTTTGGGCGTGGTAGCGGGACATCAGGCCGTAGATCGTTCCCTTGATAGTGCCTCGCGTATGAGCCGAGGCGGAAGGGAGGTAAAGATAAAGGTTCATCGGCTTCTGGTAGGTACGGGACTCAATCTTCCCGTTCCTGATCGAGAGCGTCATGTCCAAAAAGTTCACCGAACGACCGGGCGCGTCGAATTCCCACGTCAGAATCCCAAAGTTGTTGACAGCGGCCTGGAAGTCTATCCAGGCCGAGCTGTCGTCCGAGAGCCACACTCCGATCATGTCGTCGATGAAGCGGCGAAAGTATAGGAGGTGGCGACCGAATCTCGGAAGTAAAGTGTGGACCTCGTGGTACCCAAAGTAGAGGGTAGCCCACATAACAGCTGCCGAGGTGCCCATTGCAGTGCCGAGCAGCTGATTGAAGTACAAATCTCCCCATTCGAAGATGTTGTTCCGCATGATGACGTTCATTGCGGTTTTGATGGCGTCGACTGGAAAGTTGGCGCCGATCTGTGGAGCAAGCTCGTCCAACCAAGAGCCAATCACCTTGCACGCGTGGTTTGTATCAATGTTGTTGTACATTGAATTAGCGTCGGCGGTGAAGAGAATGGCATTGGAAGGAAGATCGAGCGTGCTTACCTCGTCCAAGACTTGCTGACCGTCGCGGAGATACGTCGGCACGAAGGGTTTGCAGCGCTGGAGCTGATAGTCGAGCCAGCGGCTCCACTCGTTCATGAACGTCCCAGCGCAGCAAACGATCGGCCGCATCTTCCACGGCGTTTTGTGCACTTTCATCGTCATGCGAAAGCGCGCAAGTTGAAGCTCGGAGCGCGTACGTTTGCGCGCGCGCCGAAGGAAGGTAGCCTCTGCTTTGGAGATGGGCGTCGGTCCGTCATACGGAAGCTTGTTCGCCGTCGCCATCTCCCACGCCGCGCGGTATTTGCTCAGCCACGCGTCGTATTCGTAGAGGCACCCTCGTGTTTTGGTCAGAGCCTCCGCTTTCGACAGAACCTGGTAGTTCTGCGCGTTCCCGAGGTGTTCCGAG
>JBELBZ010000141.1:0-2775 GCA_042095055.1 Crocinitomicaceae bacterium | reverse complement strand
TCCTTGTACTACGATCCGCTGAGGTTCTGCCTCTGTTCCTCTGATTTGTGCTGGTCGATGCCCACAACTGCGGCGTCCCAGTCAATTCGGACCCCCCTCCCCCCAATACTTTGCCACTGTGTGTGCGGCGCCCCTGCTTTGGCAAGAAAAACACATTTTACCACACCCAAGACTAATAGCCCAGTTTGCTGTGCTACCTACTACACCCCCCAACACCCACAACAATCAACCAGTCTCTAAATATGTACAATAGCCCAGTTTTTTTACCAATGCCGTCTCAAGCTAAAGCCACAACCACACAGCGTGTGAAAGAGCACATCCGAATTGTGTGTGTGTGTGTGTTAAGGTCATTATGTCACCTGTTTTTGTACCAGCGCTAATGGATTCCTACCCGTAGAATCTCGCTGTTTCGTCGCCTCCCGATCGCTAGATTTCACCGCCTCGAACCTTCTTCTCCCCAAAGCAAGGCGCTCCCCATGTTATTCGCTCCCCCCCTTTGGCGGAGGATTGCGTCGTCGCCGGTGCCGGGGACTAAAAATCGCCCACCCGCGCGGGCACAGCGATCGTACCGGCCGCCCAGAACCGCCGGTGGTGGCGGATCAACTGCCGCCGGTCTCCCTCGAATCGGCGTTTTGTTGAGAACCCCGCGTCGTTGTCCCAGCCCCGACGCCAACCATCTGCATGGACGTGCCTCTGTCGCGCAGGCCTTTGCCCGCCCTCATACGTCCGCGTCGGCTCGACGGATCGAAATACCTTCGCTGGGAGGCGCCACTGCCCTCGCTGGCGTCGCGCCGATCCGCGCCGAATATATATTGCACATCACTGTGTTGATGCCTCATCTGTCGAGCCCGGCCGCTCTCCTCGCCACCCCGATGTTTAGGCACAAGGTATTCGTCACCTCGGACGAGTTGGACCTTTCGGACGACGCGCTGAGGTATATCAAGACGCTCAACCCGCGAAAAATAGAGAAATATGGGTGACAATAGAAGAGATGGTGGACCGGCTCGTCCATTGCGGTGCCCTTCCCTTCCTGAAGGCGGAGCATGTCTCGCACGCCAACCAGCGGTTCAAAAGCGTCGCTCCGCTCGATCAGAGGCGGCAGCAATTCGGTGGCGAGCGGCACTCTATTTTCGACCGGAAGAATTCATAGAGGGCGCTCCATTGGATCAGCGGGGCGTCGACGGGCTGCGGTGTCCGGCGTACCTTCCGCAGAGGAACTATTTCAGATTCAGAGGAAGCGCGGACGCCAAGATGATGCTGGCGACGTTGAACGACGAGCTGCGGCGCGTGGGGAAAATAGAAAAGGGAATCAAAGAGGGCAGAATCGAATGTGAGTTGATACCTGATGCATTTGCAAAAGTACGCGCAAGCTCATCTGACATATCTTATGCTGTTCCCCGCCGAAGTACTCCCTGATACGACAATCAACGGCACCCAGACAGATCTCGGAGGAGTGCAGATCTTGTGACACGGCCATTACCTTTGTTGCTGCGGGCGGACGCGACGGCAGCGAGGACCCGAGCGGGGGCGTGGATGATCCGGCTGGAATTCCGCCGGAGGTCGAACAGAACGCCGAAGAGAGAATGCGTTCCCCGGGGGTCAGCGCAGCACCGATAACGACGCCAATTCGTTCGGATGGGGCGAGGAGTATTTGGATGGATTTGGGCTGTTTCAAGTGAGCTCCTGCGCACCGAAGCGAGAAGGTGGCTACGGGCTACGACGAAATCTTGGCAGGTGTCCCAGTGTAAAATTTGCGAGCATGTCGGCCACACCAAAAAGGATTGCCCTGCTCTCAAGTCGGTGCGAAAATCAAAGAAAAGGAAAGCTGAACGACTTGTGGATTGGAATTATCTGCAGCCCGCGCCAAAGCAATCGAACTAAGAAGCACAAGTGGAATGGTAACGACCTCTAACGCCACAACTACTCAATAATAATCAGTGTCTACGTCCGAATGTTTCTTCTTTTTGCTGGGTGCATCTTTGTATCCCGTCCAATCCTCCGAACACTCCTCCGGATATGCGGCTTTGATTGCATATTCCAAACAGTCGGGAAGCGTTCCGCGATGCCTGATAACGTCCCCCTCCTCCAATTGCCTCGCCTTATCAGTCAGATGCGTAGCCATGCGCGCGTGCAGTTGGTTGTTATCTCTGTCCATCAAAGTGAGGTGTTTCAATTTCACTTTCTGGTGCGACTTCGCCGAGGGATGCTGCCACGTCGCGGTAACCCGTCTCCCGATTCAACACGAGGAGGACCGGCGTCGCTGTCAATTCATTTGTGCTCTCGCCGGCGGCAAGAGCGGCGATGCAGCCGACGGCGGGGGTGATCAGCGGTGCGTCCCCCCCTGCAGCTGCATAGCTTTCGCCGTCGTCGCCCTCGAGCACCGGGAATCTGGCGAGGTCGTTTGCAACGTGGCGGCAAAGCTATCTTCAAGCCAGAGACTCGCCTTCGTCGCTACGGTGCGCAGGAGGTGCTGGAACTCGACGTGGAGCTCGTGCTGTTTCTTCCCCTTCGTGTTGGCCGCCTTGCTCTCCTGTTTGGATTTTTTACGCACCCTCCCCTCCCGCGTCGCCCTCCCCTCCCCCGACTGCAATTGCAATAAATATGTATGTAATGAGCTGGGAATAGACAAATGGGGCGATCAATCGAACTAGCCGGCGGCTCACCTTCTTCCGCTTGTTCCCGCTCTTCTTGGAGGCGGGGATGCCTTCGACTTTCCTCTTCTGCCCATCGTTGCGTCAGCGAACAGCTGCACCTCCAATAAATCGCGATGTGCTG
>JBELBZ010000140.1:0-2778 GCA_042095055.1 Crocinitomicaceae bacterium | reverse complement strand
CTTCTGCAGAGATCAAAACTGGAGGTGTGGTGTCCGTCAGCCAAACACGCTGCATAAGCGTATCGGTATTCCCGCAATCGTCACTGAAGACATACTCACGGTCATAGTAGTAACAGCCGAGGGGTTCTGAAGCCTCACAATCCAGGAGGATCGTCAAATCGCCATCCCAATTGGAGTTAACTCCACCTGTATATCCGGAAGTCAATTCTACCGTCCAATCTCCCGTACCGCTGAGTGAAGTGGAGGAAACATCCAATGTCAGCGTCAAATCAGAGGCGGAACCGCTGTCCCAATTTTCCGGGAAATCTCCTATGCCAGTGTATCCATATGACATATTATACCCGCCATATTCAATACAATTTCCATTTGGATCACAGATACCGATGAGCAGATCTCCTGCCCAGGTCCAATCTTCAGCCTCAGTGTTGAAGTCGTGCAGAATGAAGTTTATCTCATTCAGATCACCTGAGGCGTAAGTAGTGAAGCTCTCTCCTTCACCACCATTGACGTCCATGAGATTCACATCGATTTCGATGTCCGAGCAGGCGACCACGTCCATGCGCCCGGTCACCGTGGTCCAGCTGTAGGTCACATCGCTGGTGCAGTTGTCCATGCCGCTGGCCGTACCGTATTCGGTTCCGGCATCGTAGGCTGCACAATCCACAATATCATCCGTTACAGTACCAACTGGATCGATTTCGTCGAGTACAGTAATGGTTTGGGTGTCGCTGTTGCTGTTTCCGCAGAAGTCGGTGGTCGTCCATGTCCTGGTAATCACCTTTTCCCCTTCGCATGAACCGTCTACCGTGACATCGGAGTGAGTCAGGTTGGCATCAAGCAGTGCCTGATCCGTACAGTGGTCGCTGTAGGTGGGTAAACCCGTAGCAGAGGGGTCAGAATTGTAGTTGCAATCGGCATCAGCGAGGATGTCAATGTCCGCCGGAGCCGTGATGGCCGGTGGGGTCTCGTCATAGAGCTGCACGTACTGCTCCACCTCAACTGAAGTGTTGCCGCAGTCGTCTGTGACGGTCCATTTACGGAGCCACGTGGTGGGGCAGCCACCAGAAATCTCATGTGCCTCAATGCTGTAGTCCAGCTCAGGGTCGCAGTTATCAGTTGCAGAAATAGACACCAATGTGGGATCTTCAGCCTCTTCTTGGGTCAAGATGACGAGGCAAGATTCCATGACGTATGGCGTGTAATCGTCCCATACAGGGGCGAGTGTATCCTCAACCGTAATCACCTGCGTGTAAGCGGTGTCGTTTCCGCAAGCATCTTCGGCTGTCCATGTGCGCTCGATGGTGTAACATCCGTTGAGCTCATCGGGATTGATGGTAACCTCACCCGAGAAGAAGGCCGTGATGACCTCTTGGTCAGCAGGCTCGCAATTGTCGATCGCCGTAAATGTGGCTACTGCAGGGATGGCATCTGTACACTGGATGGTCACATCAGCTGGAGGATTGCTCCAAGTAGGAGGTGTATCATCCAAACGCTGCGTAACAGAAGCACATACCGCGAATTCATTGCTTTCTGTGTCAACACCGACACAGTAGCAAGTCACATTGGCTGTACAAGGATCATAGGTGTTCTGGTTGCAATCAGAGAGATCGACAAGAACATCACCCATAGCACCAACAGCAGCTTCGCCCTTGATGGTTCCTTCCCAGCTAAACCAACCACCTGCTCCGTAATTGCAGTTGCGGTCGTTCGCACCGTCGCCTACCTGAAATCCAAAGAATTGGTTGGACGGCGCATGGTTGAGGCTCAACAGACTGTTGTCGAGGCTTCCAGCACCTTGAAGGTAGCTCATGCCGCCATTCATATAATAGATGTCCCAATCAACACTAGCCGTGTCCACGGGGGCACATCCAGCGTCATACTTGAGACCACCACCGTTGGCAACGTGATCGTTATCGGAAGTCAAACCCTCATAAACGAGGTAAACGTTCCAAATTTCTGTAGGGTCTTCAACACCCTGAACCATACCAGACAAAATAGCCTGTCCCGATTCAAAACGTTGCAACTCCAAACCTGGGCCTGTTGGCTCATAGTATTGGGAATTGACTCCGTACATCTGAATGTTGTACATCACCAATGCACCAGCATTGGACCCACTGATGGGGTTAGCTGTAGATGCTGTACAGATTTCGCGGTTCGAGTCTCGCTCTGATACCAGAAGGCATGATGCTGTGCCAATAACCTCTCCTTCAGCACCAAGAACATCTGGGGCATCTGGACAGGCGACGTTGTCAAGGTCGGCAAGACATTGAACTGTCGTGGTTTCGCACGAAGCGTCAATCGAGATTTGCGCCCAACCCTGGGTGCAGCATCCGATTACAAGAATTACCGCAAGGAAGCGGGGTAACAATTTGGACATGGTTTGTGGTTTGGAAAGGTGATGGCTAGAAAGCAGTTGTAGCTGCCATAATTGTAGATACATTCTATTTCAGTTACTTCGAAATTATTATGTAAACCGCTATATATTATCAACGCCCACAAATTGCATCGATATTTATAGACGAATAGCTTCAATCCACCCCTCAGTAATGCAAATACTGCGACCCAAAGGACAATGACTGGCCCAGTTACCCTGCTAACAGGGCGATTCAGGACCAAGACAGTCACTTCACCGGTATATTTGACCAGTGAGCGGAGGAAAAAACAAATGGAAAGGGGTCCATAGTTCCCTTCTTGCCCCAAACCAGTACTTAGAAGTGTTCAAGCTCATGAGCACCAGCCGGGCCATGGCAGACCTCTTCGAGGCCCATGCCAAGCTGA
>JBELBZ010000139.1:0-2785 GCA_042095055.1 Crocinitomicaceae bacterium | reverse complement strand
TGCTCCCCGTCGGCCTGCGGCCTCCAAAGTTTCAAAGTGTCAACCCTCCTTCGCTTCGCTCAATCGGCATCCCTAAGACACCTGACCGAGAAGCCGAATCGGGGATTGGCGTCGTTCCGGAAGACGTAAGGATTGTCGCTGTTCAAGCCCCGGGGCCAAGCATTGCCGCCACTGGGCGAAGAACTCCACCAGCTGCCGTCGTACCCGGCATTGACGAAGTAGCCATCGCCGTTGAGGCGGTAGCCGCCCGGAAGAGCCGAAAACCCAAAGTCATCCGTGCCGTTGCCTCCATCGTACCATCCATAGGTCGATTTCAATGCTGTTCCCTCAGTTCCGCTGAAGCCTTGGGAGGTGATGAAATCTTCCAGACCTGTCCACTCCCCATCGGTCGGGACATGCCAACCGCTCGGGCACAGGCCACGCGCATCGTCCACAGCATACCAGTTGTACAAGCGGCCATACTCCGACAAGGACTGCGCCTCGTCGCAGGCATCGATGTCAGGACTGTAGTTGTCACATCCGTCGTCCTCGCCGTACACCGCAGTGGCTCCAGAAGTGGTCGAGCCCCATTCGCCGTCCGTCAAACTTGTCGGAATCGCATCGCCGTTCCCGTACACCGTCGTGCGAAGGTTCTCTGCAAACCAGCATTGGTCGCCGATCTCCACCACGCTGTATGTGTGGCCGCCCATAGAAACGGGCGCACAACCAGTTGTATCTAGTGTCACGCAACTTCCGTCATCAGTGTTCGCCGCTACATCAAACTCAAGGTAGCCAGAGTCCGTGCAGCCGTTTACGACCAGCGTCGCACAGCCCCCGTCGTCGACCGTGGCTTGGGGATCATATTCCAAATACAGGCTGTTGGGACATCCGGTTTTAAGTGTACGCCAGGTCGGCGTGGTTCCCTCGAGCAACAGGGCATCACCGGGCTGGCCGGTGGGAACAAGCGTCCATTCGGCGCCGTTCCAGTACAGCATTTGGCCGGGAGCAGTGCCGGACAGCATGGGAATGGTGATGGTGTCGCTGGTGGCGTTGCCCGCCGCTTCCTCCAGTGCAGCGATGTATTCGGTCAGGGTCTGTCCGTCGACCGTGACTTCACTCGGGGTGAAATAGTTGCCAAACAAGGGGAGGAGTCCGAGCAGGTCACCGGCGCCAATGGCGCTGTCTTGGTCCACGTCCGGGTTGTAGGGCGGGACAATGGTTTGCGCAGGCAGGCAGAAAGCGGCGCTCAGGAGGAGAGCCAGCAAGCAGATTCGGGTCATGCACACAATTTCGGGAAAATTGCGCCTCACGACAACGGTGTTGGGGGTCGGTTTGTGGGCGCACGGTCCTCCTTGGTCGACAGGACGACGCCAACATCTTGACATCGCACGCGAGCAAGATGAGACGCTCGCGCTGCTGTGGTCTTCTCGTCATTGCGCCTCGATGGATAAAACGACCAGAATGGCCTTTGCCTTATGTACGGACAAACGCCGTACATTTGTCGTCATGAAGGAGCAGGCGATGATGGACGATGCGAGCCACAAAGCTGGGCGCATCGAAATTCGATTGACAGCACAGGACAAAGCGCTGTTCAAGCGCGCCCAGGTGCTGAGTGGCGACAAGTCGGTAAGCAGCTTCATCCTGCGCATCGTGAAGAACCACGCCCAGAAACTGATTGCAGAAAACGACAGAATCCTGGTGAGTGAGCGCGACCAGGCCGTGTTTTTCGAGGCGGTGCTGGGTGAGGTGAAACCCAATGCAGCGCTGAAACAGGCATTTGATCGGCACCAAAGCGCAATGCAGGACCAGTGAAAGACTTGCGGGTCGAACTGTTGGCCAAGACCCACGACAGGGCAGGCTTTCGTTGTGAATCAGAAGCGCTGACGGCCTACATCGCGACTCAGGCTCGGCAGGACGTCCAGCGGAAATTGTCGGCCTGCTTTGTCCTGACGCAGGGCACGCCTCAAGTGCTGGGGTTCTACACGTTGTCCACCGACAGCATTCCCCGCACCGAAGTGCCCGCAGCCCTGCGGAAGACTCTGCCCAAGTCCTACCGTGCTCCGGTCATCCTCCTCGGACGCTTGGCCCGAGACCTGTCTTGCCGCGGGCAAGGGCTGGGAGAGCTCCTGTTGATGGACGCCCTTTTGCGTTGCCTCTGGCTGTCTGACGAAAGTGTTGGCGCCATGGCGGTCGTGGTCGATCCCCTGGACAATGGCGCTGCCACTTTCTATGCGCGCTACGGGTTCATCGCCCTGCCCGACAGTGGCAGGATGTTCCTCCCCATGCGCACCATCCGGGCGCTTGGCCAAGGGTGATGAATGTCTTGGCTTTTTTTGGAATAGACATGCCGTAAAGTTCGGGTGCCGGATTTCGCCCTTTCGGTCGAAATCCGGCATGTACTCCCCGTCGGCCTCCGGCCTCCAAAGTTTCAAAGTGTCAACCCTCCTTCGCTTCGCTCAATCGGCATCCCTAAGACACCTGACCGAGAAGCCGCTCCGTGGATAGCTGCTGTACCGGTCGATGAATGGATAGCTGGCGTCCAAGAGCCGGTACCAAGCACTGCCGCCACTGGGCGAAGAACTCCACCAGAGGCCGAAGTCCCCGGCACTGGTGAAGCTGCCATCGTAGTAGTAGCGGAAGCCGCCCGGAAGGGCCGAAAACCCAAAGTCATCCGTGCCATTGCCACCAGATTCCCAGCCTGACGTAGCCTTCAAGGCCGTGGCTTCAGTGCCACTATGGCCGTTGGCACCCAAGTATGTTTCCAAAGCCGTCCACTCATCATCAGTAGGCACATGCCATCCCGGTG
>JBELBZ010000138.1:0-2791 GCA_042095055.1 Crocinitomicaceae bacterium | reverse complement strand
TGTTGACCTTTGATTGGGTGCGTACAAAACGATTTGGAAGAGACATCACTCGGCTCTAGAGAGAGAGAGAGATAGGGAATGGACTGAAATTATAATATTAGCTAGGTAAATTAGTGAGAAGTAGGGTTCATTTGGCGTCGTAGATAACTTGGAAGATATCCAATACTTGCTTTGTAGAACATTTCTTCAGTGGCCAGTTGGTACTATGACATAAAAGGTTTGTTGGAATCACTGGTACGTGGTGATGGCTGAGGGAAAGAAAAGACAACTGGACACAAAAACATCGAATCATGATTATCTCCTTTTTCTCTAGTTTTATCCCCTTGTTGAACGAAAGAGCCCAAGCAAGAAATTTTCTGCTTTTTCTTTTGTTTTCCTTTCTTTTTTTTCATTTGTTTACTTTTGAGCGCTTTGGTGGGCATCCAACACTTGCAAGGCCTCCTGGATCTTAGCATTTAGCGCCTCGGGACTTTCAAGAAGATGAAGCAACTCGGAATTATCCATCTCCAAAAGCATTCCCGTGATCTTACCGGCAAGTTCTGGTTGGGTGTTGTGAATGAGAGGGTACAAGCGCTCTCCGATCATATTCTTCTGCTGCTCGGGAGAAGCACTGGCAAGTGCTGCTGGAGTAAGCTGCTCATTGGATGCAGGCATGGGTTGTGCCGCAGGAGGTTGTTGCATTCCTGGACCTTGTGGAGGAGGTGGACCACCAGCGTTACGTGCCTGTTGGTTGAATTTGATGGGAGGTTGACCAGGCATTCCACGTCCACCAGGTCCACGCCCACCGGGACCACCAGGTCCTCTTCCGCCGGGTCCACGTCCAGGTCCACGTCCGCCGGGTCCACCACGGCCAGGTTGGGCAGGCATCATGCCATAGCCTGGCATAGGATAAGCACCTGGTCTTCCGGGTTGGCCTTGCATTACGTAGCCTCCCCTTCCGCCCATCATTTGCGGGCCCATGGGGTAGGCAGGTTGCATGCCTCCTGGTCCTGGACGTCCGGGCATGTACATACCGGGTCCACCAGGGTAACCACCCATTGGACCTCCCATAGGACCTCTCATCATTCCTGGTTGTCCAGGACCGCTTCCACGGCCTTGGTTGTGCTGAGCCTCCAATTGTGCCCTACGGACATCACGACGTTGTGCCAACGCCACGAAGATGGGCTTCCCTGCGATAAGCTTACCATTCATCTCATTCACAGCACGAGTAGAATCCTCGGGAGTAGAGTAGCAAACGAAACCAAATCCACGGGAAACACCGGTCTTGAGATCTTTCATAACACGAGCACTAGTGATAGTTCCCATGGCAGAGAATTCATCACGCAAGATATCATCCGTGACGGAATCATCCAAGTTCTTGACGTAAAGGTTGACACCCTGGAATTTGGCAATACGCTCCATCTTGTCGGCCTCAAACTTTTGACGAAGTTCACGTTCACGCTCCGCCTTCTTCTGAGCACGTCCAACGAATAGGGCCTTGGTAATTTTCTCACCATCCTCCTCAGTCTCGAACTCTTTCTCATTCATTTCCTCAACGGCCTTGGCGGCAGACTCGTGTTCCACAAAGTTAACAAATCCAAATCCAAGAGATTCGGGTTCATTCGATTCTTCCTTCTCTTCTGCGGCAGGTTCTTCCGCTGGAGTTTCTTTCTCGGCAGGCTGGGAGATGGGGGAGAGAAGAAAAAAGAATAATTTGATGTATAAGTTAACACAGAAATAATTTGTTGACAACACAAGTCATGCACAAACTAGAAACTAACCTTTTCCTCTTCCGATTCCTTTTCAGCACCTTCCTCCTGTTTTTCCTCACCCTCTTCCCCTTCCTTCTTCTCAGCACCCTCCTCATCCTTTTCCTCCTCATTTTCCTCCACCTTCTTCTTCTTGGGGAAGACCCTCCTCTTCCCCATCGAAATACTCACACTTGCAAGCTCACCAAAAGATTCAAATTCCTTACGAAGCCTATCCTCATCCCAATCATATGGGATATTCTTAATGAAGCAATTAGTCCATGAGGCCTGATCGGGACGTGTATCCCTCCTTTGGAAAATGCCCACCTGAACCTCCTTTCCATCAATAAGCATGCCATCCAATTTTTCAATGGCATTGGCAGCCGCCTCATTCGTTTCATAATGGACATACCCATACCCCTTACTTTTACCAGTCTCCTTATCACAAACAACCTTACAACTCAAGATATTCCCAAATAAGGAGAAGGTATCATACAATTGCTTATTATCAATATTCTCTTGCAAATTCTTTACAAAGATATTGCCAAGTCCAGACCGACGTACGCTTGGGTCACGTTGACTCCACATAATACGACATGCCTTACCTTTAATATCGGTAAAGTTCATAGAGTCCAATGCACGTTCGGCATCGGCTGCATTATGATAGTTAACATATGCATATCCGAGTGATCGACGTGTGACGGCGTCGCGACAGACACGGATCGATGCTACGGGACCGACGGCGTTGAATATTTCGTAGAGCAAACCTTCATTGACGTCTGGGAGGAGATCACCAATGTATAGTGAGGCAGAGACGAAGTTTCCACCGCCTCCAGAGGAGGGAGCACCACCACCACCGGTTGGTCCAGCGGTGGTAGGTGCAGAATCGGATGGTCCTCCGGCCGTGTTGGCGGCAGAGGGGTTGGTTGGGGTGGTATCTTCAGGCTTAGCTGTGGCGGTAGACATGATTGCAGTAGTATGAAGAGAGTGGAAGTGAGAGAGTTCCAAAAACAGTAGGGGAGGGAGTTGTTACTGTGGTTTTGATTGCGTAGCAATGAAGAGGG
>JBELBZ010000137.1:0-2831 GCA_042095055.1 Crocinitomicaceae bacterium | reverse complement strand
GTCGGGTTGTAGATCTCCACCCAGCGGTTGCTGCCACTGCCCACACCGTACTCGGAAATGAAGAGCTCACATCCGATGTACTCGCAACTGCCATCGTCGGTGTTGGCTTCTGCATCGTAGTTGGTCGCTTCGTCATCGGTGCAACCGTAGACGACGTCGAAGAGGCTCGTCAAGCGGTGCGCCGTGATGGTGCCGCTCACCTCGTTGGACGTGACGATGTACGCCTCTCCGTCGGCACTTTCGTCCGCGCCCACAAACACAAGGCCCTCTGGTCCAAGGTCGCCGGCAGTGCCCGCCTCCGCGTCGCCGCTGAAGTCGCGGTTCTGCAGGTAGCGCTCGTAGGTGGGGTTCAACGGGTCGGTGATGTCGTAAACCATCACACCGCCCACGCGCTCGAGGCCAATAAAGGCGTACATGCGCGTGTTGACCATGCCGATTTCGATGCCCTCCGGCTCCGGTCCCTTGTCGTCGGAGCGGTTGTCGAAGCTGTCGTTCTCGTCGTTGGTGGAGTTGAAGTTCTCGGCAATCAACTCGGCCGTGATGCGCTCGAAGTCGCTGCCGCTGTCGTACACCTGCTGTCCGTCCGTCGTGTAGATCGAGAAGGAACGGCCACCAAAGGTGTAGATCTCATCGAAGTCCCCATCACCATCGGTGTCGCCCATGGAGGTGGTCATCTTGATGCGACCGAGGTTGGCCTCATCCTGGATGCCGGGGTAAGCGTCGAGCAGGCTCTGGTCGAGCGTCACGTCCTTCACCCGGGTCTCCTCCACATACGCCTCAAATTCATTGCCCAAGCTGTCTTCGAAGAAGTACTCGCGGGCATCCCCCTCGTTGGCCGTCAGGATGTAAGTCACCCCATCGACGGTGTAGCTGTGGATAGCATCAGGCTGGTACATGCCCTGGGTCGGCCAGTTGACGATGTTGATGGCGCCGTCCTCGTTGGAGGCGTCGAGGGCGTTGTCTTCGAGGAGGTGATCCTTGAATCCGAGGCCCCAGATGTCGGTCACTTCTGCGGACATCACGTCGATGACCACCATGGCGTTGTTCTCCTGGCAGGAGACGAACAGCTGGCTGTTGTCTCCATTGAAGGCCACGTACTCCGGCTCGAGGTCCTGGGCAATGTTGGTTTGCGGTCCAAAGATCCGGATGCTCTCGTCGAGGTCGCTCTCCGTGATGCTGGTGAAGCTCACCTGGGTGGCGACCGCATTCATGACGCCGTTGGACAGGTCCACGATGGTAGCGCTGCCCTCGGGGTCAACGGGAATGTTGTAGTCAGGCTCGCCCTCGTTGGCCACAGCCAGCAAGTTGCCATCATCACTCACCGTCAACGCATCCGGCAGGAATCCGGCCGGCACGCTGTTGAGGAAGTTGCCATCGGTGTCGAAGAAGCGGACCTCACCGGCCACACCCGTCACGTCGTTCTCCACGGCCACAGCCACAGCGTCTCCCACCACAGCCACGCTGTTGGGCTTCCCGCTGTCGAGGTCGATGTAGAACAAGAACTCGAGGGTGTCGGGGTTGGCCATGCTCAAGGCACCGACCTGACCGTCGTTGGCATTGACATAGAACAACCGCTGCGTTCCGGCGTGGTAGTCCACGATCTCGGCAGCGCCCTCGTCAAAGACGCCCGTGGCGAAGCTGGCGGCCACCTCAGCGGCCACATTGCTGTCGAAGCAGGAGCCGTCGTCGTATCCGGCGCTCGGGTCGTAGTTCTCGGCCTCCGTGTCCGTGCAGCCGCCTGACGCGCATTGGCCATCGTAGGTGTGCATGCCGATGTGGCTGAAGTCGTCTGCAGGGTAGATGTCCCACTCACAGACGCCGGCAGCTAGGCTGCCCATGGTGAACTCGGTCACGCCGTCTTCGCTGCTGCGGTCCTCACCGGATGGATTCGGATTGCCTTGGAAAGCGGACTTGCGGACCAGGGTCACGTTGTCGGTGGTCACCGTCTCGTCTCCGCAGACCGTCCAGAAGCCCACTTCGTCATTGTCGCCTTCGTAATTGGCGAAGAAGTCGATGATCTCGAAGCTGTCGGGCTGGCCCTTCACGAGGGCGAAGCCGGCGTTGCCGTCCGGCATGTACGGGAAGGTCTGGTCGGCCTCGGCCAAGATGGCCGCATCGGCGTCCGGGTGAGCGAGGATGTACACATCGCCCGCAGCCAACACATGGCCGTCGTTGAAGCCGTTCCAGTACTCGTAGCTGCCCGGGAACGGGTTGCTGTTGGAGACGTTCGGCCAGGCGTAGCCGTCGAGGAGCACATCGTCGCCAGTCGGGTTGTAGATCTCCACCCAGCGGTTGCTGCCACTGCCCACACCGTATTCGGAGATGAACAGGTCGCAGGGGGCATAGGTGCAAAGGCTGTTGTCCTCCACGTTGGCGTCGGCGTCGAAGTTGGTCGCCATCTCATCCTTGCAACCCGGCACAGGCTCGGCCACGGCGCAAGCCCCCTCGTAGGTGTGCATGCCAATGTGCGTGAAGTCGTCTGCAGGGTAAATCTCCCACTCGCACACGCCGGCAGCCAGACTGCCCATGGTGAACTCGGTCACCCCGTCTTCACTGCTGCGGTCCTCACCGGATGGGTTCGGATTGCCTTGATAGAAGGACTTGCGGACCAAGGTCACATTGTCGGTGGTCACCGTCTCGTCGCCGCAGACCGTCCAGAAGCCCACCTCGTCGTTGTCGCCTTCGTAGTTGGCGAAGAAATCGATGGTCTCGAAGCTGTCGGGCTGGCCCTTCACAAGGGCGAAGCCGGCGTTGCCGTCCGGCATGTACGGGAAGGTCTGGTCGGCCTCGGCCAAGATGGCCGCATCGGCGTCCGGGTGAGCGAGGATGTA
>JBELBZ010000136.1:0-2835 GCA_042095055.1 Crocinitomicaceae bacterium | reverse complement strand
TGGCAGCGGTGAAGCCGGAGCCCGTCGAGACGGCGGGCGAGGAGTTCAGGACGCCAGGGCCGAGCAGGCAGGCGGGCGTGCCGCCGCCGCCGCCGGGGCCTCCGCCGAGCGCGTCGAAGATGAAGGTGCCGGACGGCGCGGTCCTGGTGGAGGACGACGCCTACGAGTTGGCCGTCTTCGCGTACAAGATCGACGCCGACGACTGGAAGGAGGAGACCAAGACGTACAAGCTCGAGCAGCGGCAGAACGCCGAGGCCGACATGCGCATGTACAACCTCGTGCTGCAGCACTGCACGCCGGCCGTTGAGGCGGCGTTGAAGGGCCTGTCGACGTGGCCGGAGGTCAAGGCCAAGTGCGATTGCATGGCGCTGCTGCACCTCGTGCGTGACCTCACGTACGAGCACGACGAGACGAAGCAGAGCACGATGTCGTTCGTGAAGAGCGACTTCGACCTCATGTCGCTGGTGCAGTCGAAGAACCAGACGAACGAGAAGTTCCTCGCGGCCCTCGAATCGCAGGTCAAGCAGATCGACTCGCACGGCGGGAAGGCGGGCTACCACCCGGCCCTTTTCGAGCAGCATCTCGAGGCGCTGTGCGAGGCTCGCGGAATCGAGCTGGCCGACATCGACAAGGAGACGTCGAAGGCCGAGGAGCTGCGCGAGTCGGCGATGGAGACGTCGTGCGAGGAGTACCAGGCGTGCTTCCTCATCCTGGCCTCCAACGACGAGCGGTACGGGGGGCTCAAGGCCGAGTTGCACAACCAGCACCTCATCGGCGACGGCCGCGGCACCGTCTACCCAACCAAACTTCCTGCCGCTTTGCAGCTGCTGAACAGCTACAAGGGCGGGAAGCTGGCCAACCAGGGCCCCGAAGAGTCGGCCGGCCTGTCTTTTGTGGAGCAGGGCAATTTCGAAGGAAAGTGCTGGGGCTGCGACGGGCCGCACCCCCTACACAAGTGCCCCAACTACAACAAGAAGGAGCGCGACGAAATCTACGCTGCCAAGAAGCAGGCAGAGGCGAACGTCGCAGCGAAGAAGAAGGAGAAGGCCGCGATCGCGCAGGCCAATGTGGAGAGCGCCGAGAAGGCGAGTGACACGGCCGAGGAAGTCGCCGAGAAGGGCGCCGCCGAGAAGCCCCGCCCGCAGCTCCTGTCGTACCAGGAGTACTGCGAGAAGCACATGCAGGGCGAGATGGACGCCCTGGGCTTCGCGCAGCTGCACGGCATCGACTTGCTGGTGAGCGAGGCGGGCGAACGCACGACGCTGTCGCGGGACAAGGTGTACCTGGACAGCTGCGCCACCTACCACTCGTCGTTCGTGCGCGAGCTCCTCGACAATGTCGAGAAGACAGGAGTGACACTGCGCGGCAACTGCAACGCGGGTGTCACTGCCTCCTCCGAGAAAGGGTGGCTTGGTGACTTCCACGTGTGGCTGAACGAAAAGGGGATTGCGAATCTTCTCTCCCTCCCTCAGCTCGAGAGGGACGGCTACAAGGTGTCGTATGACACGGACGGCGAGTGGGTCGTCACCGCGCCTGATGGTGCGAAGGTCGTGTTCAAGCGCGACACAGGTCTGTGCGACCGGATGCCGTTCATCGACGTGCGCGATCACCGCGAAGCTCTCGCGATGTTGCAGTCGGTGCGCGACAACTTCGAGCACTTCACCAAGGAAGAAATCGAGAAAGCGATTGTTGCCCGCAAGTTGCAGGGCAGGGTGGGATACCCAACTGACGCCAAGTTTGCGAATTTGGTGAGTTCTAAAAGTCTGAAGCGCTGTCCCGTGTCGGCCAAAGACGCCACTAACGCCCAATCCATGTTTGGACCCAATCTTGAAGGATTGAGGGGGAAGACAGTTAGGCAGAGGCCCGGGCGTGTGGAAACTGGGTACATTCAGATACCCAGGGATTTTTATGAACTGCACAAATTCGTAACTTTAACGGCCGATGTTATGTTTGTGAATGGGATTCCGGTCCTCGTGACCTTGTCGCGGGATATCAAATTTCGCACAGCTGAATTTGCCCCCTCGCGGACGAAGGCGCAGCTGGCGAAGCTCCTGCGAAGGGTCTGCCTGTTGTATGGCCGCGGGGGTTTTGTCGTGCGGGTCATTCTCATGGACATGGAATTCGAGAAAGTGTCCGACGAATTGGGCCTTGTGGAGGTCAATACGACAGCTGCGCGCGAACATGTCGGAGAAATTGAGCGAAGCATCCGCCTTGTGAAAGAAAGAGTCCGATGTGTCGTGGCTTCTTTGCTCCGCCTGGGAGTTGTATACCTCCACAAGCAGATTGTGATTCGGATGGTGTCGTTTTGCACTATGTGGCTGAATGCCGTACCGGCCGATGGAGGTGTCTCCATGCAGTATTCGCCGAGAGAACTTGTCGTTCAGAGACAGCTGGACTTCAAGAAGCACGCCGTCGCGGACTTTGGGGCCTACGTGGAGGCCAGTCCGGACCACGAACGGACAAGTTCGATGATTGGTCGGACACACCCTGGGGTGAACTGCGGCCCGACCGGAAATATTCAGGGGTCACACTGGATTTTCTGCATTACCAACGGGGTTATGGTGAAAAGGAGGATCGTTAGAGAGATGCCCATCACCGAGGAGGTGGTCAGGATCCTTAACCAGTGGGGAAAAAGCGGCGAGAAAGCGCGCCTGTTCCCGTCGACCGTTGAGTTCGCCAACCGCCAGAAACAGAAATACGGTTGGGACAACGGCGATTTGGACATTGCCCCTGTCGAGGAGGGATTGGTACACCCAGAAATTCCCGCCGAAATCCCAGGAGTGACGATGGACCGAGAAACCGACGACCCGGTACAGCCCGACCCCCAGCCCTCCC
>JBELBZ010000135.1:0-2850 GCA_042095055.1 Crocinitomicaceae bacterium | reverse complement strand
GGTCGGTGCGGTAGTGTGCATGGAGCTCATGCGTTATCTGAGTGCCGTTGGATAACGTAAATCGTCCTTCTCCGGTCCAATGTGTCTTTGGTCCGAATGATAAGTGGCTGGTTGTACCACAGCTCATATTCTTGGTTCACTTTCCGCACGGCTTGTGCCCTGCGGGCCCGCCTGGTTTCCTCTGAGAGGTCGTCAGTGAAAGCCAACATTGTGTTGAGTTGAGCTGTATCAAACGACGGTGATTCCAGCTGCAAAAACTGTTGTGTCAAGTCCGACATCTTTTCAGGAATCGGGCTTCTGCCGGGCTCAACAGAGGTCTTCGAAGGCCCCGCTTCGGGATCCGGCATCTGCACGGGGAACTTGCTCCAATATTGCCCCCCAAAGAACCCTGCAACTCCAACAAGCATAAGCAGGATTAAGCCTCCCCATAAATTGGCAGAATCTTCTTTAACAGATTCAGTATCATCCAAGAAATCAACCGGAACGACAAAGGGCTGTGCTTCTGCCCTTGATTCTTCAAAGGCCTGACGAATGTCCACTGTCCATTCTTTTGATTCGCCTTCTGCCTCGGGTATGCACCTCAGCCTCAATGCTCCTTTGGTTGTGGTCGTCTGGAACAACTTACAGGATGCATTTTTTCGGAAATAACCAATCTCCTCCAACATGCCCCCATTCAATGCTTCAGTAAAGGTGAAGAGCATATCGACCTTGCTCACAATCAATGTCTTGTGCAATCCCACCCCGATGAAATAATCTCCTAAATCAAAAGAAGCGAACGAAGAGGAACTGAAGTGTCTCGACAATGCCGGATTGACTTGACCTTCTAAAGTCCACTTCCAATCCTTGCCAAACTCCAAAGCGCGCACGGCTTTTGCCATTTCTCCTTCCGTGGTCATCAATGCCGGTTCTTCGATGGCAACCAGCTTTGAGGCGTTAGCGTCCCACCAAGAGGATACATGGTTTACGTGACTCGGCGCTTCATCTACAGACTGTAATTCCCACTCTCCAGTTGTAGGTACAAACTCCACCAATTTCGAATGAACCGTCCAAAAACCCCGTCCGCCTGCAGCATAACACCGGTCGTTCCAAAACAACAATTTGCCATTATAGTTGAACCCCACATTGTGGCTTTTGCTCAAGTTCCTGCCTGTCGAATCAAGCACAATCCGTAAATCTCCACCGCGCCCAATGATGGCGCCTTCACTTCCGGCAGCAGTGGCAATGCCCCCTTGATGAAAATTCACTTCGCTGTAAAAAGCATCAGCATCTTCTTGTAGCATCGCCAATCCCTCCTGAACCACATCAAGAGCGAGCCAATCTTCAGGCTGCATTCTTTTCCATTTATTTTGCGCTGAGCCAACCCAAACGGAGGATAAGAAGACCAGAAAAAAAGCAGCTTGTCGCATACTGCGAATCAAGTCCTCGTTTTTCTTAGGTGCAAACACATTCCCGCGAACTCCGTTTCCACGGAAAATAGCCACGTATTTACACACAATTTCACATAACACATCCATCACGCACTCGGATTGAACCGCCCCATTTGTTATGTGTTATCACACAATGCGCGTCGCACACCACCCGTCATACACACATCCATTGCCAGCAGCCCATAGATTTCCGATGGTCAAATACGAACTATTGGCAGAACAGCTGAAAATAGAAGGTATTGTGGAGGACCTGGAGTGGGTGCGGCCTGATGTCATTCATACAGAGGCCATTCATCGTGCACACAGCCCGTCCTACGTCGAGACGCTTGAAGGAGGATTGTGGACCAAGCAAGAAGAACGTCAATCAGGATTTCCTTGGTCCGCTGAGCTCATCCATCGCGAAAAAGTCATCATGGAGGGAACCAGAATGTGCGCACAATGGGCAGCACAAGGAAAAGTGGGCCTCAATATCGCTGGTGGTACTCACCACGCATATCGAGACCACGCAGAAGGATTTTGCCTACTGAATGACCTCGCCATTGCCGCATATGATTTGATTGACTCAGGTCTTGAACGCATCCTCATTGTCGACTTGGATGTTCATCACGGAAACGGCACCGCCGAAATCGTTGGACAAGATCCTCGCATCTTCACTTTTAGCATGCATGGGGCAAAGAATTATCCCATGAAGAAGCCTCCAAGCACCCTTGACATTGCACTGCCTGACCAAACGGGTGATGGTGATTACCTGGCCTTGTTGGACGATGCTTTAAACACCATTTTCACCTCTTTCCGGCCCCAAGTGGCCTTGTTTCAATGTGGGGTTGATGTTCTCGTGTCAGATAAACTAGGTCGGCTGTCCTTGAGCCTTCAGGGATGCGCCCAAAGAGACCACATGGTATTCTCTGCATGCAAAGATGCCGGTATAGGCGTAGCCTGTGCCATGGGAGGTGGATACTCCAAAGACGTCAATACCATCGTCAAGGCACACACCAACACCTTTAGAATCGCGCGTGACGTTTGGACATGATGCGGCGTGGTGATCAGAGCCAATGGCCCGTAATTTCTCTTTTGGCCCTCAAGTAACCCGCATTGTCTGACGTCTCTGTTGCGCGCAGAGGCAACCGTTCTACAACGTTGACTCCCGCATGCTTTAAAGCCTGCTCCTTCAAAGGGTTGTTGGTCAACAACCGCACATCTTGAAGGCCATAATGGTCCAAAATCCCAATGGCATCGGTGTATTCCCTTTCATCTTCACCATGGCCCATTGCGGAATTGGCCTCATAGGTGTTCATGCCCTCGTCCTGTAGGTTGTACGCCCTGAGCTTGTCGACAAGGCCGATGCCCCTTCCTTCTTGACGCAGGTATATGAGCATGCCTCCATGCTGCTTGAAATGGCCGAGTGCGCTGTGTAATTGCTCAC
>JBELBZ010000134.1:0-2863 GCA_042095055.1 Crocinitomicaceae bacterium | reverse complement strand
CGGAAAATTGCGTCAATGCTAAAATCAACCACATTCGCTTTGAGGAAGACTGCCTGGTGTTCGAGTTTGCGAAGTCAAAGAACGATCAAAACGGAGAAGTGCACGGGCCCTGGCACTGCTATGCCAACCCCGAAAAGCCCCACATCTGCATCCAACTTGCAATGGCACGATATCTGTTCTGCTTCCCGGATGCACTGCAGGGCGATGTGCCCCTCTTTGAGGGAACAAATCAGTACAAGCGGTACTCATCCCGCATGCTGAAGCTCTACTCCGAAAAGGAGGCTGAATTGTCCGCCATGGGGCTGGAGCCGCATAGTCTGGGAACCCACTCCGCTCGGAAGGGAGTTGGGACCATGGTTGCTGCGGGGTGCACTGTTGGACCACCCATTGTCTCATTGTGTCTTCGGGCTGGGTGGACGCTGGGAGGAGTGAAGGACAAGTACCTCTTCCGAGCAAATGCTGGGGATCGATACGTCGGCCGGTGCGCTAGTGGCCTCGATGTGAACGCCAAAGAATTTGCCATTTCGCCGGCATACTTTGACTACTCACATTTGGATGCATCGGAGAGGGTTGAAATGCAGCAGAAAGTGGAAGGCCATCTGTTGAGCCGCCTTCCTGGCGTGAGCCCGGAGGGATCCGATGTTCAAAAGAAGACATGGAAGCTGGCCAAGGCCTGTTTTGCCGCCATTTGCTACCACTATGAAACCTTGGAGGCCGACCTGCACAATAAATGCCCTCTGCGGACCGCCGCCGTGTTCAGAGACATTCCTGATGAAATCAGGTCATTGGCCACTACCAAATTTCCTTGGACTAAGACGGCCGATACGCCGAGGTTCACCGGCATCCCTCCGCATGTGCAGCAGCTAGTAAAGCTGGAAGAGCTGGAGCGGTCGCTGGCATCGGCCAAAGATGATATCGTGAATGGGGTGAAAGCGGAGATGGACAAGAGGGGCTTTTCTTCTACGGGGTTTAATACCAGTGAGATCACCGAGGCCATTTCTGGCATGACGGAGAAAATTGTCAAGGAGCTTTTAGAGCAGACTGACATTTGCAAGAAGGCGGCGGTTGCGGCGGCGGGGGAAGCAACGGAGCAAAACCAAGTTGAACGGGCAGGCTTAGTAATGCACAATGAAGATGAGGAGTGGTGCAGTGCACAGCTGCGCGTCGAGGACGTTGATATCAACGAAGATGGCGAGGAAGAGGAAGCAGAGACGGCCACTGTTGCAGCAGAGCGGAGAGAACTCGCCCGCAAAAGAAGGAGGAAGAATGAAACTGACCAGCTTAATAGCAGGAAACTGACGGTCGGTGTGCATCACGGGCGGATGAACGTGTTGCCACAGCAGTGGACGTTTTCGTCGATGACGAGTTTGCAACTCGTCCAGAACTGGTTCATTGGTGATATGCGGCGAAATATCCCTCCCCTCTGCAACCTCGACAGCAAGAATGTCATCCACCTCAAAGGCGGCAACAGAACCCGGAACAAAATGAAATCATTCATGCGGATTGTTGAGGAGGAAGCCAGGGAGAAAGATGTGTGGATTGCAGATCCCTCCAAATGGGACTATCGGGCGGCGACAAAGATGTGGGAGGCAATCAAGCCCGACTTCAGCCGCAAATACTGCCAAACCAAACGCAAGAGAGAGCTCGCCTGGTCCTCCGTGTACGCCAACATGTCCGCCGCCAACGCATTCGAGAACAGCAGGAACAAGAAAAGCCAGAGCCAGAGCGTCGACTTCAACACCCGTACGAGCACCCTCGGGGAGATCCATCCATACCGCGAGTAATTTGTCGAGTAATTTTTCGTAGGACCCCCGATTGATTGTTGCATTTCATTCCCTGCCCAAATTCATTCATTCCCATGCCCGAATTCATTCATTCCCACCCCCAAAAAATTCATTCCCCACCCCAAACAATTCATTCCCCCGCTCCACGCCCACGCGTCGAAATGGATTCGGGATAAAAGACCTACCGCCAAGACCTTCTGGGAGCTCGTGGCCAAAACCCTTCCGTGAGCTCATTATTGAATACCTCGTGGTACGATATCCGGCCCCGCACCTTGGACGACGGCGTTAATTGCGCCCGCACCCCCCCCACCGCTGTTGAGCTGCAGGCAAACGCAGTCGTACCAGTTGCAATTCCACCCCCCTCCCCCGAATAAAATATCGACTCGACGGCCGCCCAAACGGCCGCCTCTCCCTCCCGGACGACGGACAATTCCCTGCGCCGAATCTCCGGCCGATCCCTCAACCCTCCCGCGCTCGAGAGCGGTGTCAGCAACTTCAGCACGCCCAGTCGACGCCGCGACGAACTGACGTGTGCTCGAACACGAAAGCTCATTGATGCGGTGCGGCGGCGGGCTGTCGGTGACACGGCTGGTGCCGATCGGCCAGGGGAGGACGCGTGTGCGGTTTGGGGGCGTTCGGCCGCGAGGGTCGGGAGGAATGGCGCAGCTCCTACTGCGCACATGAGCGTTGTTGTTTGGTTGGTTGTGCGTGGTTGGGTTGGGAGCCTTCTTCAGGGAGAATGTCACGTGATCACGCAGGACGTCCATTACTTGGGAATTAGTAATCCTTTTCCGGTGTCAAAATGACACCGGATTTTGATGCACAAATACTTACGTGAAATTACGGTGTCATTCACGTAGGAATTCAGTATCCGGTGTCATAATCCGGTGTCATTTTGACCCTTTTTTTGCTGAGATCGCGAACAGTTCTCTCGAACAAAGCACGGGCGAAGCTAGAAAAAATTTTCCTGTTGCAAAACAGAGCAGATTCCGGTGTCATTTTGACACTTTTGGGGGAACCTTAAGATCCACGTGGAACTATTCTCTGCCACCAGAGCTTTTTGCAAATCTCACGTGACG
>JBELBZ010000133.1:0-2869 GCA_042095055.1 Crocinitomicaceae bacterium | reverse complement strand
TCAACATTAGGTCAGAACGCCTCCGCCTTTAACGGCATACCATTCAATGACGAACAAGGTGCACCGCAAGCTGTATTTGCCGATGCCAACAACGACGGAGAATTGGATGAGATTCTGATGATGGAACTCGATGCCAATGGAAACGCAACAGGAAAAGTCACACCTTTCGTAATGAATTGGTCCGGTAAAGTGAAGCAAGCACAACTGCCTGCAAGTCACTTCATGAAGACCCAATACACCATCGAAAATGTGGACATCCCCTTCCTTGAGGTCGCCCGAAATGCTTACTTCTCGAGCCACCCGGAATTGTACTCATGGCCGGACGGCACGAGCAGCAATGTCCCCTACAACCAGTTGAGCTGGGAGTATCCATATCGGGTCATTTGGTCAGGTTTAGAAAATGATGAACCTGATACCATCTGGACCAATATGATGTTGGCAAACAACGATGACCACCGGTGGGAAACCTTCTATTCCGATTGGTTGTCTTCAGTGGGGCATAACATTCCGAACAAAGCCAGCACCATTACCAAGGGCTACAATGTTCCTTCATCGATTCAATCCTTAATCGACATCTCCAGTGAAATTCTGGAAGGAGACTTACCCGAAGAGTTGCAACTCAGTGGCGTGCCTGCAGACATTACGGCAAGGCTGTTGACCGACAAGTTCATCGGAGATGATCGAATCGGCCCGGGATATAAGTTCTTGTCGAATGACATCACTTTGGATTCGGTCCGCTTCTACAACAACCAGATTGCGCAATGGTCCAAAATTTTGGCCCAAAACGAATTTGAGAAGATCAATGCCCGAAGGTTCATTTTTGACAACCTCTCGAGCTATAGCGACATCGACCAACTCTCAGATTGGTCAGAAGACCTTCAATCAAGTGGAGCGACGGCCAATCAGTTCTCTTTGGATGACTTCACTTCCAGCACGGAAGACCTTGAGTCCTTTGATCCTGATGCCATCTCCATCTGGGAGAGTGCAGACTTTGAACCCTTCTTCATCACGTTCAGTGGAGGAGGTGCTGAGTTTACCCAGTCCATTACGAAGACCAACATCCAAACCACTGAGAAGGCTGTTGATCTTACGTTCCTGAGTGAAGGCAGCTTGACCGCAGAAGTATACTGTTCAGGACAAGGCTTCAATCAAGGTGGCGGCGACATGAAACAGCTCACTGAAACCCGGTCAAACTCCGAGTCCCAAGAGACTTCCATGACCTTCAGTTACACCTTGAGCGACACGGATTATCAGGACTTCTATCTCGTAGCCGTCATACCCGGCTCAGGTGCCAACGGCCCCATTTTCTTGAATTTGGGAGGCGCTTCATCCTGTAAATACCGCGATGCAGACATATCTCAATACAGCGAATGGTTCCCTGCATTGATCCCCAGCTCTAACACAGTCGCAGGAAGCTTGCTGGATTGCAATACAGCCACCATCGCAGAACCTGTTTGGTCCAGGACAATCGATACCGAAAAAGTCATCATGGACCCCGTCTCTGGTGGCACTTGGCACGCCATGGATCCAGATCAAATAGAAGACAACACAGCCACACTTGCCGGAGGGCCTTCCCCTGCTTTTTTGGCTGTGCAGGCCGCCATTTTCGCTGTGAAGATGGTCTATTATGGCGTGAAGCAGAATTATGCAGGTTTGGGAACAACCGCAGCAACCGCAGCAGCCTGGGGGACTTTCACTGCTGCTGATGCTGCCATCACATATGGGTTCCGTGCTGGGGTAGAAGCTGAATATGGAGATGCCTTCTCCGGCGAAGGGTTCAGTGACGCCAATATTTTGGCCATTGAGGAAGCCGTCGAGGCCGACGATGTCTTCATCGCTGAAGGCATGTGTGCCGACCTTTTCGAAAAGAATGCCTACTTCGAAGTCCAGCCCGCCACGGTTCAGATGCAGGTCCCACAAATCACTGTATCCTACGACCCACCAACGGGAGCGAGCGTCAGTGAAGCCACCGAAGTCAGTGCAACAGCATTCATGGACGAGCCCATCGGCATGACCCTGCATCTGCGCAACAACGCCCCCAATCCCATAGGGGGATACGGCAACTTCCTGATTTATTCAGATGTGACTGCCAATACCATGGGAGCTGAGGTTACCATAGGTGGAACAGATGGCAACGCCGGCTCATTTGGCTATGCGTTGCAGCCTTCATGGTCGAGCTCAGCTCCGTTGGGAGGTGCCTATGATGTCCCTGTAGTGTTTAGCCATTCCGGTGTGGACAATCCTGAATTCCAGAATGGTTCGGTAAGCGTCATAATCGAGTCGGAATGTGACAATTGGATTTATGACGAAGTCAAAATCAACTTGAATTTTGAGCCGGCATGTTCGGATGTAACGTTGATTCAACCACTCGAGAATTGGACCGCCAACCTCGAGCGGATCACGAATGGAAGCTCGGAACACCCCTCCCAGCTCGCCATTAATGTAGATGTTGCTGAAAATCACTTTAGAAACTGGGTCCAACCCAATAGCAACATCGACTACATCGCAGGAGAAGGACCCGTTGTGGTGGAATATCGATTGGGGAATGGTTCGATTTGGTCTCCCATCAGCAATTCACTGGCATTCGGAACGGACAGCACCATCGTTTTGAACGCCAATGGGACCCTCAATGATGTGAACCTCCAATGGAAGCCCATCATCGCAGAGCAGCTGTGCAATCCATTGACTTCAGCCGATGGTACATCTTGCCTTGGCTATGAAGGAGAGGTCTTGATGCGCGCGAGAAGCGTCTGTGCCGATCCTTTCGCCCTGCCCAAGACTTCAGAAGTGATCTCGGGCTATGTCGATTATGTCAGGCCTGAGTTGTTTGGCAGCGTGCTTCCGTCCGACGGATTCCTGGAGCCTGGAG
>JBELBZ010000132.1:0-2889 GCA_042095055.1 Crocinitomicaceae bacterium | reverse complement strand
CGTTGAGCGACGACTGCGGTGCTTCAGGCATGGCCACTGTGACCTTCACAGCGACCGATGACTGCG
Organism: Crocinitomicaceae bacterium; assembly: GCA_042095055.1. Taxonomy (GTDB): domain Bacteria; phylum Bacteroidota; class Bacteroidia; order Flavobacteriales_D; family Sanyastnellaceae; genus UBA8752. The sequence goes on along the minus strand of JBELBZ010000132.1, from coordinate 2,823 downwards.
GCAATAGCAGCAGCACGACAGCGACGTTCACGATCGAAGACACGACGGCCCCAGCCATCGACATGGCGGCAATGGACGCTACGGTTGAATGCGACGGCACTGGCAACGGCGGCGACCTCGACGCATGGCTCGCTAGCAACGGTGGCGCGAGCGCTTCCGATGCCTGCAGCGATGTAACATGGACGAACGACTTCGACGCGTTGAGCGACGACTGCGGTGCTTCAGGCATGGCCACTGTGACCTTCACAGCGACTGATGACTGCGGCAACGCAACGTCTACGACAGCCACGTTCACGATTGAAGACACGACGTCTCCGGCCATCGACATGGCGGCAATGGACGCTACGGTTGAATGCGACGGCGCCGGTAACTCAGCGGACCTCGACGCGTGGCTCGACAGCAACGGTGGCGCCAGCGCCTCTGATGCGTGCAGCGACGTAAGCTGGACGAACGACTTTGATGCGTTGAGCGACGATTGCGGTGCGACCGGTGCGACCTTGGTAACGTTCACGGCGACCGACGACTGCGGCAACAGCAGCAGCACGACGGCGACGTTCACCATCGAGGACACGGCGGCTCCAGCCTTCACTTACGTGCCAGCTGATTACACGATTTCGTGTGAGGAGGAGCTGGTCTACGAGGATGCGACCGCAGAGGATGCTTGTGGCGATGTCACGGTCAGCTTGATTGAAGAAATCATCCTGGATGATGCGTGCCCATATGCGTACACGATTGTTCGTTTCTTCACAGCGACGGACGATTGCGGCAATACCTCGAATGCCACGCAAACTATCTCGGTTGTGGATGAAACAGCACCTGTGTTTATGGCAGAAGAGAGCATCGAGATCAGCTGCGCTGATTGGCCAGACTTCACGTTGTATGCTTCGGCTACCGACAACTGTGGCAACGTACTCATCACGTTTGAAGATGTGGAAGGCGATATGGGATGCGTCACGCCTGTTGGTTCTTACATCCGCACGTACACGGCGATGGACGACTGCGGCAACAGCAGCACGTTCGTTCAAACCATCACGCTGGTCGACGAAGAAGCTCCAATGCTGACGTTGACCTGCCCAGCCGATGCCGATCTGACAGCGGATGCGGAGTGCGGCGTGGATACCTCGGTTGAGGCCTTGGGTACGGTTGTGATTGAAGCATCGGATAACTGCGATGGTGGCTTGGTTCCTGAACTGACCATTACCGACGGTCCGGTTTCTTCGGATTGCGAAGGCTCGTTCAGCTTCACGCGAACGTTCTCTGTATCGGTGACGGACCACTGCGGAAATGCAACTTCTGCATCCTGCGATCAGCTGATCCAGGTTGTTGATGATCTGGCTCCAGTAATGGAAATGGAAGCATCTGATGCGCTGGTTGAATGCGACGGCGCGGGCAATGCAGCAGAACTCGACGCCTGGATCGCCAGCAACGGCGGTGCGATGGCTTCGGACGGTTGCAGCGATGTGACGTGGACGAATGACTTTGACATGTTGAGCGACGACTGCGGTGCTACAGGTGCTGCGACGGTCACGTTCACAGCGACAGATGCTTGCGGCAATAGCAGCAGCACGTCGGCGACGTTCACCATTGAAGACAAAACAGATCCATCAATGGATGTCGAAGCGATGAACGCCACCGTTGAATGCGATGGCGCGGGCAACGCTGCTGATTTGGATGCATGGCTCGCCAGCCATGGTGGTGCGATGGCATCCGATGCATGCAGTGGCGTCACTTGGAGCAACGACTTCGATGGATTGAGCGACGATTGCGGTGCTACGGGCGCAGCTACTGTAACCTTTACAGCGACAGATGACTGCGGCAACAACAGCAGCACAACGGCGACGTTCACGATTGAGGACTCGTCAGGTCCAGAGGGAACTGTAGCGGATTTGGTTGATGTCGCCTGTGCAGATTACGATCCGACCATGTCCTACGAAGCGACCTTCTCGGATGCTTGCAGTGCCGATGACGTAACAGTCGACATCTTTGATGCACCGGGCGCTGGAGGTTGCTTGAATGTGAACCAGAGTTGGTACATCCGTACCTACACGGTGACGGATGCATGCGGCAACGTTTCGACCTTCGAGCAACAAGTTCACTTGGTGGACGACATCGCTCCGGTTGTTGCGTTTGACTTCTGCCCAGGTGATGTGACCGTAGCATTGGATGACAACTGCTCGGCAGACACTTCAGTGGATGCCTTGGGTATGGCGACTGCTACGGCCTCTGACAACTGCGACATGCCGATGGCAGAATTGACATACGTCGATAGCGACACCTTGTTGGGATGTGGGCCAACGTTCGAATTCACGCGTACGTTTACCGCCACAGCGACGGATGCGTGCGGCAACATGTCCGCTTCGGTCAGCTGCTCACAAGTTATCACGGTTGTCGACACGACGTCACCGACCATCGACATGGTTGCAGCAGACGCTACGGTTGAATGCGACGGCGCCGGCAACGGCGGCGACCTCGAATCGTGGCTCGAAAGCAACGGCGGCGCGATGGCATCTGATGCATGCAGCGACGTAACGTGGACGAACGACTTCGACATGTTGAGCGACGACTGCGGCGCGACGGGCATGGCCACTGTGACCTTCACGGCGACTGATGACTGCGGCAACAGCAGCAGCACGACGGCGACGTTCACGATCGAAGACACGGCTGCACCGGCTGTAGCCGACGCGAGCGACCTCACGGTTGAATGCGACGGCGCTGGCAACGGCGGCGACCTCGACGCATGGCTCGCCAGCAACGGCGGCGCAATGGCATCCGACGCTTGCAGCGACGTAACGTGGACGAACGACTTCGACGCGTTGAGCGACG
>JBELBZ010000131.1:0-2892 GCA_042095055.1 Crocinitomicaceae bacterium | reverse complement strand
CGTCGCACTCCACAGTGTCGTTGACCGCCATGACAGTGATCGTAGGATCTGTGGTGTCTGCGATGGTGAACGTCGCCGTTGTGGTGCTGCTGTTGTCGCAGTCATCCGAAGCAGTGAAGGTCACAGCCACAGAACCAGTAGCGCCACAAGCATCTGCGAAGTTGGCCGCATCGTAATCGTTGATCCAACCCAGTTGACTGTCGCAGTTGTCTGAGCCCGTTGCTCCACCATAATTGGCGAGCCATGAAGCCAAGTCAGCGGAGTTACCAGAACCGTCACACTCCACAGTGGTGTCCATAGCAGCCGTCAAGACGGGCGCGAGGGTATCGAACACTGTGATCGTTTGAACGCAGTCGGCAGTGTCGCCTGTCAGGCCGCATGCATCAGTTGCTGCTGCGTAGAACGTTCGTGTAAACGTGTAACTGCCTTGCCTTTCGTCATCTTCGTCTTTGCAAGTAAATACCAACTGGCTGTCGCTGTAGTACTCGTCCAAGGTTGGATTTGCATCACATACGTCAGAAGCAGAGGATGTGGCCAAGCCCAGCGTTGCTGAAGTGGTGTCCACTTCGCAGCTGGCGTCGAGGTAAATCACCGTGTCGCCTGGGCAGGCCATGGTCGGCATGTCCGGAGCAGTGGTGTCTTCAATCACGAAGCGGGCCGTTGTTGTAGAAGCGTTACCACATGAGTCAGTCGCCGTGAAGGTCACGTCGCTCTCACCGGTCTCGCCACACAAGTCACTCAATGACGCAAAGTTGTTGGTCCAGATCACTGGGCCGCTGCAAGCGTCGGTAGCCTCGGCACCGCCGTTGGCGTCCAACCATGCTGTCAAATCAGCCGTGTTGCCTGTTCCGTCGCACTCCACAGTGTCGTTGACCGCCATGACAGTGATCGTAGGATCTGTGGTGTCTGCGATGGTGAACGTCGCCGTTGTGGTGCTGCTGTTGTCGCAGTCATCCGAAGCAGTGAAGGTCACAGCCACAGAACCAGTAGCGCCACAAGCATCTGCGAAGTTGGCCGCATCGTAATCGTTGATCCAACCCAGTTGACTGTCGCAGTTGTCTGAGCCCGTTGCTCCACCATAATTGGCGAGCCATGAAGCCAAGTCAGCGGAGTTACCAGAACCGTCACATTCCACAGTGGTATCCATAGCAGCCGTCAAGACGGGCGCGAGGGTATCCAGTACTGAGATGTTTTGGGTGCAGGATTCGGAAGCGCTTGTCAATCCACAGTCATCGGTGGCTGTTGCCGTCCACGTACGTGTGAAGGTGTAGCTGCCCTCAACTGAGCCATCACCTGCAGGCTGAGAAGCAGCGACAGGTTGTTCATTGAAACGGCTAAACTCTCCGTTGTCGATGAGCATCACCATATCATTCCAGTCATCACCACCTTCTTCGACAATAATCAGCTGAATTCCACCAGCAGCTTCAGGTGCTGTTGCAGGAATCTCGTTGCCGATGTACAGCGTGCCATTTGGTGCAGAACACGGGCCGTAGATCTCTCCCCCATTGAGGGTAAGCACTACTTGACCGTCATTCTCGTTGAATGTTCCAGCACCAGGGATGGTGATGGTATGGAAAATACCGGACTCTTGAGAGATGTCAAATGTGACTGTCACATCACCTGTAAATGCCAGGAGGTTCAAATAAACCCCAGCTCCATTCCATGTCTCCACTGGACCAGGCTGGCCTGAAGTGATACAAGTGTAGGTGGCTTCGCTGTCGATGTAGGTGATGTCGATGGTGGGATCAGCGTCACACATGTCATAGGAAGTGGCCGTAGCCATTCCCAGTGCTGCAGTCATGGTGTCTGCTGCGCAGCTGGCGTCGAGGTAAATCACCGTGTCGGCTGGGCAGACCATGGTCGGCATGTCCGGAGCGGTGGTGTCTTCAATCACGAAGCGGGCCGTAGTTGTAGAAGCGTTACCACATGAGTCAGTCGCCGTGAAGGTCACGTCGCTCTCACCGGTCTCGCCACACAAGTCACTCAATGACGCAAAGTTGTTGGTCCAGATCACTGGGCCGCTGCAAGCGTCGGTAGCCTCGGCACCGCCGTTGGCGTCCAACCATGCTGTCAAATCAGCCGTGTTGCCTGTTCCGTCGCACTCCACAGTGTCGTTGACCGCCATGACAGTGATCGTAGGATCTGTGGTATCTACGATGGTAAACGTCGCCGTTGTGGTGCTGCTGTTGTTGTTGCAATCCTCTACCGTAAAGGTTACAGTTACTGCTCCAGTAGCCCCGCAAGATTCACTCAATGCTGAGAAATCGTTGCTCCATTCGAGGTCTGTCTCTTCGCACTCATCATAGGCCAACGCACCCGCATGGTTATCCAGCCAAGCATCCAACTCTTCCTGGTTGCCTGTTCCGTCGCACTCTGTCGTTGTGTCCTGAGCGGCCAAGGTGATGACAGGAGCAATGGTATCAACAATGGCCACAATCTGTGTCGCTGTGGTTGTGTTGCCACAGTCGTCGGTTGCGCTGTAATAGACGTCATATGCACCCAGACAACCGTAGCTGAACTCTTTGCAAGAATCGACCGCAAGGGTAACATCGCTGCAAATGTCCTCTGCGCTTACTGCATCTGCAGCCATCAGGACCTCGATGTCGCAAGCCCAATCTGCACAATACAACTCAACCATAGGCGCTGCAGTCAACGTTGGGTCAGTCGTGTCCTCAATGGTGAAGGAGGCTGTGGTCGAAGTAGCATTTCCACATGAATCTGTCGCTGTGAAGGTCACAATTGCTGTTCCCGTTTCACCGCATCCATCGGTAAGACAACCCGCCGTGTGAACGAACCCGCGGTCCGTCGTTGGGGAATCATAGTTCTTATTGAATGCGCGCAGGGCAACGCGAGATTGCTGAGGCGTATAGTCTGTGCGGCATCCGCCCAAAA
>JBELBZ010000130.1:0-2858 GCA_042095055.1 Crocinitomicaceae bacterium | reverse complement strand
CTCCACCCTGTTCTACATTAAATACTGAGCACGGGCTATGAAGTTCACCCTACTGGGATCTGCCGGATTGTCCATCGACATTCCGTCGAAGACATATCGCCCATCCGTGGTCTTCAAATGCTTTTATTGGTATGGAAAGCATTTTGAGGTCGACATCACAGAGCTCGGCGAGCACACCCATGTCACGCTGACCCGAAAAGAGGGCGAGATGTCAGCGGAATATGTGACTATGCTCCAACAAAAGGTCAAGCAAGACCTGATTGATTTCCGCACGAGAGACATCGTGACCCAGGAAACCCAAAGCATTCGAGAACTGCTCATTGCCAAGGCTTTTTCACATTCCGACGAATTGGATGAATTGCCGCCGGGAGAGGTGTCCGACCCAGTCGGCTTTCAACCTTGAGGACCATCTCCACACCAGATGGCCACCACCAAAACCACACGCAAGTTCAAGCCCGCCGAGTCGTTTCTCCCCCCGACCTCGGACTATCACCTCTTGCCGTTCCGGTTTCACCCCATCAACGAAGACAAAGAGGTCCTCATCAATGAAGTCGGCGACTTTCTCGTCTGCCCTCGCGGCACCGCAACCCACATCGCAAACCGAACACTGGAAACCTCGGGGACGCTGTATGAAGATCTAATCGCCGGGCATTTCATCTCCCCGACCCCAATTCCAGAACTGATTGACGTTCTCGCCACGCGCTACCGCACCAAAAAGTCGTTCCTCAACCAGTTCACGGCCCTCCACATCTTCGTGGTGACCCTTCGTTGCAACCACTCCTGCCACTATTGTCAGGTGTCGCGCAAGACCGAGAAGCGAGGCGAGTTCGACATCCAGCGGGAAGACCTCGATAGCTCCATTGACTTGATGTTCCAGTCTCCATCTCCCAGCGTGACCATGGAGTTTCAGGGAGGGGAGCCGCTTTTGGCCTTCGACACCGTCCAGTACGCTGTGCTCAGGGCCAAAGCCTTGAATGAAACCTTCAAGAAGGACATCACCTATGTGGTCTGCACCAACCTGACGGTATTGGACGATGACATGCTGGCCTTCTTTGATGAGCATGACATCCTGCTGTCGACCTCATTCGATGGCCCGCAATTCCTGCACGACAAGAACCGCCCCAAATCAGGGGCGGCGAGCTACGACATGTTCGTCGAAAACCTAGCACGAGCAAGACAGGTCGTGGGTGAAGACAGCGTGTCCGCTCTGATGACGACCACCCGACTCAGTCTGGAACACCCCATCGACATCATCGACAGCTACCTCGATCATGGCTTCAACAGCATCTTCCTGAGGCCCATCAGTCCATATGGATTTGCGCTGAAAAACAGCAAGCACAATGCCTACGAGACCGAACGCTTTCTCGAGTTTTACAAAACGGGGCTCAACCACATCCTTGAGCTGAATCGCCAAGGCACCTTTTTCAGAGAGGATTACACCTGCATCATTCTGCGCAAACTGCTCACGCCATTCTCCGTCGGGTATGTCGACCTCCAATCACCCGCAGGGTTGATCAACAGTGTGGTGGTCTACAACTACGACGGGCATGTCTACGCCTCAGACGAGGCCAGGATGCTGGCGGAAAACCAAGATTTCACTTTCCGCCTCGGACACGTCAAGGCGAACACCTACCAAGACCTCTTTTATGGCGAGAAAGCCCAAGAAATCGCCGAGCACTGGGCCAACGAGTCCCTGCCGGGTTGCTCGGAATGTGGTTTCCAAACCATTTGTGGCGCAGACCCCGTCCACAACCACGCCACCCAAGGCGACCCGGTCGGGTATCGCCCAACCAACGCGTTCTGCCAACGCAACATGGAAATCATCCGGTACCTCATCGAGTTGATGGATGACCCTGCCCACGATGCGCGGCGCATCTTCCAAAATTGGCTCAAGGTCGAAACAGACGAATGACACGATGATTCCCCTGCGAACAAGAGGTAAAGCACATTTGATCGAGGCCCCCTTGGTCAAAAAAGTCACGCGCGCCTTTGAAGCGGATTCGTCTGACGCACTGATCCTCGAAGATCTCGAATCTGTTCCCCAAGCAATGTCCGCTGGGGTGGTGCTTTCTACAGCCGAATTCCAAGACAAAAAAGACAGCACTCCACCGGGCATCTATCAATGCGTGCGCCTGGATCAACTGCAAGAAGGCGATGTGGTGGCGGTGCACCCCAACGGCCTGGTCGAAACGCTGTACCGCGAGGAGTCCCCGCACAATGCCCTGTTCATCACAGACCGGTGCAACAGCAATTGCTTGATGTGCTCCCAGCCCCCCAAAGACCGGGACGACCTCGATCACCTGTTCCACCTGAATACCCAGCTGATTCCCATGATTCCGAAAACCATCGGAGAGTTGGGCATCACCGGTGGGGAACCCACTCTGCTGGGCAACCGCCTCTACCACTTGCTTCGGCAACTTCAGGTCGAATTGCCCGACACGGAAGTTCACATGCTCACCAACGGGCGCATGTTTGCCTGGAAAGAGTGGGCCTGGAAACTGGGGGAGTTGAACATGCGCCGGCTGATGCTGGGTATCCCCCTCTACTCAGATTACGGAGCCCATCACGACTTCATCGTGCAGGCAAAAGACGCCTTTTCCCAAACCATGCTGGGGCTCTACAACTTGGCCAAAGTGAATCAGCGCCTCGAGCTGCGCATCGTCCTGCACAAGCAGACGATCGATCGACTCCCAAAGTTTGCCCGGTTCATCTACAAAAACCTCCCCTTCGTAGAGCACGTGACCTTTATGGGCCTGGAGTACACCGGATACACGCCATTCAACGACTCTGTTCTCTGGATCGATCCAGTCGAGTACCGCAATGAATTGGCCGAAGCAGTGCACTATCTCGATGACTGC
>JBELBZ010000129.1:0-2901 GCA_042095055.1 Crocinitomicaceae bacterium | reverse complement strand
TTACATCGGCAAAGTAGAAGGTGCCGCCGTCTTTGATGTTCTCGAGCTTGTAGTTCGCAGCTTTCCGCAAGGGTGCCCCCTCATCTGTCCGATTCAACTCTGCGGCCTCTCGCAACAAATAGACGGGCTCGGACAATTCCTGTACCTCGTGTACGCGAAAGGAACGTCCTCCGTCGACGGTTGTGACCACGTCGCCCGATGGCGGTGATTGACGGACGTTGACATTTTTCTTTCCCTCCAGGATGTGCGTTTCGAAGAGTGCTTCGGACAGGGCTTCTTGTTCGGGGGCTGCTCCAACGGATGGGGCATCCGGCGAGACCGGAGAAGGCAAGGTGCGGCCTATGATGAAACCGGGGTCGTTGTCATTGTTCGGCACTGCGCGAAAGCGATCGTCATCGATTTGATAAAGCAGGAGAAGAGGTTCGCTTCCGTTCCCATCGTCAAACGCCAACTTGAAGCTGTTGAGCCCGTCAGGTCCTATGTCGTGGTTCAGGAATTCCCCCGTGTAGGAATAGCTTTTGCGGTCGTCATCCATCGTTGTTTGGGTCATTCGACAGGATTGGGGTCCCAGTGTGATGACGTGCTCAACGGAGGGAATCCGAATGGTGTTCCCCGCAATGTGGATGACTTCGCCGCGGTCGTTCTTCATGTCATAGGAGGGTTGGACGCCTTCGTATATGCCGACCCACGGCGGTGCATACGGATCCGCTTCCAACAGGGATTGGGTGCATTGTGTCTTGATTTCGGGAAGGGTTCCTGCCGATTGGATGCCGGTGCCTCCGGAAGATTGCAGACCAAACATGACTTCTTTGGCATTCATGAGGAATTGCAGGTCTTCGGAAATCACGTAGAAGGAGGCATTCCCCAGCAAGTCCACGGAGATGAAGTTGTCTCCGACGATGGACCAACTGCCATCGAACGCCATGTCGGGTTCACCCGAGGGACTGCCCATGTAGGCTTCGATGTGGTATTTGCCTCCCTCTGAGAATTCGGCGACTGAGGTAACCATGCCTTCCCTCGACTGCCAAGTGGTTCCGGTGAAGAGCTCAGTGACCGTCGCGCGGTAACAAACGCCCACATCACCCAAGGGGTCCGTCTCTGTTTGCGCCTTTACGGGCAGGGCAATCAGGAGGAGAAGTGGCGCGGCAAAAAAAGGACGCAAGGGATACATTTTCAGCAAGTTGATGTGATTGGGTAATGTTCTCGTAGGTGTCGGATCTAAGGGTCAAGGCAAGGCGGCCAAAAGCCCCATCAAGGGACCGACATAGGTGAAATCATACCCATCCGTTGTGGACTGCATGGGTGACATGTCGAGGATGGCGGCGATGGTGGGTTCCACATCGTGAAATTCCAACGCAAGCGTCTCGATTCTCATATCCGTGGGCTCCATGGAGTCCATCGTCAGGTCCAAATTCAATGTGCCCCCGGTCAAGTTGCTTTCGAATGAGGCGTCCGCGACGAGGCTTTTTCCAGAGAAATTGAACCGGTGATCCAGAGAGGAAATGGAGAGGCGGTCACTTGGGAAATCGGACTTGCGCAATTCCCGCCCTTCGATTTCTGCATCCTTCAGATTCAGTTCCCACTCCATCGCCATACCGGTCATGAACAGGTCTTCCCAATCCTCATCCTCTATGGCTTCGACGGGGAATGTGCCCGACATGGTGAGCGCGGCCTGTCCGAGGCGAATTTTCCCGTCATCTCCCACGGGGAAGAGCAGGTCATTGATTTCCATTTCGAGGCGCTCCAGTTTTTGTTCGTCGCCCTTGATGAGCATCTCCACTTTGCCATAGTCGGGGGAGTCCATGCGCATGGTCACTTCGCCTTTGTCGTTCTCCTTGTCTAGGGTCATTCCCACCTCATCGAGTCTGAGCAGCGCACTGGGCAGGTTCAAATCGCGGGTCATCTCTCGGTTGCGGATGGTCCAACCTGTACCTCCGACTTCGATGCTCACGTCCCGCTGCTGCATCAACTCCATGGCCCAAGTCTCCGGATCCCGTTGTAGCGTCTTGATGTCAATCAACGCATCGATGACCAGGTCGCCCACCTCCAGAGAGATGCGTTCGTCACCTTCCCCGGCGGCGAAGTTCTCTACGTGCAGGGTCAGGCCGTGAAGGAAATCCGGTGTGCCTTTTGCCGCGGCGAGCAGGTCCTCCAAGGTGGACTGCACGGAAACGATTTGGGCACTCACTTCACCGTTCTCTGATTCGATGTTGCGAAAGGTGAGGATTCCCGCAGCGGGATTGACTTCGAGCTCCTCGTATTCGATCCCAACCTCTTCTAATTTTGGCGTGAGGATGGCGTTGATTTCTTCCGCTGCCTTGTCGGCCGCGAGCTTGTTGACGAAGTAAAATCCGGCTCCCAGCAAGAGGAGCACGACAGCGGCAATGGTGATGCGTTTCATGTTAGGTTTGGCAAGTTGTGAAAGCGCCTTCAGGCGAATGCGACAAGATAGCTTTCTGATGAACGCGCTCCCAAGCGCTTTCCCCGCGTTGGCTTTTTCCTCGATGTGTCCCAGTCTTGGGCAGTGGCCAAAAATTCAATCCCAGCTCAAGCATGGCGTGGTCCCCCATGTCATTTGCCTGCCTTTTTGGTGGGTTTTGGTCATGATTGAAGGCATGAAAAAAAACCCGGCGGGAGCCGGGTTTTTCGTGGGCTGCCGTTGCGGGCAGCGGGTATGGTTAGCCTCCCATTACCAACAATACTTCCCCTCTTCAATCAGCTTCACCGCGACCTCTTGGCGGGCGGCTGTCGTATTGAAGGGCTCCGTCTTGGTGAACCGCTTGAGGCCCATGAGCATCATCTTGAGCTCATCGCCCTCAGCAAACGCCAGCAACGCCTCCTTGCCGGAGGAGTGCATGCGCTCGGCGACTTCGTAGCAGTAGACCTTCATCATGGCGAGCT
>JBELBZ010000128.1:0-2911 GCA_042095055.1 Crocinitomicaceae bacterium | reverse complement strand
CTTGAAAACCGCTGTACCGCAAGGTACCGGGGGTTCGAATCCCTCTCTCTCCGCTAAATTCGAGGCCCAATGTTTCAACAAGCGTGGGCAAGCAGTGTATCGCGCCTCTCACCCCCTGCTAAACCATGGGTGAACGTATTGGATCATGTTGAGGCCGTCGCGCTTCACATGTGGGAGGAACACTGCGTCGAATGCGCCCCTCCGGATTGTTATGCGAGTTGCAAGCTTTTTGAAGCGAGGGCTGACCTCAAGTGCGCCAGGTTCGTTGAGGGCATTGTCCCAAGCGATGCTTCAAGGGGCTTAGAGGGACCTTCCCATGAAATTCGATTTAGACGGTGGGCTAAATTGGAGACCAAATGGCCTGAGTTTCCCCGGTTGTATCCTGTTCAAGAGGTGCTGAGGTTGGGGAAAAAGCTGAACCGTACAGAGCAATTGGCAAAGGGAGTGGCCAATCTCTTGAAGTCTGTGGACCGCTACCGAAAAGTACAAGGCGCACAATATGCTTATCATCAAAAGGTGTTTCCGAATTGGGCCGGTGCTGACAGTCCTCAACATTTTGATGGCTTCTACATGGAAATCTACTCTGAAGTGCGGGCCAGCTTTACTCTGGAATTGATCGGCACTGCAGGCACAGTTTTAAGGCACGCTTTGGAATTACAGTCAGGTTGGAACCGGACTTTTATTGACCGTGAACAATGGCCAGAGAAGCCTGGAGAAGGGCTTTTAAGGTTGTCCAATAACATGGACAACGAAGTGTCATTGCTCATTTCTGCATTGCACTTGGTGCGTTGGAAAGACCGGCATTCTGCGGCAAAGCTTCTCATTGAAAAGGAGCGGCAGCAGTCTGAGGTTTTACCCAAGATTAAGTGCGTCGTTTTTGATCTTGACAATACGCTTTGGGAAGGTGTCATTGGAGATGACGGTCCAGAAGGAGTCACAGTCCGTCAGGAATCAGTGGACTTCATTCGCGCCTTGGATGCAAGGGGAATCATTTGTGCAGTAGCCAGTAAAAACGAAGCTGGAATTGCACTCGATAAAATCGAATCGCTTGGGCTTTCTGATTTCTTGTTGTTCCCCGAAATCAATTGGGGACCAAAGAGTCAAAGCATTCAACGCATTGCCGAAGCGATGAATGTTTCATTGAACACCTTCGCATTCATAGATGACAATGCGTTCGAACGGCGCGAAGTCTCAGCTGCACTTCCTATGGTTCGGGTGTTCCCGGAGAATGGGTTGGGTCAATTGTTGGCGAAAAAAGACTTTGATGTTCCAGTGACGGAACAAGCGGCCAAAAGACGGCTCAGTTATTTGGCTGAATCCAAGCGGAGGAAGATTCGGTCTGAAGCGGGGAGCAGCGCTGATGCTTTTTTACGCAGTTGTAATATGAAACTGACCCTTTTGAACCCAGCGATGCATACCGAGCGATGCCTGGAGATGATCGACCGGACCAATCAGTTCAATATTTCTGGAAAGCGGTATTCCAAGGAAGATTTTAACCGTTTGCTGCAAACAGATTTGCATTGGGCGTGGTCCGTAAGTGACGACTACGGTGACTATGGAACTGTAGGATATATGAGGGCTGTGCAAGAGCCTAAAGCTTGGGTCATCAAAGATTTTGTAATGTCTTGTCGTGTGGCTCAAAAACGTGTTGAGGAGTGTTTGTTCTCTCATTTCAGAAGTGAAGTGAGTGAAGGTCTCCCCCTCATTTTAGAGCTTGTCAAAACAAACCGGAATGATGCCATCATTGGAAAACTTGCTGAAATGGGCCAAGCCTCTCCCTTCGATCAAGGTCTTTCTCGGGTTGAATTGAACGCGAAACTCGAAGGTGCAGATGTGATAGAAATCGTCAAGCAGGGTCATGGGTGAGCTTTTGATCATAACCAATGCTGATGATTTGGGCCTCAACAGTCAAGTCAATGCCCAAGTCGAGGTGCTGCATCAAAAGGGGGTCCTGAGCAGCGCGACAATCATGGCCAATGGTGGAGCCATTCACGAGATAAAAGATCTCCACGATAGAAACCCCAACTTGGGATTGGGTGTCCACTTGAATGCTACAAACTTTCGGGCTTTGACGCCCGCAATGCGTGAAAGCGTATTGTGCGACGTGTCGGGATCATTTGCTTCAAATTTTAGGGATCACAACAGATTGGGGCTGTCCGATGTGCTGGCCAAGGAATGGATGGCACAGATAAAACTCGTGCAGGGCATGGGCATTTCCATCGACCACTTAGACTCACATCATCATGTCCACACTTGGCCTTCCGCACTTCTTGCTTTGAGGAGGGTGTCGAGAGAAACAGGCCTTCCTTGGGTTCGCAATACACGGAACATCGTTCCAATGGATGAGCTGGTGGGTGCCAAGTCAAAGTTGAAATATGCCGGAAAGAGCTTATGGACTATCACTTCTAGAATGATGGGAATGAAACTTACAGATGGTTTTTGTAGTGTTTGGGACTTCAGAAGATGTTTGGAGGAGGGTGATGGTGTTTTTACAGGGCTGAAAACGATTGAATTGATGTGTCACCCTGGTGACTTTGGGAACAGTGAATACACAAAGGAGGCAGATTGGTTGGCTGAAGGGTTTTTGAATATGTTGAAGTCAGGCTGGTCATTGGCGAGTTATAGGGATTTAGCGTGACGAGAAATTGACGCATTTGCGCAGTGTGCTGTGTTGTGCAGTTGACTGATTAGAAAGAGGTTTGCATTGCACAGTAAACTTTGTGAGGAGAAGTGCCAGAGTGGTCGAATGGGCCTGACTCGAAATCAGGTGTGCTCTCACGGGCACCGGGGGTTCGAATCCCTCCTTCTCCGCTGAGAAAAGACCCGGTCGATGAGGCTGGGTTTTTTATTTGAGATGCTTTTTTAAACCGTGTACGACGTACACGAATGCGCTGATTGTCAGCAATTTGCG
>JBELBZ010000127.1:0-2920 GCA_042095055.1 Crocinitomicaceae bacterium | reverse complement strand
GCGGCGGGGGGCCCAGGGGAGGGGGCAGTGACATCCTCCCATGCCATTACGGACACGAAGAATGTGGAGCGGGTGGCTGGGGAGGCGCCGACAGCAGGTGCAGGAACAGAGGGAGTTCGAGATCCATCGGTACCGGCCGAGCGGGGCACAAATTCCGGGGAGGAGGTGGGCGACGAGGCAATGCCCCCAGGGACGGGGAAGACGGATGAACGCCCCGCCCAACCCTCCCGTGAAACCGCCCAAGCAACGGCGGCCACGCCCGCAATCGGACAACGAGCGGGAGATGGAGTCATTGATTTGACGGCAGACGACGATTCGCCAGCGACAGGGCCTCGTGACGCACGCCCCGAGGCCAAGCGTGCAAGACGGGAGAATGCCACTCTCGAAACTGGTCCCGCACAGCCTGTCGACGCCGGGAGCAACCCTGATGGGCGTCCAACGAGGCAATCCGCTGTCAAGGCAAGACAGCACCTGCAGGAGCGCACGAGCCTTGATGGTGACGACGATGATTGCCACGCCCCAAACAGTGCTCCACAGAAGGGCTACACCGAGCTCGTGCGGGAGACGGAACAACTGTTGAAAGACCTACCAAGTCGCCCGTCGCAAGACAACTTTGAAGAAGAGTCTGCGTGGAGGTTCCACAACCCTCCTTTTCCCCAATCCTCCAAGCAGCAGTTGACAGCGTTGTGCGACAACGCCGTTCCGAGCATGCCCGCTCCGATCCCGCCGGAACAGCTCCAGCCCCTCCCCTCTGCACCGCCGTTGCCGCAGCCACCTTCGACGGGCCAGTGCCGTTGGTCGTATGACGACGAATCGCGCGTCCTCCTGGCCGACTTTACCAGATGTGGCGAGGCCGAGCAGATCGTAGTGACGCCCGAAGACGAGGCCTTTCTTTTCCAGATGATGGAGAGGGACGACATTACTGTGATATCGGACGGCCTTGCCGAATCCATCGACCCGAGAATCTGGTCGAGAAAGTACATTGAGGGGCGCATTGGCAATGGCTACCACCACAAGTTTCGTGCGTTCGAAGCTGCACAGGAGAACGGGGTCGATCAGCAACCGAATGGGCAGCCCAAGGAAAACGAGGGCATGTACAGCATGAAGGTGGCGGACTATTTCCGGTACCGCGATCAGCGCCAATCGATCAAGGAAGCGAAATCAGATGGCGCTCAAGGGAAGGCAGAACGGTTCACTTTTGTGGACAGCTACGGAAACAAACAGTCGGTGAATGTCGACGAGGTGTGTCTTGTAAGTTCTTTGCTTGCTCTGCTCTCCTCCTCCTTTGACGTCGCTGACCTCCCTTCCTGCCCCTCTGTCCCCTGCCGAACTTCCTTCTGCAGTATATGCTCGACGTGGATGTACCAAAGCTGTTGCCCCGAGCACTCGAAGACCTTCAGCGCAACTTCCACCTTCCGGGCATCCTTCCCGGAGGCTCGCACTGCATGATGAATGCGGTACGTATCGCATGTTATCCGTCACAGGTGCTCTTGTTGCATCTCTCTCATCGACATCCTGACTATCTTTCAGATCAATGCCGGCGGCCGACCGTTTATGGGGCCCAACCTGTGAGACTATCCACACGTACATTTTCACCCCTCATCTCATGCATCGGCACTCATCTTGGATGAACTCTCTGCCTCAGGTACATCACTCCGCCGTGCTCCTTCACACATTTCCACCAGGATGGACATGTGAGGAATCCACGTCGACTCGTTGCATCTTGTTTTGACTCCATACGCTGACTCAATTGTGTCTTTCTTCGATCGTAGGGCACGGTTGACTCTGGACATTTGTGTCTCTCGGGATACAACGAGGTCGTCATGCTCCGACGGCTAACGGAAAGGCACAAATGCCACGCGCTCAATCTCTTGACAGGCACATCCGAACCTCATAGCACGCTGTACGGCTTGCCCCATCGCGATGGCTTGGTGAGTATCTTGATTCCGCGTCCGCGTTGATAATTGGCTCGTCTCTCGCTTGAGCGGCGCTCTAATCTTGCTATTCGACATCACATGCAGGGGACTCAACCTGGCTGGCCGAGCAAAGCCGCCATCGAGAAGTGCAAAAGCATGCAGTGAGCCTCAACAGACAAGCATCTACCCTTGACAGCACCATGTCCTAACCATGCGCTCGTTTCCATTGCAGGTACTATCCATCGGTATTTGTCTTGAAGCCTGGTCAACTCGTCCACATCAACAAGGGGCGGTTGCATGCGTTCCGAAAGTTGGCGCCCGTGCCGTTGCGCCCGACAGATTGCCACGCCCACCTCCGTCAGGAGGTATTGGCCGAATTGCAAAACAAAGGCGTCAAGACAGAGGTTATTTGCTTCTCTGTGGCGTGGGATTGGTGAGCTATTGACCACTCGTGTTTTCATGTGGGTCGCCTGCGAGGGCTCTCATGTTGCGCTTTGCCCACTGCGTCTCTCCTCAGGATGTTCAAGGGAGTGACCAGCGAGGGCATCAATCGGGAGGTCTCTGGCATCCTGGAATGCGCCCGGCTGAACCGCATACACGATCTGCAATCCCTCGCTATTCCAGAGACTTCCTTGGTCTTTCTTGCAAAAGAGAACATCGCCAAGCACCAGCAGGCATCCAACGCCGACGAATCCAGGGCCCTCTTTTCTATTGGAAAGTCTCGCCACCAGACGCCAACGGAAGCATCTGAACCGGATGCAAAAACGGTTCTCCGCGGCATCCTCCCATCGCTGCAGTACGTTGTGAATCGTCACAAGTCATCGGTGATAGGTTCTGAGGAAGCGGCACACGAGACCAAACGCATGAACAATGGTCGCTGTTGCGTGTCGATTGATTCGAAGCCCGACACATGGCAAGACCCCCGATCGCTGCGACGATCGCGTGCGGAGTATTAATCGCAGCCGGGTCGTCCCCGCTCGCGATGGTCCACGGCGCGTCGTCGT
>JBELBZ010000126.1:0-2948 GCA_042095055.1 Crocinitomicaceae bacterium | reverse complement strand
GCTAAACGTGGCATCGCCATCGTTGACCTTGATGATTTGAATGGGCATGGCCAGATTGGCCGTGTTGCCTTCCAGATCTGAGGCTTGGACCTTCAAGGTGTCAGCCTGGTCAAGGCCATTAGTGCCGATGTAGGTGGCCAAAGCCGTGATCGGCTGGTTCAAACCATGGAATGTGAGATTGAGATCGACGGGAAGCGTGGCCGACGTTTCGAATTCGTTCTCGAGTTGGACGCTCCAGGCTCCGGTGCCACTGAGGCCGCTGATTGATTTGGTGTAGAGGTAAGTGCCCGTTGTGTCTCCAGTCCAGCTGTATGGCCATCCATTGGGGCCCGATTGGTACCCATCGATGATGGGCTCCCATTCGAAATGGGCGGGAGATGTGCTGCTGGTCTGATGGAATGCCGGGTCGTAGGAGGCCCTCACACCATCGCCAGCATTGATTCCCATGGTGAACGTCTGGTTACTCCCGACGCCACCATGGTACAATTCGATGCGGCCATTGGCCTCATGGAGCAGCAGCTGTCCATCTACCTGAGTGCTGGAATTGAACAGGGCGACATTGTCAAAACTCAGGACGAAGGTCCGGTTCGGTTCAGTGCCCACGGTGTGGTACCTCACATCGCCATTGGCTCCGGGGTTAAGGTCTGAATGGACCAAGTGAATCGAAGGCCCTTGACTGCTGGGTAAAGTCCACCCTGAGCAGCAACCGTTGTTGTGCTGGCCGGTGCCCATGTGTACCAGTCCATTGGATGTGACGGTGACCTGGTTGACCATCTCGTCATAAAAAGGAAAAGCAAAGCCCAGCTGCAGGACTTCCGTGCAATCATCGCAATTCGATACTGCGCTGAGCAGGCCTTCATCAAGTGGATGGGTCGGGGGGGGGAGTGGGCTGGCCCAGTTGTTCATCAACAGGGCGATGTCGCTGGCGTTCTGCGGTTGGTTGGCGTTGTGGTTCGTGCATCCGCTGGCCGCAGACTCATCGCTGTAGACGATCCAACCAGACTCATCCCAGGCACCTCCGTTCGGGTCCGTGTTGGAACTGGCACGCACGGCGACGCCGTCCTCGAACTCGTGGCAGGTGTTGGTGCCGTTCTCGCCAACCACACCGAACACGTCGATGATGTTCGACGCAGCATCGATGATGGCGATGATGTCGTCTCCATTGGAGTTGAGCGGGCTCCCTCCAGACGCGGCCGGAATGAGGGTCGGGGCGAAGCCGTAGCAGCCTTCGAAGGCTTGTTTGAAGGCAATCCAGGCGTACTGTTCTGGGGCCATCGTGCCGAGGACGCTCAGGTCGATGTTGGACCCCACATCCGGATTCGAGCTGCCGTTGGACCAACGCTGGAGCTCGTACCCTGAAAGGTTGATGTTGCTGTCACCGCTGTTGTGGATCTCCACGAACCGGCAGGAGGAAGATGCGTCGTTCGGATCACCAATGGCGGTGATAATCAGGCCACCCGTCGGCACATGTCCGGCCACCTCGGTGGTAATGGCGTAGTCCGATTGTGGTCCTCCCAACTTGGTGGTGGAGCCGTCGGGTGCAATCAGACTGAGCGAGAGGTTGGCCGGAACAACATCAGAGGTTTCGTTCCAATTCATGGAGACACCCACGCTGTCCAATGTCCCTTCAGCCATGAATTCTTCGGCAAAGGCGTCGCCCATGGCGGGCAACTCCACCACGTATTCCTGGCCTTCCAATGCCCCGGCGGGGATGACTTCGAGGGCGGCTGTTCCTTGAGAGGGTTGATTGATCAAGCTATAAGTATCCAAGACGTCTGCATCGCTTCCAGCAATCGCAATGTGGACTGTGTCCCGTTCCAACACAGTCGTGAGGAAGGTCACGGCCGTTCCCCCGTTTTCGGTCACGGTGACCGGAGCAGGCGTGCCTTGCGCGCCTTCGAGGATGAAGTCCGCCACGAAGGGGTCATTCACCGGGTGTATGGTAAGGGAAGGACTCTGAGGTGTAAGACCCGGCAAGGATGCAGCAACATTGAAATCTGCTGCTTGGCCCGATTCATGCGTATTGGTGGTGATCAAGGACCAACCCGTTCCGGATCCTGACAGTGCCTCGGGGAGCTCAAAAGTGTGGGTGTATGTGCCGGATTCACTCTGGTTCCACGATGTCGGCCATGGATGGGCAGCAGAGGAAGAAGGCGCATCCAATGTCCAGATGAACGTTGTGGGTGCGGTCATGTAGGCTGCATTGAATGCATCATCGAAATCTGCATGGATGCCGTCTCCGGCATTCAACCCCACTGTGATGCCGTTGTATCCATAAGGAGAGTTGAATCCTCCGTGGTAGAGTTCGATGCTTCCGTCGCCTTCTCTCAGGATGACCTGTGCATTACACGATGAAAAGGTGGAATAATCTGGAATATTGTAATAACTAACAACAAATTCTCTATTTGGTGCTGTTCCGTATGTGTTTATGTAAATCCCTCCGCCATTATAACTAGAATCAAATAATTCGGTATGAAACAAATGGATAGTGGGTGCTGGGGTTATTGCTGGCAGTAAGCTTCCTGAGCAACACCCTGTTTCATGGTAAGGCACCTCTCCAAAGTAGATCAAGCCATTGCTGCTCACGGTGATTTGATTGTAGGTGTTCCCGTAAAAACCAAAGTCAAATCCGAGGTCCACCAATTGGTTGCTATTGTAGGTGTACTCTAAAATGGGGTACCCTCCATTCAATGGATAGGTCAGGCCTGGTCCGAAGGGGTCATTGTTGGGCATATTGAAAGTCGTGCCACCAAGGTATTCGCAGTAGTATTGGTCGAAATAGGGGCTGGAACCATCGCAGGCGTCGCACAGGCTATAGTCGTAGTTCGGGCTGGCGTAGTCGCAATACCCTGGGTCCCCTGTGGAACTGTATGTGTATCCTCCAAAGAGAGAACAGTCGTATTCGTTGTACATGCCATTGGGGTTGGACATGTCGCAGAGATCACAGA
>JBELBZ010000125.1:0-3044 GCA_042095055.1 Crocinitomicaceae bacterium | reverse complement strand
CTTCACCCGAAGCGTGAGGTTGTCCCGGACTGACCCCCGGAACAAATAAGGCTGTTGACTGAGGTAGTTCATGCACACCAGCCAGTCTGCATCAAACGCATTTTCTCCGAGGACCAGCGGTTCAATCGTACCGCAATGCAATGAAATCCGACCGGCCTGAAGAGGCTGGAGGCCAAGGAGTGCATTGATGAGGGTGCTCTTACCGCTCCCACTAGGACCGACCACCGCATGGATTTTCCCGGGATCAAACGTCCAAGTCAGGTTTTCAAAAACTGGGCCCTCGGCATCCTCGTAACGAACGGTCAAATCCTCGACCTCAATCCTCACCCCCATTGGGCGATCGTTCCATTCCTGAACTCCCAAGGCAGCCCTCCGCCTTTGCTCCAACTGCCAATCCCGGACGAATGCATCACCTTCCTCCACCACTTCAAGAATGAATTTGCTTTTCCGCATGCGCATGGTGTGCGTCACCACCCCGTTCAGTGCGGGCATAGCCCGATAGGCACCCAGTGCGAGAATGGACAACGACTCAAACAACGCCGCTCCTGTGGCCTCCGTCTGAATACCGACCACGATGGTAACAGAAATGACAATGATGATGAGCAGCTCATTGAACCGGGAAGGGAGCATGTTCATAAAGGCCGCATTGCCGTGAATGCGGTAATAATTCTTCAAGCCTCGCCCATAATCGTTGCGGACTGCGGCTCCAGCCCGAAAGGTCAGCACCTCCAAAAATCCCCGGATGGCATTGACGATGTTGGTGTTGAGCTCTGGTCCCATCACTTTGAGCAAATCGCTGTACCGTCCGAGGCGACTCCTCGTCAACTTTCGAATGACCCAAGTTCCAGACACGAGAATGCTCCCTACCAAAACGAAGGTCTGGGCTTCATAAAGAAGAAAGCCACCCAGAATCACAATCAGGACGAGCAGCTGGTTGATGAGGCTCAGCGCTGACATCAAAAAAGTATTGGCAAAGGATCCTGGCCAATTATTAATCTCCTGAAGGATTCTCCCAGAATCCTGCTTGCGAATACGCTCCAAGTTTTGATTGAAATGGTATTTCCACATCACCAATGCGATGCGGTGGGACACCGCATAGGAAAAGCGCACATTGATTAAGCCAAGGGCAAGACCATAGATAGACTTGACAGCAAACGCACCCAGCATCAGCACCACTACCAACGTATTAAAGGAGGCCATGGACACGAAGCCAAACCCAGCCGCAAAGTCCCTGAATTTACTGACCACCTCGTACTGGAGCAGTGCATCCGGATTGGCCACAAGCCCCACCACAGGAATGATCACCGCCAATCCGAGAACATCCACAAAACTGCCGATGAACGACAGAAAAAAAACACCGATGGCCTTCCTTTTTTCAGCTTTGGTCAGAAGCACAGTCATCCGTTGCATCATCCCAAAGAGCGAATCCTCTGCCGTCCAAATGGATTGAATTCGCTTCCACAACATCACACAGATTCGGATTGGAATTCGTGGGTCTGAGCCCGGTCGGGGCCCATACTGACAATGCGGATGGGAGTGCGGGTCAGGCCCTCGATTTCCTTGACGTAATCCAGAAGACTCATTGGCAATGCATCGCCCTCACCGGATTGACCGGCACCCGGCCAGCCGGGGCGGGACTCAAAGAGCGGCTTGACCAATCCTTCTTCCAACAGGTACGGCAGATGGCCGGAGCGCTCCCCGCCTACTTCGTATTCCGTGCAGACCTGGACTTCGTCGAAGCTGTCGAGAACGTCGGCCTTCATCATGCAAAGCTGGGTGGCTCCATTGAGCATGCAAGCGTGCTTCAGGGCTGGCAAATCGAGCCAACCGCAACGGCGGGGACGCCCAGTGGTTGCGCCAAATTCATGGCCGGCCTTCCGAAGAGCCTCACCGGTCTCGTCCAGCAGTTCGGTTGGAAATGGA
The DNA here is from genome assembly GCA_042095055.1 of Crocinitomicaceae bacterium. Taxonomy (GTDB): domain Bacteria; phylum Bacteroidota; class Bacteroidia; order Flavobacteriales_D; family Sanyastnellaceae; genus UBA8752. The sequence continues at coordinate 1,121 of JBELBZ010000125.1, read as the reverse complement.
CCAGAACCCACGCGCGTACAGTACGCTTTGAAGATTCCGATAACCTCCCCAATGCGGGTGGGGGCCACACCGAGTCCGGTGCAGGCGCCAGCCGCAGTGGTGGTGGAGCTGGTCACGAAAGGATACGTACCGAAGTCGATGTCGAGCAAGGTGCCCTGAGCGCCCTCAGCGAGCACGTGTTTGCCAGCATCGAGCTGGTCGTTGATCCATTGCTCAGAGTCCACGACTTGAATCTCCCGCAACCGATCGATCGCCTCAAACCAAGCCGGTTCATGTTCTGTCAAATCGAATTCAAAAGTTGAGTAGTTGCCAAGTAAACGCTTGTGTTTTTGGACCAACTTATTGTAACGATCCTGAAAGTCCGGCAGAAAGACATCACCTACACGAAGACCATTTCGCCCAGTCTTATCCATGTATGTGGGCCCAATGCCGCGCAACGTAGAGCCAATTTTGTCTTTCCCTTTGTCTTGTTCGTTGGCGGCGTCCAACAAACGGTGGGTAGGCAATATGAGATGCGCCTTCCGAGAAATGAGCAAACGGGAATTGACATCAACTCCATGCTCCTCAACCTCAGTAATTTCTCGCTGTAGGGTCACCGGGTCGATTACCACACCATTTCCAATAAGGTTGAGCTTTCCATCACGGAAGATTCCGCTGGGAATGGTATGTAGGACGTGCTTCTGGCCATCAAACTCCAGGGTATGACCAGCATTCGGTCCGCCTTGGAAACGGGCGATGATGTCATACTGAGGTGTCAGTACATCTACGATTTTACCCTTCCCTTCGTCTCCCCACTGGAGACCGAGCAATACGTCGACTTTCATGTGTCTTGCGTCAAGCAGCAAAAATAGGCCTTAGGATGATGGCTCACCCACAATTCAAGCAGGTTCTCCTTCTCATTTCGTGTGCGGTCAAACCTCAAGGCGGTCTACAGTGGAAACACCCGGCACTTGGCGCAGCCTGTCAATCAACTCGCCAAGGTGTTCAGTATCGGTGACCACAACCTCCACCCTCCCCTCAAATGAGCCTTCATTGGTCTCGAAACTCACCTTGCGCATATCCACCGTCATATCAGCAGAAATGATGCCTGTAATATGGTTCACCAGGCCAATGTCATCCAC
>JBELBZ010000124.1:842-3063 GCA_042095055.1 Crocinitomicaceae bacterium | reverse complement strand
GCCAAGATGGCCGGATGTACTGCGTCGACCTCAACCCCACTCCTTTTGGCCCTCCTGCGGGCCTTTCCAATGAGCAAAAAACGAAAGCAACGATGTGCATCGAGCAAGTCTTCAGCGCGCATTAAGGGAATTCTTCTGTTGGCTTTACCACACACACGCACACAAAATGGAGGTGGTTGTTGCTTGTGGATAAGGGCATTGGACTTTAAATTTTACATGCAACTTGAACCAAACCAGATGCGCCATTTACTTGCCGTGCTGATGTTCCTTGCATCGGTTCCTCTATTTGCCCAAGAAGACTGTGATGTCTTCAACATCCAGGACCTTGCTGCTGAAGTCCTTACTCAGCAGGCTCAAATTGACTCACTGTCTTGCCTTGCCGGCGTGGAGATGGATGGATACCGCTACAAAGGGGTTTTCATCGGTGAACAGTGCTGGTTTGCGGAAAACCTTCGCACGACGGTGTATGCGGACGACAGCAGCATTCCTGAGGTGACTGGCTCTTATTATTGGGGGGCATTGAGCACAGGTGCGCGTTGCCATTATGACAATGATCCCGTTGTAAATTATGGATATGGCCTGCTGTACAACTGGTATGCCGTGGACAATGCGAGCGGCCTGTGTCCGAACGGCTGGCACGTCCCGACCGATGGAGAGTGGACGGCATTGGAAGACTACATCACAGCAGAAGGTTTTAACGGAACCGAGGGCACGGCCTTGAAGTCGACCTCAGCTTGGAGTTCTGGCAACGGTACTGACGACTTTGGGTTTTCGGCCCTTCCGGGCGGCTACCGCGACTACTACGATAGCTACTTCAGCCTTGCCGGGGACATCGGCTACTGGTGGAGTTCTTCGCCCAGTGGCGGCAATGCTTGGCGCCGGCGCTTGCGCTACTTCAATCCAGGCATCTCCCGGTACTACAGCAATCCACGGAACGGCTTCTCGGTCAGGTGTCTTAGGGATGCCGACTGAGCGGAGCGAAGGAGGGTTGACACTTTGAAACTTTGGAGGCCGCAGGCCGACGGGCAGCACATGCCGGATTTCGACCGTGAGGGCGAAATCCGGAGGCTATTTAGTCTGTAGTGGGTAACGCCTGCTTTCAATTCGCAGCCTTTGAGTGGGCTCACTCTGGCGGTTCTTTGAGATGATCACCTCGCCAAGGCCAAACATCAAGGGGAAGGACCAAAAGGGCTGCTCCAACAAATTTGTGTGCGTGGTCTATAATTCGACCAATCCCAATTTTCAACACTCCTAAAAATGGACAATGACAGGCCGACGGTGTAATTTACACTTGCCAAATTCATTCTGATGCGCTGGTCTTTTCCTGCCCTTTGTATGGTGATCAGCACCATGCTCCCCTTTTCGGTTTCTGGTGGTCCATCCCTATCCCCAAACCCGACTCTTGCAGCACTCCCGGTAACCGATTGCTCCGCTTTTGAGGCTTTTCTCGCAACCGGAGAATTCACTTTGGATTACACGGCATCGCTTGGGACGGAATGTGTGACCATTTCTACTCAGCTTGATTTCGATTCAGGAACCACGATTTCTGAGATGGCAACAGATGGTACGGTTCTGGACTCATGGAACTACATCATTACGGAATCCAATGGTCAGTGTGCCTTGGCTTCGACGGAAGGCACCTGTGGAGTGCAACTCCTGGCATTCAACGGTGACAATTCTGCCTTGACACTGACGGCGGATGGAGGCGAGGCTACCCTCACCCCCATTGCGCAGAGCACGGACAACTGGGGAATATGGCAGTCCTACATCATTCTAAACGATGGCACCGGTGACACGTATCTGGCTGGAGGGGCCAATGCCGATGCGATTCATCCTGCATTTGATGGTCAAGATTTAGGCGATTTGTCCGCTTCGGATGACGTTTTGGTTTTGAATGGTGGTGAACTCAAAACCTACAAAAATTCTGGAGCCAATGTCTGCGGAGGAAACCTTCAATACCGGGTTTTTGAGTCCAGCAGCACACCTGGGAGCTTCAATGCCATTGCGTTGGGATTTAATGCAGACTTGGGCAATGGGGATCAAAAGTGGAGCACGGCCAATGCTAATGTCAATTTGTTGGAAGGATTGGCATTGGGTGATTACACCCTTGAGGTGTATTGGGACGCTGATGGGGATACCAACGGTGGTTGTGGATCGACCAACTTTGAAAACAACAGCGGTTCTTACTATCAGGCCGGGTTCTCGCTCGCCAATTTTGGTT
>JBELBZ010000124.1:0-742 GCA_042095055.1 Crocinitomicaceae bacterium | reverse complement strand
GCACGGACAACGCGGCTTGCAACTACGATGCTACGGCCACCATCGACGACAGCTCTTGTGAGTCGCTGAGCTGCGCGGGTTGCACGGACAACGCGGCTTGCAACTACGATGCTACGGCCACCATCGACGACAGCTCCTGCGAGTCGCTGAGCTGCGCGGGTTGCACGGATTCGAACTATGATGAGTATGACGCCAGTGCCACGATCGATGATGGAAGTTGTCTGACCACAGACATCTATAACGAAACGGCCGACTCGTACCACCTTACGATTGCGGAAGCGATCAGCTCTGCTTCTGCGAATGATGTCATCGTTCTGTCAGCGGCTTCATTTGACCCAAGTGGACAGGTGACGATTGACAAGGCCTTGACTTTGAAAGGTGCAGGCTCCTCAAGCACCACCATCAATGGAGGTGGATCCAGCTACGCGATTGCCGTTTTTGCAGACGGAGTGCACTTGGAAGGGTTTACACTGAACGGTGCAGCGACTTATGGCATTAAGGTGTCCAATTCGCCGACCTCTATTCTGTCAGACTTTTCCATGACGGATGTGGCCACCGACGGCACGGCCAAGACCGGCATCGACCTCAACGGCGTTGACGGAGCTACCCTCACCAACATCGCAGCCAGCAATACTGCAGGAGGATTTGGCTTGGCTGTGGCCAGCTCGAGCGATGTCACCATTGACGGTCTGAGCACTTCTGGCAATGCCTGGGGCGACGCCGCTATTTTCCCAGCAGGTAC
>JBELBZ010000123.1:0-3033 GCA_042095055.1 Crocinitomicaceae bacterium | reverse complement strand
TCTGCAAGCTCTGGGAGGAAGGCAACATTGCAGGACTCTTGGAGGAAGCCGTTGCAATCCAGAGGAGGCTGCCGGCCAGGAAGGTGAGAAAGGATTCGGTCGAGGATAGGGCGGAGCGATTCGCGTCGCTCATCTTCGAGGGTCGGGACAGAGATGCAATGCGCGTGCTAGACGAGGGGGAGTCAAAGGGGGTTCTCGAGCTCACCCCCGAGACAAAGCAGGTATTGGCCGATGTCCATTTTGACGACCAGCCGGTCGATGAGTCAGCCTTGCTCAAAGGGCCAGTACACCTTGTGCACGAAGCGGTCTTTGAGGAGATCACCGGCGACGCGATCAAGAAGGCGGTTCTGAAGTCCAAAGGCGGGGCAGGCCCATCTGGGGGTGATGCCAGGCACTGGCAAGACCAGCTCACGGCCTTGGGAGATGCCTCCCGAGAGCTCTGTGAGGCCATGGCCGCATGGACAAGAAGGCTGTGCAGCTCTGCAGTGAGCCGAAATGTTCTCGAGGCTTTTCTAGCCAACAGAGGCGTGGCGCTGGACAAAAACCCCGGCACCAGGCCTCTTGGAATTGGAGAAATGCCGCGGCGAATCTGCGCGAAAGCAGTGCTTGTGATCACCAGGCCCGACGTCAAAGAGGCGTCTGCAAACGCAAATCTGTGCGGAGGTCAGGAGGCGGCCGTGCAGGCGATCTTCCATGCGGTCACGGAGCTCTTTGAGGGAGATGAGTGCGACGCGGTATTGCTCGCGGATGCTAATCAGGGCTACCAAAGGCTCAATCGCAAGGTCGCACTACACAACCTCAACATTATTTGCCCCATACTGTACATAATTGCTGTCAACTTCTACGGAGGATCGTCTCGTGTGTTCATTTCCCCTGACTTTGAAGTGATGTCGCGGGAGGGGGTCACAATGGGGTGTCCGTTGGCGATGATGGTGTACGGTCTGTCGCTCACTCCGCTTATTGCATTCCTGGGGCATTCGTGCCGCTTCTCTGAAAGGCCTGACCAGCGCCGAGTGGATGAAGGGTTCGATGGCGAAATATCGAGTTTGTCGGTCTGTGTGTCCAGCGAGAGCATGTCAATGGATGATTCAACAGAGTACGAAAGTGACCTTCCGCCAGGTGGGGCCACGCCTGAGAGGATGTTGGCGGAGTTGGGTCCATCGCCGGATTCCCCTTCCTCCGTGTCTGGCATACCGAGGCAATCGCCGCCTCCGTGGCCCTGCCGACAATTTCCCTTGTCTATGGAAGCCAACCATGCAGCCTCGTCCGAGCGTCGCCCACCCGTCTCGCGACTGCTGACCCAGTTGTGGTACGTCGATGATGGACAAGCGGCTGGGGCCTTACAAGCCCTTGCCGTATGGTGGGCCCGGCTCAGTGTTGAAGGCCCAAAATATGGGTATTTTGCAACGGGGAAGAAGAACAGGCTAGTGACCAAGCCAGGATTACGAGCACAGGCGGAGCGGCTGTTCCGAGGTACGGGCGTCCAAATAGTAGACGGAGCTAAAGATTTGGGGGCGGCAATCGGGAGCGAGGATTTTGTGCTGAGGTATTGGCAGGACAAGATCGCCGATTGGCGTCGCCGAGTTGAACTACTGGCCGTTTTCGCGGAATCTCAGCCACATGCGGCTCTGTGGGGTTTTCATCAGCTGAAAGGCGAGTGGACCTTCGCTATGGGCATGGACAAAGTTCTTCATTCGAAGATGCTTTTTCAACCGCTTGAGGCCGCCATCAGTTCCAAGTTGCTCCCTGCTCTCCTCGGGAGCGAAGTGTCTGAGGACATCCGTGAACTCTTGGGGTTGCCGTGTCGCCTGGCGGGCCTCGGAATCGACAATCCGTCTGAGTTGGCGAGTGGCCGCTACGCGGATATGGCCAAGATCTGTGCGGAGCTGAAAGGGCGACTCTTGTCGGGCTCGCCCGTACCGGTGAATTCCGGCACCCTCACTGAACTGAAGGCTGAACTCAGGAAGGTCAGGCGAGAACGTCAAGGGACTCGCCTGGACGTGCTGAAGGCCCGTGCTTCGAGAAAGAAGGCCAGAGCTATCACGCTAGCCCTCGAGAAAGGAGCTTCGACGATCTTCACCACGCCGCCTCGTGCAAAGTACCGGTTTTCTTTCCGCTCGAAACGAGACTTTCGGGACCTGGTACGCATGAGATATGGTATGAGGTTACGTGACTTGCCTCAGAAGTGCGCTTGTGGCAATAGCAATTCGTTGGACCATTCGCAATCATGCCGATTGGGTGGCTTCATCATCGCGAGGCATCATGACATATGCAACGTTTGGGCAGGGCTTTGTAAGAGAGCGGGCCACAGGGATGTCGGCCGAGAGCCCATGTTGCAGCCTCTCTCGGGAGAGGTGTTGCATGGTAAGTCAGCGAACAGAGCTGACAACGCGCGTTCTGACGTACGGGTGAACGGGTTCTTTGGGAAGCATCGAGACGCATTTTTTGACGTAAAGGTTATCAACGCCTTGGCGATCTCGAACTTCAACACTGAGCCTAAGCAACTGTACGACGAGCACGCTCGGCAGAAGCGGCGCGAGTATGGGCAAAGAATTGCGCAGGTCGAGGACGGAGATTTCGTGCCCCTTATCATGCTCTCGACAGGGAGCATGGGACCTGAGATGGTTATTGCTTTCCAGAAGCTGTGCAAGGAGATTGCGTTCAGGGAGAAGGGCAAATATGCGGAGGTTGCCACATTGGCCAGGGCGCAGTTATCTTTTGCTCTCGCGCGTGCCTCTTTGGTGTGTTTGCGTGGCTCTCGAACCATCAATGTGCAGGCACAAGAACCTCTCGGCAATGTTGATCTTGCTATGACAGAGCTTGATGTGCGGGATGAGTGGGCGTGGAGTTAAGGGTAGTGACTCACTTGGGAGTGTCTGGCTCGGCATTTGACTTGTCTCGTTTTATTGTTGTTCTTGTGGTGTGTTGCAAGACTATGACTTTTAGGTCTGCGACGGTCTTGGCCTTCGAATCTGCTTATTCTTCGTTTTCCTTCTGTGGGTTTTGTTAAAGGTGTATTGGGATATATATATA
>JBELBZ010000122.1:0-3101 GCA_042095055.1 Crocinitomicaceae bacterium | reverse complement strand
TCCTGCTCACAGAGACAGAAGGCAGGACCATCCTCATGGCTGATGGAGACTTCTGCATGGCAGCAGTCGTCATCGCCAGCAGTGGCAGACGCCACACCCGTCATGTTCACACCTGTATTGATGTTGCATGACGCGTTTTGTATCAAAGTGTCATCTTCGGGGAATTCAACAGTGGCCACTTCAGGGGCAATGTTGTCTTCGATGGTGAAGCTGGCGACCGTAGGCGTGCTGTTACCGCAAGCGTCCGTAGCGTAGAACGTTACCGTAACATCGCCTGTAGCACCGCAACCGTCACTCAGCATGGGGTTAATTCCAGCTGTGGCCACAGGAACTTCATAGTCCCAGATGAGCTCAGGAGAGCAGTCATCCGTAGCTGCAGCACCACCGTGGTTGGCCAGCCAGAGGTTGAACTGAGCGAGGTTGCCCTCACCGTCACACTCTACTGTCATATCCTCAGCTTCCTGCGTGATCACTGGATAATCTGAATCCTGTACTTCGATGGTCTGGACCTGTGTGGTCTCGTTGCCACAAGGATCGGTCAACACCCAGGTACGCTCGATTGTGCGGCAATCCTCGTCCTTTTCGGTGATGGTTGTATCGGCATACGTCAACACCAATTCCTCTGATGAAGAACAGTTGTCTGAGTATGTCGGCGTTCCCAGCACTTCAGGATGCAACGATGTTCCACACTCTGCCAACCCAGCTGCTGGGAAGGTATCGAATGTTGGAGCTGTTGCATCAAGGAGCTGCACGTTATGGCTCACCGTAATGGTGTTGCCTGAGCAGTCGGTTGCCTGATAGGTGTGCATGTACACTCCGCAAGCAGATGAGCCCAGTGTTGCTGTTAAGAGCTCAACGCCCACAAGCTCCAGATCCACATCAGGATCGCAATTGTCCGAAGCGGTCGCATAAATGCCCTCGCTGTCGTACTGCTCACAGGCAATCTCATGTACAGCATCCAATTGGATGGTCGGATTGATTGTATCCAGCACTTGGATGGTCTGCACATACGTTGTGATGTCCGAGGTATTGGAACACTCATCCGTCAATGACGCCGACCATGTGCGGTAGATGGTGTGGCTGCAATTTTGTGAACCGACAGTGTCGTCAGCAAAGCTGATGTTTTGGGTCAAGTCTGCGTCCGCGCTGCAGTTGTCGTTGTTTTCCAACAACAAGTCTGGATTGGAAGCAGGACCTGCATCTGAGTTGCAATTCGCATCACGGTACACCGTCATGTTATCGGGCTCGTCGATGACAGGAGCTGCTGGCGCTGAGTTGTCCACTACAGTGATCAACTGACTGCACGTGGCCAAGCCTTCGTTTTCGCAAACGTCATAAGCCTTGATCGTCCAAGTGCGCGTGAAGCTGTAGCTGTTCTCACAGCTGTACTCAGGAGCGCTGTCATCCACAAACACACAGACGGAATCGACGGTGCAGTTGTCGGTGACTTCGTAAGTCGCCTCACCGGCACCACTGCGGGTGTCGTTTGCAAAGCACTCATCATCCTTGTGGATGGTGATGGCACCAGGACACACCAGAACAATGGATGGCGCCTCTTCATCAACCAAGTTGACAATCTGCTCTGTGAGCGTTGTGTTGCCGCAGTCGTCTGTCGCGATGTACGTCCGGATGAATGAACCTGCGCAACCGCCGCTCACCTCATCGTTGGAGAAACCGTGTTCCATATCTCCATCACAGTCCTCGTTGTAGAGCACCTCGACCTGGACATTGCTGTCACAATTGTCAGAGGCAGTCACGCCGTATACGGTGCTCTCATCGAACTCGTCACACGCCATCGTTACGACAGCAGGGCTCGTGGAGTCAAAGGTTGGTGCAATTTCATCCAGCACTGTAATGAGCTGCTCACAAGAGCTCGTACCAGAGGTGTTTCCTGCGCAATCCGTGGCATAAGAAGACCACGTACGTGTGAAGGAGTATGATCCTTCAGCACGGCGAATCAACGTCGCATTCAGATCGAAGTCCACACCACAAGCTCCAGCCCAGTTCTCAGTGACCTCCAGTCCCCAAGTTCCTGAACCGCTCAGGTCTTCTTCCAACTCAAAGTCCATGAGGAAGTTGCCTGCTGTTGTTGTGTTCCAACTGTCTGGCCATGTGTAGGCGCTGCAGTTGGCGTTGGGGTCCTCGTCAGTGAATCCAGAGATGGTCACGCATTGTCCGCTGGGAGAAGTAATCTCCAAGGTCAAGTCGCTCGCCCATTCTGTGCAACCGTCGCTGCTCCAATCGAGGTCGATGCTGATGCCTACGGCCGTGATATCGTCTTCAAGGCTAGCAGTGGCTGACTCAAGGGCCCCCAAAGAAGCGGTCAAGTCAAAAGCGCTGCCCGCGTCTGGCTCACATGAATACTCATATGGTCCATCTTGGAACTCAATGAAGATCTCAGGACTGCTGTCGCAGTTGTCGAGGGTTGCTGCAGTTGCAGTCCCTGTGGCATCTGGCATGGTATTCACGTTGCAGTCTGCATCCACACTGAGCGTAATGTTATCGGGACATACAATTCCTGGAACAGCTGGCGCGTAAGTGTCTGCCACGGTAATCTCTTGCGTGCAGGTCTCTACGGCATGGTTGTAACAGTGATCGAGAACGAACACCGTCCATGTGCGTGTAAAGGAGAACTGCCCCTCACAGATCAGCTGATCTGGGCCATCCTCATAGGTCTTTGTGACATAGAGGTCGTCTGACAATTCGCAGTTGTCCGTGGCAATGTGACTTGGATAGCCCAGCGCTTCAGGAGAGCGGTCGTGCTCACAATACGTGTCGCTCAGAATTGTAGTGTCAGAAGGACAAGTGATGCTCAATTCAGGCGGGGTATCATCCGTCAACAGCAAGAACTGCGTGAACTGGATGCTGTTGCCACAATCATCAGCAATGGTATAAGTCCGCTCAAAACGTCCCACTGGGGTCACACAACCACCAGAAAGAGCCTCGTCTTCAAACGTGATGTTTACGTTTCCACAGTCGTCGCTCGCAGTGATCAAGATGCCGCCTTGGTTGTCTCCGTAAGCATCGCAGGTAACGTTGCGGTTCTCTTCTGCAGAGATCAAAACTGGAGGTGTGGTGTCCGTCAGCCAAACACGCTGCAT
>JBELBZ010000121.1:0-3117 GCA_042095055.1 Crocinitomicaceae bacterium | reverse complement strand
GGGGGACGGCGTGGTCGGTGTCGGAGTAGTGCCCGGTGCATGTGGCGGAAAAGTCGCCCCGTCCGGTGTACGGACACTTGTTCAGGGACATCGATGGCAAGGCCGTGGGCACAGTAAAAATGTGTACATTCAACTGCGACATGGGCAGGGGTACCTGGAGCGACGGCCACGCCATCAACGAATACACCCTGTTCCCCAGAACAGAACGGGCGGGCAGCGGCGACGTCGTGTGCCTGCGTCTCAGTTTGAGGAAGGGAACGCTGACGGTCTTCAAGAACGGGAAGAGGCTAGGAACCATGAAGAGGGGGCTGAGAGGGGAGTTTTCCTGGTGCGCATACCTGTGCACCAAGCCGGGATGGACGAGGCCCAGCGTGCGCATCATCCGCGGGACTTCCTTCCCGGATGCCCCCCCCACGGGCTGATTGGGCTTTCCTTCGAGAGTTCGGCTCGTTTGTGTTGCTTTTGGGGTCGAGTGACGGCTGAGGGGTGGACGAAGAAACATGTTATGTAACTCAGGAGAATGGTAATAGTAGTAGTCTAAGTCTAGAGATGCAACCCCTCGACCGGTTCTTGTTGGGTCGTGAGTCTGTAGACTTTTGAATATTTGAACGCGACGCAGTTTTCTCGCGGGACTCTCACTCGGACAAAGAGGCTATTGTATGGAGTGCAGGAGGGTAACGCGCGCGGTGCAAAACGAACCAATCCCCCGTGTCATTGCCGTTGCGGTCAGAGCAGTAAATAGCTTTCGCAGTCCCTTCATTCAGTGGGCGGCGGCAACGAGCTGGCTGCCCTGCGAGTTATTCTACGATGCTGACCGAATGGCCCCCCTCCAACCTCGACGGAGACAGCCTGCACATCCTCGTGACCTTTGGGGATCCCTTCTCGCCAAGGTTGCAGCGCACGAAGCTGCAATCGCTCCTCAACCGTGTGCCGACCGGGGATGCGTGGCAGGTCTATTGTCCCGATGTCTTTTACATGGGGGGCTGCTGCGGGGCGGTGTTTTCCACGGCCGACCGGGCGTCGTTCGAAAGGGAGCTGCGAGTTGTGAGGGAAATAAGGCACGGTGCGAGGGTGAAGGCGGGCAAAGGCGCACACCACGGGTCGTCCTTTGCGGACCCCACCGCGTACACTGACTTGCGGGTCATTGACGTCGACACGTCGGTGGAGGAGGCAAGTGAGGCGTTTGACAGAGCGCTTGCAGAGTACGATTCGACCGCCCGAAAAACAGCGAGAGGAAGGACTAGCGAAGTATCGGGGGCGCCATCCCCAAGGCCGGGGTCCAAGGAAGGCGCGCCGGCTGCGGGGCGGCGGGTGGATGGCGGAGAGCCCTCTCCCCCTGACAAGACGAACACAAAAGTGACGGTAGTGACGGTGGAAACCACCCCCCCTGTGCGTCACTACTCTTATGAGGTCCCGTCGTCGTTCGACCTCGGAGGCGATTGGCCCCTCGGGAGAGATGGGAATGTCGAATGGGCGGTCGGAAAGGGCGACTCCGCATCGGTGGCGGGATACCTCGCTCGAGTGTGGGAGGGGCACAAGGAGTGGCTTGCCCTGCAAGAGAACATCACCCGGAATCAGTGGACGAACCACCTGGAGACGTACGAGAAGGACCGTCGTTTGGACGGCGTTACGAAAGAGAACTTCCTCTCGCTCCTGCGCGTGGGGTACCTCGCGGGAGAGCGACAGAGGTACGGCCTTCCGGCCGGAGTAAAGCACAACGGGGGCATCTCGGTGGAGGTGTTCCATCAACAGCTGAGCTTGGCATTCGAGGAGCACTTGGGGCGAGTCAGGTCCGAGGAAACGATGGACGAGCGTTCATTCCATCTCCTTCGCCTGTACGACGAAGATCCCCTCATGTCGCAGGCCATGCGTGACAGGCTATACACTGCCGTGAAGATCCGGTACGACCGCTGGATCACGGCGCCCCTCCCCCCACATGTTCAAGAGCAGATGGACGCGTGCGGGCGGGAATGGAGGGACACCCATCGCATGCTGATGTACAGCATGCGCGTGCCAGAAACAGTCGAAGGCTTACGCCACCAAGAGAGAACGCTGTACGAGCGGTGGGGCGTCGGCGAACCCCCGGAGGGGTCGAGGTGGCCGACGCCGCCACCTGGAGATACGGAGAGCAGCGACGACGAGGACGCGGGGGCGGCGGCTTCCGCGGTTTGCAAGACCGGCGCCTGACGTTTGGGGACGGGACGCAATGCGGGTTCTCCGTTCCACGAGTCAGTCCACCGCTGCTGGGTGCGCAGGCCTTGAGCGTTTGGTAGAGAGGAGGGCCGGTTGCCAGCACATAAGCGCGAGGCTAGGCTCACGCCTTTTAGTATTCGCATGGACCTCCCTACCCTTCTTTCTAGACCGCAGATTCACTCTCGATTCCCCTCACATTTTATAGCTCTGACCTTGCGCAATACCACACAAAGGTCCCAGGGCTCTCTATCCCTCCAAATACTCCAAGACGCGGGGAATGATGATATTCATGTCGCTGCCAAAGCTTCTACGGCGGGCCTGCCTGGTATTTGCATCCTGCTCATTGCCAACAATGTTTACCCTCCATATAGCCAGCTCGAGCATCGTCGTCACATCCAAACGATCGTAGTAGGCGAACCGCTCTCGGATTAATGTGATTTTCTGGCCCTCCGTCTGCTGAGGACGGGCAAGGATTTCGTTTACCTTTGCCTCTGCCAGCGCAAGCTGGCTTGTGTTCCTGTACTGTAACCATTTGGAGATGACCACCTCCCTGTCCCGTGGGACAGGCATTGTTGTTCTCATAAACTGTCAGCTGGAAACCCAAAAGTCAATCACCAGTGCAACGGGAGGAATGTTGATATGTTCCAGGGCAGTACAGCGATCAAATGCATCAGGATCGATGCAATGAACTCCCTCGCGCAGGGTTACTTCTGACAGGCTGGTGCAATGCTGAAACGCGTAGCCACCAATCAACATGGCAGAGGAGGGGATTGCGATACGCTCCAACGAGTGGCATTCACTGAACGCCCCTTTCTTGATCATCTGGAGCCCCTCCTGAAGCTCCACGTTCCTCAACTGATTGCAGCCAGCAAATGCGTACTCTCCAATTTTCAATACAGACGAGGGGATGCTGATGCGGAGCAG
>JBELBZ010000120.1:0-3158 GCA_042095055.1 Crocinitomicaceae bacterium | reverse complement strand
CCGTCATTTCATCCGACCATCGTTCGAGGGGAATCGCCCCACTCTTCATGGCTGACCACAAAGACGCTCGGGTCAAACTTGGAAGGACCTCCCTCCAAAGCCAGCCGCAATTCCTGACAATTTGCTTTTCTGAGAACACAGCTCAATCAAAGTTGTCCCGTCCGAAGCGCGCCCATTGCTCCTCAAATCCTTGGTGGCAGTCCGACCGAACCGGCCACTCCTCGAAATATTCCAGAGATCGGGTTGGCTCGTATACAAGCAGCGAGTAAACCACTTCCCGGAGGAGAAAGGCATCGCGGGATTGCAACCTGATTTGATTCAAAGCCTTTGCCAAGCGGTGGGTGAGCTGACCTTCGGAGATTCTCCGGTAGCAATGAATCAGGAATCCCAATTCATAAGGGGTTTTGGACTGGGAAGACAAAATGACGGATTCCAACCCTGCACAGACTGAGTTTCGACAATCCAGTGCACAAAGCCATTCTAGTTTGCGCAGCATCCGGTAAAAATGAGGCAGGACTTGAACCATCCAATCGCTACTGAAGATTCCACTTAGCATTTCGAGACAGGATTCCTTCTCATTCCTGTCTGAGACGGGAATTGCAGCGAGCAGCACTTTCACGTTGGACAAGCTCGGGCGCACCTTTTCCAATTCCTTGTTCAAGGCGCCGGACAAGGAAACAACCCCCATTTCCTTCCTCAATTCAGTGGCCCGATGGTGCACCAATTCCGAATAGGGGTCAAAATGATCATTTGACACCTCTACACCGGATTCTCCGTCGCTAATTTGGACAACGGATTGGAATTGCTCTCGTTCGATGAAATCTTCTGCCTGCCACACCTTCAGCTTACCCTTGTTCCACTGGAATCCATGGGAAGCTAGAATCCGCGTCGCGTCGTAGAGGACCCGCTCGATGTCTTCTCCGGAATGCGCGAAAAAGCGATAGTCATCCACGAAACGGACGAAATTCAATCCAGCGTCGAGCATTTCCGTATCGACAGGAATCATCGCCCACTCCGCCATCATCCGCGCAGCGTCACCTCCGACCGGCAATCCCCAGCAATCGTGTACCAATTGATTTATTAACCCGTCCAAAACAACACCTTCTTCCTCTATAGAAATACATCCTACTACATGGGTAAAGTGTATCGGTCGGATACTGGAATAGAATCCTGAGATGTCGGCGGTCAACACGTGACCAAAACGTTGGGCACACTCCAATGAATGCTGCTGATACTGGGACCATCCTATAGACGGGTCAAACCAAGAGTTCCCTGTCTCATCCAACCGGTAAGAGAATACGATGTTGTCCTCCTTCGGCAACCGAAACCGGTCTAACCAATCACCGAGCCACATGGCTCCTGCAACCGTTCCCAGGTCCACATCAGGAGACAATAGGTGTGCCTGCCGAAATGCTGGCCAAGCCCTCGGGATTAGAACCTGCAACGCCTTCCAATCGCAGAAAGAAATGTGCTCGACCCCTCCACCCTCGCACAGTTGTTCAATTAAAGATTGACGGCAACACGCATCCAGTTCAAAGTCGGGCAACAAATCGGATGGAGCGTGTCGAACCAGATGGTCAGCCGCCCGAATCCACCATTCATTCGGAATCGGTTTCGGATTCAATGAACTCATAAGAGTATTTAAATGCGATGTTCGAACAAACAAACTCCCCCTTGCTAGGTGCTCCCCTCAACTGATCGACGACTGAGGCCGATACATCGCTGTACCGGTAAATCCGAATCTCCTCAGAATACCGGGTCAAGTAACCGATGACCAACGTGTTCGAGGTATCATCAAACGAATAAAAAGCAATGTTCGATGAAACCACATCTTCCCTGTGCATGACTTTATTTTAAATCTAATTGGTTCAACAACTGAAAATGAAGGGAAAGCACCCGGTTCGACTGGAACACCATGACCCAGATGTCATCCTCTTCTAGAGATTGAGGAAACTGGCTTTCATCATGTTCCGAAGCATGGGCGCATTGATTGCGCAGCACACGCAGCCCGTGAAGATAGGACTTGTACCAAGCCGAGAGCTTGAGCCCCCTTAACGCTTCTGATTTTGGCCTGTCAGTGGCTAATTTTTCAATACCGGAAAAGAAATCTTTTGGTGCCTTACCATAAAAATGGTGACACATGTTCACCACCAATGCCTCGATCACCTTCCCCATCGAGGCGCCCAATTCAAAAATCTGAGGATTCTTTCGGTCCAGTACCCACAGCAATTCCTGCAGTGGTGTCGACAACCCTTTTTCAGCCCGCTCCGGATTCAAACTGCTCAATACCGTGGTTTTGAATTCCTTGAGAACTTCAAGACGGAGATTGCTCCCAGAAAAGTGGACCAAATCCTTTGCTGTAAGACCCAACAGCTTGAATAGCCGTAAGCGGACCAATTCGATTTCCTCGTTTTCCTGCCCACTTGGCTCACTCTCCAGTTCCGATGGTGACTCCCCTCCAGAATCTGCCAGGATCTTTGCCTGTAACTCCCGATCGATCATCTCGTCGTACAAGCAGATTTTCATGCTCATCAACTCGGGAGATTGTTTGAACCAAATGGACGCCTGTGAAAGCAATTCGCGAAACAAAAATTCCGGTTTTCCCGATGAAGACCCCAGCAATCCGGAGAAAACCAAATGGCGCATGGGCAACGCCTCCGTACCATCCATCATCCGCCTAGCCTCTTGCGCCTTGTAAGCCACGAAGCATGCCGCGAGCGATTGTCGAAACCCTTCCTCCAAACATTGGTCGACCGAGTCGTACTCCTTGAGCTGTTCCTTGAACGGAAAATGACTCAAGCAGAAAATGTGGGCAGGCCCAACGGCAGATTCAACGGGACGCTCAAAATAACTGACATGGGGAAGCAATCCGTAAGCACCAGGATGACTCCAAACAGCAGATGTTTCGCTTGCCACTAGCACCTCCCGGAATACAGGATCGACATCATATTTCTCTCGGATACAATCCAACACATGACCAGTTGGTTGCCGGTTTTTCTCCTGAAACAGCACGGAACTCAGGAATACGGTCGACTCCGAGTGGATCACCTCGCCATCATGCTCGTCTGCTCCGGTCACATCCCCCCACAACAATTTGATCTGGCGCACCCCAAATGGCGTGACCACATCTTTTGACATCAACAATTTCGGACTCGGGA
>JBELBZ010000119.1:0-3161 GCA_042095055.1 Crocinitomicaceae bacterium | reverse complement strand
GCGCAGACATTGTGCACTTCCGTTGAGGATGGGGTACATCGAGCTGAAGACCTGAACCATGCGTTGCCTGCTGTGCCTCTTCTTTGTAGTTCTCGCCGCCACATGTGCTGCCCAAGGAGACCCCATCGTCATGGATGGGAAGTTTGAGGATTGGGCAAACGTAGCCGGGATGACAGACCTTACTGGGCCGGAGGGCAGTGTGCACCTATTGGAGATGAACCATCAGTCTGGCGCGGCCCGTTGGGCGGCCTTTCCTTTTGGTCAAGTAAAGCGCATCAATCGCAGGAAGAACCAAACGCATTCAACATCACCAGCAAATCGGCTGCAGCAACGAATCCACTGCCCGTAACATCACCGGCGAGAAAGAAGCAGGAGGCGTCATCGACCAAAGCGTCTTCATTGAAGTTGCACGCCCCCGGATAGGTGCAACCAGCACAGCTATCGTAATCGCAGGAATTGAGATCATTCTCGTTCGCGGCGGGATCGAAGTTGCACGCCACGGGAACCATACAACCCACCACCGGTGGGAGGCATGACCCCAAATAAGTGTGGCTACCAACATGACTGAAGTCGTTCACGGGGTAGACCTCCCATTCGCAAATGCCGGGCGCCAGACTACCGAGGAGAAAATCCTCCTCTCCGTCACTGCTGGAGAGGTCCTCGCCCGACGGGTTGGGATTGCCATCGAAGGCCGGCTTGCGCAACAGCGTCACCGCGTTGGTTCGCACCGAAGGGTCTCCGC
Source organism: Crocinitomicaceae bacterium (assembly GCA_042095055.1). Lineage (GTDB taxonomy): Bacteria > Bacteroidota > Bacteroidia > Flavobacteriales_D > Sanyastnellaceae > UBA8752. The sequence goes on along the minus strand of JBELBZ010000119.1, from coordinate 2,419 downwards.
AGACGGACCACGACCCCTCTTCGTCGTTGTCGCCCTCCCAATTGGCGAAGAAGTCCACCAGCTCGAAGTTGGCCTCGGTGCCCTTGACCAAGGCCAGCCCCACGTTGCCGTCGGGCATCAGGGGCGACGTCTGATCCGCATGGGCCTGCAGCACCGAATCGGCCTGTGGGTGACACAGGATATACACGTCTCCGGACGCCAGGATGTGGCCTTCGTTAAAGGTGTTCCAGTTCTCGTAGGTACCTGGATAGAGGTTGGTGTTGGAGACGGTCGGCCAAGCGTAGTCGTCGAGGTTCACGTCCTGACCGGTCGGGTTGTAGATCTCCAGCCAGCGGTTCTGGCCGGGGCCCACCCCATACTCAGAGATGAAAGGGTCGCAATCGGAGAATTCACAACTGGCGTCATCGATGTTGGCCGCAGGATCGAAATTGAGCGCGCCGTCGTCCGTGCAGCCCTCAACCACCTCAGCAGCCTCGACGAGGCGGTGCGCGGTAATGGTTCCGCTGACCTCGTTGGAGGTCACAATGTAAGCGTGTCCGTCGGCGCTCTCCTCCGCCCCCACAAACACCAGCCCTTCTGGACCAAGGTCGCCCGCCGTCCCGTCCACCGCTACGCCGTCAAAATCCCGGTTTTGCAGGTAGCGCACGTAGACCGGGTTGAGCGGGTCGGTGATGTCGTAGACCATCACACCGCCCACGCGCTCTAGGCCGATGAAGGCATACGTGCTGGCGCCGATGGTCCCGATCTCGATGCCCTCCGGTTCGGGGCCCTTGTCATCGGAACGGTCATCGAAACTGCCGTTCTCATCGTTGGTCGAGTTGAAATTCTCGGCGATAAGCCCCGCGGTGATGGCCTCGAAGTCGTCACCGCTATCAAAAACCTGCTGGCCGTCGGAGGTGTAGATAGAAAAAGACCGCGCACCGAAGGTGTAGATTTCGTCGTAGTCACCATCACCATCGGTGTCGCCGAGGGTTTCGGTCATCTTGATGCGTCCGAGGTTCGCATTGTCCTGAAGCCCGGGGAAGGCCTCAAGCAGGCTCGGGTCGAGGTCCACATTCCCGACGCGCGCCTCCTCTGCAATGCCGGTGCCGTAGTTGCCCAGGCTGTCAATGAAAAAGTACTCCCGGGCGTCGCCCTCGTTGGCGGTCAGGAGGTAGGTCACCCCGTCCACCGTGTAGGGATGGATGGCATCCGGTTGGTACATCCCCTTGACCGGCCAATTGGCGATGTTGACGGTGCCGTCCGCGTTGGAGGCATCGAGCCCCTGCCCGTCGAGCAGGTGGTCCTTGAAGCCCAGGCCCCAGATGTCAACGACGCTGGCGGTGGCCACATCGATCACCACCATCGCGTTGTTCTCCTGACAGGACACATAAAGCTGGCTGTTGTCGGCACTGAAGGCCACGTACTCTGGCTCGAGGTCTTGGGCAATGGTGGCGTCAGGCCCGAAGATGCGGATGCTCCCATCCAAGTCCTCCGGCTGAATGCTGGTAAACGCGACCTGCGTCGCCACAGCGTTCACCACGCCAGCCGAGAGGTCCACGATGGTGGCGCTGCCCTCGGGGTCAACGGGGATGTTGTAATCGGGCTCGCCCTCGTTGGCCACGGCAAGAAGCGTTCCGTCATCGCTCACCGTCAGTGCATCCGGCAGGAAGCCGACCGGCACGCTGTGGAGGAAGGCGCCGTCGGTGTCAAAGAAGCGGACCTCACCCGCCACACCGGCGGTATCGGCCGCCACGGCCACGGCCACCGCATCCCCGACGACCACCACACTGTTGGGCGCCCCGCTTCCAAGCTCGATGTAAAAGAGGAATTCGAGGGCATCCGGATCGGCCATGCTGAGGACGCCGACCTGTGCGGCATTCGCGTTGACATAAAAGAGGCGCTGCGTGCCGGCATGGTAGTCGACGATCTCCGCCGCACTCGCATCAAAGACGCCAGTGGCAAAGCTCGACGTAACCGCATCAACCAACTGCCCAGAAGCCGTTGTAGTGCTGAGCAACAACCAAATTGACATCAGAAAGGAGGTGATTCGCATGGGGCAGTATTGAATGCCCAAGTTGCTTTTTACGCCTCCCATCTCTTCAAATCCGCATTTATCCCTGAGTTACCATAGCGTTACAATTGGCTTAACATTCACCGCGTCCTCATGACGTCCGGCATACAACCTGAGGTGTCAATCCCGCTTCCGTTCTTGTGCGCCGTATCAACGCGGACGGCATCGTCACCGTCGCAGACGTCCTCCTCCTCCTCGGCAACTTCGGCAACCCCTGCCTCTGAGCATTGTGAAATGCTAGCAGCCAAGCCCGCCCTTGGCCACACGCATACAGCAACCATCTACTGCGAAAGTCAAAGCCCGCGATGACAAACGTCAATGCTGCAGGTCTGACTTCCCCTCATCCTTGTGGTGCACCGCAAAACG
>JBELBZ010000118.1:0-3166 GCA_042095055.1 Crocinitomicaceae bacterium | reverse complement strand
GGGTTGCGTTTGCCCTCCTTGTGCGTCTTGTCACAGCTGAGGCTGAGCTTCTTGTTGTGCAGCGCTGACTTGTGGGGTTATGCGATGTCGCGGTGGACGGGGTGAGGGACGGCGTTGCGCCACTTGCCGCCGGTGAGGTCGGGGACGTCGATGCGGACGGAGCCGCGGGAGACGGATTCCTCGCCGAGGATGCCGACGAGGCTCCACAGGGCGCCGTCGTAGACGTTCAAATCGAGGGGGAGGCCCTGGTTGAGGCAGCGGATCAAGCGGAACATCATCACGAAGTCCATGCCTCCGTGGCCTTGTTTGTGGTCGGCGGCGAGCGCCTGGAGTTTGGTCCAGAGCGGGTGGGCGTAGCGGTCGCGCATCTCGGCGGTCTCGGCGTCGTCGAGCCAGCTGTGGCCCCAAGAGGGGCCGTGGTCTACATAGAGGCGAGAGGGGTAGCCGTAGTGGGCGGCTTTGGAGCCGACGACCTTGTCGAGGCGGCTGTAGGGGCGGCCGCTGTGGGTGTCGAACTGCAGCATGATGCTCTTGCCGCTGGCGGTGCGGATGAGGGTCGTGTTGACGTCGCCGCATTTGACGCGCTGGGCCATGTCTTGCAGGGCGGTTTCGTCGGTGTTGGCCAAGGCTTCGCTCAGCGCGGCCTCCTTGGAGCTCATGCTCACCAGGTGGCTCAGGGTATCGCCGCGCAGGATGTCGAAGTACATCGACACCGGGCCGAGGCCGTGGGTGGTGTAGAGGTTGCCGTTGCGGTAGAGGTGGTGCTTCAAGCGCCAGCGGTCCTCGTAGTAGGTTGGGTCGAGCATCATCACGCGCAGGTCGTGGAGGTAGGCGCACTCGGCGTGGGTCAGGGTGCCGAAGACGCCTTCCTTGATCATCTGCATGATCCACAGCTCCTCGCCGTTGTAGCAGCAGTTCTCCAGCATGATGCAGTGGCGCTGGGTCTCCTCGGCGACTTGTACGAGGTCGATGGCTTCTTGGTAGGTGGTGGCGATGGGCACCTCGCTGGCGGCATGCAGGCCCTGGCGCATGGCGTGGGCGGCCATGGGCGTGTGCCATTCCCAAGGGGTGCAGATCAGGGCCAGGTCGGCGATGTCGGTGTGGCACGCTGCTTTCCATGCGCCTTCGTTTCCTGTGAAGACCTGCGGTGCGGTCTTTTGGAACTTGCCAATGCGGGCCTGGGCCTGCTCGATTTTTTTGGGGTTGATGTCGCTGATGGCGGTGATCTCGGCGTGGCCTTCGCCGATGAGCCATTCGAGCATGTCGATGAGGCTCGAGCCGCGGTTGCCGAGGCCGATGAGGGCCACGCGCACTTTGGGCAGGGCCTCGGTTTGGAGGTCAAAGACGGAGCCTTGGAGGCCGGCTTGGGCCACGCGGTCCTGTAGGAAGGCGTTGAAGTCTTCGTTGGGGGTTTGTCCCTTGAGTCCGCGGGCGGCCATGAGTCCGCCCAAGCCGAGGAGTCCGCCCCTCAGAAATTTCCGTCGCTGCATGGTCCCAAATTAGGGAGGGCAGTTTAACCGGTGGTGCTGCCGGATAGCATCGACTGTAATGCCTGTTCACGCAGGGTGTTGGCATCTGCATTGGGCGCAAGGATGCCCTTGGCTTCGACGGTGCAGGTCTCCGGAGTGATGTACAACACGACGATGGGCAGGCCAGAAGCTGCAGCCACCCGGAAAAGGCCTGACTTAAACGGTTGTAGCTGACCATCTTTGGACCGGGAACCCTCAGGGAAGCCGGCGATGAGGGCGCGTGGGTGCTGGGCGGCTTTGTGGCCCCATGCTTTCATGGCGGCTTGGGCCTTGCGCGGAGCATGCCGGTCGATGAAACACGTGCCGATGGCCGTCAGGAAAGCCCCCAGAAATGGCCACCGTTGGATGGAAGCCTTTGCTGTGAACCTGGGTACAGGCCCACAAGCCGACATCAGCAGCGGGATGTCCATCATGGATTGGTGGTTCGCGATGACCAAGGCACTGCCTTGTTGCAGCCGTTGGAGTGCGGCGGCATCACCCGTGGTGGTCCAGGCACCGGTGATGGCCTGCAAGCCTGGCAACCATTTGTCGTGCACGGCCTGCGCTACGATGTCTTCTTGATCACCAGCCCGACGCTGCAAGGCCCAGTTGGCGCACCTCAAAGTCAACAGCGCGGCTTGTGCTGCACGCCACCCTCGGGGAGCCATGTCGCTTGTGCTGTGCGATGTGACGGTCTCACGACTCATGTCGCCAAATTATGGTGCTGAGGAGACTATCCTTGAAGCAGGTCCGTGTCCGATTTCTGCAGGATGCGTGGAGCATTCAAATGGGGTAAATGAAAGCCGCCGATGGCGTGGCGGATAAGGCGCAGGGTGGGGAAGCCGATGGCGGCGGTCATCTTGCGGACCTGCCGGTTTTTGCCCTCGTCGAGTTGGACCTCGATCCACGTGGTGGGGATGTTGGCGCGATACCGGATGGGCGGGGTGCGCTCCCAAGGTGGGGCGTAGTCTGCGGGAAGGAGTCTGGCCTTGGCGGGGCGGGTGGTAAAGATCTTGCCCTTGGCTTTAAGCTGCATGGGGCGTTCGAAGGCGCGAAGGTCTTCCTCGGTGGGGGCGCCTTCGATCTGGACGTGGTAGGTCTTCCAGATTTTCCGTCCGTCTTGACCTTCGAGGATGCGGCGCTTGAGGTCGTTGTCGTTGGTCAGCAGGAGCAGGCCCTCGGAGTCCCGGTCGAGGCGGCCGATGGGGTAGACGTCTTTGGGGAATTCGCCCAGTTCAGACAGGCCAGGGTGTCCAGCTTCGGGTGTGAACTGGCTGAGCATGCCGTACGGCTTGAGGACGGCATAGGTGGCCATATTTAGTCGATCCAGTCCGCGACGAAGACGTTCGTCGAACGCGTGCGGCCGTTGAAGCGGTTGGAGCTAAAGGCGATGCGCTTGCCGTCGGGCGAGAACATGGGGAAGCTGTCAAACGCGTTGTCAAACGAGATCTGTACCGGCTTGGCTCCGTTCACGTCGGTCATGAAGATGTTGAACGGGAAGGCGCCAGTGACGTGGTTGGAGCTAAAGAGGATGTGCTCGCCATCGGGGTGGAAGTACGGGGCCCAATTGGCGCCACCGAGGTTGGTGATTTGACGTTGCTCGCTGCCGTCCACCTTGGCCACGAAGAGTTCCATGGCGGTGGGTTGGACGAGGCCCT
>JBELBZ010000117.1:0-3157 GCA_042095055.1 Crocinitomicaceae bacterium | reverse complement strand
CGCTCACCGTAGCGCCAGAAATCGAAGTGCCGTACATCGTGTATCCCCAGTTCGTTGAACCATCTCCATCTGGTCCGATGTAGCGCTCTACTGTGGCCCGCGCCTCCGTGTTCATCTGATTGGCAACGCGGCCTCCGGCAAATGTTCCTTTGATACTCGAGCCCGAAGGAATGGCATCCAGCAATCCCGAACCATTGGCGTTTGAGCCAAACTTCAAGGTGTCGCCTCCAACATCGATGTCACCTGTGGTCAAAATCAACCGCCCCGTCACCTCAAGACCTCCAGAGAAAGTCACACCTGAACCATTCCCTGTGCTGGAATTGTCAATCTCCAGAATGTCAAAACGAGCGCCTTGTCCAGAAACCGTTTGCGGCATTGTAGACTGCAATTTGATTGCACCACTGATGGAAGGGGGCTCAGATCCAAAGGATGCATCCCCTGTTACAACCAGCGTCTTTCCTGTCGGCAGTATCAAATCCGCCGTTGGTGGAAAGTCAATGCTCCCCACAGTCACCGTTGGAGGTGTTCCCTCTCCTTCAGGAATCGTTACTGGTCCTGCGAAACAGACAAGTCCTGGCCCAGAAAACGGATCGGAATCCATGGCCGTGAAGGTGCCAATGACCACAACAACGTGACCGGCTGGAACGTGCACGAGTCCCCCGTCTTCGATATACAAATCCCTGACGAACAGCTCGAATAATCCACTCTCTGCATTGATTTGGGTTCCGTCCACAGTCACGGTCGTGCCAGAGGAAATGTGGTAGCTGAAGCTGGTAACGTCGGTTTGACCTGCGGCGTCGACGGCCACAGCCTTCACGAACGGAGCACTTCCACAACCAAAAGCCCCACCTGTGCATGCATCACCCCTCCAAATCTTGTCGGTAAAACCACCATCATAATAGCTATAGGCGATTGGAAGTGCACAAGAGCCATCGTCAGCACTCGCGGACGCATCATAGTTGAGGGCATCGACATCGACACACCCCTTTTTTCCATACCCCTCCACTTTGATGTCGTCGATATAAATGTCCTCCCCAGCCCCAGCAGCATCACCTTCCACCACCACCTGCAAGGCGTCGACAGCGTTTAAATCCACTGCTGCAGATAGGGTAGTATTGGCCACGACATCATCGTAAAGGCTGGCCACGATTCCTGTATTGACCCCGTCTTTATTCACACTGATGGACCACCCATCCGAAGCCTCCAAATAGTCACCAATATTGTTCGGTTCGACCACTGCACTGACCTGCCCCGACAAATAACCCGAGACATCAACCGAAGCCGTAGTCAGTATAGCATCTGATGCCTGGTAAACATTAAAGGAAAGGTCTGTACCATTTTGGGAAGATGGAAAAACAAACACCCCTCCCGATCCAGAACAGGACACCGTCCAATTGTCATCATTTGCATCATAACCAGAACAAACAGACAGGTAAGTTCCGGTCTCGTCTTGGTAGACTTCATCATCGAAAGGCTCGATGTACAATTGGGTCATGGACACTGCTGCGCAATCGCACCCATCGCCGGCCGCATTGGGAGTATAGACATAACCCGTGGCCCCACTCGGCGCCGCACAACGCATCCCAGGCAGATTACAAGAGCCATCATCTTGACTGGCTCCTGAATCAAAATTGCAGGCAGTGATGTCCGTGCAACCACAAGTGCCTGCCGGGAAATCAACACAAGTATCCGCAGGGTCGCATATCCCGTCTCCGTCTTGGTCTACACATCCTTGCACCACGACATCATCCAGGTACCAATTCTCATTCTGGTCATTGTAGCCAACAATGAGGACCTGCATGGTAGATCCCATCAACCCTGTCGCAGAAAATGGCGCGTGCGTACAACCACATCGATTGCGCTGGTCTTCCTGTTCAAAAGGACCACCATCGATACTGATATACAGGGTAAGGTTGTCCGAGACATCTATGTTGGTTTCCTCGGAAGGCGTAGCCGAGAAATCAGCGATGTAACCATCTATGGAAATGACCGGCGACACCCAGCCTGCACCTTCTGAATCTTCCCAAGAGAACTTCTGGCTGCCGTTATAGGAAACAACACCTATGAAATCGCTGGCTGCACAGTTCGCATAAAAGTTGCCATTGGCAGATACAACCAATCCTGACCCGCACATGTCGCCATCCGCGAGCAAAGAGGCGTCTTCGAAGTCTTCCTCGTACAGTACCGTCGGCGCCGACGTCACCGTAACCTGTGCAGTGTTTGACGCAGAATTACCCTGAGCATCGACCACTGTCAGCGTCGCGGTATAGATCCCCAGACTCGAAAAATCATAAGTGGCGCCTGTGGCGCCGTTGACCGTAATGGTGCTGCTCACTACAGAACAATTGTCTGTTGAAGTATTGAACGTTCCATCACTTGCAGCGAGCGCGACCGTCGAACCCGTAAGGTTCAGCGTTATGTCGTTGGCAATGGCCACAGGGTCTTCATCATCCAAGACTGTCACTGTCACTGCAGTTGCCGCACCGACATTGGTGCCATCCGATGCCCGTAAATACACAGTTCGCGCACCAATGCTGTCACAATCAAAAGACAGCGTTGATGCCCATGCAGATTGATCATGGGACAATTCAATGGTCGGTGAAACGCTGCAGTTATCGGAAGCTACTGCCGACACATCTGAAGCGGTCATCGTAACCGCACCTGCGGCATCCAATACGAGATTGGCAGCACTGCCAGTGACTGTGGGACCCGTTAAGTCTTGGACAGTCAACGTCACAGACACACCCGCTCCCTCGTTGGTGCCATCGCTTGCCCGGACATAAACCGTATTGGAACCCAAGTCACTGCAATCGTAGGACAGGGTGCTGCTCCAATTGGTGTCATCCTTGGACAATTCGAACGTCATGGATGAAGAGCAATTGTCTGAAGCGCTGGCCGCGAGGGTCAGCGGAGTCAATGTGAAGTCTCCGTTCGCGTCCAAGATCACCGTTGTTGCGTTCGCAGAGGTCGTTGGCCCCGTCACATCGGCAATGGTGAAGGTCGCTGCCGAAGAGGCGGCGCTGGTGTTGCCCTCTGCGTCCTGCGCCTTGAAGTAAAGGTCCAAGCTTCCGAGGTCGGCACAATCCACCGCCAATGTCGAAGTAAACGTCCCATCGGACGCGCGGCTCACGAGATAAGTCAGACCGCCCGATGCGGT
>JBELBZ010000116.1:0-3200 GCA_042095055.1 Crocinitomicaceae bacterium | reverse complement strand
TCGACTGCACAGGCAGCTGCACCGGAGACCTCAATGGAGACGGAGCGGTAACGGTTGCAGACGGTCTGCTCATATTGGGCGCCTTCGGGAACTTCTGTAACTGAGGCTCGCGCAGCCGACCCGCTTGCCTGTTTACCCCTACTCTGCGCAGGGGGTACCGAAGTCGGCGAGCAACATCAACAAGTCTGCGCTACCGGTCAAGCCATCGCTGTTTAAATCCGCGGGACACTCGCCGGGAGGATTCATACTGTAAATACAGCTTTCATCGGCGGTCGTATTCAGGGGATGGTAATTGATCGCCTCGGGGTCCATGCATCCCGTCCAGAAGCAACTGCCATTTTCGTGTGTTGCAGCGGCATTGAAGTTGGTGGCAGAATCATAGGTGCATCCGTTGATCAGAGAGATGACCGACACACTTACCCGCTCAGAAGTGCACACGGTGGACACACTGCGAACGTGCCAATCGTAGAAATAGTAGTAATAGTTGGTGCTGTTGGCCGGGTTGTTCAGGTTGTTGGAAGTGATGGTGAGCAACCCCTCTGCACTGTATGGAAAAGCCAAGGCTGCACCCACTCCATCCCGCCAAAGTGCAACCCCATCGGCATAGGTACGGAGCCCATACCCCTCTCCTTCCGGAACGAAAAAGTCAAGGTGGATGTATGAAGCTCCCTCGGAAACCTCTGCATCTAGCTGCGCCAAGAGTGCGCCACCGTCATCCACCAACCCGACCGTAACTGTACCTGTCGATGCCGCAAAAACAAGCACAGAGTCCAACATCACATCGCGGTGTGTATCGAACTTCAACCAGTACGCGTCATTGCCCAGAAACCCCCCTACATCCTGTGCGACCGGGCCCACGGATGCTACATCCAGATTGTATTCCAAAACTGCTTCGGCGTAGAATGTCGTGGTGGAGTCCACCAAGCCGGCATCGTACTCTATTCCAACGGCATCAGGGACCACCGCGCTGGCATCCTGGTACCAATTCAACACCTCTCCATTTCCCATTAAGACGACCTCATCAGGCAATGAAAGCACAGCATCTTCGATCGCGGGGGCCGGTGGCAAGTCATAAAAAACGACCTCCACCGTATCCGACCGAACCGTTTCTCCGCACCCGTTGTCCAACTCCATAAAAAAGGCGCCGCCCTCTGTCACCAAAATACTGTCGGCTAAGGAGCCATCGGACCAACTCCAATCGCCTTCTGCAACCCCCCGAAGAATGACAGACCTTTCCCCGCACCCCACGAGGTCGCCTTCTGTCACAATGGTCGCTGTGACCTCTTCGCGGCGGTCAATCCTGACGGGAATAGAAAGCCCAACACACCCTTCAGAAGTGGTCACCATGGCCCGGTAATACCCGGGGGCACTGACCACCGCTTCATTGTCCAAACCGCCGGTATTCCAAAGGTGGTCAGCGTCTGGATAAGGGGTAGACAATGCCAATGAATCCTCTGCACACAAGGTGGTCTCACCGGTCCATACCGCTGCAAATGGTGGCAAGGTGCAAGGGGCCTCTATGACTTCATGGTACTGGTCTGGCGCCGGGGAAACGATGGTTTTTTCTGCTCCCCCAGGAAATTGCACAACAGCGCTGTCAATGGTGGTTTCATTGCCCAATCCGAAATGGACGTGATGTGAGCATGTCATGCCGTAGCTCTCCCCTGAGCGTACCTCTCGGACCTGCACACCCCAAGTGCCATACAGCGAAACACGGGCACCAACTGCATCGAGGTTGGACGCGACACCCTGTAGGTCAAAGGCGACCCAATGGTGATTGTTGCCTTCATTGCGGTACAACACATCTGGATTGCTTGGGTCGGGGCTCACATAGACGCCGCCATGGGTGGCATAGACATCCAGCGTCCCGTTTTTCTCCGCATCTCCCACTGCAAACCCCAGCATGTTGTCGGGATATCCAAAGGGCCAATCCAACGCTTCAAAGGTTCCGTCACCCTGACCCAAGAGGAAATGCTGCGCACCTCCTCCTCCAGAGGTCAACAGATCGAGGTGGCCATCGTTGTCGAAGTCGGCCATTTTGGCTTGAAGAAAGAAGCCCGTAATGTCCAGGCCACTGCCCTCTGTGATGTCCGTGAAATGACCTGTTCCGTCGTTTTCAAGAAGGGCCAATGCCGCATTGTGGTTGGTGATCAATGCGTCCACATCACCATCGTTATCGATGTCTCCAAAGTCTGCAGTCCAACTTTGCTCATACAGCACCAATCCTCGCGATGCGGCTTCCTCCGTCCACCCTCCATTGCCGTCTGAAACCCACAATTGATTGACCCTCTTTGGGTCAAATGGATCAGACACGAATTGCCTGCATTTCGCGATGTACAAATCGGTGTAGCCGTCTCCATTTACATCGGTGGTCACCACGCCATAATTGCCGCTGTGGTCAGTAAATGGGTCGTTGGAATAATCGTATTCCGTCAACGGCATCAGGCTCGGGTCGTATACAAGACCGCCTTGCTCAACGCCCTTCCACAGCTTGCTCAGCCCGTCATCATGGCAGGCAAAAACATCCAGCATCCCATCTCCATCCAGATCGGTCATGGCGCACCCCTGCATGAATATGGAACCATTGTCGAGGTTTTCCAAGGGCCCCGCGCCATGGGGCAACATCTTCAGGTGATGGACCCCATCATAGGAACCTCCAGCGATCAGGTCCTTGGAACCGCTGTTGTTGAGGTCGCCAATGCATGCCCCCCATTGATTTGAGCTGCTGACAGTCGCCATTTCGACAGCATAAAACCCCTCGGGTCCCTGGAATTCTACCACGACATCGTGGCCTTCGTTAAAAATGACCAGGTCGTCCCATCCGTTGTTGTCAACGTCGGTGAAGCCCACTGTACCCGCACTGTGGTAGGAGCCCTGCAAACTGGTGGATAATGTAAATTCTACCTGCGCCTTCAGGTCTTGTTGCACGCACAACAAGACCCCAAACAACGGCAGCCACATCCCCTGAAACAGAACGAGGTCTCGTGCCATCCCTGCACAAAAGGCATAAAACCTATGCTTCCCCGTCCTATTCGACGGACCACAACGGTTCATAATCGGGCTTATTGGCATTCCACATATTTCGACCTAGAAATATAATGTGCAACACTAAGACACCCTAGCCGACTACGAATTGGTATATACCTTACATCGACGGGCCGAGAAAGACGGCGTTGTCGAAGAGGCGGTGACCAGACTTC
>JBELBZ010000115.1:0-3205 GCA_042095055.1 Crocinitomicaceae bacterium | reverse complement strand
CGATCTCCTACTCTACGTCCCAATTTGTGGACGAAATGGACCACGTGAGCCTCGGACTCATAGCCTTGGGACTCCAGCCCGGCGAACGGGTGGCCTTGATTTCGCACAACAACCGATGCGAGTGGAACCTGATGGACCACGGCACTTTGCAGGCCGGAGGCATTGATGTCCCGATTTATCCGACCATGACACCGGATGACTATGTGTACATCCTGAACCACAGTGAATCGCGTTTCTGCTTTGTGAGCAATGCAGATTTGTTCCAAAAGGTCAGCTCCATCCAGGACCAAATCCCTTCTTTGGAGGCCATTTTCACCTTCGACAAAGTGGACGGTGCACGTTCCTGGCGCGAAGTCACTGAATTGGGAGCTGCTGCTGAAGCCGAAACCAAGGCTGAACTGGAAAAGCGCCGCAACGAAGTGGTCCAGGAAGACATGGCGACCATCATCTACACCTCGGGCACCACGGGCCGACCCAAGGGGGTCATGCTGAGTCACAAGAACATCGCCCAAAACGCAATCCACAGCATTCCAAGACTGCCGGAACGCGTCGCGGGAACAGAATACCGCGTTCTCAGCTTTTTGCCAGTCTGCCACATTTTTGAGCGGATGCTGCACTACCTCTACATGCACGAGGGCGCCAAAATCCACTTCGGTGAAAGCCTCGAAACCGTCAAAGACGACCTCGCGGCCGCACAGCCTCACATGTTTACCGCGGTGCCCCGCCTGCTTGAAAAATTTCACGATGCCATTGTGGCCAAAGGCCGGGAGGCTGGCGGCGTCAAGTCGGCCATTTTTAATTGGGCGGTAGGCTTGGCTTTGGAATGGGAACCCGATGGGCGCAATGGCGCATTCTACGAGTGGAAGTTGGGCATCGCACGCAAGCTGGTGTTCGACAAGGTCAAAGCAGCGCTTGGGCTGACCGAAATCATGGCCGTGGCCTGCGGATCCGCCGCCTTGGCCCCTCGCCTGGCGCGCTTTTTCAATGGCGCAGGCATTCCCGTATATGAGGGCTACGGCTTGACAGAAACATCGCCTGTGGTCTCTGTGAATTCACTCAACGCCTCCGATATGTTGCGCATTGGCACAGTGGGCAAGCTCATCGAAGACACCGAAGTCAACATTGCCGAAGACGGTGAGATCTTGGTCAAAGGCCACCAGGTGATGATGGGCTACTTTAAAGACGAAGAAAAGACAGCTGAAGTGCTGAAGAACAGCTGGTTCCATACAGGTGACATCGGCGTCATTGAAGACGGATTCCTGCGCATCACCGACCGCAAGAAAGAGATGTTCAAGACCTCTGGCGGAAAGTATGTAGCGCCGCAGCTGCTGGAGAATGCCATCAAGGCCTCCCGCTTTGTAGAACAGGTCATGGTGATTGGCGAAAGCCGCAAACACCCGGCTGCCTTGGTGGTTCCAGACATGGTCTTCCTCGCAGAATGGTGCAAGCGGCATGACCGGCCCTGCCCAGCTGCATCAGAGGTGCCCCAGGACGAAGAAATCTTGGCCCGCATACAGCGAGACCTCGATGGACTCATGGAGCCTTTTGCTACATGGGAGCGCGTCAAGAAAATCCGCGTTTTACCTGAGCCTTTCACCATTGATGGCGGCGAGTTGACACCGACCCTCAAACTGAAGCGCAAGCCGATTTTGGCCCGTTACGGTGATGTGGTCGAGTCCATCTACACCTAAGCGTGAAGGACACCCTGCAGGCATGGGATGAAGCCCTGCTGCTGCTGCTCAATGGTGCACCTGAATCGCTTTCAGCGGTGGGCTGGTGGCTGAGTCAACCGTGGTCGTCTACGCCGGTCTACCTGTTTGTGATTTGGCGCCTTTTCAAAGGGGTGCCTTGGCAACGGGGAGCGCTGAGACTGGCGATGGTCTTGGTCACTTTTGCGGGAACGGATGCCATCAGCAGCCGCGTTCTAAAGCCCGGATTCGAGCGGCTCAGACCGAGCCACAACCCCGACCTTTCCGGGTCTTTGGTGTTGCATCAAAATGCAGACGGCAGTGTTTACCGAGGCGGCCGTTTTGGCTTTGTCTCATCACACGCGGCAAACACCTTTGGGCTGGCTGCTGTGGCCTTTCTTTTGTTGGGTTCTAAAACCACGCGTTGGCTGTGGCTCTGGGCCGCAATCGTGAGTTGGACAAGAATGTATTTAGGCGTTCATTATCCGGCTGATATTGTTTTTGGGGCACTTTTCGGCATAGGTTTTGCAGCCGCTACACACCAGCTATTTTCACGTGTTTTCAAGGAAAAAATGACCCCATGAATCCCCTGGCTCCCGCCCTTCTTTTGGCCGTCTTTTTTGGTGGTGGATTTGGCTCCGTGGTGCGGCACGTTTTTGGTGTTTGGCTCCATGGCAAAACCGTTCTTCCCTTGGGCACGTTGGTGGCCAACTTGGCCGCCACCATCATTCTGGCTTGGGCGACAACGCGACTCGCCTCCAAATGGCCCGATCACCACACCCTGCATGCCGCCATAGCCATCGGTTTTTGCGGCGGGTTCAGCACCTTTAGCACCTTTAGTGCAGACACCCAAAAACTGCTCGCCGATGGACAATGGACCTGGGCATTGGCCAATGTCTTGGTCAGCGTGTTAGGGTGCATCCTCGCTTTTGCCTTCGTCAGCGGATTTTTGCGGCGTTAAATTCGGAGCCGAATTCCTCCGATGATGCCGACCAAATTCGCCCTTTCCATCCTTCCATTGCTGCTGGCCAGCCTCGGGAGTTGCATGACCTCAAATGCGGTTTTAGCCCAAGTCCCACAGGGGGTCACGGCTCAAAACACCCCGCCCAAATTGGTCGTCGCCATCACCGTAGACCAGATGCGTGCAGATTACCTCACGCGGTACGCCGCCGGCTTCAGTGAGGGAGGGTTCAAGCGCTTCTTCAAAGAGGGGTTCATTGGAATGGACCACCACTTTAGCTTTGCGCCTACCTACACCGGTCCCGGCCATGCCAGCATCGCCACGGGCACGACGCCTGCTGTGCACGGCATCATAGGAAACAACTGGTTTTCGAGGTCAGACGGCGCCAAAGTATACTGCGTCGAAGACAAAGAAGTCCAAGGGGTTGGCATGTCCGGCATCGACCCGGGAACAGCAGGCCAAATGTCTCCTGCAAGACTCAACGCCAGCACCTGGGCCGACGAATTCAAACTTCACTTCACACAGCGGGGTGATGTCCAACCGAAGGTCATTGGAG
>JBELBZ010000114.1:0-3218 GCA_042095055.1 Crocinitomicaceae bacterium | reverse complement strand
CCCGCTCGTTGAACAGAATGAGGCTGGCCTCAAGCAGCTTGTCCCGCGTCTTGGCGGAAAACCGGTCGAGGGTGCCTGCCGTCAGCAGGCCTGTCGACGCATCAGTCATGGGCGAGTTGGGACTTCATCTCCTGTGGAATCCGCGGATTCATCACCATGAACCACAAGGGCGGCACAAAACTGAGCAGAATGGAGGCGGGGTAGCCGAGGGGTAGGGTGGGGCTCTCCGTGTGGCTGTCCAGCACCTGGTACTTCTTGGTGGATTTGTAGTGGTGGTCGCTGTGTCGGGTAAGCTCGTACAGCGTGATGCGGCCGATGTTGAAGTTCGAGTTCCAAGAGTGGTGAGGCCGCACGATTTCGTAGCGACCGGAGGCCGTCTTGAACCGTCGCAGTCCATAGTGCTCGATGTAGTTGATGCACTCGAGGAAGAGGAAGGCGATGACCCCCACTGTGATGGCGAACAACAGACCCGACGGGCCGAACAGCAGGTGCACGCCGAAGAGGTAGGCCGGTTGGATAAGGTGGTACCACAGCATGTCGTTCTTGACGGAGAAGAAGGACAACCCTTGCCGCTTAAGCAGGTCGAGTTGGATCCGCCATGCGCTTACGTACTGCCGGGTGACGGACGTGAACCAGAATCCGTAGACGGTCTGGTTGTAGCGGGCTGTGGCCCCATCCTCCGGTGTGGCGACGCGCTTGTGGTGCCCGTAGTTGTGCTCGATGAAGAAGTGCATATACAGGCAGGGCATGTAGAGCAGCTTGCTCATCAGGCGCTCCGCCAGCGGCTTCCGGTGCCCGAGTTCGTGGGCGACGTTGATGCCATTGGTCGCCAGCAGGATGCCGCCGGACAAGGCGAGCCCGATTAGCTCGTAGCGCTCATAGCTCCCCGTTTGTACCATGTGCAGCCCGAACGCGAGGATGCCAAAGACAATGGGCACGTTGAGGTAGAGCATCACATCGAAGATCCACTTGGTCTTCTTGTACGAGGCGTCTTCGTCTTGGAGGTTGTCCGTCTTTTCGCCGCTGAGGACATCGAGGATGGGAATGACCAGGAAAGCGTAGAATACGGTGGTATACGTCCAGATGCCGTGAGAGGCGAAGGACAGGTAGACCGACAGGGGCATCGTGTAGGCGAAGAGATATTTGAGGTCTTTCAAAATCAGGGCATTGAAATTTTGGGTAAACACCCAAGGCTGACAATTTAGGATGATTTTGGGTAAACACCCAAAGTTGATCCTCGCAGCCACACATGGCGGAACAGAAGGATTCCGATGGCTTCACCGTTCAAGCTTCTTTGAACACAACCTCGCCCAGCGGGAGCATGGTTAGTGTGTGGCCGGCGGCACTACTTTGGCTCCATGAGAATCTGGTTGGCCATATGGCTGATGGTGGCAACCGCCTTGGAGGGCTCGGCTGCATTTGCACTTTTGGTTGCCCTGGCCATGTCGTCCATGGCGTTCGCCTCAGAGGACCTGTACATGAACCCGGGATTCTGGATGATCATCGGGTTGATGCTCATGGCGATGTTGGGCCTCGTGGCTTTCATGGTCCTCCAATGGACCCTCTTCTTCTTGAAAAAGGACAAGATGGCCCTGAGGTCGAGTCTCGTTGCGTTTGGCGCCATGGTGACCGTGTTTATCCTACCCGTCGAGAAAACGGCTGTGGGATGGATGAATCGGTTCGAGAAAGGCGGACAAGCCGAAGACACGATCGGCGACCTCATTTTTCGGGTGGTGGCGCCGGGCCTGTCGCAGGACTCGACCCTGTTTCTGGCTGGGAGTCCGGGTGAATGGGGGCTGTGGAAGGCGGATGGCCAGCGCTTCCAATACCACGGCAACGATACTTGGGAGTGCAGTACCACCCTCGAATTCCAACAGCTGGAGTACAAGCTCACGCTGGGCAGCTGGAAGCACGAAGCACTGGACGAGCAAGGATTCATCCGCTCCAATGCGGTACTGGAATTCAAGCAGGACACGCTCATCGTGGATACTGTCAAGGCGTGGAGCGATGGCAATTCATCCCCACCCATCGTAGGTCAGATCACGGGACAGTTCGATACGCTGGGCTTGAAGTCGGGGCCGGGTGTGCTACCGCGGGACGTGTGGGTGTGGGTGCCGCCCGAATCGCCGTCCAATGCCCCGATCACCCGCATCCTGCTGATGCACGATGGGCAGAATGTCGCGGACCCCGCCACCTCCAGTTTCGGGGTGGACTGGGGGGTGGATGAATGCCTGGATTCACTGGTCCGCCAGGAACGGGTTCCGCGCACCCTGCTGGTGGCTGTGGCCTGCACCGAGGAGCGTGGGGAGGACTATGGCCCCGGTGCACAAGGCCGGCGCTATGTGGATTGGCTGATGGAGGATGTGTTGCCCGAAATCCGGCGTGACTATGGCGTCTCGGAATCGGCCCGGGTCACTGTGGCGGGCTCGTCCATGGGAGGATTGATCTCCTTTATTGCCGCTGAGCGGCATCCCGACAAGCTGTCCTCGGTCATCTGCATGTCTCCCGCATTCGCCTACAAGAACTTCAGTTATCCCGATTCGCTGCGCGCCCGTCAGTGGCCAGGCAATGACGTGGCCATGTGGTTGGACAATGGAGACGTCGGCCTTGAAAATGACCTATGGCCCGGTATCGAAGCCATGTACGGCTTGTTGCGAGAACGGGACCAGCCCTGCACTTTGGTCAACATCGGGTCGGGCCGTCACTTCGAGTCCGATTGGGGCGCCCGCTTCGATATGGCCTACCTGTGGGCTCTCGCCAACGAGGACCCAGATCGACCCTGAGGCTTCCCGACCATGCCGTCGCCGGGAGGGGGCGTTGGGTGTTACAGCACGGAGGTGGGGACGATGCCTCGAAGCCAGCATTGGAACTGCTTCCAACTGCCCGCTTCGCCATCGGGGTTCCATTCGCCAGTGGTGTGCCAGGCGTTTTCGGGGGCGAGCTCCTGGAGCATGAGCGACTCGACTTGGCCGGCCATGGGTGCGCTCTCCATGATGGCGACGCACTCGGTGTTGAGGTTGGCGCTGCGCGGGTCGAGGTTGAACGTACCAATGACCACGGTGCGGTGGTCGACCACCATGGATTTGGCATGCAGACCAAACGTGGGAACATATCCACTCCGCTTCTGCTTCTCGGCCGTAATGAGGGCTTTTCGCACTTCAGCGTCGGGCCGGTATTCGTACACCAGAACCCCAGATTGGATCAGCCGGTCTCGAATG
>JBELBZ010000113.1:0-3252 GCA_042095055.1 Crocinitomicaceae bacterium | reverse complement strand
TTATCCAACGGCACTCAGATAACGCATGAGCTCCATGCACACTACCGCACCGACCGTGCCCACGGCATAACCGAGGACCGCCAATAAAACCCCTACGGGAGCGAGGGCCGGGCTAAAAGCACTGGCGACAATGGGGGCACTGGCAGCTCCACCGACGTTGGCTTGGCTTCCTACTGCCACAAAGAAGAAAGGGGCTCGGATCAATTTGGCGACGATCAAGAGGATGGAAACGTGGACGAGCATCCACAGCAATCCGATGACCAAAACGGGCCAGTACTGGTTCCATGATGCCACGAGTTCTCCGATGTCCATTTTGGCGCCAATGGTGGCCACCAAGACGTACAAAAAGACACTGGCGAGCTTGCTCGCACCAGCGCCTTCGTATGTGCGCATGGGGGTGAAGCTGAGGGCCACTCCGAAGACCGTAGACAAGAAGACCAACCAGAAAAAGGGACTTTTCAGAGAGCTTAAGAAGCGTGCCGGGGAATCGGGGTTGTCTGCCATGGCTGCAGCATACCAACTGCCCATGCCATCGCTGATGGCTCCTCCCATAAAGTGGGCCACCCCGACCATCGCAAAAATGACACCCAACAAGACCATCAGGTCATTGAAAGTGGGAATTCGGGCAATGCTGCTTTGATAGGCTTCTACCTTGGCTTTCAGTTCGTCAACCGCTGTGGAGTCTGCCTTGAGCCGTTTGTCGATCACCGCACTCATGCCCGCACCAATCAGCAGGAAAGGCATCCAAAGGTTGGCTACGAAGACGTCGACAATGATCATGACGCTGAATTGATCGTCCTGTGCTTGCGCAATTTCTTTGAGTGCGGTTTGGTTGGCGCCGCCGCCAATCCAACTGCCGGCAATGGTGGAAAGTCCGCGCCAGAGTGCATCGGGTGCGTCCCCTCCAAAAACATCAGGGCGGATTTGACCGACCAACAACAATGCAGCAGGGCCTCCAATGACAATGCCGAAAGTGGCAGCAAAAAACATGATCAGCGCTTTGGGGCCCAGGTTGATGATGCCTTTGACATCGATGGACAGGCAGAACATGATCAAGCTGGCGGGCAGCAGGTATCGGCTGGCGACATAGTACAGGCTGCTTCCTTCCCCGGCCTCGATAATGCCAGTTGAATTCAAGATGGCCGGCAAGAAATAGGCCATCAGCAAGGCGGGCACGATGCCATAAAACTTGGCAAAACGGGGAAGCCGAGACGTGTGGAAAACCAGTGCGAGGCAAGCCAGAAGTAGGCCTAGAATAGGGGCGTCTTGGGTAATCACAGGGGCAAGATAACCGATGGCATTCATGGCATGTGCTTGGCCCGTTGCCAGGTGCTACTTTCGGGTGTGCGTTTTAGCGTAGTCGTCCCCTTGTACAACCGTCCGGAAGAAATCCGGGAACTGCTGGAGAGCCTCACCCTCCAGACGGTAAAAGACTTCGAAGTCTTGGTGGTCGAAGACGGCAGTGACCAGGACGCCCGGGAGATTGTGGCATCCTTTTCCGACAGGCTGGACGTTCATTATTTCTGGAAGGAGAACGAGCGCCAAGGTTTTACCCGCAACTATGGATTTGAGCGTGCGAAAGGGGATTGGATGGTGGTTTTTGATTCGGACTGCCTGATCCCAAGCCGCTATTTCGAGCACGTCGCAGAATTCCTGGACCGCCATCCCGATGTGGATGTATTTGGGGGGCCAGATGCGGCCCATTCCTCCTTTACACCCATCCAAAAGGCGATCAGCCACGCGATGACATCCTTCTTGACAACAGGGGGAATCCGCGGGGGGCAGCAGCAACTGGGAACCTACCAACCGAGGTCATTCAACATGGGGATCTCCCGACGGGCTTGGGAGGTCAGCGGAGGTTATCGAATTACTGTGAAGGGCGAAGACATCGAATTTTCGATGCGTCTGCTTGCACACGGGTTGAAGTCGGCGCTGATCCCTGATGCTGTGGTGTTTCACAAACGGCGGACAGACTTTGGTCAATTCCGCAAGCAGGTCGAGTTCTTCGGAAGGGCGAGGGTCAACATCAGGCGTTTTTTTCCCGGCAGCTTAAAGCCGTTGCATTGGATGCCCACCTTGTTTCTCGGCTATGTTGTGGCGCTCGTCCCTCTGCTGGCCTTGGCCTTTTTTTGGAAGAAGGGGTGGGGGGCTATCGGCGCGTTTGGTGCGCTGTTGCCCTATGTGGTGTGGCATGTGTCCATTGGATTGGAAGCGCTCATCAAAACCGGTGAATGGAGGGTGGCCATCCTCGCTCCTCGCGCAGCGAGGATTCAATTGACCTCCTATGGTTGGGGCCTCCTTTCTGAATACCTGGCCGTGGTTGTATTCAAAAAGCGAGACGCCACCATTGGGGACGTATTGGACGTTCCACCTGTTCCTCACAAGGCCACCGCATGATGAGGGCATTGGGTTGGTTGGGTCTGATGGCTGCGGTCTGTGTGTTGTCTTACACCGCCCTCTGCCTCTCCGCTCCCTTCAAGGCTGAGGCGCATTACATCGAATGGCTTACCCCTGAAGAGGATGCCATGTTGCACTGGGCCACATCGTCATGGCCTTCAGATCAATTGTGGCCCCGTGAAGTCCTCGCAAAATCGGTCTGGGACAGCGCACAGGTCGCTGCGGATTCACTGTGGTGCCCATTGGAGCCCGTGGCGCACGGGACCGGGACAAGAAAGCTTTGGATTTCAAGGGATCCCGAAGGCAGCAAGTTGCAAGAGCACGTGAATTGGAGGGTTCCTCTTTTTTGGCGTGGATGGGAGATGCTCCAAGGCCACGAGGTGATGGTTGCCCCCATCGGCCGATCGTGGAAAGCACACATTGAGGCGCAATCCACCCTTGCGACGGCAAGGGCGACTTGGAATGGAGGCGCGTTCGTGTCCATCTCCTTGCCTTTTGTGGCAGACAATGCTGGCTTTCAAACACCGGAAAAGGCGGAGCAAGAGGTGGCTCCACTGTGGTGTTTCTCTTTTCCATCCGAAGGCCCTCGCCGCTGGCAATGGGCAGCAGAGACCAATGCAGCCGTATTGGACTCCACCCTTGCGGCGGGTGGACAGGGCTGGACCATGGATGCTGATACGTTGGCCTTGTGGGATGCTTTTCCCAGTGCCGCCTCAGCAGGGATGCTGTTGGACCATGTGAGCAGCACACTGCCTGCAGACAGCTTAGAGCCGGTGTGGGCCATCCGGATCAACAACGCGCAGAATGAGGCCCAAAGCAGAACAGCGCCGAAGTCAAAGACCGCGACGCTGTTCC
>JBELBZ010000112.1:0-3288 GCA_042095055.1 Crocinitomicaceae bacterium | reverse complement strand
CTTCCCGCTGAGGCTTGTGACTGCACAGGGAGCCTACCTGACGTAAATGGAAACTGTCTGGACTGTCTGGAGGACATAGACGGTGACGGAATCTATGACGTCACATGCGGACCATGCCTGGGACAAACGACTCTTACATACTTCGGTGAGGACTATGAATTGCTTGAATTAGATGGGCGCTGTTGGTTCAAGCAGAATCTCAATACTTCTCAATACCAAAACGGAACGGAAATAGCCGATTTTGAAAACAGCTCTTACCAAGAAGGTTTCTATGTCATTTACGGCCAAGACAGCATATACGGCCGGCTTTACAACGGATATGCCGCAACCCAGAATGTTTGCCCTCAATATTGGGAGGTGCCATCTGCGGAAGAATGGCAATCTCTCTCAACGGCACTTGGCGGCAATGAGGTGTCAGGGGGCAGCCTTAAAGAGGCTGGACTGGCCCATTGGCAAAGCCCAAATGCTGGAGCAACAAACTCAAGTGGTTTTTCCGCCTTGCCTTCGGGAGAATTGACATATTACCCTGCAGAACTACAAAACCTAACAGTCAGTGCAATCTTCTGGTCCAAGCCAAGCTATGTTCCTGAAGCCGACGTAACATCTTCTACAGCAATCGCCCCCTCCCTCAACACCTTTAGCCCTTCAATAGAGTTTCCTGCACATAGTATTAATCGGGCTCACAGCATCCGATGTTTGCGTCAACTCCCCGTTTTGGGCTGCACACAAGAAGGTTTCATTGAGTACAGTCCATCTGCGAATATTGACGATGGAAGTTGCTCCATTCCCGCTGTCCTCGGGTGCACCGACGACAGGTTTAATGAGTTTGACCCCTCTGCTAACAGTGATGACGGATCGTGCACCGAACTTCTAGGTTGCCAAGAGGGAAGTTTCCTGACGTACCATGCGAAGAACTATGACATAGCTACAATCGGTGACCAATGTTGGTTTTTGGAGAATCTAGACGCATCCTATTACCAGAATGGAGAGGCCATACAGAACCTACAGAGTTCAATCGAATGGGGCTCAACTAGCTATGGCGAAGTAGGCGCATGGTGTTACTTATACAATGACTCTACTCACGTTCATTCACATGGAAAGTTGTACAACGGCTGGGCAGTACTAGACCCAAGGGGGCTATGCCCTGTAGGCTGGCATGTGCCCTCAATTGAAGATTTTGACACCCTGATGGCCCTATATGGTGGCTATGCATACGCCGCTGATGCTTTGAAGGCTTCCAATTTGGACGACCCACCATGGAATGGTTCCAATTCAAGCGGGTTTACAGCATTGCCAGGTGGACAGCGACTGTCCAATTACGTGAACTTTGACTGGGACAACGAAGGTTTTTTTCAGACATCGACCACAGCTGGCCAATCAGGCCTATATGCGAAACGCATCTACTATTACGGATCTGGCGTCTTCTCAGATGGTGAATGGGGCAATGTTGGTAGGTCTGTAAGGTGCATCAGAGACTGACCCATGAATCGATTGCTTGCCCTCCTGCTCTTCGTGCCGAGCCTCTGTTTTGCGCAACTGCCTGAATTTGTCTCTGAAACTGGACTGATTGGATGGTATGGCTTCAACAACAATTTCAATGACTCAAGTCTCGGAGACAATCACGGAGTTAGCTCGGGAGCCAGTTTCACGTTTGACAGGTTTGGCGAACCAAATGCCGCTGCGTCAATTGAAGTTGGGTCATTCATTGACCTTGGCATGGAGAGCAACATGGTTCTCACTCCACAAGATTCAATCACCCTCGCATTCTGGTCCCATCCATTCAACGACGAAGGGAGCCTAGTAACCAAATACCAAAACGGCAATGGAGCAGGATCATCTTGGTATATCAGGGATGCACTAAATGGTGGTCTAATCGCATTTGGAAATGGGACTTCTGGAACTCCAAATCCAACGGGATACTACAATCTGTGTCCAAACGCTACATCAGATTGGACACACATCACAGTCGTTTTTCTCGGATCGCAAGTGACCATTTGGCTGAATGGCGCGGAAGTCTGTACGGTCACAATGCCGGTATCACCCAGCAATTCTCAGCCTCAACCTGTTCTGGTTGGAAGAAGCAACTGCGCTAACGGCACCAATTGCAACAACGCTGGATCCTTCGCGATTGACGAACTGGGTCTGTGGGAGAGGGCTTTGACAGCAGAAGAAATTCAAGCGCTATTCCTTGCAAACCCTCTCATTTATGGCTGTACAGACCAGGACGCCTGCAATTTCCAAGAAGAAGCCAACGCAGATAATGGCTCCTGTGTCTCATGCGAAGTGTTGGCTTCTGCTTGTGGCGAAGGCACGGTGTGGGACAGCACCCTGCAGCAATGTGTGAGCATCGTGCCACCCTGCGCCCCTTCCTGCGGGGAAGGCACCGTCTGGGATCCGGTGAATGAAGAGTGCATCGTGGCCATCCCTGCCGACCTCAACTTCGACGGCTGCGTGACAGTCAACGACCTCCTCGTTCTCCTCGCCGTCCATGGCACCTGCCCGCCCTACCCTGAGTGGCCGATTGAATCGGATTCATGCTCAACTTTATCTGACCCTTGGACCTGTGGAGATTCAATCACCCATCATTTCCATTGCTACCCGACAATTTGGAGTGGTTCTAATTGCTGGTTCTCAGAGAATATAAAATACTTGCCTTCAGTGTCCCCGCATGCCTCCGCGGAATTTGATGAGACTCCAAGAGCATTTGTCTATGGCTACGATGGGACCAGCACCTTTGCAGCGAGTACGACCGCCAACTTCAATCATTATGGCGCTCTCTACAATTTTCAAGCAGTGTTGGAATGGGACCTTTGTCCTAGTGGATGGCATGTTCCCAGCAATGATGATTGGGACCAACTTGTTGCGGATGCTGGTGGCGAGGGAGGAGCCCTTAAAAGTATTGGCGACACCCTTAATCAGACTGGAATATGGGATTACCCTAACAATTGTGCTCAGAATGCCTCGGGTTTTAATGCTGTACCCGGGGGGTACTGCAATTCCTCAGGACATCATTGGCTCGGTTGGATCGGATTCTACCGAACCAGTACAACAGACCCTTTCGATAACATGTCTTGGACGTTCGATTTGAGACATGATTTGTGCTACTCACAGTTATCGGGACGTGGCAACTCCAACGGCTTCTCCGTCCGTTGTATCAAGGATTGAAGAAGGCTGAGGACGCCATGCGGGAGGCGTAATGCTCCGGGCCGAGTTTGAAGTAGCGGAGGAAGAAGGCGGTTTTCAATGCGGAATCGTGAGCCTACCAATGAGCCTACATTGGCTTTCATG
>JBELBZ010000111.1:0-3358 GCA_042095055.1 Crocinitomicaceae bacterium | reverse complement strand
TAAACCCCGCTCTCGCCGGCCCCGATGACATCCGTTAGCTGCTCCGATGACTTCACCACCAAACGAAAAAGGGGGGCCGAAGCCCCCCTTGATCAGATGGTATTAGAAAAGAATCACTCCTCGCACTGCAGGCTGAAGTTGCCGAGCAGCAGCAACAGGTCCTGGGTGTCGGTGGTTCCATTGCCATTGATGTCTGTCGGGCAGGAGCTGCTCAGTTCAAACGCACAGCTTCCATTATCTGTAGAAGCCTCTGGCAAGTAATTCGTGGCTTGATCATACGTGCATCCAGGGAAATAATCGGAGACCACAGCACTTCCATTGCCGGTCACGGCCTCTTGAAGAGAGGTCGAGGGGTACAGATCGGGGTCCTGTCCAAAGGGCACCCATGAATTGAAGTACTCGGAATTGCTCGAGGCCAAGGGGGTGATGCCCACTTCCTGTAGCAGGAGCGTGCCTTGAGTGGAGAGGTCCACGACTTCAATCGGTCCGTTGCCGGAGATCAAGATGTAGGCATTGACGTCCACCCCGCAGAAAGCCGCTTCCGAGGTCACGGTGATGCCATTCTGATTGATCGAACTCGCCTCGCCTGGAACCAGGTTGAACGTTTCCTCGCCGTTTACAACAATCACGATCTCTGTTCCAGAGAAGGTCTGGCTGATGGGGGCTTCGCTGTAATCCGGTTGCACCGCAGGAGTTTTGATGTTGAAGCCGAGCGTCGTGGTGTTGCCACCAGCGCGGGCATCGACCCTCAATCCTGCATTGTTCAGGATCAAGCCCTCTTGGGCAAAGTCCATGTTTTTAGAAATAGAAGCATGGCTCGCCCTGGATTGGTCAGCGCGGTCAAAGTCATACAAAGCCAAGTTGAAGTTCTGGGCAACATCGTTGATCTGAAGTGCGCTGCCGAGTTCGGTATTGAACCGTTCTCCAACGATCGAGTCCGCATCGGTCTGAACGGTCATGCGCTGGCGCGACAGCTCTTGGAAGTTGCCCGCCTGAGAGAAATACGCCGGATCCGGATCAATCAGAACGGTGTCCTGAGCCGAGAACAGATACTCCTCGAACCGCCCAGCATGAGCAGACAGGTTGCGCAATGAGTTGGCATACAACGTGGATTTGACGTGTATTCCATAGTCGAAATGCAGCCCGCCCGCCGGCTGGGAACCCAGAGGAATTTGGGCTGAATATCCTGCGGGGATGGACGCATTAAGACTGTATTCCGAAAGAACCTTTCCATCCAGTGTGTGGGTGAAGTGGTTGTCGATTGCTGTGGGCACTGCAGAAATCCGAGGCGGCTGAATCGCCACCCAGTCTGCGTTGTCCAGCGCTGCGGGATGGGGCGCACCCATTTCCAGCCCCACTTCTGATTCACATGGGCAAGAGCCGTTTGGCGAAGAAGCCCAGTCCACAGACTCACTCGGGCCACAAGGGCAGTTGGGGTTTTCGAAAACCAGTTCCACATTGCCGTAAGAGGTTGAAATTGAGTTTTTCGTGCCGTTGTCGTCGGTTTGGCCGGGGTCAACACCTCCGCCTCCAGAACCCCAGTCGTCATCGTCGTTTTCCTCGCAGTCACAGCCCCAGCAGGGGTCGACGCAGCAGTCGTTGTACCAGTATTGCAGGACCTCTTCTCTGACGACTTCGCCATGGCAGTCGCAGAACTCCGTTGTGGTGGTCAGGAATTCACCGGCCCCAATGCAATGGGCGATGTTGTAAGATCCACATTCGGTCTCCTCACAATCCTCATCGTTGTCGAACAGCCAATCGATCAGGTACAATCCGAGTTCGAAGAGATCTGCCACGTTCACGGGTTCGGCCTGCGTTGTGTTACTCGCAGCGGCCATCACCGATAGGTTGCTGTTGCTCACGTTGGATATTTCACCATCGAGGCGGAACGGGATGAGGTCGGCCTGTTTGTGGATGAGCACCGTTTGGGCAAAGTTGTCTGGTTCTTGCACCAACTGAATGTTGCCATCAGCATCCATTCCGTAGTTGCGGAATTCGATGGGGCGGTTCAATCCGAAGTAGTTCAAGTGGAACCCGGGCTCATCGATGACCTGTCCGAGGTTGGGTTGAATGTCTTCCGGTGAACCAGCAAGTTCAGCAGGGAATGGCTCTGAGAACCACTGGGAAATTTCAGGCATACCTGCAGTGTTCCATAGTTCATCCAGGTAGGGCGATGCCGCATCTTCTGTCAGTTCCAAGTGCATGGATATGGCGGGGACAACATCAGGGGTGGAGTAAATGGTGAAGTCATCACCGCCATCTGACGCTGCGTAATCCGGCACCTGTGTGCCCATCAATTGTCGGGCATAGGGGGACAAGTAATTGCTGGCGCACAGTTGGTTCAGTAGGCCGTATTGGGTCCATGCCGTGTCCACAGCTCGCTTGTATTCTAGGGCCGCATTGTAGGGGCCAAACGGATTCGTGAACTGCTTGTGTTGGATGGACGGCACATCAGTGGAAACCTCCTTGATGCTGTTGTCGCTGTATGCCATGCGCAGAGCTGTACCCGGTGCCAAGGAGGCCAGCAGGTCAGCTGAGATGTAGGCAGAAGACACAGCTCCAGATTCCACGGTGGTGTCCTCAAGCGCACAATGCGTGATCATCTTGAGGTTCTCCTTCTCGGGGTAGCGGCACACATCCTCATTGCCATTGGAACCGGGTGAGAAGTTCAAGGCCTCTGGATCTGGGCATGATGCCGACTCTTGGCTTTCACAGCTGCCATCGTCGTCGGTCGCCGTTGGATCGTAGTTGTCCGCAGTGCTGTCGGTGCAACCGGCCACTTCGTCTTGGTCGCAAATGCCATCTTCGTCACTGTCAGAGGTGCAGTCCACGCCATCGGCTGACACGCAGACATTGTCTACATAGAACTGCTGTCCGCCCACTGCAAACGATTGCACGTTTCCAGTCAGTATGACCTCTCCGTGTGCATAGGCTCCCGAAGTGATGCGCGTAATGAAAACATCGACGCCACCATGGGTAAAGGTGCTGCCTTCTAGGACACCAAATTCATCGATCATGAAACTGCCGTTGACCATCAGGTTCTCGATGCCCGCGCCGTCGAAGTAATCGAAGGTGACCCGGGATACGTTCACGAGGTTGGTCAAATTGTAATCCGCATTGACGTTGGAGAGCAGCAACACTTGGTCGGTGCCAATGCCGGGTATGGCATTGTCCACGAATGCATTGCCCAAGGAGGGGCCACTGCCCAGTCCATCGTCGTATCCGGCGAAGGTCAGGTCGATGTGGTCCTCTGTGTAAGTCACGGCTGTATTGACCGCTCCAAAGCTCATGGTCTCATGCGTAAAGCTGTAGTCGCAGGAATCCGCCGAGCAGTCCACGATCAAAGGATGGCAGAAGG
>JBELBZ010000110.1:0-3454 GCA_042095055.1 Crocinitomicaceae bacterium | reverse complement strand
CGCCATAGGAGGCAGACTCAATCGTACCGCCTGCCTCGGTCACAGGCGGGTGGGGCTCCGCAGAGAAGACCCGGATGGAACCTGTGGCGCCTTTCCTCGAGGCGAGATAAGGGACATCCTGACCGGCGCCAGAGTTCGGGTTGAACGGCTCGTATTCGTTGAAGCCATATGCGATGGCCATGAAATAGTAGCGCTTGTAGTTGACCAAGCGGTTGTCGCCTTGGGCAAAGGCGTCGTTCTGCACCTGGAAACTGTGACGGATGCCTTCATTCTCGCCGCTGACCATCAGGGTGGGTATGGACAATCCGATGATGGGGTCAAACGTGTAGTTGACGATTTGGTCGAGGTCGTTTTGGATGTCGCACTGAGCGATGAGTCGGCCCCTGTCGGGGTTGGTCAACTCGTCGGGTCCTACTGTGGCATCGGCCAATTGATAGAGCAAGTAACCCTCGAACACGTAGCTGCGAGCGGTGCTGTCGAGCAGGGTGCCGTCTGTGCGCAATGAAGGCGTACCCGGATCAAAGACCTCGTACCCTTCTTTGAAGTTGTTGGAGAGCGGATTATCGTTGGTCAGGTAGAGGACCAATTCCTTGTCCAATTCCTGAATGGTCATGTCAGGAGCATCGGGACCCGATACGATTTCGAAGCAGTTGTCGAACAGCGCCTGGGCTTTGTCGTCTGCAATGCGCAGCAGCTCCACCGAAGCAAAGGGGTCGCCTGCATCGGCCCGTGCCCAGACCATGCCCACCGTGATGTTGTTGTAATCGCCAGGCTCGAGGGTAAAGGGTCCAGCAGATTGCAAGAAGAGCCGGTCTCCAGCAGGGTTGCCCGCGGTTTGCTCGGTCCAGGGTTCAACCTGCTGCCCCACCGTGCCCCAAGAGAACGGGTCGGTGTTGCCGGGATACATGTAGTCGGCGGCGATGTCGAGGTTGGCACCGGAAGTTTCGGTGATGCCATTTCCTCCATAGGCCATGCGCTGGCCATTCTTCCAGAAACCGCGCATGTAGTTGTAGTAATGCACGCTCTGGCTGGGCTGGCCATCGATGCCGCTGGACCAGTTGTAATAGAGGAATTTGCGCATGCCGTAGCGCTCATTGTCGATGACGCCATCGCCATATCCGATGCCGATGCCACGGTAGGGGATGCCCAGTGAGTCCACCGCATCGGTAAAGACAGACGTCAATGGGTTGTCGACGCCATCAGAGTCTTGGTAGGGGCCTTCGAAGAAATCGATGCCCATGGCTGGGGGGTGTTCACCGTAACCGATGGAGTAGCTCGTGGCTTCGTCAAAGGCGTCACCATTGTAGCTGTATCCCAGGCCGCGTTGGACATCACAACCCACATAGTCGTCGACGTGACCGCCGAGGTCACAGTCCACCCACTGGGAGAAGTAGGTGTTGGTCAACGTCTGCGTGCCTTGGTTGATCAAGACATAGTTGCAGAAGGTCATGTTGTTGATCTCGTCGTTGGTCGAGAAAGCAAAACTCTGGGCGCGGATTTCCATGCCGATGGGCTCGCCCAAGGACTCCGTGTGCACGTTGCCCTTGTCGTTGAAAATCCAGTAGTACGTCTGGTCTCCGTAGAGGGGTACGCGGTCTTCTCGGCGCCGGTTGCCGCAGTCGATTTCTTGGAGAAAGTCGTACCAGGGGTAGTCACCGAGGGTGGGGTCGTAGTTGCCGTCACCGTCGTAGTCGTAGAACGGAGCGAGGTAGTAATCCTGCTGGAGGGCTACGTTGCCATGTGCAGGATAATCAAAGAAGGACGTCGGGATGGCGTACCCTTCCGGAAATTCGGTATCGAGGTCGCACGTCGGGTCTGCTGCGCAGTCGAAATACTGCCGGTGGCGCATGGCGTCTTGCCGCTCGGTGATGGAGAATTTGTCGTAGGCAGAGCAGGTCGCTTCGTCCACTTCGGCAGCACCATCGTTGGTGAGCGGTCCTGGCCAGAAGTCGTTGCCGTTGTTGCGGTAACGTGCGGCGGCCAGCTTGAGCTGTTGGTCGGGGCTGATGCCGGCGAGCCACAGTGCCCCGCCGTAGACAACGCTGACGCCTGCTTCTTTGGGAACGATGTAAGCGCCTTTGTCAATGGACCGGTTGTACCAGAGCGATCCGCCATTTTCGACGAGTGCCCGGACGTTGTTCCATTCGAGGTTGCGCAGCGCTGTCGCAGGCGCGCACGCGGCCGCAGTGCCGCGGGGCTGCGCTCCTACGGGAGCCGACTCAGGTTGTTCTGTAAGAAGACTTTGGCCTTTGTCCGGTATGGGGGTGCCGGGGGCGGCGTCCTGGCCGAAGCTGGCAAGGCATCCGCCTGCAAAAAGCAGGGAGAGGAGCGTTGCGCGCATGGGCTTTACATGCTGATGTTTAGCCCGATGCTGTGAATGCCGTCAAACGGGTTTGTGGTGCGGTATCCGTAATGGAGACCAATGTAACCGTCGTCAGAAGTAGGCAGCTTCACAGTAAATCCAGCGCTGGGTCCGGTCATGGCAGTTTGGGTGGTCTCTTCAGAGCCCAAGCCATCCTCGTAGAGGTAACCGGCGCGCAAGATGAACCGGTCGCGCAGGCTCAATTCGAGTCCTCCAGATACCTGGTCGCGCGTGAAGCTGTTGGAGGTGAACTGTCCCATTCCGGTCAGGGTCATGCTTTCGCGGCGCATCATGTCATAGCCAAAGCCGATGTTGACGAGAGAGGGCAACTCGAAGCGCTCGCTGCGCTGCATGATGGTCAACCCTTCGGCAGCCCC
The DNA here is from genome assembly GCA_042095055.1 of Crocinitomicaceae bacterium. Classification (GTDB taxonomy): domain Bacteria; phylum Bacteroidota; class Bacteroidia; order Flavobacteriales_D; family Sanyastnellaceae; genus UBA8752. The sequence goes on along the minus strand of JBELBZ010000110.1, from coordinate 715 downwards.
TTGGGGGGTCGCGGTCAGCGTGAGGCCATCACCGCCGTAGCGCATGGGGGCGCCGACGTTGCGGAGGGAGATGCCAAACTTCAGACGTCCGTCATCACCAGCGAGGTAGCGGATTCCGGCATCAAAGGCAACACCGTTGGCGCGCACATTGCTGATGCTTTCCGAAATCATGCGCACGGTCAGTCCACCATAAATGGTGTTGGAGAACGCTTTGGCATAACTGAGGCCGATGTTCGAAAAGGTGGGACGGTAAGCACCGATGCCGCCTTCTGGCAAATCCTCGGTGGTGATTTCGATCTCACCGAAGGTCATGCTCGTAACAGTGACACCGAAGTGTCCGCCGCCGACAGCTTGCACAAACCCGAAAGAGTTGAGCTGAATGTCGGTGCCAACGAGGTACTGCTGGTTGCAGACAGCGAGCTCCGTGCGGTTGACGAACGCCAAGCCTGCGACATTGGAGAAGCTGGCTTCAACACCGGTGATGAGGGCGGTATTGGCACCAGCTACACCTGAGCTCATGGCCCAAGGCAGGATCAGCAGCTGTCCGGCTCCGGCACTGCCGGAACGGTCTGGATTGCCCGCGTAGGCTGGGGCCGCACAAGCGACCGCGAGCATCAGGGCGAGGGTGGAGGTAAGGATCCGTTGCATGATCAGAAGTTTTCGAGGTCAACGGGCCGCATAACAGCGAACCACTTGACGATTTTCTCGCCCACAC
>JBELBZ010000109.1:0-3487 GCA_042095055.1 Crocinitomicaceae bacterium | reverse complement strand
AAGGTGCGGGGCTACTGGGGCTTCATCTACCGCACCCAGGAGTGGCTGCGCCAGTAAGCGTTATCCGTTTTTGCGACTTGCGAACCCGTTCCATTTTTCGAGAACGAGTTTCTTTCCCTCTGGGACCAGGTTCAATGTCCATGCTGCTCCGGCCACCCAGATGGTGGTCATGGCGGATTTCAGGGTCAACAAAAGCATAGGGTGACATTCCATGTCCATCCCGATGAGCAGGAGTCCAGGCACCACCAGGACAACAAGGATGGCCAAGCTATGCCGGTTCAGTACCCATTCTTTCCAAATGAACCATACCAAGAACTGCCGGATTAGGATGGCCAAGCCCATGGCGATGAAGGTGGCCAATGCTGCACCGAGCAAGCCCATGTCCAGCCCGCTCTTTGGAATGAACAAGAAGTTGAGCGGTATCGCCAAGACTACACTGAGCCATTGCAACCAAATGGTCTTTTTGTAGTGGTCTGATTGGCCGATGAGGATCATGCTGCCCATCGATGCCGCTAGGATGACTTTGAACGCTCCAATGACCATGATGACCGTGCTCAGCCCCTGGAAGGCTGCAGGCAAGAGCCGGTCGATTTCCGGAGTGGATACGGCAATACAGGTGATCATCCATCCACTGGTCAACAGCATGCTGCGGTGACTCAATTTGACCAGGCGCCAAGTCTCGGCATTGTCTTTGGCATGCAGTGCACGCGCGATGAGGGGTTGAAGCAGTCGTTGGAAGGCGCGCACAGGAATGCCTGCAATCGTAGCAATGAAAGCGGCGATGGTATAGATGGGCACTTGACTGAGGTCCAACAGTCGGCCCACCATGATGATGTCGATCTGCCCCAAGATGATGCTCGCACCACTGCCGAGGATGAGGGTACCGCTGTAGACCCTGATTTCCCGGAGCAACTTCTTGTCTTGAATCGGCCGTGTATTGAGGCGGAATTGATTGGCCATGCTTTGGGCAAACAACAAGACCAGAACGCAGACATACAGACCGACAAAGGCAGGTAGGAATGCAGGGATTCCCATCCAACCCATGCCCAATGCCAGTGCCAATGCGAGGTAGCCGAATTTGAAAAATGTCTCGCGTGCGAAGGTGGCCAAGGCCGTTTTGAGCCGTGAAGACAGGTAGCCCGCAAAGTAGATCTGTGCGGTGTAAAGGCCGGAAAGCACGGCGATGGGCCAAACAGTTTCGCGGTTGGTGCCTTCTAGTCCGAGCAGGTCGGCGACGCCTTCTGGCAGCAGCAGAGCCGGTATGGCGACCAAGGCCAGAAAGAGGGCGATAGGGGGCCAAATTAAGGTGGCGTATAACTGAGGCAATGCGCCCATGGCGTTCAGCTTGCCTTGAAATCGGTTCATCGCCGAGGGTGCGCCATAGGCGAGTATGGGTCCGAGCAAGGTGGCCCAAGCGGCAGCGATGCGCACCAACCCCCAGGCTTCCAAGTTGTCTCCGAAGGCCCAAGGCAACACGACCAGGTTGTTGAATCCTCCGATTGCAAACCCGAGCAGGATGCTCAGGAAATTGCGCAGGGCTTGATCTGGGACGCGCAAACGGGCCATGTCAGGAGGTCTGGGAAATCAAATCGTCCATCGCTTTGGCCAATTGGGCGGTAAGATGAGGGCGGGTAAATGCCATGCGGCTCTCCTCTGAAGGTCCGGATTGGGACGCTGCGTTTTCGAGGAGGGCCATGGCTTCGTGTTCGTCTTCGTAGCCCATGGTTTCACATCCCCATTGTGTGGCGAGGTCGTGAAGATCGCTGGGCCGGGGTGTGGCGATGACCATCGGTTTGCCGAGTGCGAGGTATTCAAAGGCCTTTCCGGGGATGGCATACCGTCCGCTGTTCGATTTGTTTTGCAGCAGCAATAAGGTGTCCATCTTGTGCATGGCAGCCACGGCTTCCTTGTGCGAAACGTAGCCATGGTCCGTCCATTGCCCAGGCAGGATGGCAGACAATTCCGAGCGTACTTCCGGATTGACCACCCCATAGAAATGCAGGTGAATGGGCTTCCCTGTGCCTCGGTTCCATGTGGCCACCGCCTTCCAAAGCCCAGGTGCGTTGCGGATGGGGAACAACGATCCAAAGTGTCCGATGTCCCAATGCTGGCGTACGTCAGATGAAGTGGGGGGGTTGAGCGGCACATCGGTTGGGTCCCATCCGTTGGGAATGAGACACAACTTCTCTGTCGGCACGTCATGCACGGCAAAGGAAGTCTCGATGCCTTTACTGGTCATGAGGACCATGTCGCATTCACGGACAACCTGGCCCTCCATCTTGAAGTGGGTGTTGCGCGTGCGCTGGGTGGGCAGGAAATCTTCGAGGTAGTCCATCTCGCGCCACGGGTCCCTGAAGTCGGCGATCCACGGCAGGGAAGTGGCACCTTTGAGGGCGAGTCCAATCAGGTGTACACTGTGGGGAGGCCCGGTGGTAACGATGGCATCAAAAGGGTTGCCCTCTTTGTGGGCTGCTTCAATGGTGGCTTTGCAAGCACGGATGGCGGGTCTGCGCCAAAGGATGCGGGGATCAGGAAGCAGCAGGTTTCCACGCAGCCAGCGCAAGGTGTTCTGAATCAACCCCGATTTTTTGTCTCCTGATGAGCCCAATCGCTCTGTGCCTTTTCCTTGGATCAGGCTCAAGATGGCTTCATAGGGCTCAAAAATGGGGACGCGGATCACATCAAGGTTCGGTGCCACGTCTTCGCTGAGAGAAGGGTCCAAAACAGGGTATGCAGCTCCATCGGGCACCACTAAGGTGGGTTGCCAACCCTGTTGTGGGAAATACTTGGCGAATTTCAGCCAGCGTTGCACGCCAGGGCCACCGGCAGGAGGCCAGTAATAAGCCACCACCAAAACGCGCTTCTGGGATGATGATGTCAGGGTGGCGTTCTCCATGCGCGAAATCTACTCCAGCGTGAGGCAATCGGCGCACCAGGTGCTCTCCTCGTTGTGCGCCACTGTGTCGTGTTCGTCTGCGGGGAGCAAGGCTTCGACTACTTCGCCCAACCAATCCTTGAGGAGGTCGTCGTGGTGGGCATCGAGTTGTTGGGCGCCATCCCAATTCAGCGTGAGCAGACTGCTGTTGTCGCCGGGGCCTTTGCGGCCGGCGCGGATGGCGGAGCGAATGGCATTGGCCTCCGGGTATTTGGAGCGCAGCATGGCGGCATACAGCAGGAGCTGCAGGGCTTTTCCATGGTTGCCTTTCCGCAGGACTTCTCCCCAGTTCGATTTGAGCTTTAGGTCTTTGCCCTCCACTTTGCCCGTCTTGTAGTCGATGACCTGCCAGACTTCGCCACGGGGGGAGCGGTGGACTTCGACACGGTCAGCGACCCCTTTGAAAGCGATGGAACGGCCGTCTTCGAGCTGAAAGGTGCGGGAAAGCTTTTCTTCAAGCCCAACGATGGTCACCTCGGTATTGCGGGGCCACTCCCACAATTCATCTCGGACCCACCTGCCGACCATTGCGGCGGCCATCCGGAGGACGAG
>JBELBZ010000108.1:0-3550 GCA_042095055.1 Crocinitomicaceae bacterium | reverse complement strand
GAGGTTCCACCCGAGAGGCTCACCGCGATGGTCCCTTCGCTGCTTCCCGGCGTCGTGGGCTGAATCGACTCCAGCTGCACCATCAGTGCTGCTGGCTCCCCAATGACGAAAGGAGTCGACGCCTCACAACCATTGGCATCGAGAACGCTCAGTACACCGCCCCCGACAGGAAGGCCATCCAGCACCAGCAGCGCTTCGAACGCCTCACTCCCCGAGTTTTGCACCACGTAAGGGCCCACCCCACCTGAAGCGAGGAGGCTGACGCTCCCTGTTTCGCCCTGACACGGTGCATTCTGCACAACAATGGCTTCAAGGCTGACAGCCGTTTGATCCTCCACCACCACCTCGAAATCGGCCTCACATCCAACCTCATCAGTCACAAGAACCGGATAGACGCCGGGCGACAGATTCGTCACGGCGCCGTCGACGTCAATCGACTCTCCATCAAAGGTGACATTCAGTGAACCGGTTCCACCCGACAACCCCAATTCGACCTGGCCATTTGCCTCTCCAGCGCAGGATGGAGGGGAAGCGGCGTAGTCCAAATTGATCTGGACTGACCCGCCCACCACGATGTCCTCCAGCACATCCGAACATCCATTCACATCCATGGCAAAGGCTGTGTAAGTCCCGGGAGGCACGTTGAAAAGGGAGTTGCTCGCAAAGGTGTTTCCATCCAAACTGTAGGTGGTGGAGTTTCCGCTGCCTCCGAAGAAATTGAGGAGGATGGTTCCATCCGCCGCCGCTGCACAGGAAGCGTCAACGACGTCTTGCGCGTAGAGCGTGAACGGCTGTGGCTCCGCCAGGGCAACGGCAGGGCTGTTTCCCACACACCCCTCACTGTCGATGCCATGAACCGTGTACACACCAGGTGCTAACGCTTCGAATTCCGGCACCACGGAGCCGTCGTCAAAGAAGGCCGCCCCCATGGCATCGTAAGAGGGCGACGTCAGACTGTATTGTACATCCCCGGTGCCTCCTTCGCTGGATCCGATGATGACCCCGTCATCCGCTTCGGTGCAACTGATGGGCAGGGCCAACTCCGCCGAGATGGTCAGGGGCAACGGATCGGTCACGGTCACATCCTCCGTGATCGAACACCCCACGCCATCTGTGATCGTCACCGACCAATTTCCGGCCGACATCCCGCCAAAGATGCCGGTCGCATTCTCCACCTCGTCCAAACCAAAGGTCAGCCCCCCCTGACCCCCTGTCACGTGAACCTGAAACCCTCCATCCGCAAAACCGGTGCAACTGGGGGGGTCCACCTCAATGGCGCTGACGGAAATTTGGACTGCCGGATCATCGCACACAAACACACAGGACCCGTCGTCTTGAGTCGCAAAAGGATTGAAATTGGTGGCTGTGTTAACGGTGCATCCGAATACCGCATCCGGAATGCTGCTGAACGAGAAGGATTCGATCACTTGATTGGATTGGCTGCCTTGAATGAAGGTGGCCACGCCAACCGTTCCGGAAATCTCACCATCCGTGGTGAACTGTCCGATCAGGACGAAGAGGTCATCCCCCGCAAATCCGTTGGCATCCGGAAAGAGCGGAAACCAGGATCCCCCGGTGAGGCTCGAAATGTTGATGTTGGCGCCGGGTGCACCCTGACCGGGCTCGAACGCATTGATCCAATTGTTCGAAGGGTCAGCGACAGCATTCACAGGGGCCTCACCATTGGTCGAATTGGCTGGGCTGTCCATCCCGATGGTCACGAAACTGTCGAACTCCAAATCTGGAAATCCAGCGAACAACACCGAATTGAATGTTTCATTGGTCAACCCACCCAAGGGACTTTGGTAGAAGTTGTTGTTGCCATCAATGACGGTTGGGTAGTCTACGTCTCCATAGACAGCGGCCAGAAAATCATCCGGATGGCTGAATTCGACGTAGAGCCGGTAGGTGTTGTACCCGGTCAAATCTGTTGAGCCCACCATCCCGATGTTCTCGGCATAGGTCTCGACAATGATGCCGGTGGCCTGACCGCTGACACGGTTGGGCAGGGAACAAGCCAGCACAGTGGCCAGCATCAAAAGAAGAGCAAAGCGGTTCATTCGTTGCAGGGGTTTCCGAAGTCGCCGAGGACGATCAAGAGGTCAGCAACAGCGATGAGGCCGTCCCCGTTGAGGTCGGAGGGGCAGGCGCTGGGGCCCGACACGTCATCGGCGTAGAGGCAGTCGCCACTGTCCTCGTTGAACATGGCGTGGTAGTTCAACGCAGCCGGGTCCATGCAACCGGGGAAGAGGCAGGTACCATTGTCCTGGTTGGCGATCACATTGAAGTTGGAGGCGCCCGGGTAGGTGCACCCGAGGATGGAGTTGGGGTTGGGCTGGACCATCAAATCCAGCGTCGCGGTAAAAATCCCAATCGAAAACGGCGAGTTGAAAATGGAAATGCTCATCTCGCCCGCCACTTGAACCTGATGCTCCCCTTCTTCTAGTGCATACCCGGACATGCTCATGCAGGCCTGCTCCCCTCCCGACAAGGACTCCTCGCTCAATTCTGCGGACATGCCCTCCGGCAGTCCGGAGATGGACTGGATGTCAAACGAATGCACACCGTATTCCACCCCACTGCCGGGGTCGATGATGGTGTTGGGCACATTCAGAACCCAATCCGTCACCAACACCTCCTCCGAAGCATTGTACCAATCCAGCTCACCGAAGTAGGACGTCGAGAACGACGGATGGATGCCGAATGGCACAAGGTCAGCCCAGAAGTCCTGGCCAATCTCGAGGCAGCCTGCCGTCTCGATGCACGACCCGTCGTCGAATTGGGCGTCGGGGTCGTAGTTGGCAGCAGATGGGTCCGTGCAGCCAAAGGTCCCGTCTCCGGTGAAGTTCTCAGACGCATTGAAGTTGTCCTCAAGGGTGGAAAAATTGCTTGTGCCATCGTAATCCAGGATGAGAGCGGCAATCGGGTCACCGGTCTGGTAAGGAAACTGGTGGACAGAGCGGACGATGCAGTATCCATCCTGATTTCCCCATTGGCTTCCGAACAATCCATCGCCGTAGGCGTCTGTCAAGGTGAATTTGTAACATCCATCTGCCGGCACCTCAACCTCCCATGTGTAGTTCGTGGTGTTGGACAACGATCCGGCAGCCAACGACTCAATGACATTGCCTGTGTTGTCTTCGACGGTCCACCCGGTCTCCGCGCCCCACCCATCGGTCATGATCTCGATGTGGAGGAGGCGGGTGGCCGGTACACCCGCATCGAACTCAACCTCCACCTCATCGTTGGTGGGGTCCATGTCTCCGCTGGTCACCCTCAGTTCATAGGTCGCATCCCCGCTAAATGCATACGGCGGCAGGGCCACCACCTCGATGCCATAGGTATCGAGGCTGCCCGTCCAGTTGGTGAATCCGACTTGGACGCCGTTGACGAACATGCCGATGGTGGCCGAGGTCAAGGTGTTGAGCCCCAGGTTCATCATCTGAACGGCAATGTCTGTGTCTAGTCCAATGCAACCAGATCCGTCTCCCACGTAATCGAGCAGGGCAACGTCACTGGCCAAGGTGGCCGCCGCGCAATCGTTGCCAAA
>JBELBZ010000107.1:0-3552 GCA_042095055.1 Crocinitomicaceae bacterium | reverse complement strand
CAGAATGAGGCCCAAAGCAGAACAGCGCCGAAGTCAAAGACCGCGACGCTGTTCCAATTCGATGGATTCAAAATCAGCGGACAATAAGCCTGCCGATTCGGGGCATTGGCGCCGCTTGATGGGGCGATGTCACCCGGATCAGATACATGCCTGGCAATGCGGGAGCAGCAACATTCAGGCTCCAGGCGTCCATTGCAGCTGCTGCTGAGCTGGTCTGGGTGTGCACCAGTTTGCCACCAGAGGACCACACAGAGACCGTCCATGGACCAGCATTTGAGAGGCCTGATATCTGCACTTTTTGCCCTGCGAGAGAGGGGTTGGGAAAGGGTGTCAAAGACGACAATACACCCGCGAATTCAGCGATGCTGCTGGTTAGCGGGTTCCCCTCGCAATCAAATCCTTCTGCGGCGTATTCACATTCCCCGCTTTCTTCGGTGGCTTCGTTGTCATAATTGCAAGCCTGGGCGTCGGTGCAGCCTAAAACTTCAGCACTGTCGCAGATTCCATCTTCATCGATGTCTGCTTCGCAGTCACCGCCGCATTCTCCCAAAGCATCGAGATACTCGCAGCTTCCATCGTCACTGTTTGCCGCCGCATTATAGGTGCAGCTGGCTTCATCTGTGCAGCCCTCGACCACAATGAGAGGGTTGCCAGCGCAATCAAACCCTTCGATGGCGTACTCGCAGTTTCCGTCCTCTTCCGTGGCATCCTCCTCGTAATTGCAGGCCACGAGGTCTGTGCATCCAGGAATTTCTGCATTGTCGCAGACCCCATCGCCGTCGTTGTCAGAAGGGCAATCGCCTCCACATTCGTTGAGTGCATCGAGGTATTCGCAGCTGCCGTCATCGGTATTTGCCGCGGCATCATAATTACAGCTCTCTGCATCCGTGCAGCCAAAGACCGCAAGTGTGACGTTGCCGTCACAGTCAAAGTTGACGGGCGGGTAGGTGCAATTCCCGGCTTCGTCAGTGGCATCGCCATCGAAGTTGCATGCGGAGGGGTCCGTGCAACCCGGGACCTCTGCATCGTCGCAGACATTGTCTCCATCGGCATCGCCTGGGCAGTTCCCACCACATATGCCGAGGGCATCCAAGTATTCACAACTGCCATCATCGGTGTTGGCTGCGGCATCGTAAGTGCAGCTTGCTTGATCCGTGCATCCCGGGACGACAATCAAGACATTTCCATCGCAATCAAAGCCCTCGGTCGCATAAGCGCAGTTGCCATTTTCTTCCGTCGCAGTGGCGTCGTAATTGCAGGCCACCAAGTCTGTGCATCCGGGAATCTCTGCGTTGTCACAAACCCCATCGCTGTCGTTGTCTGAGGGGCAGTCGCCTCCACAATCACCCAAGGCATCGGGGTACTGGCAAGAGCCATCATCGGTATTGGCGTTTGCATCAAAGGTGCAGCTCGCGGAATCCATGCAGCCGTATACAGCAACGGTCACATTGCCATCACAATCAAAGTTGACCGGGGGATAAGAGCAGTTGCCAGCATCGTCGGTGGCATTGTCGTTGTAATTGCATGCTTCCGAGTCTAAACAACCTGGGATTTCAGCATTGTCGCAGACATTGTCTCCATCGGCATCACCTGGACAGTCACCACCACAATCGCCCAATGCGTCGAGGTATTGGCAACTGCCGTCGTCGACATTGGCAGTGGCATCAAATGTGCAGCTGGAAGCATCCGTACAACCCGGAACGTCGGTAACAGTCAAGTCTTCATCCCCGTCACAAATGTCATTGGAGTTCACATCTGCACAAGGAGCAACTGCAGCGCCATCGACACAGAAGGCATGGGTTTGACCTGAGCCGAAGTTTCCGGAACCTGAGCCCAGCACGTTCCCATCAGCATCGGTCAATGCATACCATCCTCCGGGAGGGTAATGCAAGCCGTTGCCAAAAAGGTCGGTCACGGTGAGTTCGTAGCAACCGGTCGTGGCACATTGGCTTTCGGCGATGAAGTCGCCGGCATAAGTGCCGTTGTCGTAATTCGTGCCCGACATTACAACTGTGCCGTCGTCTGTGCTTTCGACGCTCCAACTGAATCCAAAGGGCAGCACATCCAATTGGATTTCCATGTTGACAAACGTGCCAGAGAGGATCTCGAAGGAGCTGTTCAATGTGTCATTGAATGCATAACCATCTTCGGGCGCGCTGATCCAGACGCTCAGGTCGTGTGCACCTCCTGAGGCAGCCAAAGTTGGCAGGGAAACAAACTCAGTTGCGCCCGAGACCAGATTGCCGGTCCAGGCCAATTCGTTGACGGAACCACCGTCCAATGAAAAGTACAATGTCGCCGAGCTCATGGGGTCCGAACCGAAATTCTGGAGCATCACCTCTGGGGCGATAGAGGAAGCACATCCCGCTGAGGCGATGCCTTGAATGGAAGCGATTCCAATGTCGGCTGCCATCACTGGTACAGCGCCATCGCTGTTCAACAGGGAGTTTCGGTGGCTCACCAAAGCATTGCGCATTCGTGTGCGCTGTCCTTCGGTAAAGACGTCCATGCAATCGTCATTGGAGTAGTCCATGAAATTCTCCACCATGGTTTCAGGACAGCTCATGGCAGAACAGCCAATGGACCCGGTCGTAGGAGGGGTGTCACAAACCCGGTCACCCTGCGACAGGCAATTGCTTTCGTCTGCACAGCTGCTGGTATTGTTGAAGGTGTGCAACAAACTCAAATAGTGCCCGACTTCATGGGTCAAAGTCCTATTCAGGTCGAAGTTGTTGAGCAAATCGAATTCTGCTCCCACACCAAACACTTGGTGGTGAAGAACGATGCCATCATGCGTGCCAGAAGTGGGAGGTAAGTAGGCAAAACCCAAAGGAGAGGTGCCGCCATTGAGCTTGTGCAGGACCCAAACGTTGACATAGTCCGAACCCGGCCAATGACTGAGGTTCTTGATGTTCATCTCCGAAGCGGGATCGAGGTTGCTCGTTGTCACCATGCCGGTGCTAGAAAAGCTGGGTATGGCCGCAGACACATTTGTTCTCAGAATTCCCGTCGTTGGGTTTCCTTCTGGGTCTCTTGCCGCAAGGGCGAATTCAATGTCGATGTCCGAACCGCCAAATTCACCGCGAAAGTCCGCATTAAGTGCGTCAATCGCACTTAAAACTTGGCTGTCTGAGACATTGGATCCAGTGCCAGCCGGGGTGCCAGCATGCATGATGTGAACGACCACCGGCAACACATGGGTGTCGCTCGAGCGCATGGTGGTATTGGACATTTCTGACAATGCCGCCTCAAAGGCGAAATAGCTTCGAGCGTAAGTGCTGTCCTCCATCAGGGCCGCCTGAACTTGATCGGAAGAACAGCGGTCATCCTGCGCCGAAGCGGTGTTGGCGAAGAGGGGGATGAAAAGGAACAGAAAGGGGAAGTAGTATCGCATGATGGAGGGGGTTCTATCTCCCGTACTCCTTTCTGCAAGTTCAGGTTTCATTTTGAATGTGAAATCTGTCTTGTTGTTGTTTTTCAAACAGTTACATGGTTGGTGTCACTGATGTATAATGCCGGTTTAAGGGTGAAATAAAAAAGGCGGAACCCCTG
>JBELBZ010000106.1:0-3589 GCA_042095055.1 Crocinitomicaceae bacterium | reverse complement strand
GCGGCGGTGGGGTGACGCAGTGAGCCAACCACTCCACGGGAGTGTGTTTTGGCAGTTGATGCCGATGGCGGTTCGGTTTCTTTCAGAATCCCCTTCGCCGTGTTGGTAGAGTTTGTAGGATTAATCTGACGAAATCGACTGAATGCGTAATTTTGAAGTCAAACGGAAAATCATGACAAACCAACGATTTCTCACCTTCTCATTGGTCGCCTGCATGGCGGTCGTGCTGGCAGGCTGCAGCAAGCAGGAGGGCTGCACCTATGCATCAGCTTGCAATTTCGACGCGGAAGCCGTCGTCGACGACGGGTCTTGCGACTTTGATTCTTGTGCGGGTTGCACCGATCCTGAAGCCCTCAATTATGACACTTATGCCACTGTGGATGACGGAAGCTGTGAATACGATTTAGCAGCCACGAGTGCTGAGTGCGTTTCCAATGTGGAGTTCGATAATTTCGAATACCCCGTGGTTGCGATTGGCGATCAGTGTTGGTTCGCACAAAACCTTCGGTCAACGGTATTCCGGGATGGCACGGCGATTCCTGAGGAGACTGCAGCAACCTTTCCGAATTTGGTGGCCCCTGCGCGTTCGGCCTACAACAATTCTGCATCGGCGGTGAATGCCCATGGTTTCTTGTACAATGGCATGGCAGCGACGACTTCACTGAACGGCGGACTGTGTCCCTCAGGATGGCATGTGCCTTCAGAACTCGACTGGATGAAGCTGGAGTCTTACTTGGTGGTTGCGGGTTACGGCAAGCGTATGGGTGAGGCATTAAAGGCGGAGTCCGGTTGGGCACAAAACGGCAACGGCACCGATGCCTTTGGCTTCAATGGTTCGGCTGGAGGCCACGCTTGGCCCGATGGCAACAATTACAGCATGAATTATTTCGGGACATACTGGAGCTCCACATATGCCAGCAATGGAGATGTGATGCAGCGCACCTTGAGTTCAGGCTCTGACCAATTGAACCGCGCCGAGTACTGGGATGTCATCGGAGCCAGCGTGCGCTGCATTGAGGATTGACAACTTGAACACCCAAAAGAGAAAGGCACCCATGTGGGTGCCTTTTTTCATGGGCTGTGGTTTTAAGTGAGCTCAGGGCATCAGCCTATGGAAAATTCAGAGAGCAGTTCTTGAAAGATCTCTTGGTCTTTCTTCGTGACGGGTTCAGCGGTCTCATCCCTGCGCACCTCTGCTTGGGTATGAATGTGCCAGCTTCCACCATGGTATTCCAACGCTGTGCAGTTTTCGACCCAGTCGCCGCTGTTGAGGTAGCGAACCTGCCCGCCTTTTGCTTGGACCATGCGGTCACAAGGTTGGTGGATGTGGCCACACACCACGAAGTCATACCCATTGTTTATGGCGATTTCCGCTGCGGTCTCCTCGAACTGGTTGATGTATTTCACCGCCCCTTTTACGCTCTCCTTGACCTTCTTGGAAAGTGAGATCCTGTTTCCGCCAAAAACCAATGAGATGCTATTTACGGCGTGGTTCAAGGCAATGAGCATGTCGTATCCCTTGCCCCCCAGTTTGGTTAACCACTTCGAGTGCTGCATGGTGACGTCGAAGATGTCCCCATGAAAAATCCACGCTTTTCCGGTCTCCAATTCGAGGACCAGCTTGTTGGCGATGTTGAAGTTGCCCGTCTTGAATCCCACGAACCTGCGGAAAAGTTCGTCATGGTTGCCGGTGATGTAGTGGATGGTCTTGCCCTGCTCCATCATCTTCAGTAGTTCCTTGACCACCCGCATGTGTGACGGCGGGAAGTACTTCTTTTTGAATTGCCAGATGTCGATGATGTCACCGTTCAGCACGAGGACTTCTGGGTCGATAGACTGCAGATAAGCCAGGATCTCATGGGCGCGACAGCCGCGCATGCCGAGGTGGAGATCAGAAATGACGGCAAGGGAGACCTTTCTTTTTATTGGAGTCATCCCAAAAGAACAGGAATGCGTTTTACTTGGAAGACAAGCCAGTGTGAATTTTCCGTTGGCCTTTGAGGATGATCAGGCCCCCTCTTTTTTGCGCTCGCGTGAAAGTGGGGCGGATGAGCGCTCTGGGCCGGGTAAGGTTGATAGGGAGACCAAACTTCAGCAATGCAAAACGCCCCGGAAGTCGGGGCGTTTCACAATGCAAAAGAGGGGGCGTTCAGAAGCCGTATCCCACAGAGAGCTGGAGGTTGGGCAACACGCGTCCGTATCCCAAGGTGTTGGGAATCTCCTCCAAGACTTCGGCGTTCACCGTCGTTCCTGTGGCGGTGATGTCAGCACCAGAAGTGTGCAGGCCACCGATGTCAAAGCCGACGGTGACGCCCTTTACAGGCCGCGAGCCAACGCCGATTCCGACATAGCCTACTGGGTTGTTGTCGTAGCGGGCTGAATAAGAGTGGGTGGGGTCGTTGACGTCCGTCAATGTCCCTTCAATACCGCCAATGCCGATGCCCACATTGAACCGAATCCAATCGTAATCTTCGAATGGACGGTGGTTGAGGAAAATGCCCATCCAGTTGGTTTCGCCAGTTCCAGAAAAGGTGGCGCCCCCGATTTCCAGGTCGGCGGGGTTGTCACCGGAGAATGCGCCAACTCCAACCTGAATGGTGGTCTTGGCAGAAAGGTTGTGTGAGAAGTTGACAGAAGGGCCAAAGGGGCTGATTCCGACGCCTACTCCGTATGAGGCCATTTCTTTGGATCCTTCCTCTTGGGCTTGAACGTTGAGTGTCAAAACTGTTGCGAACAGCACAGCGAGACTGATGTGTAGTGATTTCATGATGGGTTTATTTGTGGGTCCAAAGTTCTCCATCGGCTTCGCTTGTAAGAAACATCCTACCCCGCGTTACGAACAACAACAATGTGGATGGGGCTTGCTGTTGGAGAGGCTTACCAAAATGAATGGGGGGTCCCTTATGATCGGTCATGAAGTCTTATGGTCTCATGATGATCAAACTCCCCTGCTTGTGGGCAGGCTGTTTTAGTGGACACTGGGTCCTAACCGGGCCTCGATGAACCCGGAAGCAGTAGAGGAGAGGTAGGGCCCTAAAATGGTAAAGACATGCCGCAGTCCTTTGCGCCGCAGCGCATGGTTGTCGGCCTCTGGGTACTTCTTTTTGGAGAAGTCCAGCCAATACCGGCCGATGACCAGGATGATTTCGGAGAGGTCCTCCATGCCTTTTTGCTCCAATTGAAGCAAACCGTGCTGGTGGGCGTGCTGAATGCGTCCTTCAGTCCATGCATCCAAAAAGTCATTGACCACAAGTGTGGTCTTCAGCGCAGGCTCCTCAGGATCGAGCAATGAGGCAAAGTCATCGCGCAGGATGTAGCGGAAGTCCCAAATGACATCGTAAGAGGCGAAGATCCCTGTGATGATGGTCTCCTCGTCGGTGGAGTCGGCATCGATATTGGCGCCCTCGAAGACCTGTTGGAGGAGTTCAATATGCGCCGTGAGGATGTCCTTTTTGGTACGGAAATGGTACCAAAGCGTGCCTTCCAATACACCGGCGTGCTCAGCGATGGAGGCCGTGGTCACCGCCGCAAACCCCCGCTCGTTGAACAGAATGAGGCTGGCCTCAAGCAGCTTGTCCCGCGTCTTGGC
>JBELBZ010000105.1:0-3594 GCA_042095055.1 Crocinitomicaceae bacterium | reverse complement strand
ATGTCCTCGATGCTGAAAGTGGCCTGCGTGTCAGTGGAATTGCCACTGCCATCTGTCACCGTGAAGGTCACAATGACCTCAGATGCACCTCCACAAGTGGGGGACATCGTCGCAGGATTGGGGCTGTAAGACCAAGTCAATGGCCCGCATGCGTCGCTCGCCGTTGCACCTCCGTTGTTGGCAAGCCAAGCCGCCAACTCTGTAGAGAAATCGCTCACGCCGTCGCATTCATGGCTTTCATCCTGGGCGGCCACATCAATGGTGGGATCTGTGTTGTCCACTACGGTGACCGTCGCGGTAGCCGTGGCTGTGTTGCTGCACTCGTCCGTCACAGTCAACGTCACCGTATTGTCACCAAGATCATCACAGGTGAAGCTCGTCGGGCTGGCCCCGAAACTAACCGTTCCACAACCGTCGGACGACCCATTGTCCATGGCCTGAGCATTCATGGTGGCCGCGCCCGTGGCGTCGAGTGTCACCGTGATATCCTTGGCCAATGGCGTGGGGTCGGTCGTGTCCTGAATCGTGAAGATGGCCTGGGTGGTGGAAGAATTTCCGCAATCATCCGTGGCCGTGAAGGTTACGGTCTCGGCACCCGTGGCACCGCATAGGTTGCTCAATCCCGTGGAATTGTGGCTCCACGTCACGCTGCTGCATATTTCAGAAGCGGCTGCTCCTCCATGGCTGTCCAACCAAGACTGGAACGCTGCGGTATTTCCTGCGCCATCGCATTCCACAGTCTCATTTGTGGCCTGTGTGTCGATAGAAGGGGGTGTCGTATCCTCGATGGTGAACGTGCCCTGAGTAGTGCTAGCGTTGCCCGCGTCATCCGTTGCGGTAAACACCACATTTACAGAAGACGTGCTTCCGCAAGTGTAAGCGAGGGTGGTGAAGTCATTTGACCAGGTCACAGCGCTACAGTTATCTGTCGCGGTGGCTCCTCCATTGTTTCCCAACCATGCCAACAATTCCGTATTGTTTCCGGCTCCATCACATTGGACCGTTTCATCGGTCCCAGCGGTAATGGTCGGGGCCTCCCCGTCCGCTACGATGACATCAAACGTCGCGGTGCTCGCATTTCCAAATTCGTCAGTGGAGGTCACTGTAACCGCAGTGGTTCCGAGGGAGAAGGTGGAACCGTTTGAGATGCTGTAGGTCACAGTCGGCTCCGAACAGTTGTCCGTGGAGGTCACAGTGGAATAATTGACCACTGCCGTGCAAGCACCTGCATCCGTCGTCACATTCTGATCGGATGAAGTTATGGATGGTCCTTCATTGTCGGTCACGATCACCTGGAACGTCTCCGCCGCCGTATTGCCTGCATCGTCGGTAGCCGTGTAGGTCACCGTCGTCGTGCCCACCGCAAAAAGCGAGCCGGAGGTGTGCGTGCCGCTGATGGTAGAGTTGCAGTTGTCGTCCGTAGTTGGCGCTGTCCATGTCGCCACTGCGCCACAGATGCCAGCGTCATTATTGAGGTTGATTGTCGTGGGCATGCCCGCAATCGTGGGATCCTCCGCATCAGATACGGTCACCGTAAAGGATGAAGTTGTGACGTTGCCTGCACCGTCCGTAGAAGTGTAGGTTACCGTCGTGACGCCACCGTTAAAGGTGTCGCCACTGTCGTGAGAGGACGTCAGCGTAGTGCTGCAGTTGTCGGTGGTCGAAGGCGCAGTCCAAGACACAACTGCGTCGCAAGAACCGGCGTCCATGTCGGCCTGGATGTTTGTAGGCGTTCCAGTAATGACAGGAGCCTCGTCATCCGTAATGGTGACTGTAAAGCTTGAAGTCGATGTATTGCCTGCATCGTCGGTGGCTGTGTAGGTCACCGTCGTGGCGCCCACAGGGAACGAATCACCTGAATTGGCACTGCCCGAGAATGTCGCGATACCACAATTGTCATCCGCAGTCGCAGCGGTGAATGTGACCACTGCGGCGCATTGCTCTGCATCGGCCGTCTGGGTAATGTCCGAAGGCGTGCCCGAAATGACAGGGTCCTCGTCGTCCGTGACGGTGATGTCAAAGGTCGAGGTGGCCGTGTTGCCAGAAGCGTCTGTAGCTGTGTAGGTTACCGTCGTCGTGCCGACTGGGAACGTGTCGCCGGAGTCAGCATCGTCCGTAAAGGTGACAACACTGCAATTGTCGCTGGCGGTTGGAGCAGTGAAAGTGACCACTGCACCGCATTGACCGGCATCTGCCGTGTGCGTCATGTCCGAAGGCGTACCCGCAATGACAGGGTTCTCAGTGTCGGTCACGATCACTTGGAACGTCTCCGCCGCCGTATTGCCTGCATCGTCGGTAGCCGTGTAGGTCACCGTCGTCGTGCCCACCGCAAAAAGCGAGCCGGAGGTGTGCGTGCCGCTGATGGTAGAGTTGCAGTTGTCGTCCGTAGTTGGCGCTGTCCATGTCGCCACTGCGCCACAGATGCCAGCGTCATTATTGAGGTTGATTGTCGTGGGCATGCCCGCAATCGTGGGATCCTCCGCATCAGATACGGTCACCGTAAAGGATGAAGTTGTGACGTTGCCTGCACCGTCCGTAGAAGTGTAGGTTACCGTCGTGACGCCACCGTTAAAGGTGTCGCCACTGTCGTGAGAGGACGTCAGCGTAGTGCTGCAGTTGTCGGTGGTCGAAGGCGCAGTCCAAGACACAACTGCGTCGCAAGAACCGGCGTCCATGTCGGCCTGGATGTTTGTAGGCGTTCCAGTAATGACAGGAGCCTCGTCATCCGTAATGGTGACTGTAAAGCTTGAAGTCGATGTATTGCCTGCATCGTCGGTGGCTGTGTAGGTCACCGTCGTGGCGCCCACAGGGAACGAATCACCTGAATTGGCACTGCCCGAGAATGTCGCGATACCACAATTGTCATCCGCAGTCGCAGCGGTGAATGTGACCACTGCGGCGCATTGCTCTGCATCGGCCGTCTGGGTAATGTCCGAAGGCGTGCCCGAAATGACAGGGTCCTCGTCGTCCGTGACGGTGATGTCAAAGGTCGAGGTGGCCGTGTTGCCAGAAGCGTCTGTAGCTGTGTAGGTTACCGTCGTCGTGCCGACTGGGAACGTGTCACCAGAGTCAGCATCGCCCGAAATCGTGGAACTGCAATTGTCGTCTGTAGTTGGCGCCGTCCAGGTAGCCACTGCACCACAAATACCCGCATCATTCGTTAAGTTGATGTTGGCTGGCATCCCCGAAATAGTGGGGTTCTCTGTATCCTGCACGGTAATGGTGGCAGCACTCGTGGAGGTGTTTCCACACTCGTCTGTGACCGTCAGGGTCACCGAGTTAGCGCCGGTATCGGTGCATGTAAAAGAGGTGACATCAATAGACAACGTGACTGATCCTTGAGAAGCGTCGTTAGAACCGTTGTCCACTTCAGCAGCTGTCAGACTAATGTTACCCGTTCCATCCAAAGTTAAGGTCAGGTCTTGGGCGTTGGCCGTTGGGGCAGTAGAATCCTCAATGGTGAACGTGGCAGATGAAGTAGTAGTGTTCCCGCAGTCATCAGATGCGGTAAAAGTGACCAAAGCCGAGCCTGTTGCTCCGCAATCATCGCTCAAAGCAGTGAAATCGTGGGTCCAAGCCACAGCGCCGCAATCG
>JBELBZ010000104.1:0-3620 GCA_042095055.1 Crocinitomicaceae bacterium | reverse complement strand
CTGGTATGCCTCCTGCAGGGAGATATCCAGCCCCCGACGGCCCTGTACTACGGCCAAGCTTCTTCGCGGATCTTTCTCCCGAAGATCACAGTATCCTATCCGAGTACGGTTACGTTCCACCCAACCATGGCTCCTTGCCCGGCATTGCAACTGTCACTGTACAAAACATGCCTCGAAAGCACCCGATTCACGGGTGCCACTTCAGATTCTCTGCTCCTACCAAGGTGCCGCTCGCCCGCTTCCTGCTGTGGTGGGAAAAGGAAAGCCAGTGGTGGCATACGGATCGTCATCTGTACTTGCACGAGATGAGCTGGACGACCCCCAGGAGTGGTGCATGCGTTGCAACGTGGCGTTACAGGAAAAACGTGCCCTGCTTGTGGACTCTCGAAGAGGACTACCACTCCGACTCCGATTGAACCCTCCAGCGAACCTGTTACGTGTGCATGTATGGTAGACGACTGCAATTGCGGCAATACACAGGCACAGCCAAACAATCGCCTGAGGGATCGTGTCCGTGCAATAGCATCCTACATTCAACTTTTAGTGACATCAAAACCGTGGCGGCTATTGCAGCCTCTCCGTACCAACAGATCCGCAGGGCCTTCTCACATCACCCAAGACGACAGAAACCCCTCCTACCTCTAAGAAGTGGACAATTGTTTTCTCGGTCCTATGTATTGGGCAGACACTCACATGACATATCGAGCCCTGCCTCCCGCCTACTTGCCGCCTACAACAACAATGACAAATACTTTCCCGCCCCCTCGCTCTCGGTGCCGAACCGCTCCCCTCCCGACAGGCACACACTGCTAACTATCCGTTCCAGAGTTCCCCATAGGCTCTCTCGCTTCGGCCCGTCATTCACTGTCCAACCCGCCCTCCTCCGCTTCGTGAACGTACTCTTGGACGGCGTACCTCTCGGCGGCCCATGCTTTGTCCTTCACGGCGTCCGCGGCAGACAGAAATTGCGCGGCGGCATCATGACAGCGGGCTATTTCATCGCGCATGTCGCAATCGGACCCCATATGGCTCTCTGATCCGAAAGGGCTCTGGTCTATCGCCGCCTGCATGGCCTCATTGACAATGCAAAGCTCATCCCTGACAAGCTCCACCGTGCCCTGCGCCGCCCGGAGTACCCTGTCGGTCGACACGATGGCCCTGTACACGGGATGCCCCGATTGCCTCATGGCCGTACGCCCAACCTCCAATGCCCTTTCCCGCGCTTCCGCTTGTCTGTCCCCACCCAGCAGCGTCAGGGGCACCGTCCGGCTGCTGTCCGACGATCCTGTCCCCGCGTCCGACTCTGCATCCCCGCTGTTTTCGCCCCGCCGCTGTTGCATGAGCAGTGGCCCCGTGGCGACACCCGCAAGGCCCTCACAACGCACTCCCAAGTCTTCCGCCTGCATTGCCGCGTCGTTGCCGTTGTCATCACCCACTGCCGGGCCCTCGACCATGCCCACCGATGACATATCGTCAGAGTCCATAGCGCTTCGAGGACCTGCGTCCTTCGTTTCGTATCCTCCTCTTCCGGGTCCAACCTCACCGGCAGAGGTGCCCTCGGCCTCTTCCTCCATCTTGCCCTCCTCATACCCTCCGCCTCCAACCTCCAAGACCGCCCCCTTCGTCCCTTTGTCGTCAACTGTCTCCTGCGCCACCGCCTGAGGAGAGAGCGACACTCGAGCCGCGGAACGTCCATTTGCCTGTTCTTGGATCGGCGGCCGTGCTTTCGTCGTCAACCCTCGCCCAAGGCCCTGTGTTGCAATGTCAGGAAGCGTGCCCCCACCAACACTGGACCGGGTACGCCTTGCCACGCACAAGGATCGACGGGTCTGCACCATCTTTCAATCGATCCAGGCGCCTCCAACACTATGGGTGTGGGCACCGCGCCCAGTTTTTGTCGTGCCCTGAAACCTGAACCACAACAATGACGGCCGAGCCGTCCGCCCCGGCCGAGGCCGTCCGCCTGCTGCGCATTACGGCCGGCCCTTGGTGCCCGTACCGTATTGTACCGATATGTACGTACTATGGTACGACTATGATATGTACGTATCTACATGAGGCGCAACGGTCTTCTGGCAACTTCTGGGTCCAACGTCCATAATAACCAGGCCAGCCCGCCCAGAGCACCAGCTTCCTCGTTCGAAGAAATTCCAACTCCTGGACTCTCATTTAACTTTGCGCTTTCTGGCGTGGCGGGGACCGCCACGCGAACCAGTGGTCTCGTGACTGTTCCACGAGACTGTCTCTCTCCTGTCATTTCTCTTTCGTCATTGCTCGACCCCCGTTCAAATTCAAATGTTTGAAAAACATCAAAACCCGCCAACTGCCAGCTCTAGATACTTACTCCAAACACCGGCCGCATTCTCCACTCTCACAGATAGAAGGGAGCCACGCCGCACTCGAGGCCCGCCCCCCGCCCCCGCCCCCCCCCCCGGCTGTGCGGGGGAAAGCTGGCAGCGCAGAGGCGACTCCTGGTGTGAAAGGCGCTTCCCGGGCCTGGCCATAGCCTTAGCCGGCCACTGGACCCAACATCTCAACTTGTCGCCGAAACCATTCCCCACAGGTGCTTGCCCGCATTTCCCCCTTTTCATTCGGGGTGCGCTAAAAATTGTCCAAGCTGGCTCAAAGGCACAGCGGCCCTGTGGGGGTGCCTGTACCTATCACTTCCTCTATCTCACTAACCTCTACCTGCGTGCACCACTACAGGAACGGCTCCGGAATCTGCACGCACCCATTCTATCGCTGCATTCCGCCCAGACATGGGCAAGTCCACCACGCAACGGTCAGGGGGACCCCGGGGACGGCAGATAATACTCTCCTCGGACGACGAGAGCATTGTCGCCGTTGACCGGACCAACGCCAAGCGCCGCAGGCGCATTCATTGCTCCGATGACGAAGGCGACGGCGACGACCAAGCTCCATTTGTGCGCCAGCGCCGGCTCCCGCGTGCTGGGATCTCGGATGCGACTTCCACCACATCGTCGCCGAGACTCCACCGCGTGTCGCCGAAGCCAGTCTCTCCTCGCCCCGGGGCGCCAAATCGCAACGTCCCACCCTCCAGGCGGCACGGCCCCGCTTCTCGCCGCAGGAATCGCCGAACTCAACCGCCTAAGACCTGTACGCCGGGGGGGACCAGGTCCATCGGCAAACGACAGCCCATCCAGCGTGTTCACGGCAACGCAGTCATTGCCCGCGAGGCCACCCAGCCCGTGCTGTGCCGCAACGATGCGTCCTGCGAGGAGTGTGGTCGGCCTGTCAAACCGTTCGACGCGCACGCGCAACAGGAGGCACTGCAGCATGCCGCGACGAAGCTCGACGCCTCGATCAGACGGTCCCAAAGGCAGCGGTCGGCGACAGCCCAAAAGCTCCAGAAACTGCGCAAAGGCACTCTTCAGTCCATCCCAAAGTCCAAGCCCCCGCGAGGGCTCTTTCTCGACATCCACGGCGGATCGGACGAGTGGTGGGCGGCCACGCGCCGCAAGCCTCCTGCCTCCGAGGTCGCGCACGCAACCAAGCGCGTGTTCGGGGCGTCCACCGCGAAGCAAGGCGCCATCCCTTGTTCCATTGCCACCCTGACCGTCCAGCCCACGGGGGAATGGGCCAAGGAGACTGCCGAGGAC
>JBELBZ010000103.1:688-3644 GCA_042095055.1 Crocinitomicaceae bacterium | reverse complement strand
TCAGCTTGGCATGGGCCTCGAAGAGGTCTGCCATGGCCCGGCTGGTGCTCATGAGTCTATACCCATTGAAGTACTGATTTTGGGCGAGAGGGGAGGCGTGGGCCCCTTTGCGCTTATTTTTTCCTCGGCTCACTGGCCAAATATACCTGTGCGCCGACTGTTCAAGCCTGAATCGCTCAAACGGATGTGAACCTCATTGGGATGTCGCAGCCACCAAGTTGACCTTTGGCGAAGGACAAGTTCGCTCATGCATGAACAACGGACAGGGAGTGTGGTGGTGAAGTGAGCAATGAAGGTGATTTCGAGGGGTTTGAGCGAATGGCCCAGCCTCTTGTGAAGCCTTAAATAGAGGTGGCCTTCTTCTTTTTTAGAGGTAGGAATTCTCTGAGTCGTCATGCTGCCGTCCGTGCGTATAATATCTTCTGTTTTTGGAACAGGTTAACAGGTTTTCACTGACCGTAACACGATATTATATTTACCAAAATTGCCAATTAAAAGACATTATTAGAATCCCAATGACCCCAAAGAATCTATTCTGTCGTGTTATAGGTGTTCTGTTGGTTAAAAGGAAATAGCTAGGGGAACTTTACAGCATATCCATTTTTGCCAAAATGCTGTTCCAAAACCACCTGAATTGGTTCTCTAAGGCCTGCACCATTGTTGCCGTCTGCCTTTCGCCAATCGTTCTTTCTGCGCAAACCATCATTTACAGCGAAGACTTTGAGTCTGAGACACCCGTGAATGTTGATGATTTGTGCACTCCAGTGTACAATCCCACAGACGCGAATTGGGCACTTGGCCCCGCTTGTTCTGTCCCGACCAATGGGGTTCCGAAGTTGGTCGACGTTGCTGGAGATGCTTTTATAGAATTCAACCAGAAATACCCGTCGGGTTCTGAGGTTTGGAATTCTGCAGGCATTGACGTGAGCGCAGTCTCATCTGCCATCGTTTCTTTTGATGCCCGCAGTGTGGGAGGACACGAAAACTCAGGGCCCTACCAAGACGAGTTCGCTCTGTATGTGGTCCGAGGGGGTGTTCAAGATGCTTCACCCATCGTCTCATTTGAGGGCCACGTTGATGGGTCCGGAGATGGAACAGCGCAAACTGAAGAAGCGAGCTTCTCGAGTGTGGTTGATGTGACTGGAGACAGTGAAATTGCCCTGCGCATTGTTGTGGGCATTTCTGGAGTCGACGGCTCTGAGAGTTACCAACTCAACAACTTCTCAGTGTGCGACGATGCCAACGGGGACGGTGAGTGCACCGCTTGCGATGAGCCCATCGCATTGTTGGACTCCGAAGGAGATGCATTTAGCACGGATGACTTGCGTGTGCATTGTCTGACGGATTTGCCAGATTCTTGTGAGGAAGGCATTGCATCAAACAGGGGAGAATTGGAATGCTTCGCAGTGACCGGAGAGCGCAATGCAGTTCTCGCTTCGAGCGCGTATGCAGCGACCCCTGATGTGGGTGAGGATGCGGCAGTGAAGCTGTTTGGATTGGGTTCAGGTCCGACAGCAGACGATGACAACCGGAACTTGGTTCCCAGCGGTGATGGACTGTCTTACTACCAAAACGACGAGACTTTCTGGGTGTTCGGAGAAGTTGAGGATGCTGCGAATCCAAGTTTGGTCTACACCATCAGCGTGAAGTACTCAGGCGGGATGACAGGTGCCGAGTGGAGGGCACTTCAAAACAGCCTGTCGAATAATATTCTGGGCGACAACGCCTTCAAAAATGACCAGGGCTGCCTGTTGTCAGATGACGATAAAGACGCGTGGTTGATTTACTTGATGGATACGGCATCCACGAGCTTCATTGCAGGTGAAGGCACATTCCTCACGTTAGGGCATGCCCCTGCTCCCAACCCCAACACCGGTTTACCTCTGTGGGGCTTCCAATACGGTGAGGGTGCCAATAACACCAACTGTACGTTTGGTGCCAGCGCTTGGTTCAATTACACCGGTACCTTGGACGGTGAGGAGATCGATGGTGGATTTGGAGATTTGCTCCTCGAACTGGACGCACCCAATCGCGGTGTAGGTTGTCCTGATGTTGATGAGGACGGAACGCTCTCAGCAAGCGAGCAGCTTCTCGCCACACAGAATGTTTTTGTGTACACCGTTGTGGATGCAGATTGCGGCGACTTTGAGGAGTTCTCACAAATCATTTACGCATGGGATTCTATTCCTCCCACATGGGTCAATGCACCCAATGACACGGTGGTGACTTGTTTCAATAACATTCCTGCCCTGCCGATTGTGGAGGCTATGGATGATTGTGAAGGTTTACTCGTCGCCGAGTTCCTTGGCGAGGTTGTTCCAGATTCAACAGGTCCGGGTTGCTTCACACTGGACAGGCTTTGGTCCGTGCAAGACTCTTGCGGAAATGACACGGCTTATACCCAGACCATTACTGTTTCTGACGTCATCAAGCCTGCTGTAACACTTTCATGCCCAGAGCCTATTACCCTCTATGTAGATGCGGATTGCTACACAGCACTGGACACGGCCACTACTGGAGCGGCCACATACGCTGCAACTGACGATTGTTACTTGGAGAGTGATACTTTGTTCTTTGTTGATGAAGTGACCGACTCTACGAGCACAGGTTGCTACACGATCCAGCGCACATGGACGGCGAGTGCTTCTGATGCCTGCGGCAACGACAGCACTACGACGTGCACACAGACGATCATGGTGATGGACAACATCAAGCCGAGCATCGACTTGGAGTGCCCAGAGGACATCACGGTATACGTTGATTCGGACTGCATTGCAGACTTGAGCTTGGAAAACACCGGAGACATTTCAGTGAGCTACGACGACAATTGCTTGTTCACTTCAGGTGACAGCTACATCGACGAGGTCACCGATTCTACGAGCACAGGTTGCTACACCATCGAGCGCACATGGACGGCGAGTGCTTCTGATGCCTGCGGCAACGACAGCACTACGAC
>JBELBZ010000103.1:0-588 GCA_042095055.1 Crocinitomicaceae bacterium | reverse complement strand
CAGGTGACAGCTACATCGACGAGGTCACCGATTCTACGAGCACAGGTTGCTACACGATCCAGCGTACATGGACGGCGAGTGCTTCTGATGCCTGCGGCAACGACAGCACTGCGACGTGCATGCAGACCATCACCATCGCCGACACACTGGCTCCCACCTGGGATGCCTATGACATTTACATGTTCGTGTCATGTGATGATATTTTGGATCCCACAGATCCCTCCCTCGTTCCAATTTCTGCAACGGACAATTGCAGTGGAGTTCGCTATGAGATTGAGGCCCACCAGCTCTCCGGCGGCTGTCCTGGAACATGGATGCGTCTTTGGACCGCCATCGACTCTTGTGGAAACCGCAGTCTTGAGGCCCAGCAATATTTGCAGCAGTGGGACTCGTTGGCTCCAGTCTTGACCTTGGATTGTCCGGAGGACATTTCATTGGAAGTCGATGCCAACTGTGAAACTGGAACCGACACGACCATTACCGGCAGTCCGATGTATTCGGTCACCGACAACTGTGACGCGGATCCCGATTTCGAATTGACTTTCTCCGACGATGACACCACGTCATTGTGTGGCAATACTTACCAGT
>JBELBZ010000102.1:0-3706 GCA_042095055.1 Crocinitomicaceae bacterium | reverse complement strand
ACAGCTGAAGCTGCGCTTGCTGCGTCTTGGGGTTGCTGGTCTGCAAGAGAGCGTAAGCAGCATCATAGTCATCGGCGATAGGAAGGAGAGCTCTGAGCTCAGCCTCGTCCTCAGCCATGATTGCATACGTGCACTCAGGGGTCTGGATGGTGTTTTGAGCGTTGTTGTTGGTCGCCAGGCGAAGGCTGACGTAGAACAACCACGACTTCGGGTTGTAGTGCAGTGCTTTGCCCGTAAGCACCAGCTTGCCATCAGGGGAGGTGACAGTGACAGTGTCATACTGTTTGTCGACACGAAATCGCTTTTGAAGAAAGAAGCATTCTGGCAGGATGTTGACTCCGAAGCCAGGTACGATGCGAACAGGAATGTTCATGCGAATCGTACGCCCCTCAGTGATGAGGCAGACCGGGAGAATGCCTACCTTAGCGCAGTGCACCATGGTAGGCTTGCCCTGGCCTCCAGTTTTGATGTGTAGGTCGGCCGCCTGCACGTGAATGCAGAGAGACTCATCCTCGACCACTCCCACGGTGCTAGCGCCGTCCAGGACCATCAGGAGGGTGCCAGCTCGACTCTGCGGCATAGTCTGGCACACATAGACGCTCTGGAGGGCAGCTGCGCCGGCTGGGTCCACATAGCACTCATCGGTGGTGTAAGCTACCCCGTCAATGTTGACAGAGGCAGCGTAGTGACCAGCAGTCGCCTCACCAGCCTTGGCATGGCTCCTGGCGAGGTCTTGCGTAGCGTTAACGGTGTCAGGGCTTGCAGCCTTCTTCTCGTCATTGCGCTTCTTGAAACAGGCCTTCTCCTTGTGACCAACCTTGTTGCAGTAGTTGCAAGTCGGTTTGGGGCGGTCACTTCGCTCTTTCCGTGAGGATTGAGAGGGAGGCTCAGTGTGGGTGTATTTGCACCTGTCGCCAAACCGGCACTTGCCCGTTCTGGCGTAGTTGTTGCAGGTGGGCCGAGTCTTTTGTTCACTAGAGCTCTGAAAATGGACTGAATCCTGCTTCAAGGCAATCTTTGTTGTCCCCGGGAGTGATTCGTCTTTAGCAGCGGCCTTCAGGTAATAGTTTTGCGCTTGATTTAAGCCGTGAGACGCTGCGGAAGAAACTTCTTTCTGCAGATTCCAGGCAGAAGGCAGCGCTTTGTTGAACGCGAACAAGACGTCTTCGTCACGCGCGACGAGGCCCATGTCATGGTTGCGCATCACTCGTACGTGGTTGTTGAAGCCAGTGATGAACGCGTCCATGTCAGCGAAGTCCGAAAGCCTCATGCTGTCGAACTGTGTGCGCATGCGATCACGATCTTGGGTCGTGTTGTCGCTCCAGCAGTTCTTCAGCATTCGAAGGAGCTTCGGCACATTGGTGCGATGTCCGAGAGTCTTCTCGAAGATGGCAGGGGAGAGTGAGCGGCGAATGTAGGCAAATGCCTTAGCATGCTGATGCTTAAGCTTGCGCTGGGCTTGGTTGCCGGACGGGAGAGCGTTGAACGCGTCAGATGGGTCCGCAACTCCTGCTGCCGCAGCGACAGCGTCACCTTCAGCCGCAACTGCAGCCGCAACTGCAGCCGCAACTGCAGCATCGCGCTCCCACTCAAAGGCCTCCCACATGTCTTCAGCATCATCGCAATCCAGAGCGAGGATGTAGTCCTTGATCATCTCAATCCATACTAGGTAGTTGTCTTTGGTCAACGGTTGAATGCCCTTCTGGCGTTCTTCAGCACTTAGGCTCATGACCTCTCAGCGAATAAAGGAAAAGACGACGTAACGATGGAGTTGAAGGATCGATGAGAACTGTATTGAAAAGAGAACAATCATCAGAAAGTTCTGTGAAATAAAGAAAGAATATTCCTGAGAATATGATTTCATACATGTAAGAGAAAGTTCTTGAAAGAACAGTCAAAGTGTCCCTAAAGATATAAAATTAGTGAATGATGAATGTGTAAATGAATGTGTAGAAAGCGACGTAGAGGTTGATTCACAACGAGTTTACAACGTAGTCGTAGACAGGGCCGCGGTAGCAGGGCCACTTAGAGCTGTCAGAGTAGAAGTTTACTGACACGCCCCCTCGAGCAAAGCTGATCCAAGCGCAGCTCGATCACAGCTCGACAGTGTGAATCATCTCACTCATGTGACGCTGGAAGTCGCAGTAGGCGAGGTGTTTCGTCAGAGCATCAGCGCGCATGTCCTTGGTGCTGACGTAGCTGATGCTGATGGTCCCGCGCTCCTGTTGCTCGCGCGCGTAGTGGTCGGCGAGATCAATATGCTTTGATGCCGAGCGCTGCACAGGGTTGCGGGTCATAGCGATACAGCCCTTGCTGTCGCTGAACAGATCAATCGGCCGCACGAACATCGTGTAGCCAATCTCCGTGTAGAATTTCTCCCACCACTTGGCTTCTTTGGCAGCCTTAGCAGCAGCGCAGTATTCACTGTGGTTGGTGCTGGTGGTGATATAGGTGTGCAATTTGCTGTGCCACGAAACAGGGCAGCCCTCAAAGAAAAACACGTACGCGAGGGTGCTCTTCATGGAATCGGGGCAGTCAGCATGAGCGGCGTCGTAGTAGCCATACAGCCCAGTTTTGACGCTGGCGCTGGTGGCGGGGCTGAAGTCGTATTTCAGCCCGACGTTGGCGGTATGCTTCAGGTAGCGCAGCACACGCTTCAGGGAAGTGATATGGGCTTGCCCTGGGTTGTGCATGAACTTGCAATGTTGGCTCACAGCGAGAGCCAGATCAGGGCGTGTCCAGCCCACAAAATAGATCAGTGAGGCGACGGTAGAGCGATACCAGCGCTGCTCGCTGATCATGACAGCGGCTTGCTCAGCGCCAGGGCAATCTTTGCGCGTGAGCTTCGCTCCAGCCGTCACAGGGGTCTCTTTCCCGCTGGACTCATGCATGCCAATGCGCTGAAGCAGAGAGCGAATAGCGGGCTCCTGAGTCAGGGAAATGGTTTTGTTTGGGCGGTCGCGCTTGACCGTGCATGACAGGCAGTCATTGATGTCTTCCCAGGCATCAAGGTCGAGGTTGGCACGCAGGTGCGTCCATAGCTTCTCGGCCTCGGTGGTGGCAGGCTTTGGGAAGAAGAGAAAGAGGTCGTCAACCCAAACGATCAGGATGAGGCGACGTTTCAGGCAGTAGTAAAGGCAGAACTCACTGCGATGTTGGCGAAGGCCTCCAGCCAAGTAGATGGCGTTGCTCTTCTTGTGCCAGAGGCGCGGCCCTTGGGGAATGCCAGGGACGCCCTTAAGAAGCTTGCGGATAGTGTATCCGAGCTCCTTTCCCGTCGCATCAGAGCAAAACCAGTTAGGCACGGCGATGTACACATCGGTGTCCATGTCAGCGCACAGGAAGGCAGTGTTGACGTCGCCTTGTTTGGCCTCCCAGTCGTACTTAGCAGCGAGCGCGAGCGTAGCGCGAATCGAGCTCATGCACGGGACTGGGGCAAAGGTTTCGTTGAAGTCAATGCCTTGAGACATACGGAACCCTTTGATGACGACACGGGCTTTCTTGGTGCCGTCGCGCTTGGTTTTGGGCA
This sequence comes from Crocinitomicaceae bacterium, assembly GCA_042095055.1. GTDB lineage: Bacteria > Bacteroidota > Bacteroidia > Flavobacteriales_D > Sanyastnellaceae > UBA8752. Next base: position 177 of record JBELBZ010000102.1, on the reverse strand, counting down.
GAACATCCATGGGGATGGGTTTGACGCCCGGAGGTAGGTTCTTCGGGTTGATGGGTGGGCCAAAAGTGCCATTTTTGACATGTTGACTCACTTCGCGGTTCAGAGCCTCGGCCCACAAGTGAGCGTCAGGCGTTGCCAGAGCTTCTGGCACGGAGTTGGGGTCTCCCGCAGTGGCAT
>JBELBZ010000101.1:2027-3727 GCA_042095055.1 Crocinitomicaceae bacterium | reverse complement strand
GGGGTCAGTTGGTCGGTGGCGAAGAGGGCCACCTTTGGGGAGGCGCCTGCTTTGAAGGCGCCGCGGAACATGCCGGGCGTGTTCATGCTGAATGCGGGGTTTCCGAAGCGGTCCATGCCCACGATGCCTCCGTCTCCTCCGAGCGCCCCCATTTCATCGTGTATGGCCCCGTCTGCTGCAGCTTGCAGGTTCGCGCCGCCGTGGAGCATCCGGCCATGAATTTCATGGGCGACGGCCGTGCGGATGAAGTACTCGCCCCATCCGGTGGCGGAGATGGCACAGGTGCGGTTGTCGGCCCAGGTGCCCGCCCCCACGACGGGGCTATCGCCGATGCGGCCGTGCCGCTTGTAGGTCATGCCCCCAGTTGAGGTGCCGGCGGCCAGGTTGCCCTGGCTGTCCAAGGCCACGCATCCCACCGTGCCCCGCTTTTCTATTGTGGTATCGCGTTCCAAAGCGCGGAGGTAGCGGTTGTATGCTTTCTGGGTGTCAAACCATGCTGGCTCGGCTGTTTCTGCGCCTTGCGCACCGGCGAATTGGGCCGCGCCGGGGCCGCTAAAGAAGACGTGCTCTGATTCGGTCATCACGGAGCGCGCCACATCGATGGGGTGGCGGAACCCCGACAATCCCGTCACGGCGCCGCAATTGCGGTCCTCACCGCGCATGATGCTCGCATCCAATTCATGCTTGCCTTCTGCAGTGAATACCGCTCCCCTCCCCGCATTGAAAAGGCTGTCGTCCTCCATCACAGCGATGGTGGCCACGACCGCATCTACGGCACTTCCTCCCGCCTCGAGCACGGCGCCACCGGTTTCGAGCGCTGCGCTCAAGGAGGCACTGTACGCCGCCTGTTGTGCCTCGCTCAGGACCTCTGTATCAAAGTGGCCCGCGCCGCCGTGTATGGCCACAGACCAACGCGCGGGCTCCATGGGCTCCGGTGATTCCACTGAGGTATCGACGGTGGGACCGCATGCTGTGAGCAACAGAAAAAAGGAGGCAGTGCCGAAGTTTCGCATGCTGAAATGTAGCCATACGCGCTGGGGTTTTCGCGCTTCTGACCTTGACCTTCTGCTGCCAAATTTGGCTTTTTGTACCAACTTGCATCCATGACTCTAAAGCGGAATTTGATACTGCTCGCCACATTTCAGATGGCGCTCGGCGCCATTGGTTTCTCCCAGACACCGGGCGATACGACGTTGACGCTCGACATGCAGATGCGCGTGAGATCAGAGTGGCGCGAAGGCTACAAGGTGGCCACCGATAGCGAGACGCTTGGTGACCTTGTCACTGTTCAGCGATCCCGCATGGCGCTGAAGGGGAAATGGAAGTCCTTTGACTACAAGCTCGGCGCCCAAGATGTCCGAACCTTTGGAGGCCCATCGGGCGAGACACAGGGCACCATCGGAATCAGCGAAGCGTGGTGGTCTACCGAAATGACATACGGCATGCGCCTGAAGGTGGGGCGCCAGGAAATCAAGTTTGACAACGAGCGCATCGTCGGTGCAGTGGACTGGTCCAACCCTGGGCGCTTCCTCGACGGCGTGCGCTGGGACCGACAAAAAGAGGACCCCTCGAAGGGAAACACCACAGTGGCCGTCACTTGGGACGAATTGAGGGAGACCCGTCGCTACATGGTCTACCACAGGGCCATGGTCGGAAAAAAGAACAACAAACTGACCTTTCTCTTCTTTGACCAGGACAGT
>JBELBZ010000101.1:0-1927 GCA_042095055.1 Crocinitomicaceae bacterium | reverse complement strand
CTTCGCCCCTTTCTTGGGCACCAACCACAGGCATTATGGCTGGATGGACCAGTTCTATGTGGGAACCACGCGCATCCAAGGCCTGACGGATCTGCGCTTGCGCCATACCGGACCTCTGAACTTCCGACCCCTTGATCCATTGGGAGACAAGGTGTCTTGGGGTGTGGCGGCCCACCACTTCCGGGCCCAGGCGATGGGAGACCTTTTGGGCAATGAGCTGGACCTCTGGATCACGGGCAACAAGGACGGCGCACTGAGCTGGCACGTGGGCTTCTCCGTGTTCGATGCGACGGAAAGGCACATCGAACGCCAAGGCGAAGTGCCGGCAGGGTTGTGGAGCGATGCTGCCGGCAGAATCCAACACTGGGGTTGGGTGAGCTTGAATTTTACCCCCTCTTTTGTCCTCAAATAAATTCTGTGGCGTTCTGCAGGTGCTGCTGACGGCACCTTAATTTGTAAGCATGTTCTTACGTCACGCTTTGGCCGTCGCTGGTCTGTTCTTTGCGCTTTCCACCTTTGCCCAGTGCGAATACACTGAGGTCAACTTCACCACTACCACCGCCCTTTATCCATGGGAGACAGGCTGGGAATTGTATCAAGTCGTTGAGAACGAGGCGACACTGATTGTGAGCTTTCAAGGCAGCATACAGGGGACGTTTTCTACCAATACCTGCCTGGAAGACGGATGTTATTACTTCCTGGCTACAGACAGTTGGGGGGACGGGTGGAACGGCACCACGCTCACTGCCGACGTGGGCTTGGACGGCTTTGAAGGAGCATTTACCATAGACGATGGGTTCTTCGCCTACTTGCCGTTTACCATTGGCGACGTGGCGTGTACGTTCGAATTGGGGGGGTGCACCAACCCAGAAGCGATCAATTACGTGGAAGGTGCCACCTATGACGATGGGACCTGCACGGAAATCGAAACCTTCAACTATCAGGTGGGCAATACCGAATACCCCCGAACCTACCTCTACTATTCGCCGGCCAACATGCAACCCGGAGCCCCCTTGATTTTTGTGTTGCACGGTTACACCGGGGATGCACTGGGGATGTTGTCGTTTAGCGGGTTCAAAGAATTGGCAGACGAGGAGGGCTTTGGCGTGGTCTTTCCCCAAGGATCACCTGATGGTGGCGGAACGAACCACTGGAACGCCAACTTCAACTTCTCCAATGTCAACGACCATGCGTTCTTGACCCAACTCGCGTCGTACATCCAGCAGACCCACGGACACGACCCCGCGTGCACATACAGCTGCGGTTATTCCAATGGCGGGTACATGAGTTATTCGCTGGCCTGCAGCAATGCCCAGACTTTCCGGGGCATTGGCTCTGTAGGAGGGCAAATCGGCGGCAACGACTGGGCCACATGCAACCCCAGTCAGCCCGTTCCTGTGGTGCACCTGCACGGTACGGCCGACAACACCGTGTCCTACTATGGCAATCCCAACGACGCCGGAAACTGGGGTGGCAACCCCGGTGTCGAGACCGTGGTGGCCACATGGGCCGAGTGGAACAATTGCACCGAGGTGACCGAAGAAGCCTTGCCCAACATCAACATGAACGACAACAGTACGGTCGACCTCATCACGCACTCCGGGGGCGACGATGGCTATGAAGCGCGCGTGTACCGCGTCAACGGCGGTGGCCACGACTGGTTTGGCACCTGGGGCAACATGGACATCACCAGCGCTGTCGAAATGTGGAACTTCTGGAGCCAATTCTGTGGCACCACGGCCTCGGTGTCCGCACCAGACCTGCAAAAGGAGCTCGTGCAGTGGAATGGTGACCGGTTCACAGCCATCGAGCCTTGCCGGCTTCGGCTCTTCGAAACTTCTGGCAAGGTTGTTTTGGACCGCCCCATGCAGGCCGGGCAATCCATCGATTTCCAAGGGTGTGGCCAGGTCTACCTGATGAGTGCCCA
>JBELBZ010000100.1:0-3851 GCA_042095055.1 Crocinitomicaceae bacterium | reverse complement strand
GTCATCCTTTCCCGAAGGTAGAAATGGACGAACTTGTGACCATGTCTAAAAAAATCCGGATTGGATGGATCAGCAATTCCGCTGTAGGTATGAGTGAAACCTTCATATCTGACAACCTATCCCAACTACAATCTTGGGCTGAAGTCAAGGCTTGGTGCGGCCGCAAGCCCAATGACAAGGGGAGGGCCGACGTAGAATATTTAGATTTCGATGATGTGCCGCAAAGGTTGCACCACATCATCCGCAGCAAATTGAGTCGGCAAAATGTTTTGCTCGCAAACAAACAATCCAAAGCAAAACGGTTATTGAAATCAAAGCTGGAGGACTTTCAGCCCGATTTGCTCTGGATAGAATTCGGCACTACCGCAGAGGTCATTGCTCCTCTTCTGCGAGAATTAGACATTCCATATGTCATCAATGTCCACGGCTACGACGTCAGCAAAGAGTTCAATCGTCCTGAATACCGTGCTTCGTTCGTGGCCATTGCGAACGCGAGTCATTCCATTATCTGCGCCTCGCATCACACACGAAACCTGTGCATTGCGTCTGGCATCAGAGCTTCTCTCTGCCATGTTATTCGTTATGCACTGGATGGCGAAATCATCAAAAGGAACCCAGCAATACAAACCTCAACAAGCCCCAGTTTTGTGCATTTTGGCAGACTCACTGCGAAAAAAGCGCCGATCGTAACACTCGAAGCATTTCGAGTTGCCCAACAATCGCTTCCTGAAGCCCAGATCACCTTCATAGGGTCAGGACCACTTGAGATAGAACTCAGGGAGAGAATCAAAAATCACAAATTACAAGGGTCGATCCACCTCATACCTGCAATGGAGCGCATCCAAGCTCTGGAACTGGTTCAATCCAAATGGATTTTCTGTCAGCACAGCGTTACCTCATCAGACGGGGACCAAGAAGGTTTCGGACTAAGTCCTGCTGAAGCAGCATTGCTTGAAATGCCAGTCATTAGTACGTTCCACAACGGCATACCCGAGCACGTCAAAGATGGCCTCACAGGCATCCTGACGCGAGAATGGGACATAGAGGGTATGGCAAAGGCCATGGTGAAATTGGCCCGCGATTCAGCACTGAGAAACAAAATGGGAGCCATGGGTCGAAGCAACATTCTGGATTTGTGCTCCCAAGAGAAACGCTCCTCGGCGATACGCCAACTTCTTGAAGAATAGGCATGACCAAGGTTTCAATCATAACTCCACTGTTTAACCGGGCTCATGTGCTTCAGGAAACAGCAGACAGTGTATTCAATCAGTCATACACCGATTGGGAATGGATCGTAGTGGATGACGGGAGTACTGACCTTGGGCCTCATATGGTCAAGCATTGGGCTTCCCAGGATAACCGAATACAATTTCATCTGCGCAACCGCGAACCCAAAGGCGCCTGTACATGCAGAAATACAGGTGCGAATAAGTCAAAAGGCGAATTCCTCATTTTCCTTGACTCAGATGACCTCTTGGCTCCTCTCTGTTTGGAGAATCGAGTGAAATACGAGGAGGCTTGCTCAAAAAAGCAAGATGTCGTGCACTATTTCCAAACCGCCATCTTTAAGGACAATCCGAATGAAGGACACCTCTGGGACGACCCCGAGCATCCAGTCAGTTGGCTAGAAGGTTTGTTAGGAATGAAGCCTCCATGTCAAAGCACCGGGACGATGTGGCACCGGAACACCTGGGAAAGAACAGGAGGATGGAACGAAAAATTACGGGTTTGGCAGGACATAGAACTGCACATGCGCGCCCATTTCAAAGGCATAGAATTCAGAGCAAGCAACCTTCAATCCGTGGATTTTCTGCACCGGGTCTCTTCAGATAGCATTAGTCGCGTCGGGTTCCATTCTGCTGAGAAATTGGCCAGTCGAGTCGCCGTGGTTTATTACGCACTCCAACATAGACATCACATTCAGACCCAAAACGAACAAAAAGCTTTGGCTGGAATGACCTTGTCGTTGATTCGAAACCTTTCACAACACAGCAACTGGCATGAGGCTGAATCCCTGCTTGAAAGGGCCCAATCAAGTCTTCAACCTGATGAAATCAAACTTGGACTAAAAATCCTTCGATTTCGGCGATGGAAGCTGGACCGAATTCCACAATTGCGCAGGCAAATTCAAAGGCAATGGGATGAAACATTGCCCTCCAGCGGCCGTAAATTGGGAAGACAACGCTGGACATCCCCAACACCATGAAATCTAATGTTCTTGTCACTGGCGCAGCCGGATTTGTAGGCTCGCATGTGGCCGATCATCTCGTAGCCGCCGGGTACAACGTCATCGCACTGGACGACCTTTCAGGAGGCTTTGCTGATAATGTGCACGATCAGGCCACCTTCGTGGAGGGCAGCATTAACGATGTTGAGCTTGTCAATCGGCTGTTCGAAGAGCATCAATTTGAATACGTATTTCACCTCGCAGCCTATGCTGCGGAAGGTTTGAGTCACTTCATTCGGCGCTTCAATTACCAAAACAACCTCATCGGAAGCATCAACTTGATCAATGCATCGGTCAATGCAGGAACAGTAAAGTGCTTTGTGTTCACCTCCAGCATCGCAGTTTATGGTGCCAACCAACTCCCCATGCGGGAGGACACAACCCCACTGCCTGAGGACCCTTACGGTGTCTCCAAACTGGCTGTGGAGTTGGATTTGAAAAGTGCCCACGAGATGTTTGGGATGGACTACATGATTTTCCGACCGCACAACGTTTACGGAGAGCGTCAAAACATCGGCGATCCCTACCGCAACGTGGTGGGAATCTTCATGAACCAAATCATGCAAGGAAAGGAGCTCACCATCTTCGGTGACGGCATGCAGACCAGGGCATTCAGCCACATTGACGACGTAGCCCCCATCATCGCCAAAGCGATCGAGCGGCCCGATGCTTACAACGAGATCTTCAACATTGGCGCAGACACTCCTTACACCGTCAAGGAATTGGCCACCATCGTTTGCGAAGAGTTTGACGCCGCGGAGAAATTAAAGTTCCTCGAAGCACGCAACGAGGTCATGCACGCTTATTCGAGCCATGAAAAGGTGCACAAATATTTCGGCGATCTGATTCAAAACATCGCCTTGCGCGATGGCATTCGCCGCATGGTGACCGACGCCAAAGCGAAAGGACCCCGTCAAGGCAAGAAGTTTGGTCACATTGAGGTGCCCAAAAACATGCCGCCCGCTTGGCAAAAGCTCGTCTAATGGCCTTCCCCACCGTATCGGTCATCATTCCCGTTCGCAACGAAGCCAAGCGAATCAGGCAGTGCATAGAGGGCATTTTGCAACAAACCGTGCCCGTCCATGAAATTATTGTCATAGACAGTGGTTCGACAGACGGGACCCTCGACATTCTCGCTGAATTCCCGCAAGTGGACCTCATAGAAATTGACGGCTCCACCTTCAACCATGGCCTGACCCGCAACCTCGGTGTGGAGAGGGCCACTGGCGAATTCTGCCAACTAACCGTGGGCGACGCCTACGCTTACAACGACGTCTGGCTGGAGGAAATGCTCAGGGGCTTCGTCGATGACGAGGTCATGGCCGTCTGCGGCCAGCAGGTCGTTGATCACCTGCCAGAGAACAATCCAATGCAGTGGTTTCGACCATCGGGCTACCCCACACTTCGTCGGGTCCAGCACAAGGATGGAGCCTGGAATCGATTGAACCCGGCGGAAAAAAAAGCAGATGGCGGCTGGGACGACGTCAACGCCATGTACCGGCGGCGAGCCCTTCTCGACATCCCCTTCACCGCCACGAGTTATTCCGAAGACAAAATATGGGTGGACGACGCCTTGCGGGCTGGACATGCGGTGTCCTACAACACCGCCGCCCGGGTCTTTCAT
>JBELBZ010000099.1:0-3881 GCA_042095055.1 Crocinitomicaceae bacterium | reverse complement strand
CGACGCTCTTCCGATCTGCCTCCTCTCACCCAAAACAGGCCTCGACTCCCAGACGCCTCCAACGATCCACTCGTCGACCCCAAGCTCAAGTCCTGCCCAGACAATGACCCCTGCCTCCCGCCGCCCAGGCCCTCGACGCCAGTCAAGCACCGCCCGGCGCCCTCGAACGACACGCACCTGACGACTCGCCAGAAACTGCATGCGAAGCAGAACTCTGTCGTCCATCCGGAGGACACCATCATGGAGGACAGCGACGACGACATGTTCAAGAGCCCCGTCCAAAAGAAGCAGAAGCCAAACCTGCCCTCGAAGCGCCCGCCCAACGAATACATCATCAGGGGCAAGTCGCTCCTCCACCCCGCCCCCAACTCGCCGATCGATGTCACCACCGCCAAATTCGATGGGCCCCACTGCAACTCCGAGTGGAAGCCCCACCGGCCGCCCACCCCCTACTTCGACGAAGCCGCCATCGATCCCTTGAACTGCCTCGACGAAGCTGGAAACGAAGATCGGGACGCTGCAGAGGAGACAAGCGACGGTTTCTTCCACTCACGCAAGTTGAACCACCACGACTGGTCCCATCCAAACCATAACTTCCCTCCAGGAAATAACTTCACCAATAACTTCTCGAACCAGCCCGGCAACGTCAGCCTCTTCCAGGGCTACAACCAGGCACTGGCCCACGCCAGCGCAGCCCCCTACCAGGACGCCTTCGCGATCGCTATGAAAGAAATGTCCAGTATGATCAAAGCCAACACTGAACTCCAGGAACGAGCCCTTGAACAGAGCGAAGCCCACCACCAGGACCGCGAGAACAAGCGCATTGCAGGCACCGTTCGAGTTGCTCACCTGAACGCCGCCACCAGGGATGGCAAGACTCGCGCTCCAAGGTTGACCAAGTATGACGAAGCGTACATGAAGGCCAAGAACCCCGTCGAATCCAAGGACATGATCGAACGGGACATGCAGGCCAAGGGCTGCCAAGTCGCTCTGACCCCCCACGCCGGCCGAGTCGTCCACACCGGTCGCTGGCAGTGCAGCCGCTTGGCCCCCGGCGGACTCACCATCCTCGCCATGCCCGTCTCCCTCACCAACACGGCGATGAACGATTTCGACCACGCCCAGGCCTACCATGATTACGAGCACGGCCGCGAGCAATCCAATCGAACCCAGCGATTGCTCCAGAACCCCACCCTGATCCCGCCGAAGACCTTCCACTACCTCATCGATCAGCTTCGCAACTTCTGCGTCGCCCTCCTCCTCCTGTGCGGCCAAGCCTCCATCGCTTACCGCGCGGCCATGGTCTGGCACGACTTCATCGATGGGAACAAGCAGTACCTGATGGAGCTCGCCTCGAACGGAAGCATCGAGACCAAGCATCTTGCGATCAAGATCGCCTGCCAGATCCACAACTCGTTCAACAACTGGTTCATTGCCTCGACCACCGGCATCCCGAGCCCCCGCATCCTCGACTGCTCCCTGATCATGCAGCAGCTGATGGATGGGAACGCCCACATCAGCCTCCCACGAGCCATCGAAGACCTCCTCCACCCGCCCCGCCGCTCCAACAACAACTCCTCCCGAGGTGCCGGCTCGTCCTCCCAACCCGCCATCGCCGACTCCAATAACTCCTCGAGGTCCAGCTCGAACTCGAACTCGAACCAGCGGCGGGTCCAGCACGAGAACCAGCCATCCTCCCTCAAGACCCCCTTTCAGCTCTACAAGCTGGCCATCGCCGCCGCCATCCAACGCAACGCCGCCTCCGTTCCCAAGTTCAAGGACGCCAACGGCGCCACGAAGTGCGACGAATGCATCCGCTACGCCCTCCTCGGAGGTTGCGACGCAGGCTGCACTCGAGCGGCATCCCATGTGCCCGTCAAGGCGAACTCCAACCGCGAACGTTCGCTCGCCTCCTTCCGCAGCCAGTGCGGCTCGTGGTACACTTCGAACAAGAGTCCCAACGACCCGGATTTTCGTTAGAGGGGGATGGTTGTGACGAAGACGAAGCAATTGTTCCCCGCCAACCCACTCACCCTATCCTGCGCAAGCATTCCTCCATCTGGCCCACCGAGGACGAGCCTCCCGTTGCCCCTACCGGACTCGACGCCTTCCGCCTCCACCCGCTGCCCCCGCTTCTCAACCTCGTCCATTCGCCTCCGGCGGAGCCCCCATTTCGCAGCTCCTTCCCGGCCCTCCGGACCATCCACGAGGACAACGAGCCCTCCCTGCAATCGATCAAGTCCCCCCGCAAGCCTCCCGACGGGCCCCTGACGATCCGCTTGATCGAGCACCGCCCAAACGAAGGCGAGTCCGAGGACCCTCCCGGAATTCGAGCCACCCGCCGCAAACGATCCCAGTCCGTCGAGGCCACGAACCCCACGGGCCCCCTCGCCAAGTCCATCCCACGAGCAGAATGGCTCCCGGGGCCCCGCCGCGACCCCGAAGAAGACTGGTTCCTCGACCAGGACCTCGTCGGGCTGCCCATCTATTCCGACCCCGACTCCGACATTGACTCGATGTACGCGGACGAGTCCATTCTGGACTCCCGCTGCTCGGCCGAAGACCTCATCCACTCCGCCTCGTCAGGAGATCTCTCCACCGACGACTCGGACTGGTCCCTCGAGTCCTACACCGACACCACCGATTCGGTTTCTTCCGATAGCTGGGTCTCCACCGTCTCGAGCAGCAGCATCGACGTCCCCTCGCTGGCCACCCAGGTCTCCGACGGCTCGAGCGACAGCAGCAGCATCCCTTCCCTGATGACCGCCGGCGGCTCCTCCTGGCCGACCGCGAAGGCACCGGCTCGTCGCCCCGACAGGCCACCCCCGATGCCCAAGACTCCATTCCTGCTCACCCCCGCAATGCTTCGATCGGACGAACCTCCAGCCGATTCGACAAACGCTCCCGACCCCATGCCCCTTCGGGGATCGGATGCCCTGACCCCACGAACGTCGAACTGCTCCTTCGTCTCCAGGTTCTCCAACCTGGCCACCGAGTCCCCCTACAAACCTCGCCTCACGGGCAAGATCATCCGCACTCCTCCTTCCATCTCCGATTCCAACGAGCCCTATCCTCCCTTCAATCAGCCACCGACTTCATCCCGACGGGACCCTCCTGGTAAGTCCCCACCTCGCTCTCCTTCGCCCGAGCGACGCCCTCCGGCACCACCACCAGTGCTCGTCGATGCAATGGACACCTCGTCCGCGTCGACCCCGGCCAACCCAGCGCCCGCATCAAGCATCGAAGACGACGCTCTCTCGACGTCGCACCCGCCTCCATCGGCCACTCCGGTTGCGACCCCCGCCCGCCTGACGGCGGACACCCCAAACGACGCCAAATCAGCAGCCATCATCGCATCCCAAACCGCCATCCTCGAGGACATCCAGCGGACCCGCCACGAATCTCAGCCCCAGGACGTCTCGAATCCACCAAGTCGCAACCCGACCGCATCCACGAGCCCTCCACTCGAACGCGCGAAGTCGCTCTCCAGCGCCTCGCCCCTCCACACCACCAAGAAGCCCTCCCGGCTCTTCGCAGTAGGTACGTGCCTGCGCCGAATCGCCGCCTCCGCGGCCTCCTGCCTCTTCAGGCACGCCCCAGCGCGGAGTCAGTCCGCCTCGACCCGCTCTGGGAGCCTTTCGGACGTCCCTTCCGACTCCTCCTTCGGATCAGCATCGAGGCCTTCGCCTCGACAGCTCGAGGTCTCCACCTCGGCAGCTGGCAGAGGTCTCCACCTCGACAGCTGAAAGCCAATGTGATAAAGATAGTCAGAAACTATTCTCCAATAGTTCTCCCAGACAACATCTTTCACTGTCGCTTACCTGTCTGACCCACCCTCCACCTCCCACCCCATCTCCAGGCGATTGGAGATCGGAAGAGCA
>JBELBZ010000098.1:0-3889 GCA_042095055.1 Crocinitomicaceae bacterium | reverse complement strand
GCACTTCGGCATCGAAATCCTACACCACGCCCTCCACATCTACGCCCGAAAGAAATGATGCGACCCCTCTTCCTTCTGTTGGCTCTGGTTCCATTGTCACTGCTGGGCCAAAAGGTCCCGACCAATGTGGAATTGCACAGGCAAGGGCAAGAACCATTGGGTTATGCGCCTTGTGAACCGTCTATCGCCATTGACCCCACCAATCCTAATCGCATCGTTGCAGGGGCTGTCTTGGACTATGTCTATGTGAGTGACAATGCAGGTAAATCATGGTCAAGGGACCGTTTGACTTCGAAACTGGGTGTTTTTGGAGACCCTTGCATTGTGGCCGGACCTCAAGGCGACTTTTACTATGCCCATTTGAGCGACCCCGCTGGTGAAGGTTGGAAGTCCGACGCCTTGCTCGATCGCATTGTGGTCCAGCACAGCAAGCCTGGTAAAAGTGTCGGACAGAAATGGAGCAAAGGGTCGGGCGCCGGTCTGAACGGCACCAAGGACCAAGACAAGGAATGGTTGGCTGTGAGCCCAAGCGGTGACCGTGTGGCCATGTGTTGGACGGAATTCGATCACTATGGCAGTGAGCAGCCAGGCGACAGCACACGGATTTTGTGCAGCACCACTGGCCGCAAGGCCAAGAAGTGGAGTGATCCGGTTATGGTCAGTGCCATGGCAGGCAACTGTCTCGACGGAGACAGCACCGTAGAGGGGGCTGTTCCTGTTTGGATGGATGAGGCGACGTTGGGCGTGGCCTGGGCGCACGGAGAGCACATCCGATGGAACGTGAGCGAGGACGGGGGAGCGACGTTCCGTCCCTACGAGCAATACATCGCTGATATCGTCGGGGGGTGGGATCAAGTGATTCCGGGTATCGGCCGGGCCAACGGCATGCCGGTGACCGCAGTGGCACGTGGAGGTGTTCATGCCGGCAGGGTATATGTCAATTGGACCGACCAGCGCAACGGCCCCTTCGATACGGACGTGTGGTTGATATGGTCTGATGACCAAGGCAAGACGTGGTCGGACCCTGCGCGGGTGAACAACGACCCACCGGGGAAGCAACAATTCTTCACTTGGATGGCGGTGGATCCGGTGACTGGACACGTGCACGTGGTTTTCTACGACCGGCGCATGAGCGAGCGCACAGCAACACACGTGTACGTCGCCACTTCGAAAGATGGCGGTAACCTCTTCATCAACAAGCGCGTGAGTGAGACTGCTTTCGTTCCATCCGAAGAGGGCTTCTTCGGCGACTACAACAACATCAGTGCCTACGGTGGTCGGGTTCGTCCCATTTGGACGCGTAATGAACAAGGCGTGCAGAGTATCTGGACCGCCCTGATGGAAGAGCACTGAAACCGTCGGCTACCTTGGCTTTATGAGCTCCAAAGTGATGCACATTGCCGTGACTTGCGGCGGGTATTCAGGCGAGGCGGAAATCAGCCGTAAAAGCGCTGCCATGGTGGTTAAGCATATGGACCGTGCTCGCTTTCTGCCAACCTTGGTGCACATCAACCGCGACGGTTGGTTTGCCGAGACTGAGGGTGGCGGGCGTTTCCCGATTGATAAGGGCGACTTTTCCTGGAAGGATGACGCTGGGGTGCGCCACACTTTTGATGCCGTCTTTGAGATGGTGCACGGCACACCAGGGGAGGATGGCCGTTTGAGCGCTTATTTCGAACTCATTGGTCTGCCTTACACCGCTTCCCAGCCCCGCACCTTGGCCATTGGCCACCACAAGGCGTGGACAACGGCGTTGCTCGCTCAACTCGGTCATCCTGTAGCTAAGGCGGGCATATTCAGGAATGACATCCTCGATCGTTTAGGTGAGGAGGTGCATGCTTTGATTGATGATTATGGACTGCCTTGCTTTGTGAAGGCTTGCGAAAGCGGGTCAAGCATAGGAGTGACGCGCGTCGATGCGTCTGAACAATTTCAGGCGGCATTTGAGGCCGCCTTTGCAACCAGCGATACTGTTATGGTGGAGTCTTTCTTGAACGGTAGGGAATTCACATGCGGGGTGATTCCTTCTAAGCCTGGTGGCCCCCCTCGTTTTCTGCCCGTCACTGAGATTATTTCGGACAATGCTTTTTTCGATTATGAGGCTAAATATGACGGGAAGAGCCGAGAGGAGACCCCTGCTGAAATCGATGAGGCACTGACCTTAGACATTCAACATCGGGCAGTACAAGTCTATCTCAATATGAACTGCAGTGGGATGGCACGGGTTGATTTCATCCTCCATGAAGGCGTACCGCATGTGGTGGAGATCAATACCGTTCCGGGTTTTTCAGAAATGAGCATTATCCCTCAGCAGGCAAAAATGGTCGGAATTACCCCTACCGCCTTGATTTCTCTGGTGATTGAAGATGCGATGGCTGGCTAACGGTTGTGCCTCTCAGCTTGCCAGAGGCATAACTTCTTCTTGCTCTCTCACGGGAACCATTGGACGTATTTCACTCTCCATTAGTCCATGAGCGGCGCTTAAGTCGCGGTGGCGCATTGCATGCCAGCTCAATAGTTCTGGGTCAACTCCCATTTTGAGAAGTACATCAAATCTTTGGTTGCGTAGCAGTCTGTCAATGCGTTGTGACCTTGACTCGAAAAGTGACCGGAGTGAATAGAGTGCGCCCATGGATAGTATTCCTACCGCATTCTACGCTTTATGCTTTAGAATGTTACTGTCCCACACCGGACATATGAACATATAAGAATGGACTGACTGCGGCGGGAAAGGTTCGCTGACTTTTTAGTGTCAGAAAACTTCATCTAAAGGTCAGGCCTGCCTGATTTTGGTGGCGGTGGCGGCGAGGTCTTCTGGGGTGACCTGGAGTTTGGGGCGCTCGAAGTTGATGTCGGCGACGCCGTTGAGTGGGATGAGGTGCACGTGGGCGTGCGGGACCTCGAGGCCGATGACGGCCACGCCGACGCGCTCGCAAGGGATGGCGCGCTCGAGCTGGAGGGCGACATCGCGGGCAAACAAAGTGATGCCGGACAGCAAGTCGTCGGGCAGGTCGAAGTAGCGGTCCACCTCCAACTTGGGGATGACCAACGTATGACCCTCCGCCAAAGGCATGATGTCGAGAAAGGCGAGGAAGCGGTCGTCCTCGGCAATCTTATGGCAAGGGATTTCACCGGCCACGATGCGGGAAAAGAGGCTGGGCATGGGGGCTGGCCGGTCAGCCGCGTTCGATTTTGACGATCTCGAATTGGATGATGCCGCCAGGGGTTTGGATGTCGGCGATGTCGCCGATGGACTTGCCGAGGAGGCCCTTGCCGATGGGCGACTCTACGGAGATCTTTTTGGCGGCGAGGTTGGCCTCGTTTTCGGCGACGAGGGTGTAGGCCATTTCGCGGCCGTTGCCCACGTGTTTGACCGTCACCTTGCTGAGGATAAAGGCCTTTGAAGTGTCGATTTGGGACTCGTCGATGATGCGGGCATTGGCAAAAATGGCCTCGGTCTTGGCGATTTTGGCCTCGAGCATGCCTTGGGCCTCCTTGGCCGCATCGTATTCGGCGTTCTCGCTGAGGTCACCTTTGTCACGGGCCTCGGCGATTTGCTGGGAAATGGCCGGCCGCTCCACAGTTTTCATGTGGTTCAACTCGTCCTTCAGTTTTTGGTACCCCTCTGGGGTGTAGTATGAAACGTCCGCCATGGCGGTTGGTTTTGTTCGTGTGGTTGTTGAATGGTCCTCCGAGCGTCGCTCACTGCTTCCGCAATGGGGCTGGGGCCCAAAAAAGAGAGGCCCGGGGGTCTCTCGTGTGGTATAAGGTACAAAATTGCAGGTAAACCCCCTCAGACGCAAGGCCTGAGAGGGTCTCCAACGTTAAAAATTGTCGAGGTCAACGGGCCGCATAACAGCGAACCACTTGACGATTTTCTCGCCCACAC
>JBELBZ010000097.1:0-3893 GCA_042095055.1 Crocinitomicaceae bacterium | reverse complement strand
CATCGACAGCTGATAATCGAGGTCCTTTCTCGTAGGATAGGCCTCGGCCATTCTTTTCATATCACGTGCTATCTCGTCAGCTTCTGCTGCCGATATCTTAGGCTCGTCGAGCGTTTCATCTGGGTCGCTCGGGACAGAGCCCTTGAATACAAGCCTCGGCTTGACGACAAGATGTGGGTTTCGCTCGGACTTGCTTGTTAATGGCCGCTTGTAATGGTGGACAAGCAGTTGCACGTAATCAAGCCCAGCGGCTGTCTTGAGCTTGAGTTTGGTTGTGACGTTCTCACTTGTCGTCACTATGAGATAGTCAAGTGCCTCGTGGCGCGCCTCTTTGCACTTCGAGTATCTCTTCAACGCTCCAGGCGAGATGGTGCACACATCGTCAGGCTCGCTCAAGTAACAAGGAGCAAGCGTGACAAACACATCTGGCTGCAGCTCAACAATTGCAATTCCTATCCCCTGGAATTGCGCTTTTCCCCCGCACGCAAGCGTGCAATCGATCTTCTTTCTATACAATAACATAAAATACTTCTCCTCATGTAAAACGTGACAGTTAGCGCCTCCATCCACTCGCAAAATCAACTTTGATCTTATGTGAGGGGACCGACGGAGGAGGCGCACTAGTTTACCCCCTTTGCACTGGAAAGGGAGTGGATGCCATTGCCATAGGCATCGTAATCCTCTTGAGAGAGGGGGTCGACGTGCTCTGAACCAATGGGCACGAGATTGGTCGGCTGGTCAAAATCGACAATCAGCTCTTCTCCACCAGAGGAAGAGGAGGCAATAGCAGCAACAATTGGCTCGCTGCTCTCGGTGGAGCCACCCACCGTGCTCTCGAGCATCTCTTGAAGCGATTCGACCAGCTTCTGCTCGCTGTGGGGAACCTCTTGAGGCTCGAAGAAGTACTCTTCGCTCGCAGCGTCGTCTTCGGCGTTGTTCGCCACGTCTTGCAGCAGATCAGCGGGTGCAATGGTGCTAAGCGATGGCTTATCAAACTGCACCGATTTCTGATTGCGAGGCGTTGGAGGAACTGGAGGAGACGTTTCGGGGTTGGCCTTGCGCGCTTCCCACTCTTGCTTGGACTTGGCGTCGAGCTCTTGCTTCTTTGCTTTGCTATCAGGCAAGAGCATGAGTTGTGCACGGCGACGCTTGTAATCCTTCGGAATGTTGTAGATGTGGAAGAGCGGGCATTCTTTGGACGAGTGAGCACCACCGGCCAACTTGTCAGCGTCACCATGACACAGCTCGCATTCGGGCTGTTTGTCGAGGATGTTGTAGACTTGAGGGTCTTCCACGGCAAGCTCGAGCTGATCGAGCTCAAGCGCCTTCTCTTGCAAGAGTTGCTCAAGCTCACTCAATTCCGTCCCCATCGCATTGATACGAGGGGTGAACTTTCTTCCAAACTTGTTGTTGGAGTAGGGATTCGAGGGAGGTTGCTCGCTCTTGACAGAGGAAGCTTTGGTGAGCTTCATTTCCATGTTTGCACGTGTACTCTTGAGCTCCCTCATGATCGTCTCAGTCACATTCTCGCTGAAGCTTTCGTTTGGAGTCAACGTCTTGAAGAGAGAAAAACTCTTGTTGATATGAATGAGGTACGGAGTCAGCGATGGGACTTGATTCAGTTCGCTGAGGACACGCTCGAGGATGGAATTGGTAGTCGGCGTGTATCCATTGTACCGCATCTCCTGCTCGAGCTTCGCAACCCTGACGAGGCATTCATACAGCATCTCGTTTGGTGTCACAACGAAAGTGGCAATTTTCTCGCCCATCTCAGAAATCACATCACTAGCTCCCAAGAATCCCACTCTCTCGCTGAGAATGCTATCCAACATTGCCAAACCACAATCGGACGAGCACATATTCAGTGCAATGTACGAGCGAGGGGCCTTCGTCTGATTGACGGTGTTGGGTTTCTTGAAGAAAGCAGCGAGCTCCGCAGAAATGGTATTGATATAGCGATTCACCTCCATTTCATAGCACAGATCGATATCATCGCCCTTGAGAAGATCTCGCAGCGGCACTCCGAGCTTCAGCAGATCCCAATCGGGAAAAGGAGTGAATCCCAGCGTGTGCGCTACACGCCAGACGTACTTGATAGTGTCGTACACCTCCTTCAGAGCAACAATATCGTCGCTCTTGAGCGCCAGCTTCTCTAGAGGCTTGGCGAGGCGCTCGAGGCGAAGCAGAGAGACTTTCATGTTCTCGGCTCGTTTGCTAGAAGCGTTGGAGGAGGCGTCGAGGACCAATTGCTCCAGGCTCTTGATCTTGTAGAGGTCCTTGTGGTCCATCATGAAGTGCGTCACATCTTCGTCGCTGTCTAACTCATCAACAAGGTACGAGGGTGGATTTTCACCCTTTTGGACGAGCACGATGACTTGACGTGCACCGATAAGGAGCCCCGTCGCTTTGTCTCCCACAAAGAACGTCGCCGTTTCGCCTTGTTTCCACAGGATGTCGCTCGTCGTGTACGTCTTGTCTCCATACTGCACAGTGTGGAGAGAGAGTTGGTCTTTGATGAAAGCATCAGGCCTCACGTAGAACTGCTCAGACCTGATGGTACCATCGCTGCTGGACGAATGAGTGCCTTCATCGGTCGATTGATCGACGGAGTTGCTAGCAATCAGCGTCTTGATCTCCTGCATGAACGAGTCCATCTTCTTTTCAGTTTTGGACTCTTGCTGCTTCTTCTCCTCCAAAACAAGCATCACCTTCTTTGTCAGCTGATCGACTTTGGTGGCACTCTTGTCGGCGTCTTGCTTGGCGTGGGCCATGGCCTGGTCGATGTGCGCCTTGGCGCTTTCGAAGCCACGGCCGGTCGCCTCTCGGTCGGCTTGAGCGGTCGTTTTGAGGGAGGAGAGCTGGCGCTGCACTTCTTCGAGCATATCGTCGCGCTGCATGCCTTTGGCAAGCATCTCGTCCAAACGCAACTGGTAGAACGAGAACCTGACGTCTTGCTCTTTCTTCATGGAAGAGAGCAGATGCTCATCGACCATTGAGGTCACATCTTCCGTCGGCGTACCACTTTCGTCGACTTGCAGCGGCTCGTCAAGAGAAGCAACCGTGCTAGTAAAAGAGTACGTATCCTCGTCGCCGTCGCGCTTGGATTCATCGACGCGTTCGCGTTCATCGACGCGTTCGCGCATGGCCTTGAAATCCTCGAAGGTCATCTTGTTGCCATTGGGGGCGAAGCAGACGTACTCGCCCTTGCCGAAGGCGGCGGCACGAGCGACGAGAGAGGGGTGCTTGTCGGCGAGATCTGCAAGTTGCGCAAAAGAGAGCAAATCGAAATGAGATGCAACAGCTCCGCTGCCCAACTTACCTCCTCCAGCACCCGACGATTCCACTGCAAGCTCGAGGAGTGGAACGCTGCTGTCGCGGGGGTGGTCACTGCCGTTAGGCCCAGATACGTCCCCGCCCACGGCCTTCGTAGGCGCTGCATTTCCACGCCCCATGGCGTTTCCATGCGTGGGCCTGCTTATGTTCGACAGTAGTTGAGCGGAGACGAGAGGAACAGCGCCGTGACTTCGCACGCTGCCTCCCGACCCGTTCCTAAGCAGCATCATCGCCGAGGCCAGTGAAGGATCGTTGGGAGCGTCGCCGTCGAAGCTCTGGATCGAAGTTGCACTTTTGTGCACATCTTGTGTCTCAATCGCCTCAGGCGAGGAGAACGACGGCAAGTCTTCGACATCGCCGGTCTCCGAGTTGACCCAAGGGGTCTTGATCTCCTCCAGATTGCCAAAGAAGGCGGTGGAGGACGGCGTGGACAGCAGAGAGCTATCGGCAGGACGCGTCCATCCAGGAGGAGGGGTATCGCTGAAAATACTAGTACCATCAGACGATACATACTCACGCTTGCCATCAGCATGAACGTGCGCCCCGTCCGTGGGGTCCAC
>JBELBZ010000096.1:0-3933 GCA_042095055.1 Crocinitomicaceae bacterium | reverse complement strand
CAAATTAGGAAGGGCATTCGATTCCCGCGCCCTCCCGGTTCACTGACAAGGTGATGGCCTTCTTTTGGCCTTCTTCTTGATCTCCTTCGGTAAATTGCAGCCTCGCTTGTCATGAATTGTTCCACTTTTTCTCTGCCACAGGTTTGCCGGCTTGTCTTCCTCTTCGCCATGGTGTGGGGTAGCGGAGTAGTGGAAGGCCAAGTAAAAACAGTGGATTCTGGCTGGGAATACTTTGCAAACCCTCAAGGGAGGACCACGGAGGAGGCAAAGCAATGGGTTGTTGAACAGGCCAAAATCAGGGCCATGGCCGCGGCCTTTGGCACCAGGGTCAAGAGCGAAACGGTTCAGGTTTCATCTGAATTTAATGGTCAGACAGACGGGTCCTTTACGGAGCTGAATGTGTTGCAAGTAAAGGGTGAATGGCTCTCTACCACTGCGCTTGAGGGGCCTAAACCGGAGGTGCGCAACGGCGAAATATGGTGGTCAGTGCGCATCCAAGGAAAGGCGCAACCCATGAAAGAGAGCCGGGTGGATTTGACCTTGGAATTGTGTTCCGACTTGCTGGGCCTCGATCCGGTGACATTTTTAGAGGCAGGAGACCGGGTCCGTGCCCGCTTCCAATCTCCTGTCGATGGGCATGTGATGTTCTTTTATATCGAGAAGGGCGTGGTGTATGCCCTGTCCAATAACAACGCAGAATTCGCAGAAGAAGTCAAGGGCCAGCAGGTTTATTCGCTCTTCAGCAACGAGTCTGAGTGGCTAGAATCTGTTGCGTCTGAGCGTGAATTGAGCCGCTTGGCACGTTATGCTTGGGGGTTTCAAGTCACCAATGAAAACATGATGGATGCGCAAGCCATGTTGGTGGGCGCGTTTGCCACGCATGGATTTGCACCGCCCAACATGAATTGGGAGGAAGAGGACCAGATGTGGATGGTGGAAGAAGAGAAATTCGAATGGTGGATCAAGCAGAATTCAGGCCGTTCAGATCATTTTCAAGTGCAACGGGTGCCCATTCGCATCCGTCCTAAACAACGATACTAATGAGGGGTTTGGTGCGATATGTTGTGTGTGTGCTGTTGGCGTTTGCCGCGTTCAATGCCGTGGCCCAAGTAGAGGTGGTGACCAAACGGTCCATGAAGATTCACCGTCGCCCGGTCATTGCACCTCCTCAATTGTCGATTGTGGAGGGCAGCATGCGGTTTGAAGACGACAATGGCAACGGTTACTTGGACGCCAATGAGCAGTCCACGTTGACCTACAAGCTCAACAATGCGTCTACTGCTTTGGGTGATGCGCAAGGGATGGTCTGCGAAGTGCGTTTGGAAGGTGCCTCCTCTGGAGTGACTGTTTCTGAGCAGATTCGGTTGGCCGATTTGCCGCGTGGGACCACGATGGAGTTTGCCGTTCCCATTCAGTCGTCCATGAAAACCAAGGACGGCGAATTAAAGGTGTTCCTGAAAATTCAAGAGCCGTTGGGCTTTGGTCCGCCCGAAACGTCCATCAGCATCAATACGTTGGAATTCAGACAGCCTGAATTGTTGGTGGTCGACCACAGGGTCAAGGAAGGAGAGATCAAACGAGGTCAGGCCTTTACCTATCAGTTTTTGGTGCGCAACAAGGGGGCTGGCTTTGCTTATGATGTACGCTGTGAGTTGGAATTGCTCGATGAGGGGGTGCAGCCTTTGTCCACCCAGAGCTTTAAATTCAATCAGTTAGAGCCGGGTGAAGTCAAGGAGCTGTGGGTGTCGGTGATTGTTCCGCCGGATTACCCGCATCAAGAGGTTCAATTCAAAGTTGTTTTGGACGAGTCGCTCGGCCGCTATGCAGATACGTTCATCGGAGCCCTGCCCTTGGAGGCGATGTTGGACCAGGCGATGTGGCAGGTGCCGACTACAGACGGTGCAGGTTCCAGCGGTTCCGTGTTCTTTGGCTCTGACGTGGACCGCAACATCCCCGCCTCCAAAAAGTCCAATGAACAGCGCTTTGCTCTGATCATCGGCAACGAAAAATATGCCGCTGCCAATCCCGGATTGAACCCTACTCAGGACGTGCCATTTGCCGAGGCTGACGCTCGGATCATGCAGCAATACCTCCAAAAACTGTGGGGCATTCCCGAGGAGAACATCATCGTGGAAATCAATGCCACCAAAGTGACCATGGAGCGGTCACTGGCGCAATTGTCCAACTTCGCTGCAGCGCTTGAAGGGGAGGCTGAGTTGATTTTTTACTACAGTGGTCACGGTCTGCCTTCGGAGTCTACCAAGGAGCCTTACTTGATTCCGGTGGATGTCGATGGCGATGCGCCCGAACTGGGCCTTTCCTTGGAGCAGGTGTATGTCCAATTGGGGGAGACGCCAACGTTGCGGACTACTGTTTTCTTGGACGCCTGTTTTTCTGGTGGTGCGCGCAACGAAAGCCTCATCGCGGGAATGAAAGGATTGGCAAGGGTGCCTGAGGAGGTGGAAGCAGGAGGCAATGCGGTCGTGTTTGCATCCAGTTCTGGCAACCAGTCCAGCGGTGTCTTTGAAAACCAGGAGCACGGTTATTTCACTTATTTCTTGCTCAAATACATGCAGGAGTCCAAAGGGAAATTGAGTTATGGGGACATGTTTGACTATGTCCGCAAAGAGGTGAAGTTGCAGTCCAACCGAGACGGCCGCAATCAAGAGCCATCGGTGAGGGTTGCGCCCACCATCATCGATGAATGGAGGGCTTGGGGATTGGACGATTGATTGAAACCATGGACAGTATGAAGGCTACCCCATCTTGTTTCGTTTTAGCGCTGTGTGTGCTCTGGTTTGGGGCTCCTTTTATGGGGGCTTCTCAAAGCGTCAATAAGCTAAATGTCAAGGATTTTGCAGAGGAGTTGGAGGTGAGTTACCAGCTCAAGGCTGACCGCCCCTTGACCGTGCAGCTTTACTTCAGCGAAGACGACGGCTACACCTGGCGGGGGCCTTTGAAGTCGGTCTCAGGTGATGTGGGCCCAGGGGTGATTCCAGGCAAGAGGAAGATCATCTGGAACTTCGCAGAGGAAGTGGAAGAGCTGTGGGGTGAGCGTTTCAGGTTCAAGGTCAAGACCAGTGAGCACTATGCTTTTTCCATGAAGTTTCGCGAAGGGTGGTTCAATGTGCCCGCGGCGATTTCCGAGGACTTCGGGGAGGACAAAGACCTCGCGTCATTCCGGCTGCGTCAGGTGCCGGGTTGGAATGGGATTGAGGCCAAGGCGCCTTCGGGGAATTACGATTTTGAGATGCACCATGAGCTGAGTGGCACAGGGGTCAATTCCAAAGCTGAACTGTTGGGTTACCGGCACCGTCCAGCAGCGCTGGGCATGCTCTTTAGTGCCATATTGCCCGGCTCAGGCATTCCCTATGTCACTTACGGAGAAGCCCAAAACTGGACGGTTGAATACAACGACCGCAAGTCCAAGAAGGGCAACGGGAATTTCTGGACCATTGCCATTTTCGGTGGGGCTGCGGCCTTGTTGGCCAACCAAGAATCGAAAGCCTACGACGAAGAATTGACCCGGACGTTTGGAACCCCAACGTCTGCCGAAGAGGCAGCCCAGCCCTACAAAATCGCCAAATGGGGACTGGCCGGTTTGTCGGGGTTGATTTACACCACGCAAGTCGTCAAGGTCATCCGGTGGAACAAGCGCCATCAATCTGACATGGCCGACTTTGTTTCCCGCTGGGAATGACGGCAGGGCTCAGCTGTTCCACCAATGATGCAGGTGGTGCCATGCCCATTGTGCATCATTGAGTACACCTTCTCCCCAACCGCCCAAGAAATTGGGGATGGCCCCCAATTGTCCACCTTGAAGCATGGTGAACGCAGCTCCATAAGCGAGCAGGAATGCTGTGGGCAAAAACGCCATGGTGAAGGCCCTTCCTGCGTGCCGGAAATCGGTTTGGCGCGGATGGATTTGCCGCA
>JBELBZ010000095.1:0-3947 GCA_042095055.1 Crocinitomicaceae bacterium | reverse complement strand
GCACCCCGATCACAATCATCAGCGGGGGAATCAAACTGGTCATGAGGTTCAACTCGTAGTCGAACAGTACGATGCTCCCCACCGACCACACCACCCCAATGCCGACAACAACCATGCTCACCCCCATGACAATGAGGTTGCGGAAAAACAAGAAAAGCAGAAGTGCCGTTACGGCGAATGCCGCACCGATGAAGTAGCCTATTTCCTGTTTGACCTTGTTGGTCATCTCCACCCGGATGAAGGGCAACCCGCTCAAGTACAACTGCACCCCGTGGTCCTCGCCCCACTCATCGGCAATGGCCGTCACATCCTCCACGATGGTTCCTCGGCGCTCCGAGTCAAACAACTCGGGGTTCATGAACACCGTCATCAAGGTCGCGTGTCTCCGCTCGTTGTACAGCAACCCTTCGTAGAATGGCAGCTGAAACAAGCGATCGAAAAACGCCGATGACGCTTCTTCCGTGATGCCCGAATGCCAGACCGAGTCGGGCATCAGCGGCTGAAGGACAAAGCGGCGATCAGCCGTGTCTTTGAGGACATCGAACGCCGCCGTCATGCAAAAAACACTGTCGATCAATGGTACTGGTACCGGGTTGTCCACCCCATCATCCGTGGTGTCCCGCACCACCTCCATAGTTCGAATGGAATGCGCCAGTTGATCCCAAGCCACCAGCCCCTCTGGGGACTGGAGAGGCTCCAATTCGCTTCCGATGACCATGACATTGCCCTCCGTTCCAAACACCGACTTGAATTCCTCGTAAGCGATGGCGGTGGAATCGGTCGCAGGCAATAACCCCCCGAACGCATACTGGAGCCGGACGTTCGGAATGTGCGACCCCACGTACAAGGTGCCGATCCCCAACACCAACATCCACAGGATTCGCTGGCGAATTAAGACTCCGGCAATCTTATTCCACATCCGGACGGGGGTTGGGGCGTTGGTTCAAAACGTATCGGTCACAAGCGGCTCTTCGTCCGCGTTTTAGAGCGTACAAAGTAAAGGATAAAACCCTCGTCAAATCAGGTGCCCGCGTGCCCCTCAACTGTTACCTTTGTTCTATGGAATCTTATGACGTTATCGTTATTGGCAGCGGCCCTGGGGGCTACGTTGCGGCCATCCGCGCGGCACAATTGGGCAAGAAGACTGCTTTGGTGGAGAAATACAATTCCCTTGGAGGAACCTGCCTCAATGTGGGATGCATTCCGTCCAAGGCCTTGCTCGACAGCTCTGAGCACTTCCACCAGGCTGCGCATCAATTCGAAACCCACGGCATTTCGACCGGAGGATTAAAGCTAGACTTCAAGCGCATGATCGCCCGCAAGGGTGAAGTGGTCGAGCAAACCGTCGGCGGCATCGATTTCTTGATGAAAAAGAACGGCATCACGGTGCACCATGGGTTGGGCAGCTTCAAGGATGCACACACCGTTGAAGTGAAGCCCGCTAAAGGCAAAAAAGAGACCATCACAGGAGATCACATCATCATCGCAACCGGGTCGAAGCCCGCGTCCCTCCCGTTCATCACAATCGACAAAAAACGCATCATCACCTCAACCGAAGCCCTGAGTCTAGACGCCTTGCCCAAGAGCATGGTGGTCATCGGCGGCGGCGTCATCGGGTTGGAGATGGGAAGCGTCTATGCCCGACTCGGAACCGAAGTTCACGTGGTCGAATACCAAGACGCCATCATCCCGACCATGGACCGCGCGATGGGCAAAGAACTGATGCGCAGCATGAAAAAGCTGGGGGTCAAATTCCACCTGCAACACGGCGTAAAAGAGGTCAAAGCCACGGCCAAGAGCGTCACCGTCAAAGCCGATGACAAGAAGGGCAAGGAAGTTACCTGGAAAGCAGATTACTGCCTGGTGTCTGTAGGACGCAAGCCCTACACCGAAGGCCTCAACCTCGAAGCCGCCGGACTGCAAGCCGATGACCGCGGACGCATCGCGGTGAACAATCAAATGCAGACCGCAGTCGGTCACATCTACGCCATCGGCGATGTGGTGCGCGGCGCGATGCTGGCCCACAAAGCGGAAGAGGAGGGCGTAGTCGCTGCCGAGGTCATTGCCGGGCAGCATCCCCACATCGATTACAACCTAATTCCCAACGTGGTCTACACGTGGCCGGAAGTCGCAGGGGTCGGACAAACTGAGGAGCAATTGAAAGCCGACGGTGTCCCTTACAAATCGGGGTCGTTCCCGTTCAAGGCAAGCGGCCGTGCGCGCGCTTCGATGGACACCGACGGTTCAATCAAGGTGTTGGCGCATGCCGAGACCGATGAAATCCTCGGCATCCACATGTGCGGTCCCCGTGCAGCGGATATGATCGCCGAGGCGGTCGTCGCCATGGAATTCCGGGCCACCGCCGAAGACATCAGCCGCATGTCTCACGCCCACCCGACGTTCACCGAAGCCATCAAGGAAGCCGCCCTGGCGGCCACCGGTGACCGAGCTTTGCACGTCTAATTCCCGTATCCCCCATGGCAGCAACTGCACTGCGTAATCTCCCGAATTTGAAGGCCATCTTCGAACGGGAAACGCATGCAAGCCTGTATTTCGATACCCACCCAAGTGGAACCTGCTACCTCGCCATTGGCGCACAGCGTTCGTTCACGTGGGACGGCACGGACTCCGATAGCATCGCGGCCCTTCAATCATTTCTGCATCCCACCGGGGCGAGCACCTGGGCGTTCGGATGGCTTGGCTACGACCTCAAGAACGGCATCGAACGCCTCGATTCACGGCGGCCCGACACCCTTGGATTGCCCACCATGCACTGGGTGGAACCCCGGTTGGTCCTGGCCTGGGGCGGGGACAAAACACAATGCGAAGTGGTCTACGGACACGATGAAGCGGATGCAACCGACACCTTGGAATTCGTGCAATCGGCCTGCGAAGCCAAGGCTGAGCCGCTGCCGCCTGGACCGGGCATTCCGCTCAAACCCCGATGGGATGAAAGCACGTATTTGCAACGGGCCCACCGCGTCAAAAAGCACATCCAACGCGGAGACATCTACGAGATGAACCTGTGCCAGGAGTGGAGTGCTGACCAGCAATTGGCGTCCCCTTGGGATGCCTTTGTGCGCTTGCACCACTTTACGCAACCCCCCTACGCAGCCTTGGTCAAAGCCGGAGAATTCCATGTGATTTGCGGTTCTCCCGAGTTGTTCCTCAAGCGCCGAGGCAATCAATTGATTTCCTCCCCCATCAAAGGCACCATTCGACGTGGGCGCACACCGGAAGAAGACGATGCACTGGCCCATCAATTGCAAAACGACCCCAAGGAGCGCGGAGAAAATGTGATGATCTGTGACCTAGTGCGCAACGACTTGAGCCGGATAGCCAAACCCGGTTCGGTGCACGTACCGGAATTGTTCGGCATCCATCGGTTTGAATCGGTCCATCAAATGATTTCGACCGTGCAGTGCACGCTTCGGGAGGACGTGACCACCGAGGCCATTTTGCGGGCCACCTTCCCGATGGGGTCCATGACCGGTGCCCCCAAGGTGCGTGCCATGGAAATCATCGATGAGCTCGAGGCCAGCCGCCGGGGCGTGTACTCGGGCAGCGTCGGCTTCTTCCAACCCAACGGTGATTTTGACCTCAACGTAGTCATCCGCAGCCTGCTCTACAACGCCGCCACCCCGCGCATAAGCATGCACGTCGGAGGGGCCATCACCTCCTTGAGTGATCCCGCCAGTGAGTACGCTGAATGCCTGCTGAAGGCCGAAGCGATGATGCAAACTTTGAATTCCGATGGCGAATAACCGCGACGGCCTGGTGCAGCACGTCAGGCAATGGCTCAATGGCCACGGCATTGAATCAAACGCCACCTTCATTGCCGGCGTGAGCGGCGGCTTGGACTCCATGGTCTTGGTGGAAGCGCTGCATCGGGTCGGCGTTGATGTGCAAGTAGCGCATGTCAATTACCACCTGCGCGGCAAAGCCTC
>JBELBZ010000094.1:0-3969 GCA_042095055.1 Crocinitomicaceae bacterium | reverse complement strand
GGCCACCCGCCTCGCCGGCGGCCACCCGGTGCCGTACGCCCTGACCGAGGCCAACCGCCATCACCAGGAGCCCGCCGCACTCGAGGCCCTCGCCGCCGCCTCGGAAGCGCAGGGCCACCCCGTTCGCCTCCTGTGGCTCAACTATCCCCACATGCCGACCGGGGAGGCGCCTGACCCTGCCCGGCTGACTGCCGTTCTCGAGTGGGCCAAGGCACGGGGCATCCTGGTCGTCCACGACAACCCCTACGCGCGCATCCTCAATCCAGGGCGACCGTTCAGCTTGCTGTCGCTCCCCGGTTCGGAAGGCGCGGTGGAGTTGCATTCGCTCAGCAAGGGCCACCGCATGGCAGGCGCCCGAATCGGATTCGCCGTGGGTACCCCCGAGGCCGTCGCGCCGCTGTTCCGCATCGCCAGCCAATTCGCATCCGGCATGTGGCGCCCGCTTCAGGACGCCGCCGTCGAAGCGCTCACGCAAAGCGACGGCATCGACGAGGCCAACGCCGAGTATGCGGCGCGCCAAGCGGCCGGCCGCGCCCTTCTCGAGGCCCTAGGATGCACCGTCCGCCCCGGCCAGGTCGGGCTGTTCCTCTGGGCGCGTGTGCCCGATGGGTGGACGGGCGACACCCTCTCCGACGCCCTGCTCGACCAGGCGCACGTTTTCCTCACGCCCGGCCAGGTCTTCGGCCGCCAGGGCGACCTGCACCTCCGCCTTTCCCTGTGCACGCCCCTCGACCGCATTCGGGAAGCACACCAACGCATTGAATCCTTAGCATTGTCCCCGTCATGAAAGACGACACCCTCCTCATCGCCGGCCCCTGCAGCGCCGAATCCCGTGAACAGGTCCTCGCCACCGCCAAGGGCCTCTCACGCCGGAAGGTGGACTATTTCCGAGCGGGCATCTGGAAACCCCGCACCCAGCCCGGCTCGTTCGAGGGCGTGGGCCGCACGGGTCTGCCGTGGCTCAAGGAAGTCAAGGAGACCTACGGACTCAAGACCTGCATCGAAGTGGCCGATGAGGTGCACGTGGTGGAGGCGCTCAAGGCCGGAATCGACATGCTGTGGATCGGGGCGCGCACCTCCTCGAACCCGTTCCAGGTCCAGCGCCTCGCGGACTGCCTCGCCGGGACTGACATCCCAGTGGCGGTCAAGAACCCGATGAACCCGGACCTCGCCTTGTGGTCGGGCGCCATTGAGCGATTGGCCCGGAGTGGAATCAAGAACTTGATGGCCATCCACCGCGGCTTTGCGGTCTACGGCCAGAAGCACTACCGGAATGCCCCGCTCTGGCAGATCCCCATCGACTTCCGCAACGCCCACCCCGAGATTCCGCTGATCAATGACCCCAGCCACATCTGCGGCCGCCGCGACATCCTCGCCGACGTTGCCCAGATGGCGATGGATCTGGCCTTCGACGGGCTGATGATCGAGACGCACCCCGACCCGGACAATGCGTGGACGGATGCCGCCCAACAGCTCACGCCGGACGCCCTCCTCACCCTGCTTGATGGACTTGTGATCCGGGAAGAGGGGGTCGACTACGACGCCCTCGATTCTCTGCGCCAGGAGATCAACATGGTCGACGATGCCATCATCGAACTCTTCGCGCGGCGCATGGGCATCAGCGCCAGCATCGGCGCGGAAAAGAGGCAAAGGGGCATGACCATCCTGCAAAACAAGCGGTGGCGGGACGTGCTCGAGAAAAACCTCGCGAAGGGGCGGGAGCACGGCATCGACGAGGGCTTCTTGGCCGACGTCTACCGCGCCGTCCACCAAGCGTCCATCCGCATCCAGAAGGACATCATGAAGAAGTGACGGCGCGAAGCCCCTTTTTTCCTTGTGCAACCGCCTCCTGGGTCAGACCTTGAAAAGGTGAACAAGCATGCCATTTTAGAGGAGCATTGCCGCAAACTCGAGCGGATGTATCTGGGTTGTCCCATCAACCGGGCCATGTATCCGTCGACTTGGGCAGAATTCACGGGAGAGGCCGTATCGATTTCACTCGAGGTGGACGGGGAGCAATTCCACGCCATGGGTGCGGCCCACGGCAGCATTTACTTCAAGTTGATTGACGATGCGGCCTATTTCGCCGCGCAGGCCCATGTGGAAGACAGTTACCTGCTGACGGTCTCCATGAACCTCAATTTCACCCGCCCCGTGACCGGGGGGCGCATTGAGTGCCGCGGTCAAATCGTTCACCGCGGTCGACGGATGTTGGTCGCCGAAGCGGAATTGCTCGATGCGGGTGGTCACCTGCTGGCCACAGGGCGGGGCACCTTCATGCCCAGTGGCAAGCCGCTGGAACCGGGTCTCGGATACCGCTGATGAGGGTCAATTCCACCAAGGTCATCAACGTCCCTGCGTCCACTGTGTGGGTGGCCTTCCAATGGAAGGTCAAGCCTCCATTGAAGGCCTATCTCGATGCGGTCACCGGGGGCATAGCCCATTGGCTCGAAACCGGAACGGCGGTCCGCCGCACGGACCATCCCGACCATCCCTGGTTCGGCATCACCCGACAGTTTCCGTCCCCATGAGCCTACCCATGCCCTTCTTCTCCCACTTGACCCGCCTCACTGTGGTCCTGACCCTGGTCTGCGCGCCTCGACTTCGCCTGCACCCGCGAGGGCCAGGGCGTCTACTTTTTCATCGGCGAGGCCTTCTGATCACAAGGCCATGGTGGACCGCAGCGCCCTGAATTGGCGGCTGCCTTCGATGAGTGTGGCGGCCTGATCGAAATACAGCGTCTGGTCCCGGTCGCTCACAGCGGCATCGGGCCGAGGATGAATCTCGACAAGGAGGCCATCCGCACCGGCTGCGACGGCTCCGAGTCCGATGTCCACCACGTGCCGGCGCAGTCCCACGCCGTGCGAGGGGTCGGCCAAGACCGGCAGGTGAGACCGCGACCGCAGATAGGAGATGGCGTTGACGTCGAAGGTGTTGCGGTAGGCCCCTTCGAAGGTCCGGATGCCCCGTTCGCAAAGCAGGATGCGCTCATTGCCCACGTTGTAGATGTACTCGGCGCATTGGAGAAACTCTTCGATCGTGCCCGACATGCTGCGCTTCAACAGCACAGGCCGGCCGGATTTCCCCACGGCCTCCAAGAGGTTAAAGTTCTGCATGTTGCGCGCCCCGATTTGAAAGACATCGACCTTGGGGGCCATGGCGTCGATCTGGGCCACTTCCATGACCTCGGTGACGATGCCGAGGCCGTGTCGATCGGCCACGTTGCGAAACAGGTCCAGCCCTTCGAGCCCCAATCCTCGAAAGGAATACGGGCTGCTCCGCGGTTTGAACACCCCACCTCGGATCATGCGCACCCCTTGGGACACGAGAAACTGCGCGACGGCTTCGAGCTGGTCCTCGCTCTCGACGCTGCAGGGGCCCATGATCATGTGGAAGTCATCCGGACCGAAGGGGACTTCACCGACATGAACGGTGGACCGCCCCTGTTTCCATTGGCTGCTGACCAGTTTGAAGTTGTCTGAAATGTGGTGGACGTCTTTGACGCCTGGACATTGTCGGATGCGGCGCGGGTCGGGAAGTTGGCCGGCGTAGACGACAAACAGGGTGGAGTCCGGCGTGATGACCGTCCGGCACTTCAAATCGAGTGCGAGCAGGAAGGCCTCGGCCTCCTGCAGGGTGTCGGGCGGTGTGGGGTGGTGGAGTTGGACAATCATGGGTCAGGATGTGGGGAGGAAAGGGGCAAGGAAATCGAGTACGCGCTGGACGGTGGCTTCGGGATGTGCAGGGTCGCCCTCTGCAGGGGCAATGGCCCGAAGGAAGGCCGAGCCGATGATGGCTCCGTCGGCCAATCCGGCCAGGCTCGCCACATCGGCAGGAGTGGACAAGCCGAAGCCGGCCACCAAGGGGCACCGCTCCCGGTGGCGCTGCAGCTCGGAAAAGAAGGCGTTGCGGTCCATGGACTGGGCATCGCCGGTCAATCCGACATTGGCGACGCCGTAAACAAAGGCT
>JBELBZ010000093.1:0-4000 GCA_042095055.1 Crocinitomicaceae bacterium | reverse complement strand
GATCCAAGGCCGCTTCCAATGAATTGCACGTCACCGCGCCAACCGCAGCATAACCTGAATCCCTGGACAACACCACATTCTGACGGCCGGGCAACGGGCGAAAGCGCTCCGGGATGCTTTCCCAATTCTTACGCCCCATGATCACATGGTGGCCCTTGGTCGTCGCCTTAAAGAAGGCCATGTCATCACGCAACGTCCAAATCAGGTCGTTGTCCTTTCCGATGACGCCATTGGACGCCACTGCCGCTATGAGAGAAACACGCATGGAACTCAACTTAAATCAAACGCTGACGAGGGCTTTGATGTGCGGGTGCGGGTCGTAATTGACCAACTCGAAATCTTCTCCACGGAAAGCAAAGAGGTCCTTTACGTCCGGATTGATCTTCATCGTGGGCAGCGTGCGCGGTTCGCGTGTCAACTGCTCACGCGCTTGGTCGATGTGGTTCATGTAGAGGTGCACGTCGCCGAAGGTGTGGACGAAATCGCCGGGCTCGAGGTCGCACACCTGCGCCACCATCATGGTGAGCAGCGCATAAGAACTGATGTTGAAGGGCACACCGAGGAAGGTGTCAGCCGAACGCTGGTACAACTGACAGTTCAATCGACCGTCCTGCACGTGAAATTGGAACAGGCAGTGGCATGGGGGCAAGGCCATCTCCTCGATGAACGAGGGATTCCAAGCGCTCACCACATGGCGGCGGCTGTAGGGATTGGCCTTGATCCGCTCGACGAGGTCGACGATTTGGTCGGTGCTGCCGCCCGCCGGATTGGGCCAAGAGCGCCATTGGTAGCCATAAACCGGTCCCAGGTCCCCGTTTTCATCGGCCCATTCGTCCCAAATACGAACACCGTTCTCTTTGAGGTAAGCGATGTTGGTGTCGCCCTGTAAGAACCACAGGAGCTCATGGATAATGCTGCGAAGGTGAAGCTTCTTGGTGGTCAAGACTGGAAAGCCCTCCGACAAGTCGAAGCGCATCTGATGGCCAAAGAGGCCCAAAGTACCAGTGCCCGTGCGATCGGGACGCTCTTGGCCCTCGTCGAGGAGCTTTTGCAACAGGTCTAAATACTGACGCATTGCCCGAAGTTAAGCGGCGCGGCGGCCCGTTGTACTCAATGTGCGTGAACTGTGGAAATGTGGTCGCGTAAGGCGAGGACGCGTTGCTCAGCCGCATCGGCTGAATCGGCCAACACGGTGACATGGCCCATCTTTCGGCCCTCGCGGACGGCCACCTTTCCGTAGATGTGGGGATGAAGTCCGGGCTCAGCGAGTGCCGCAGACAAACCAGTGTAGAGCGGGACGCCGTTGGCACCGGGGCCACCAATCAGGTTGAGCATGGCTGCGGCCGAATGCTGTGCAGTGTCTCCGAGGGGCAAGCCCAGAATGGCGCGGAGATGCTGTTCGAATTGGGACGTGCCACAGGCTTCGATGGTGTGGTGGCCTGAATTGTGGGCGCGGGGGGCCACTTCGTTGACCAGGATTCGGCCCTCCTTGTCCAAGAACAACTCCACCGCCAACAGCCCGACAAAGTCCATGGCCTCGACCACGGACAAGGCGATGCGCCGGGCCTCGGCCTCTACCGCCTCCGAAATCCGCGCCGGGGCCACGAGGTAGTCCACCAGATTGAGGGCATTGAACACCGACTCGACCACGGGGTAGGTCTTGACCTCACCAGAAGTGGAGCGGGCCACGATGACACTGAGCTCCTTCTCGATGTCCACCGCATCCTCCAAGACGCTCGGAGCATCAAAGGCATAGCGCGCCTCTTCTTCCGTTCGAATCACCTGAACGCCTCTGCCGTCGTAGCCACCGGTGCGCAGCTTTTGCACCACAGGCAGGCCCCGGGACATCGACTCGGCGCGGCCGTCCTCCACCAAAGCGAAGTCCGACGTCGGAATGCCATGCTCGGCATAAAACTGCTTCTGTATCCCCTTGTCGCGGATCATCGCCAGGTGCGCAGGGTCGGGCAACACCTTGACCCCCATCGCCTTCAACGCCGTCAGCCCTTCCGTGCTCACATTCTCAATTTCCACGGTGACCACATCGAGGCTCCGTCCCCATGCGATGACCGCTTCGGCATCGTTGAGGTCTCCTTGTGTGAATTGATGGGCAATGCGGGCGCAGGGGCATTGCGGATCGGGGTCCAACACCTCGATGCGCATGTCCAAATCCAGCGCCGCCTGAATCGTCATGCGGCCGAGTTGACCGCCACCGAGAAATCCGATGCGCACGTCAGGCCCAAAAGCCAATGCATCCTGTGTGCCTTCTGCCATGCCGCGAAGATACCGGTGTAAATTCGGAGCATGATGCGGCATGTTGTATTGATCTTGAGTCTGGCAATGTCATGGGCAAGCCACGCCCAAAGCGAGTGGTGGTTCGATTCGGAAGAACGCGAGCGTGACATCACCGGGGTCGACAACCGCGAATTCACAGAACGCAGTTTCAAAGAAAGGCTGACGCTCGGCGGGTCGGGCGCATTGCAACTGGGCACCAACACCCTCCTGGGAGCCGCACCCCAAATCGGATACCGCGTGAACCAAGACCTCGTGGTGGGCGTTGGCGGAACCTACTATTTTCAGAGGTTCAAGCAGGGCTTCGGCAACATCGACAACCAAATCTATGGTGGCGGTGTCTTTGCACGCCAACGGTTGATTACACGGATTTTCGCCCACGCCGAGTGGGAGCACATCAACCACCAATCCGGACTGTTCATCGACCCTCCACAACGCACGTGGACCCCACTGCTTTGGATCGGCGGAGGGTATTACCGGGGCCTCAGTGACCGCCTCGGCGCGGGATTCACCGTGCTCTACGATGTCACAGAAAATCCTGCAAACCCCTATGACAACCCGACTTTTAGGGGGGGATTGAGCCTCGGATTCTAGAAAACCGGCGTTTCGCGGGAAAGGCGCATTTTGCAGGCGCATTCACATCACCATGGAAATCCTCCAAAACACCTTTCTGGGCAATTCCATCACGCACTGGCTGATCGCCCTCGCCTGGGGCGTTGGCGGCGTCCTTGCAGCCCGGGTCTTGTACAAGATCATCGGCAGCATCGCCCGAAAAATCACCGCCAAGACCCGGTCTAACCTGGACGACCTCATCGTCGACAAGTTGGAGGAACCTCTGGTGTTGGCTTTGACCATCATCGCACTCCGCACGGGATATGGTCAACTCACCTTTGGCGAAGAGGTCGACACCTTTGTCGACACCTCCATGAAGGTGGCCTACGCGCTCAACCTCACTTGGGGCATTGCGCGCTTGGTCGATGCGCTCATTCTCAACTTCTTCGTCCCCTTCACCCTCAAGAAAGAAAGCGCGATGATGGACCAGTTCGGGCCCATCCTTCGCAAAGGACTGCGTTCCGGCATCTGGATCTTCGGCCTCATCATGGCCTTGAACAATGCGGGCTACGATGTGGGTGCGCTGATCGCCGGTGTGGGCATCGGCGGCTTGGCGCTGGCCATGGCCGCCAAGGACTTTGTGTCCAACATGTTCGGCGGCATCACCGTCTTTGTAGATCAGCCTTTCAAAGTGGGCGACCGCATTCAAATCTCGGGCTATGACGGCACCATTGAAGAAATCGGACTGCGCTCAACCCGGTTGAGGACCTTGGCCGGACGCATCGTCATCATTCCCAATTTCAAGTTCACCGACACCTTCCTCGAGAACGTCACCAACGAACCTTCAAGAAAGGCATCCGTGACGCTGGGCTTGACCTATGATACTTCACCTGAGCAGGTGGACGAAGCCATCGGCATCCTCAAAGCCATCATTGCAGAGCGCGCTGAGACACTGGAGCAGGAGCCCACGATTTGGTTTGACAGTTTTGGCGACTTCTCGCTCAATGTGAAGCTGGTCTACTACATCAAAAAGGAGGGCCACTGGGCCTACAGTCCAGGCGAAGTCAACCTCGAAATCCTCAAGCGCTTCAATGCCGCCGGACTCGACTTCGCCTTCCCGACCCAGACGCTGTTGACCCCAGACGTCGCCAGCTGATCA
>JBELBZ010000092.1:0-4010 GCA_042095055.1 Crocinitomicaceae bacterium | reverse complement strand
ACCTACACAGAGGTCAGTACACCTGGTGCTTGTCCTGACAGTTACACCATCACACGTACCTGGTCAACAACGGACGATTGCGGCAACAACAACACCCACGTCCAGACGCTCACCATTCAGGATACCACCAGCCCATCTATTGATACGGCGGCATCCGATGAGACCGTTGAGTGCGATGGTGCAGGCAATACTGCCGCTTTCAGTGCTTGGTTGACCAACAGCGCCGGTGCTGCAGCTTCTGACAACTGCGGAAGCGTGACCTGGAGCAACAACTCAACCGGATTGAGCGATCTCTGCGGAGCTACCGGTGCCGAAACCGTGACCTTCACAGCGACCGACGATTGCGGCAATACGAGCACCACAACGGCGACCTTTACCATCGAAGACAAGACCGATCCAAGCATGGATGTGGCGTCTTCTGACATGACAGTGGAGTGCGACGGTTCCGGCAATACGACGGAGTTGAACAACTGGCTGAATAGCTACGGTGGAGCCAGTGCGAGCGACATCTGTGGTGGCGTAACGTGGAGCAATGACTTCACCGCATTGAGCGACCTGTGCGGTGCAACAGGAGCCGCTACGGTGACCTTCACAGCAACAGACGATTGTGGCAACACCACCTCTACCACGTCTGTCTTCACCATTGAAGACACCACGGTGCCGAGCATCGATACACCTTCAGCTGACTTGACAGTGGAGTGTGATGGAAACGGCAATACCGCTGAGCTCAATAACTGGATCGACACCTATGGCGGTGCTGCGGCTTCAGATGCATGCAGCGGTGTGACGTGGAGCAACGACTTCACCGCGTTGAGCGACCTCTGCGGTGCCACAGGTGCAGCGACGGTGACCTTCACGGCCACGGATGACTGCGGACTGACGTCCACCACAACGGCGACCTTCACGATTGAAGACACCACCAACCCAAGTATGGATGTGGAGTCGTCTGACATGACGGTCGAGTGCGACGGTGCCGGAAACACAACCGAGCTCAACAATTGGCTCACCAGCTATGGTGGTGCCAGTGCCAGTGACGATTGCAGCGGCGTAACCTGGAGCAACGACTTCGTGGCCTTGAGCGACGATTGCGGTGCGACGGGCAGTGCGACTGTGACCTTCACGGCGACCGATGATTGTGGCTTGGCGACTTCTACCACCGCCACCTTTACCATTGAGGATACAACGCCACCGGCCTTCAGTGCCACGGCGGATGACCTTACAGTGGAGTGCGATGGTGCAGGCAACTTGGCTGAATTGAACGGCTGGTTGAACAGCAATGCCAATGCTGCGGCATCTGACATCTGTGGCGGTGTGACCTGGTCTCATGACTTCATCGCGCTCTCCGACGATTGCGGAGCGACGGGAATGTCTACGGTGACCTTCACTGTGACGGACGATTGTGGCAACAGCGTCTACACTTCTGCACAATTCACCATCGAAGACACCACGGCACCATCCTTGGATGCTGCCGCGGCAGACCTGACGGTTGAGTGTGACGGAGCAGGCAACAACACCGAATTGAACGACTGGCTTGCCAGCAATGGTGGTGCCAGTGCCAGTGACGATTGCAGCAGCGTGACCTGGAGCAACGACTTCACCGCATTGAGCGATGACTGCGGGGCAACGGGAGCAGCGACAGTGACCTTCACGGCCACCGACGACTGTGGATTGAGCGTCTCCTCTACAGCGACCTTCACCATCGAAGACACCACCGATCCTGCCATCGCCAGCCCGGCCATGGACATGACGGTCCAATGCGATGGTGCTGGCAATACAGCTGAGCTGGATGCTTGGCTCGCCTCCAATGGCGGTGCTGGTGATGCTACGGATGCTTGTAGCGATCCCGTTATTCAGTCGATTGCCGTAAGTGCAAGCAGCCTGATGGATGCAGGTCCAAACAGCACTTGGCCTTACGTGTACACGGTGACTACAGCTTCAGACCCCAACAGTGGAGCCGCGCAGACTGTGGAGTTTAATGTGACTTCCTTGCCTGCAGGTGGTGCCAACTACCGCGTGGTCAAGACTGTGGCCAACGGAAACTGGTTCCAAGCCAGTGCACAGCCTCTTTCATTGGGTGTGAACACCTTTACGGTGTCCGGAGTGGCCTTCACGCGTTCGATCAAGCTGCAGCTTTCCGATGGCGACATCGAGTTCGATTCACTGGTTTTGAATGGAGCGGAGCAGTTGAATGCCGGTATGGACATTGGTTCCAGCGACCTCTTCGATCCAGGACCCAATGCAACGTGGACCCACGTGTTCACAGCAACGACTGCAGCAGAGGCGAACAGTGGTGACCAACAGACCGTGGAAATTAATGTGACTTCATTGCCCACCGGTGGTACGAACTACCGTGTGGCGAAGACCGTAGCCAATGGCAACTGGTTCCTAGGCA
The DNA here is from genome assembly GCA_042095055.1 of Crocinitomicaceae bacterium. Classification (GTDB taxonomy): domain Bacteria; phylum Bacteroidota; class Bacteroidia; order Flavobacteriales_D; family Sanyastnellaceae; genus UBA8752. The sequence goes on along the minus strand of JBELBZ010000092.1, from coordinate 1,618 downwards.
ACGCGCAACCCCTCTCATTGGGTATGAACACCATTACAGTGTCCGGAGTGAGCTTCAACCGTTCGGTGAAGGTTCAATTCGGAAGTGGTGATGTTGGTTTCGACTCTTTGATGTTGAACGGAGTGGAGCAAATTGAAGGTGGTGTGACGTGGAGCAACGACTTCATCGCCTTGAGCGATGACTGCGGCGCAACAGGCAATGCCACAGTGACCTTTACCGCGACCGATGCTTGTGGCAACACCAGCAGCACGACGGCGACCTTCACGATTGAAGACACGACCGATCCAAGCATGGATGTGGCTTCCTCTGACCTGACGGTCGAGTGCGACGGCAACGGAAATCAGGCCGAGCTCAATGCTTGGTTGACTTCCAATGGCGGAGCGGCAGCATCTGACATCTGCAGTGGTGTGACATGGAGCAATAACTTCGCAGCATTGAGCGATCTCTGCGCTGCCACAGGTGATGCAACCGTCACCTTCACAGCCACGGACGATTGCGGCAACAACACCTCAACCACCGCCACCTTTACGATTGTCGACACGACGAATCCTGTGGTGAGCGGAGACGAGGTGGTCATCATCGATTGCTCGCAGTGGCCATGGGAGACGTTGTACGAGCCTACCATCGATGAGCTTTTGGCCATCCAGGATACGGCAGGCAACCCCATCATCACACTGGTCGAGGATTGCGGATACTCCGACTTCCCGATTGATTACACATGGATGTCTGGTGGATGCCACTATGACCACCAGTTGGTGTACCGTCCTGTGGACGATTGCGGAAACGTCGGTGATACCTTGTATCAGTTGATTCAAGTGGATGACTTCACGGATCCAGTCTTCACTTACGTTCCAGCCGATACCACGTTCTCATGCACGGACAATGTCTCGGCCTACCTTGAGATGGCCACGGCAGTGGATTTGTGTGACCCCAGCGTCAACATGACCTTCACCGACGAGGTGGTGTCGACGGCTTGCACGGAGTCATACTCCATCGTCCGTACGTTCCACGCAGAGGACTGCGGTTACAACATCGCACAGGCGACGCAGATCATTTCGGTGGCAGATTCGATAGCTCCTGGCTTGACCTTGACAGCACCTGCTGATGTGGCCATCAATGGTTGCTTGTCCTCCGCGGACACCACCGAGGCCACAAATGGTTCACCAACCTGGACCACTTCGGACAACTGCGGTGAAGTGATTGTGACCTACACGGTCTCTGATTCTGAGGCTTACCAGTGCACAGCAGATGATGCGTCCGAAGAGGGCAGCTTCATTGTCACACGTACGTTCACGGTGACCGCCATGGACTGCGCAGGAAATGCCACAGTAATGTCTGTGGATCAATTGTTGACCATCACGGACGACACCGATCCAACGGTAAGCTTGACGGCCCCTGCGGACGTGACGCTTTATCTGGATGCAGCCTGCTTCGCAGCAGACATTGCACAGCCAGTATCGGGTGACGCCAGTGGCTTCCTCGTGGATGCCAGCGACAACTGTGACACGGATGTGGCGCATACGATTGCCCAAGCTGACGACACCACATACACGGGTGCAGTAGATGGAGTAGGCAGCTTCAACATTCTCAGGACCTACACGGTGACCGTGATGGACGA
>JBELBZ010000091.1:0-4021 GCA_042095055.1 Crocinitomicaceae bacterium | reverse complement strand
CTGAACCCGGTCGCCCTCTGGGCCACCACCATCACGCGGCTCCGCTCGTACCCCGACTACGACCCCCGGTGGCCGGTCTTCACCTATTTCAACGCCGAGACCTCCCGCTTTCACCCGATCCGCAGCTCCGAGATCGACGGGGACATCAAGAGGGCGGTCTCCACCATCGGCCGCGACACGCTCGGATTCGGCCCCGAAGACGTCGGCACCCACTCCAACCGGTCGGCCCTGGCCATGCAACTCTATCTCCAGGGCGTCCCGCCCTATACCATCATGCTCATCGGGCGGTGGCGGTCCGACGCATTCCTGAGTTACATCGAAAAGCAGTGCAAGGAATTCACCAAGGGGATGAGCCAGATCATGCTCACGCTCGACTCCTTCTACCACCTGCCCACTCACCGGCAACAACCATCCTCCTCCACCGCGTCATCCTCCACCCCGAAATCACGTCCCAACCGTCGCGATGCCCATTTTGTACATTTTGGCCGGCTAAATGCTCTCCGCTCTCGTTGGAACAAGTAAATTTATGGCCGATTTGATGCTCGAGGCGAGAGCCGGCGCTGCCCGTCCACACCACTCGAGACGGAGAAGATCGGTCCTCCGGACCAATCGACTCCCTCTTCGAACCGGATGGGCGGCCGCTCTCCCTCATCAGAGACATCACATTCCGGAGCGTCGCATTCAGCCTGATGGATTGGATCTTTGACGCGGGCCTGGGATCTAGTGGATAGTAGACCAAAAGATCTCAGGCCAAAACCCCGTCTGTCCTTCTCACCCAGCTAACAACCGCCTTGTTGGAGCGATCCGACCGACGCACTTTTCTCGAACTGGGACGACCACTAGTGGTCTTACCCGGCTCGAAATAATAGGAGGGCGTCCCCACCAAAGACTTGGAGCCCCACTGATTTGCCCGCCAAATTTGAGGGTTTGTTGAGGGACAAGTCACAGCCCCTCGTCGAGAGAGTGCAAAGACCTCGTGAAAGAAACGGGAGCGGCTCGTGGAGCACAACTCCCAGCCGATGGAGCGCAAAAGCTCCTCAGCGACCGATAGTCCCGCCGAAGGTCGGGAGAGAAGCTATCAGTCCTGAGGGTTGCAAATTAGTCTTGACTCACAAGCAACGATTGAGAAACGGTCCAGACTCACGCTCCATCAGTCGAGCAGGACTGATTCACTAGGGCTTTGCGATCACTCAGGACCCAAGAGTCTGATTCCAGACTCATCTCTCTCGACGAAACCTAGACAAAGCATGGAGTGCCCACAATCTCGACGATGTGACCGCTCGGCCGTGCGGTCATTGCCGAGAGCCCGTACGGGTGGCATTCCCACCAAGATGGGAGCATACGCCGCTGCGGCTGCAACAAAGTCACAAGCATAAGTATGATTCGATGAGATTGCAAATCGAAGGCACCGTCTCTATGATTAACGAGGGACTCGAATCCAAGCAATACCGCTTGGGCAGAGTCGAGCCTCTCTCCCATCTTGCCAAACCAACAAGGCGAGAAGCAGGAGCTCACAATTCTTGTCTTCTCGCCGCCGAACATCGCCTCCAGATCGCTTCCAACAATTGCTCTTTGAAAACCCCTTCCCCACCCTTCATCCTTCCAATCGACGACGACGACGACACGCCCCGCGACGACATCACGACCAAAGATACCTCACACGACGCCCGCCTGACGTCAACGACGATTGATAAACAGCTCACGACTCACCTCCTCTCCCCCCACCCTGCGACGGCGCAGGATGGTGCTCGACGGACCCGCGGCTGCACGAATATTGATAGAAATAAAAAGATCTCCGGCCCACGCCATCGACCCATCACCTGATGGCTTGATGTGTCGCCCTGCCCGATTTGATGCTCGAGGCGAGAGCCGGCGCTGCCCGTCCACACCACTCGAGACGGAGAAGATCGGTCCTCCGGACCAATCGACTCCCTCTTCGAACCGGATGGGCGGCCGCTCTCCCTCATCAGAGACATCACATTCCGGAGCGTCGCATTCAGCCTGATGGATTGGATCTTTGACGCGGGCCTGGGATCTAGTGGATAGTAGACCAAAAGATCTCAGGCCAAAACCCCGTCTGTCCTTCTCACCCAGCTAACAACCGCCTTGTTGGAGCGATCCGACCGACGCACTTTTCTCGAACTGGGACGACCACTAGTGGTCTTACCCGGCTCGAAATAATAGGAGGGCGTCCCCACCAAAGACTTGGAGCCCCACTGATTTGCCCGCCAAATTTGAGGGTTTGTTGAGGGACAAGTCACAGCCCCTCGTCGAGAGAGTGCAAAGACCTCGTGAAAGAAACGGGAGCGGCTCGTGGAGCACAACTCCCAGCCGATGGAGCGCAAAAGCTCCTCAGCGACCGATAGTCCCGCCGAAGGTCGGGAGAGAAGCTATCAGTCCTGAGGGTTGCAAATTAGTCTTGACTCACAAGCAACGATTGAGAAACGGTCCAGACTCACGCTCCATCAGTCGAGCAGGACTGATTCACTAGGGCTTTGCGATCACTCAGGACCCAAGAGTCTGATTCCAGACTCATCTCTCTCGACGAAACCTAGACAAAGCATGGAGTGCCCACAATCTCGACGATGTGACCGCTCGGCCGTGCGGTCATTGCCGAGAGCCCGTACGGGTGGCATTCCCACCAAGATGGGAGCATACGCCGCTGCGGCTGCAACAAAGTCACAAGCATAAGTATGATTCGATGAGATTGCAAATCGAAGGCACCGTCTCTATGATTAACGAGGGACTCGAATCCAAGCAATACCGCTTGGGCAGAGTCGAGCCTCTCTCCCATCTTGCCAAACCAACAAGGCGAGAAGCAGGAGCTCACAATTCTTGTCTTCTCGCCGCCGAACATCGCCTCCAGATCGCTTCCAACAATTGCTCTTTGAAAATCAAGTGCTTCGAACCCCAAGTGCTTCTCCAGCTCCACATCTACGCCTTCGATTGCCTCTACCAGCCAATCCTCGACTTCGACTGCTCCTGCTAGTCGATTCACGCCTTCGATTCTTCGATCCTTCCAGACCTCCGATCCTTCGATCCATCGAGACCTGCTCTCGCCTTCCTTCTCTCTCTCTAAAAAATCCCATAAAAAGTCCTTCCAACCATGTCGCCCACCAAGCACACCAACTCTCCCTCCAAGCCTAACGATGGCAAGCCCACCGACGCCTTCGTCTCGAATCCCTCCGATTCCAAGCCCAAGAACTCCAGTTCCAACTCCCTCCTCTCCCTCGGCTCGATGCAGTCCTTCACGAACGAGCCCAAGACCCCTTCGACGCCCAAGACCACCTCGATGACGCTCCGCTCTTCGACCGCGGCCAAGTTCGCCACCTCTCCCGTCAAGTCCTACAAGGCCGCTGCTGCTACCGGCATCTCCGGGCCGACCGCGGCGAGAGCCCTAAACTTCGCGGACATCGACTCCTACCCACCCCTCAAGACCAACGAGGCGCCCGAGGCGAACGTCAGCTCCTCGCCCAAGACCACCTCCATGCGCCTCCGCCCCTCCTCCATCGGGAAATCGTTCAAGAACATTTTGGACGGCTCCTCCCGCTCCCGCTCTCCCACTCGTCGCCCCAAAGCGATGCGCACCGAGAGCCCGCCACCCTCGCCACCCCTCGACCTCGAGGACGAAGCCACGAGCCCACCAGTCTCGCCCACTTCGCCCAAGAAGACCTCCACCAACGTCCCTCCTCCTTCCCCTACCTCGACGAAGAAGGAGCCAGCCACCAAAACCGCCTCGTCCACCGCTTCGACGGCCACGAAGCGAGCGAAAAGCCCCATCCCTCCGTCGGCCACGAAGACGAAAAACGCCTCAACCGCCACCGCGACCTCCAAGAAGCGCAAACCACCTGCCAAGAAAGCGAGCTCGACAAAATGGAAGATCGAGGCGGCCAAGGACCCGTTCCACCAGGGCCCAGCTCGCTTCCGGGCCGCCCTCGAAGAGGACCTCGCCTCACAGCGGAAGAAAGACGAAAGCTCCGCCCCCAAGCCCCTCGAGGAGGATCGTGCCCAGCACCTCCAG
>JBELBZ010000090.1:0-4073 GCA_042095055.1 Crocinitomicaceae bacterium | reverse complement strand
CGTATGGACATCAGAAATTGTACCAGCCCATCGGCGATGCGGTCAAGGCTGATGTGGGCGTCCCCAAAAGCCGCCTCAAACAAAGCGGGGTAGTAGGGCAGGGCATCCAGTTTGTCTGCAAGTACCTCCAGGTCCATGCCCATTTCATCGGGGTGGCCAATGGGCTGCAATACCTGATTGTCCAGCCCCACCACACGCAGGTCCCAGAAAAGCCGCCGCTGGTAACGAAGGTTGAACAGTCCGGGTGTGTTGCGCAACAGAGGGTTGCCCGAAATGCCAGCTGACCGAGAAGTGGCATCGGCAAAGGCGTGCTCTTGATGATGACAGCTGCCGCACGAAACGGTGTTGTCGGCAGAAAGCTGAACGTCATGAAACAGCACCCTGCCCAATGTGGCGCCTGCATCAGTGATGTTGGCGGTCTCTCCGAACCCGCCGAACAAGGCCAGCGCGGGGTCGTTTAGCCAGGCCTCTGGAAATTGCATTTCCGCATAGGCATATGGTGTTTCCGGCAGGTTGGGGAGGACCAAAGTCTCAGGGGTGGGGAGTTCTGGTTCGGGATGTTGAACCTTATTGCACCCGGCCACTGCATACACCGTTGCACCTAAAAGTAGGGTGATGAAAACCTTTGTCCAACGGGTCATGCGAACAAGGTAGTGCGCATTAGTTTGCTGCAGATTTACAGCCATATGCGCCTCATTCTTTCTGCCATTTTGATGGGATTATTGGTCCCAGTTGTCGCCCAAACATCATCCTCAGCCACCCCCGGCAATCGGGCCGTGATATTGGCGGTCGAGTCGGAGGGTGTTTCTCACATTCCCGCCCCCGCTTTAGCCCCTGAAGAAGAGCGCACGGCCACCTTTATCGTGAACTACACCGGGTTTTCTCCCGCCGCTCAGACGGCTTTTCAGTATGCTGTAGACATCTGGTCGGGCTTGATCACAAGTGATGTGCCCATCGTGGTGGACGCAACCTGGGAGGATTTGCCCGGCAACACTTTGGGTTCAGCCGGCGCCAATGGGCTCTTTTACAACTTTGGTGGAGCACCCGCCAACGGGGTGCTGTATCCTTCGCCATTGGCCAACAAGCTGGCCGGTTCAGACCTCGATCCAGGAGATGCCGACATTTCCGCCAACTTCGACAGCGGCACAAATTGGTACTTGGGTCTTGATGGCAACACTCCGTTTTCACAGTTTGACTTGGTTTCGGTAGTGCTGCATGAGATTGGACATGGGCTTGGTTTTGCCGGAACGGCCTTCGTGGGCACTGACCTCAACGGTTACATCTTAAATGGCAGTTTGCCACATGTCTACGATGGCTTCGCCTGGACAGGCAGTGGCACGCCCATCTTGGATCTGGGAAGTGGGACGGCAGCCCTCGGGGAGGCGCTTGTTTCCGACAACTTGTACTGGGCAGGTGCCCAAGGCAATGCCTACAGTGGGGATTTCTCGCCCAAGCTCTATGCCCCCTCGTTCTGGGAACAGGGGTCCAGTTTTTCTCATTTTGATGAGTCCACGTATCCCGCTGGGAATGACCATTCATTGATGACGCCACAAATCGGCAACGGTGAGGCCATTCATTCTCCCGGTGCCATGTGCCTGGGCGTCTTAGAGGACATCGGATGGACAGTGGATTACGCTGCGCTTGACGGCCCCGTGGGTGCTCCGGGATGCACGGATACTGCCGCTTGCAATTACGATCCGGAGGCGACCATTGCCGATGGCAGCTGTGTTTATCCAGTTGCCGGAGAGCCTTGCGGAGAATGCAACTCAGAATGGAACATGGCGCTCAATGCTGGGGCAGGACAAGGCGTGGAATTCTCCTTTGGCGGTGCCGGTGGTATCGACGAGGTCCAAGTTTCTGTGCAATGGGGAGGATCGACCACAGGAGAGTGGGCATCGGACCTGTTGGTCCTGATCTGTGATCCGGATGGCGATTGTTTCGAATGGGGCGGGTACGATCAAACCACAGGTGCGGCTGCAGCGGGAGTAGACTGGCCAGCGGGCTGGGACACTGGCGGCGCAGGAACTTACACGGCCACCTTGGACCTGTCCGGACTCAATTTGTCTGGAGTGGGCACTTGGACGGTCTCACTCTACAACGGCTTCGGCAGTTCTGTGGGTCTGGAGTTCACCGATGTCACGTTCACGGTTCCCTACGTATGTCCTCTGGATGGATTGGCTCCGGGGTGCACAGATGAAGGGGCGTGCAATTTTGATCCCCTGGCGGATTACAACGACGGCAGCTGCGATTACTTCTGCTTCACCTGCTCGGAAACGCTGCTCTTGGAGACCTTCCAGTCTTATGATGCCTCGTTGCCCCTTACGGTGCAATCCACCAACGGCTGGGAGACCTGGAGTGGTCCGTCGGGCACGGCTGAAGATCCTTTTGTGGTGTTCGACGGATTTGACGGTGCGCTCGCGCTCGTTTCCACCGAAGCTGATCCCGCCCAGTCCAGCGATGTCATCTTTCCAATAGGGGCCACCTCGGGCGAATACGTGGTGCAGTTCTCCATCTTCACTGAACCCGGTCAAACCGCCTATTACAACTTCCAAGGGGAAGCCACACCGGGCATAGAATGGACCTTGGAAACCTTCATTGACACCCAAGGCGACTTGGCCTTTGTTCAGGGGGAAGACACACTCCAGTCATCGGGATATCAGGTGGGTTCAGACAATTTCTTCACCCATATTTTTGACCTCGACAACAATGAGCTGAGGGTCATCATGGGGAGCCAGTTGGTGGCGCTTTTGGACTATACAGGAAACCTAGGCGGGGTCAACTTCTATGCCTTCAGTTTTGGCGGTGGCACCGGCGCATATCTGCTCGATGATGTTACCATTTGTGCGTCCTCAACGGACACTGCAGGGTGCACAGATGTCGGGGCGTGCAATTACAACGCCGATGCGGTGGTGGACGATGGGTCATGTTGGGTCCCTTCGGATTATGGATGGTGCGATTGTGAAGGAGCAGTGTTGGATGCCTTGGGTGAATGCGGGGGCAGTTGCGGTGCCGATGTAGATGCGGATGGCATTTGCGACAGCGAGGATCCTTGCATTGGAGGCGCATTGGATGAATGCGGGGTTTGCGATGGTCCCGGGGCGGTGTTTGAGTGCGGTTGCAGCGACATTCCGCAAGGGGATTGTGATTGCGATGGCAATCAATTGGACGCCTTGGGTGAGTGCGGGGGAGATTGCGCTTCAGACATCGATGGCGACGGGATTTGCGATGTGCCCGGCTGCACGGATCCCGAGGCCTGCAATTATGACCCTTTGGCCAACACAGATGATGGCAGTTGTGAATTCGCGGCCAATTACTACGACTGTGCAGGGAATTGTCTCAATGACAGCGATGGCGACGGCATTTGCGATGAGCTGGAAGTGAGCGGATGCACCGATCCGCAGGCCTGCAATTACGAGGAGGCCGCGAGCGAAGACGATGGCAGTTGTGCATACTTGTCCGCTGCGGGCATCGATGGAAGCGCCGAAGTGGATGCAGGGGCTACCCAGCTTTATGTGGCCATGCCTGCGGAGCCAGGGAACAGCTATACCTGGGCGGTGTCCGGCGGAACGCTGGTGTCGGGCCAAGGCACGTCTCTGGTGACCGTTGAGTGGACCACGGTTGGTGCGCACAGCATTCAGGTGGTCGAGACCAATGATGCATGCACCGGGGGGGTATTGAACCTCGACGTTGAGGTATTGGAGGTCACCCATGTTCCAGAGGTCGCCTTCAGGCAGTTGACGGTGTGGCCCAATCCTGCCCAGTCTGGTTTCCGATTGGGGACAAGCCATGCAGGTATTTTGCTGTGCGAAGTGAGTGGCGCAGAGGTCATGCGGTGGTCTTCATCTGCCCCAAGGGCTTGGCATGCCTTGGACGGCGTGGCACCGGGGATGTACTTGCTGGTGTGTGACCTTCCCGGGGGCAGGGAGGTGCGCCCACTGTTGGTCGTGGACTGAAAACGGGGTTGTTGAACCCCATTCATGAGCCTCCGCCTGTGACCCCCTAATTTCGCGTCATGAAAACGTCGCTCAACGCGTGGACTTGCCGCAGCATTTTCTTGGGTTTGTTGTGGTGCT
>JBELBZ010000089.1:0-4078 GCA_042095055.1 Crocinitomicaceae bacterium | reverse complement strand
CCTCTACAGCCGCTGGTCCGGGCCGTCGAAGAAGTATCCCCGGAAGAGCTCGATGACGTCCGCATCCAGGGGGAAGTCCGGGGGGGTGCCTGCCGCATTGAGCATCCGGCCGAAGCCAGTGATGCCTGTTGCGATCAGGGCATCCTTGAACCTGCATCTATAATCACCCGTGCGACGGGCACGTTTCACACCGTCGTGGAGTGGATTATTTTTGCAGTGTTGATCAAACTTCTTGGTGAACAGTTCAATCAACAGGATGAGGTCGGGTGAGAATTCACCTGCGTGTGACATCACAGCAGCATGGAAACTCGGCTTGAATGGCCTTTTCCCAGCCCTGTGCTGATTCACAGCAATTTGCCTCATCTGGTCGTATCGGGCGACCTTGGCTTTGCATGCCCCCACCACCACAGGTGAGGCCTCCTTGACCATCGCACTGGTGGATCGTGAGGATGATGCAGCAGCCTCTGCAGCAACCAGCTTCTTGGTCCAATTGAAGGCTTGGTTGAGGGACGAGTTGCGAGTTGAGTGGACGGTGCCAACGTCAACCCACACCTCTGCGTCTGGAAAGAGGACTCGAAGGTCAATTCTGAGCCCCTTCCAGTTGGCTGGTGTCGATGCAGCTAGTGCAGCTGCCTGTGCAGCTAGTGCATCCTGATGGGTCCCGGGGGGGGAAAGTGCCCATTGACTCCATACCTGTGCCAGCTGTGCAGCTCGTGCCACAGCAGCTCTTGATGAGTATCGAGGGAACAAAGTCCGGCATTGAGATGGATTCAACTTGTTGAGGAGAAGTCCACTCGTAGCAGGTTCGTATTCGATGGTGCCGCCAGCCTCTGCAGCGAATGCCCCGACAACCCTTTCGAGCTGAGTGTGAAGGGCATACCGTGCCTTGAACGTTGTGTCGCAAGACACAGCATGACCACCCGTGGGGTCAAGTGCTGCTGGAGAATGGCTGGAGCACACTCCCATCGTGGCGATTTCGCCTTCTCCACCCACATCGGTACCCTTCAGGAGTTCAGGGCGTCCGAGTTGGGGAAGGTTGAGGATGTAGCGGTAGCCAGCCACAAAGTCCACTGTGGGTACTCTGTTGCGGGGTTCCCACAGACTTCCTCTCAACACCCGGGACGATTGCGATCGACCGAGGATGAGGTTCAGGTGCGTGATGTCGGACTTGGTCTGTCCTTCACACACACGTGAGTGCGCGCCATATGTGGCAATCAGCTGTTTGCGGGCCCACCGTGAACTTGTCCTAACGAGGATCCTTTGGACCTTCCGCATCGTCGAGTGTTTAGTAAGAGGGCGATTGCGGCGGGCTTCGGGATCAGCGAAGGCAGTGGTTGTGGGTGGCAGGACTTTGACAATGTCACGGTTTGTGGACAAGTCAGGGAGTCCCGTCAGTTCGCGTACGAGGTCATAGCTGAAGGCACACGACTGAGCCACGCCCTCTCGTTTATCGATGAACAGAGGTTCGGATTCGACGACGGTGAGGGCAGCTGCTAGAAAGGCACATGGTGCTTTTCTAGACAGTGGTATCTGGTCGCATCCGCCAAGCTCGCAGGGAAGTTGGCGGATGGATGTCGCACGCATGGCACGTATTGGGAGGGGGGCAATTTCCTCCCTGCCTGGCGTGGTCAGGCATCGATTCGATGTGGTATCGACCATGTCATCGAAGGCTCTGATGGCTAGTGCCATTTTCTCCGGTGGTGTCACACGTGCATGGTAATCCATCGCAGAATTCAGAGCAGATGCCGTGAGCATCATGGCAGCTTGGGCATTGATCACAGCCAACTTCGTGATAGCATCAGCTCTGGGCTGGAGAGATGCCACTTTAGCTAGCGCATGGTTGCCAACCGCCGCGTCCGTGCCGATGTATGCACCTCCTACTTTCACCCCGTCGCGGGTGATTTTCGTGAGAGCATGTATCCTGTGGTCGGCTGGGACATCAGGTGCATTCGGTGGGAGGAGAAGGACTCCTTTCTCCTTATGCCTGTACAGGCCAAGGGGATTGAAGATTTCATCCCATCGTTCGAGGTAGCTTGTATGTCGGTCATAGAAAGCTAGCCAGGCCTCAGGGGAGCCTTGGTCAGAGGCAAGACAGATGAGATCATCGGTCATGGCTCTCAGGGTTTCCCCAGGGAATTCAGAGGCGAGTTTGTCATTGCCAGGAGCACAGGTCATGTTGTATGCCTTCGTGGCCCATGTGCATCCCATCCTGGGTCCTTCCTCACTGCTCTTGATTCCAGCACACGTGTTGCCTTCCTCGTCTTGGAACACGCAGATGATCAAAGCCTTGTGCCCGTATAGGGAGCCCATCAATTTGGTTGATTCGGGCCAGAGCTTCTTTGTGTTCGTAAGCATCGGGTTACGCTTCAATGCATTGAATGCGTTGATCACGTCGCCCGTGCTAACAGCACCGCCATCTTTATACGTCTGCCTGGCAAGGTGCACCACTGACTCGGGTCCAGCACGCATGCCATCTCCGCATTGGATGGGGCGACATTTTTGCACTGCCTTCTTGCCAGACGCGGTGTCTGAAGCGCAACGCATGCCGCCTTTGATGAGAGTCGACCCACTGTTGATAGGTCGAAGCTTTCGCTCCTTCCCTTCACGTCGCAGGGTTTCACGGCCAGTGGCATCTAGCTTGTTGAGAGCTGTCAGTGCACCAGCGGTCGACAGGAAGTAGGCAGCCATTGGGAGTGCGCCGCTCACAAGAAGAGACTGGAGTCTGGCATCCTGAAAGCCTAGCGTGTCCGTGAGTCCCCTCTGATGATGATGCATGGATGCTGAGTTTCCATAGACACCCACTGGGGCATCCTTTTGTCCAGCATCGAGTTTCAATTGCTCATAGCACTCCTCTGGGGAGACGTTCAATTGAGGACCTTCCGGTTCAGGGATTACCAGAGGTTCAGAGCGTTTGAGATGCATCGTCGACATGATACGATTGGTCTCGGCGTCACGCGGTGCGGTGCCGTTGCCAATGATCGTTTTGACGGCATGTCCCCTTCTGTCTTTGTACAGCAGGGCGACAGCTCGTCGCACATCATGCATTGCGTCCCCAATCATCGTGCCTCGTTCGATATCGTCAACGGCCAGGTTCTCCCAGTCCGGTGCCCATTTGGGGTCCGTCACTGGTTGAACCTCACCAAGGTCAATGTCGAATGGTGCCTTCTCATCGTCAAAGGAGACCTTCACGGTGCCTGATGCAGCATGCAGACCACACAGTGGGATGAGGACACGAGCCGGGAGGCTGTATCGATGGATGATGGCATTGACTATGGCCAATTCATCTTTGGTTTGGAGATAGTTGTCAATGGCAGCCTTGAGCACGTTGCGTTCGTGGTCAAGATGTGCATTGAGCATGACTACGCGAGCCCGACCCATCCGTTTGAAGGGAGGGAGGGACAGCACGGGCCTGGATTGCATGTGCATTTTGATGATCAATGGCGCAAGCTGATCCCAGCATTCATCTTCCGTCAAGGGTAGGGAGGAAAGCGTTGCAGTTGCCTCTTGGAAGGCAGGGATGTGGGCTGCGTCATTCCCACCCCGTATCGCACTCCCTTCGAGGGCGCGTGATTGGGGAGGGCTATCGACTGCATTGCTGCTGCCGTTAGGATTCAATGATGGTTGGGGAAGGTCGTCTTCATTGGATGATGTCGGATCTTCCTCAACGTCATTCATCGAGCTGGTGTTTGTACCAGCTCGTGGTTGAACTGCCGGTCCATCGTCAATGCCAATGGCATTGGGAAGGACTAGCGTGCGTCTGGACGATCGGCTTGCACCTGTTGCCCTATTGCTGCTAGGCTTCTTCTTGCCCTTGGCATTGGCTTTGTGTTTGGCTTTGGCCTGAGTCCATTCATGGTATCGTTTCTTCATGTGAGCTGACTTTGGAGCTTTTGGGTTGGCTCCAAAGAAAGTTTCAATGAGGGTATCAGATGCGCCATCGTTGAAGTGTGACTCAGGTTCCCAAGTGGCATCAGAGGCAACATATCCTTTCCAATGGGTAAGGAGTTCAATGCTAGACTTGCCGCCAATCTTCTTTCCGAATCGGGAATTCAGGATGGCGACAACCTCGTACTCAATC
>JBELBZ010000088.1:0-4112 GCA_042095055.1 Crocinitomicaceae bacterium | reverse complement strand
GGTTCGACTCCCCTGGCTGCACACGATGATCATTGTGTTGTTTGCGGAGGGCGAGCATTCCGTGGATAGGGCAGTTGATGCCGTGGGTATTTGGATTGTATGAAGTGTTTGGTTAACTTGTTAGAAACCAAACCGTTGTATAATGTTTCTACGCTGTGTTTCTTGCGTCGCTGTTGCCCTTATTTGCCTGTTGGATGTGTCGGCTCAACAAACCGATTCCGTTCCCTTGCGGGTAAAGGGGAACATCACGGATCGACAACCGGATGCCGTATATCAATCTACTTTTTATGGGGTTGTTGAGCCTGTCAAGGTCGACCTTTCAATACAGACTGTGGCTCCCTGGCAGATTCAGCACCACATGGTGCAGTTTCGGGATGCTGACGTCAATCCGACCGAACCTGAGTCGCAAGAGGAACGGGCTCGGATGGAAGCCAAGTTGGCCTACCGCGAGGCCTTGACGAGTGGTTCACTTGCCGTTCCTGAGCCTTCCGTTCAACAGGATGTTGCCGGGTCGGCGTCCTCCTCCGCCTCTGTGGCCATTCAACCCCTCGTCGGCACCTCTGTCCAAAGCACGTACAATAGCGCGAATTCGAATGTGCCTGATGGAGCTGTTGCGGTCAATTCCAGTGGCACTACCATGGTGGCCAACAATACGCACATCGAGATGTACGATGTCGACGGAAATGTCTTGTATTCTCAACCGGAGGCCACCTTTTTCTCTGCATTCGAGCCGACAGCCAATATTTTTGATCCACGCATCGAATACGACACGTTTCACAACCGATTTGTCATCATTGACGTGCACGGTAACAACTCCACGTTGACGGAGATTTTTCTTGGTGTCAGTGAGACCAGCAACCCTACCGGAGGTTGGAATTTCTATCGGATTGCTGCAAATCCAGGAGATGCGAACATGTGGTTTGATTATCCGAAGCTGGGATTGTCAACGGGGACCATCACCGTATCGGGGAACATGTTCACCGATGGGGGGGCCGGTTCTGTAGAGTCCAAGGTGTTCATGATGACCTTGGATGATGCCATTGCGGGTAATCCGATTGCGGTTGAGTATTTCGATGACATCGATAATTGCTTTGCCATCAAGCCGTGCACTTATCCTTTCGGGTTGTACGGGCCGGGGCTGTACATGATTGGTCGCACTAATGCTGACAATGTGCGTTGGTTCAGTGTGACGGAGAACGCGGGCAACAGTCCGACACTTCAATCCTATTTGGTGGACTTGGGGGACTTGAACAACGCCTTGGATGCCCCGCAGAACGGGGGAGGCAATTTGCAAGTCGCCTCACGTTTGCAAAGTGCTTATGTCAATGTCAATGGTGATCAGGACAAGATCCATTTTGCCATGACCGCGTCAGACGACAATGGGGATGACATCATCTATCTGGGCCGATTGAATGTGACCAATGAAAATGTGGTGGATCGAACTTTCGGACAGTCGGGATGGGACTATGCCTATCCATGGATTGTTCCGTGGACCACGAATCTGGACAGCTGGGACGGTGGGTCCATGGTGGCTTTCCTGAGGGTCAGTTCCTCGACTTCCCCTGGATTCAGGGTGGTGCACGGCTATCCGAATGAGCCATTTGGGAATTCGGTCAACGTGAAGTCGGGCGAGACTGCCATGGCTCAGGGCACGCGGTGGGGCGATTACATCGGAGGGGGATGGAGAGAAGGTCAGACCGATCCTGAGGTGTGGGTATACGGCCAGTATGGACTGGGGAATGACCACGGTTTGTGGTTGGCTCAGATCACCGAGGACATCGAAGGCTGCACCAATTCATCAGCCTGCAATTACGACCCGGATGCCACGGTCAATGATGGCTCCTGCGAATTCACCACATGTGCGGGCTGCGCGGACTCCGAAGCCTGCAACTTCAACGCCAACGCTGAAATCGATGACGGCTCCTGCACCTACCCGGGGTGTACCAACTGGATTGCCTGCAACTATTCATTTTCAGCGGGCTGTGACGATGGCTCCTGTTGCTATTCCAACTGTATCAATATCAACATGCCGATGGGCTTCCTCATTCCTGACTTTGGCATCAATACGTTGCTCTTCTATTCCGTTGAGGACAACAACACAGGGGAAGTGGTGGCTTCCGGAAACAACAGTGCAGGCTCGGCCGCGCTTTGCCTTGAAAACAGTTGCTACACGATCAGTATTACGGGTGCTAATGTGGATTGGGAGGTGGTTCGGGATCCCGTCTTTATCATTCTCGGAATGGATTTGACCATTGCTTCGGGCAATGGGCCTGACACATTCCCTATGATCCTTGGCGACGGAGGCGAATCAGGTGGATGCACCGATGCAGCCGCCTGCAATTACGATGCGGATGCTGTGTGTGAGAATGGCACTTGCTGTTATTCGAGTTGTGTGGATGTCGTCATGACGGACTCCTATGGCGACGGATGGAATGGCAGCGTCTGGGAAATCGAATATGACGGTATGGAGGTTGCAAACGGAACTCTATCGTCAGGATATGGCGGCACCAGTGTGGCTTGCCTCGATCCGGGATGTTACCAGTTCTCGGTAGATGTGTCCCAAGGCATGTATAACTATGAAATCGGTTGGTCGCTCAATGGGGTTGAACCTGAAGGACTGAGCGGTGCTTGGAATGATGCGGTCGAATTCACGGTGGGCGATGGCGGAGATGACCTAGGCTGTACGGATGCATCGGCTTGCAATTTCGATGCTTCGGCCCTTTGCGACGATGGCTCTTGCTGCTACGATTTATGTGTGGACCTGAACATGACCGACTCCTTTGGGGATGGTTGGAACAATGCGACCATGACACTGACCAATCCCAATACGGGTCATATGCAGGAGGTCACGCTCCATGATGGGGAGTCGGAGACCGTTGTTCTGTGCTTGACTCCCGGTTGCTACGATGTGGTGGTAACGGGTGGTTTCTATCCCCAAGAAGTGGGTTGGACTCTGGATTTCAATGGTGCAGGATCCTTCGGTGGCGCGCCGTATGAAGGCTACTTCACGCTAGAAGTCGTGGTGGGCTGCACGGATTCATACGCCTGCAACTACAATCCGGATGCGACATGCAGTGATAGCAGCTGCATGTATCCGGGGTGCCTTGATCCTTCAGCATGCAACTTCAATGCGATGACGACGTGCGGGGACGACAGCCTCTGCGATTACGGATGTGCGGGGTGCACCTACCCGATGGCGACGAATTACGACCCCGCGGCAACGATGGACGATGGGTCGTGTCAGTTCGATGTTGCCCCACCGCCAAATGATTGCTCTTCGGACCTCGATGGTGATGGTCAGGTCGCTGTGACCGACTTACTCATTGTGCTCGGTCAGTTCGGAGAGAGTTGTGATCCGGACAATGGTGGTGAATGATGAGGCGCTGTGTTCTCACTTTTCCCCTGGCTTCATGGTTGTGGTTGGTGATGTGGGGGTGTTCAACGGGCGGTGTCCCCGCAGTCCCTGGTGAGCCACCGGGAAGTGGCCATGAACAGCACCTGCCGCTGACCATCTCAAATGTTGGGTTGGATGTCGCGGTATCATGGGACCGGACAGGGGTGGTTGAGAATTCGGATTCCCTGGGCGTTTTCAGTTTGGAAAACAACCGGTTGTTTCTCCGTTGGTGGGAGGATGCCCGGTCGGATTACTTTGCTTTCATTCAGGATCAGACGACCGGGGATACGCTCAAGGTGCTGTTTGAGGGGTCTCCCAGAAAGGGACTGACCGAATTGTCATTCAATGTCTCGGCACTCTCGGTGGGACGACCGCATCGCTGGCTCTTGACAAGGAAGGCGGAACGGGACACCTTGCAGCTCATGGACTTCCAGTTCCTCTCAGAGTGATTTCTGCTCTTTGTGAGGTGACATGATGAATCTGCCAGGGAGCCACAATCTGTGTTGAAAGGTCCACCTTGACAGGCTCAACCACCCCATAAAAAGTGGATTGATATACGGCGTCCGGTTGTCGATCCGTGATGTTCCCCTTTACCAATGCGACAGAATTCGACCACAGCTCCATCTCCAATGCCGACCGCCAAGCCATCCGCGATTGTTGCGCCACGTTGGACTTCAACTGAGGTGGGCTTGGGTTACCTTGGAGGTATGAGGCTGTT
>JBELBZ010000087.1:0-4125 GCA_042095055.1 Crocinitomicaceae bacterium | reverse complement strand
TCCCACCTCGGCAGCCGGCTCGGCAGTGTTTGCTTCTTCTCGCTTGTTTGTCCTCATAGCCTCCAAAAGGGCTATCGTTGCTGCTGCTACAGCCCTTTTCTGTTCGGAGTTGTCCTTCCCGTATTTCTTCTCCAACGGGGTCGCCCTGACGCGCCCCTGTCCGTCGACAAATTGACATTGGTCTGGAAACCGTCCTCCGTCGCACCCTCCTCGGCGGCAGCGCTGGCATGTTTGTTCTCGTCTCGGTTGCTTCTGTCGAACGTCGTTTGGGCGCCCGGGCGGCGGCGGCGGCTGTCCACGCGGGCGGCGGGGCGTTCCCGCCCCCTCGCGCCTGGGCGATGCACCTCTCCTTCCGCCGGCGGCGCTTGCCGCCGCGCCGCCCATAATATTTGTGCCATACTCAACCGTCTCCTCCGCCAGGGTAGCCCGAGCCGCCCCGCCGGCACCGGGGGCCCGGCGGTCCTCGCGCCCGTCCATCGTTGGGTGGGTAGGTAGCGGAGGGTAGGGCCAGCGCGGCTCTCGAGAGGGGGCGCCGGCGTGATTGGATTTTCCGGTGAAGTAGTCTTGAGTCTTTGTACTATTCCGGCGTACAATTGGTTAGGGGACACGTACAAAATTCTCCGACTCCACGCCCCCGCCCGCTCCGCCCTCGAAGCAGGTCTCCTAGTCTTTGTACTATTCCGCCGTACAATTCTTCGGCAGGGGTCACGTCAGGTCGTCACGCAAAAAATTCTCCAAACTCCAACGCGCGAGCAGTAGCCCGCAGTAGCAGGGTCTCCAAAGGTCCATCTCAGGCGCCTCCTATCTACATCTCCGCTGAACACACCGGCCGTCGCCGCCCACCCCAGCCGGCCCGCTCCTCTTGCCGTCGCAGCGCGGTGTTGGTTGCCCGCAGGGGCGAAGGCGCGCGAGCAACGGGCACAATATGGACGGTGCGCTCCCTATCGGAGCGGCGGCGTCACCCGCTGCTGCTGAGGGGCAGCCCCCCGTGCCGGCGGCCCATTCGGTGACTAAGCTCGACGAAGAGGCGAGGGCACTGTACAAAAGGGCTAACAGAACGAAAAGAATGTGCACGGCCTGCCACAAGAAGCAAGCAGCCGTAGTACAATTCTGGAACAAGAGGAGGGACGGCTTGACCCATCTTCGGGGAGACGATTGCACGCCCACTCATTGCATGGATTGTGCGGCGGCAGCGGCGGAGGAGGACACGACTGGGGTTTTGCAGCCCGCGGATGCGGCAAAGTATGTTTGGCTCTGCAAAGCAAATGCGCCGGCTGCTACGTACAGAAACGATGGAGTGGTCGTCCTCACAGACCACAGCGACGCCGTCGGTGCCTCTTGGACAGTGCTCCACGAAAAAGTGCAGAAGAAGGGGTCGGGGAAAAGAATTATGAAACCGCTGAATCAGGGATTAGAGGGGCGGGGGAGGAATCACCGCGACCCTCGGCGGACGTGGTGTGAACTGTGCCCTAAATGGACGAACCATTCCGAGTGTGCTTCGGAGGGGCTGGGTCTGTTGCTCTCCCGGGTATTTTTCCCCCACGAATTCTATGCCCTACAGGCGTACAACACCCTCATCTGGATCAGGGAAGGGCGTCCAGATGGGTGCTGGACCAACAATCAAGACGGCGCCGAAGCCCAGAAGATGAAGTCCGTGCGCAACCAAATTCGGACCGAGGACCTGATCCTCAAGCCGACGAAGGTCAACGCTCTTGCCAGGGCAGAGGGCCTTCATGCAACTCAGGGGCTTCATACGGATGGCGATGGTTTGGGCCTGGTCGCAATTGTGGTGTTGCTTTGTGGCCACGGCGGATACCAATTTTGCATCGTCAAGGGTTCCCACAATCTCGGGGTGGGAAAACAGAAAGGTGTCCGTGCCCGCGTTCCGCTGCAAGCAAAAGCAACGTTTCCGGTCGCTCAGAACAGCATCCTCGTTTTCCCGGAAGTTCTTCTGCATGGGGGCGGAGCGAGCAGTGGCCCGATTGGCAGCGTCGTGAGGGCCGTGGCAGAAACCCAGTGGCCAGGGCGGAAGGGCGGGGAACTGTGCGACTTCTTTGAGGAGGGGTTCAATCTGTCAGACCTATCGGTGCAGTACTCATTTGAATACAGACCATTGGCTAGGCCCCCTGCGTTGGACAACTACGCGAGACCCAATTGGCATCATGACGTGGACGAGGAATGGATTTCCGAAGCCCAACGCAATCGGACATTGCCTCCGCAACGCCAGCAAACCACGCTACCCACACACCACACTTTGGAAGACTTGAACGGAAAGATTGAGCAGTCTGTTGGAGAGTACGGGAGAGTGTTGGACGGTGCCTTTCCCAACTGGCTGGGGATGCTGAGGAGTGGCGAAATTGTGTGTTCTACAAAGCGGCGGAGGAGTAAGCCAATTGCTTGGTATGCACCTCATTGACCCATACTCTCGTCTTGGCTGTGGGGTTGTGGGCGGCCGCCCATGCATTTGTTGGCTCTTATTCGTTCTTGCCTTTTTCGGCTCTTGGCAGGGGGGGAGGGGAAGAGAAAGACAAAGTCTAATTTGAATTGATTTATCTAGGTAGGTATGTTTGCAACATGAGTATTTTTCCGACTCCAACGCCGGCCGGCCGCGCGCGCGCTCCCCCCATACCCTCTTAGCAGGTCTCCTAGTCTTTGTACTATTCCGCCGTACAATACTTCAGGCAGGGGTCACGTGGAAAATTCTCCAAAACATCAAACATCACAATCACATTCACCCCCCTGCGGCGGCGGCATCACCCAGCCTGGTTGTTGTGTAATCGACAGCGACCGTTATTGCAACCCGGCCATTCAGCGGTCGAGGATCCGCACTGTCACGCGACAATCCTGCCAAAATCATGGCTCCTGTTGCTACTGCTGCCAAGCGACGCAGCCCGAAGGGGGCGGCTGCAACTCCCTTCCACGCAGCGCCGAGCGTTCACGCGATTGCCGCCCTCCTCGGATATTCGAGCTGGGAAGAAACGCTCCTCGCCCATCCCGAAGTTCCCCCGCTCAAAGAACTAGCCGCCATTGCGCGCGATAAACTCAAGGTGGCGGAGTTGCAATACCGCGCTGCCGTCGAATATGCCGGGCACGCCACCAACGGCGCCCACCAGCGGACTCTCGGAAGCTTTTACAGGGGACACCTGCAGGATTCCGTTCAGCTGTTGTGGAAACTCGTGGCGTCGAACGTCGGGGTGCGATATGAGAGGGCAATGTCAGAGCCGAACGCGATGCTCCTCCTCGGTTTCGGGAGCGGTCGGGGTGTTATCCTGCGGATGATGCGGTTCCCGTATACGAGGCTGCCTTCGTTTCAGGACGCGAAGGAGCGAATGGAGCAGCTCGCGGCGCACGTTGTGGAAGAGGACGTAGGTGCTCTGAGAATGAACAAGGTGATCCAGGGCTTCTTGGAGGCGCTCCCCGGGGGCGACAGGGCCGACGAGTCCTCGACTGCGGGCCGCGTGGCGAGCCCAACGCTCCCTGCCGCAGGAAGTGGCGCGGATCCGGGCCAGTGCAGCAGCACGAACGGGGACGATGCGGAGCTGTGGTTTCTGTGCGGCATATGGGCGGACCTTGTTTCGAAGAGCAAAGAAATCAGGAAGCTTCGGGAGGACTCTTCCGGCAAGGGTGCACGGGCCGCAAATTGCGCTGCAAAACTGGCATCAAAGAATGAAGAGATTGGGAGGCTTTGCAGGGAGATCGCAAATGTGAATGCGGGGCTTGCTTCGAAGGACAAACAAATCAAAAGGAAATATTTCCTAGAACTGGCTTCTCTCCGAGCGGAGATCCAAAGGAAAGACGCGGAAATTACGCAGGCGAGGAAAGAAATTGCGAGCAGGGACGATGAACTCAAATCGAAAGACGAACAAATTATCTCTCTCTGTGACATCATTGACTTGAGGGGTGGGAAGAGCGAGGCTTCGGCCAAGCGCCCCAGAGCAGAGGAGAGCAATCTGGCCACCATCCACCGGAAAAACAAAAAGATTGATCATATGAAGCAAGAGAACGCCGGAGTGCCCGAGCCGCCCCGCCGGCACCGGGGGCCCGGGGGGGGAGGGGAAGAGAAAGACAAAGTCTAATTTGAATTGATTTATGTTTGCAAATGAGCCCCAGGTCTGGTCACATTGA
>JBELBZ010000086.1:0-4331 GCA_042095055.1 Crocinitomicaceae bacterium | reverse complement strand
CAAAAAATTATGGCGGGAAGAAAAAGACCGTCCGGCCGATTCAGTCGCGGAACAACTTAACAGTAAAGCTGTTAAAACAGTTTATCAGACCCACCCGTGTGCCTGCGCGGCCGCGGGGTTCTGCTGTTCGTCCCGCGATGGACTGAAACTAGCGCGTGCGAGGGCGCATCGATCGACGATCGATGGCGTATCCGGCCGCGGCGGCGAGGACGCATGAATCGAGTTCATGTCGACACCAGCCATACTGCATGTAAAATAACGATGAGCTGAAACGCTATCGTGTGTAATATGTATTAGTTTACGGGCGTTGCTTTGGTCTTAGACCCGATCGCATGGAGATGCGATCGAGCCTCCCCGTCCGCCGCTCATTGCAAACCAATAGGAGCGCGGCTCTCGTTCCCCGTCACGCGGCTGATCACCGCCGACGGGGCAATCCCCGTTAAAATCTCTACTACTCACAGAGGCCAGCAGCAGGCAACTCGACACCGGCATGCTAGCGTGGCACAAATCGAGCGGACCATCGTCCATCGTGCTCGAGAAGAGGCGGAGGCGCGGCCTCAACCGGCGCAAGACGTGCTCTTCGCAGTGCGCAATTTCCGTTCAAACTCTCGCTTCAAGTTCATATCCGTTCGCGACCGTTGAGAAGGTGATATTTCCAAATATCCGTTCATGTGACAGCAAATTTTTGCTCGCTCTATGAATTCCGTTCAAGGACATCTCACAATTTTGGATCGACGAAAAGAGGCAAGCCAAAATATTCCCTCGCCGAAGGTTGCACCTTGTGTACCCGTGGGAATTGGTATGTGCCCACCGCAGAAATTTGCGGTTAATCGGAGAGGACTGTCGTGTTGAATTGTGACAGAACGGGGGGAGTCGCCAATTGCTTGCTTCGCGCTAGCTTTTCGTGTGCTCTTCTCCGACTACAGGTGCATTTCTTTTTCCGAAACGGGGAGAGTAGCACAGATTTTCGGCCTTCTTTTCTGGCCACTGTCACATCGGCACTGCGTAGGATGGTACTTGTTCCCTACGCAGTACGAAAGTTTGAGCATACCATGTCTTTACATGGGAATTACCACAACAAGATGGGAAAAGGAATGACGTGTTCACCTTAGTACCAGGTTGACATACGAGCCGAAAGTTTTGGTTTCCGAAAGAGAAATGACGTGTTGAACCAAGACTATTTTCTGAGAATGCGCGAAGGGGTTTTACCCTCACAATTTCGCGTCTCCGACGCGCTTTGTTTTGTTAGCGCAAGCAAGTGGCTCCAATTGCAACTTCTAGTGATGGCCATACCATCGTCGCAAGTGCTCACAATTTCGATCTTCCGACCGATTCGAGCATCCAACATACCCTCATCCACCATGATCTTTGCAAACATTGCCGGCAACCTCGCCGATAGCTTCACCGCCACGCAGGCGAAGACCTACTTCAAGAACGTGCTGGGTATGGAGGACAAGACCATTGCTGCGATCAAGAAGATGGATGGCATCAAGACCCCCAAGGACCTCGGCGACTACGACGAAGACGACGCCAAGACTATCTTCGCCAATCTCCGCAAGCCGCCCCAGGTCATCGCCCCAGCGGGCCATGCTCGTGCTGGATCGCTCATCGACCAAGAGCCCTTCCCCATGAGCGCCAAGTCGCAGAAGCGCTTCGTCGTCCTGGTGCGTTACGTGACGTACCTCAAGATGACGGGCCGCGAGCTCGATGCGGACTCTGGTGCGTGGCTGGTGCTGTCGAGCTTCAGCGAGCAGTACGATGCCCTCAAGCAGAAGAGCGAGGCCGACGAGCCTGACGTGCCCAAGCTTACCAAGGGCATGGCCTTCATCAAGTGGATCGAGTCCTTCAAGCTTCATCTCAACGCCATCGTGGGATGCCGTGGGTGCCCCCTCGTGTACGTGGTGCGTACTGAGCACCTCGATGGTGGCAATCCTCCCGCGCGTCTCGCGAACGAGCCCCACAGCAAGGAGTATGGATCTGTCGAGGGCGAGCTGATTGCTCTGCTCACGCACGACCATCCCCTCTTCAAGAACGACAACTCCGCCGTCTACGATCGGCTGGACATCGCTCTGCGTGGCTCCGACTACCACTCGGCCATCATCCGCTTCCGAAAGGAGCGTGACGGCGCTGGTGCATACCATGCGCTCACTGCTCAGAACTGCGGCCAGGCCGTTTGGGAGAAGCGTATCACCGAGAGCGAGAACTCCCTCAAGCGCACGTGGACTGGAACGTCCAGTGTGACCCTCAAGCGCCACATCGACCTCCATCGCAAGTCGTTCGTCGACATGCAGGAGGCTGGAACCCACGTCAAGCACCAGATTCCCGAGGAACGCACGCGCGTTACCTACCTCCTCGATTCGATTGGGCCCTGCAAGGACCCCGAGGTGCTCTCTGGTGCCGCTGCGATTCGTCGTGACGACCCAGGGATGCGTGACCACTTCGAGCAAAGCGCTACTTTCATGCTTCCAACGTGCCCTGTTGCTCGAAAGGGGAGCAAGGGACGTGGTACGCAAGCTGAAGTCGCTGCTGCCGAATCGGGATTGGGCAAAGGAAAGGGATCGACGGGCGTCGAGTTTCGCTGGCACCCCAGGAAGGAGTTTATGGCTCTAACTGAGGAGCAGCGCGACGAGCTCAAGGCGTGGCAGGCCAAGAACAAGGCTGCCAAGAAGGCGTCTGGTGCCGAAAAGGACCAGAAGAAGCGCCCGGCAGCTGGTGGGCAGGGGAGCGTCTCGAACAAGAAGCTCAAGAGGATGGTCGCTAGCGCGATCAAGAGGCAGGAGAAGGACTCCGCCAAGGCCGAGACCAAGTCCGACGAGCTGGCCAAGTCCCTCGTCAGCCTCGTGTCCTCGATCGCCACCAAGAACGGCCAGAAGAAGGTAGAAGTCGCTGCGAGTGCTGCCAACCCTCAGGAGGAGCGCGTTTCCGACGAAACTCGCGAGATCTCCAAGGTTGTGGCTGGCCAGCTCCAGTCGATCCTCAAGCCTGGCCGGAACGGCAAGAAGCCCACTGGCTCCTGAAAGGAGGCCAGTGGCTACGCCCATCGATCTGTACCATCGGTTGGTGGGCGAGCTCTTGTGCCAAATGATCACGTCGTTCGACGTATAGTATCGGCACTTGAGCATGGGGTAGATGGTACAAACATGACAACCGAGCTTGACTCCCACGCTAATATGGTTGTTATGGGGCGACAGGCGACCATTATTCAAGAGACAGGGCAATTCGCAGACGTCAACTCGTTCTCGAGCGAGGCTGGGACTCTTCCGAGAGTGCCCATTGTTGACGCTGTGATCGCATACGATTGTCCCTTCTCTCTGAAGTCGTACCTGTTAGTGGCAAAGAATGCGTTGTTTGTGCAAAGCATGGAGCACAACTTGATACCTCCCTTCATCATGAGGGAGGCTGGCCTCGTCGTCGACGAGACTGCCAAGATACACGCTGCCCGTCCAACAGTCGAGAATCACTCGATTTTTGACAGCGAAACGAAGCTGAGGATACCATTGTCTCTTCGAGGCATCTTCTCTTGCTTCCAAACGCGAGCTTTGACGTCAGATGAGAGGGAGCACTGCGAAAGCTATGATGCTATCTTCCTGACGCCAGACGCAGACGCTTGGGACCCTTACGATCATTCGTGGGCGTACCAAGAGGACAGTCTGCTGGATAGCGAGGGCGATATCGTGCAACGTGAGCCCAAGGAACGCGTCCACCTCATCGAGCAGCCTGATTTTGATATCAGCGCCTTCGAAGGCGACGCTGTGCCTGTGGAACGCTTTGAAGCTGCAGTCGACGCTCGAATTGCGTCTGCATTTGCAGGCAATCCACAGGACGCGTGCATGATCGATGAGTGCCTCATCTTGGAAGATGCGATACGTGCTCACATTTCTGCCTCAGATGCAGCTTCTGACCCAGATTTGCTCGCAGCTAGCACTGCTGAACGTCTGTTGGTATCGAAGTTTGCGATGGCAATGGGCGCTACCTCGATCGATCCAAGCGGTTGCAGCCTCTTCGAGGCGACTGAGGAGGCCCCTGCGAGTATTGGTGCTACAACAGCAGCGCGTCGAAAGGGCGTTACGGCTGAGCATCTGGCCAAAGTCTGGCGTATCCCCCACAAAATGGCAGAGGAAACGCTGGCAGTGACCACCCAACTCAACCGCAGGGGAGGCGATACTGCCCTAGGACGCGAATTTGGGACGAACGATCGCATGCTTCGATACAAGCGTATCACCTCGTTACGACCTCGTGGTTCTTCACGGACACTTTCTTCGTGACTGACGCTCAAGATGTTCCAGCTCTTCGTCTCAGACAAAGGATACGTCAAGGTCTACTGCATGAAG
>JBELBZ010000085.1:0-4461 GCA_042095055.1 Crocinitomicaceae bacterium | reverse complement strand
TTCCACCCCGACAAAGTCCGCGACATGGGCGCCGACTACCAGAAGCAGGCCCGCAATCGCTTCGACCGCATCACCGCCGCCTACGAAGCCATCAAAAAACAGCGCGGCATCAAGTGATCCGTCCAAGTGGCGCGTGCGCCGCAAATCTGGCACGTGCTCCAGTTCGGCCGGGGTTTGCTCAGACCAAGGCGGGTTTTGTGCGCTTCAGTCCAAAGCAAAATCAGAACTGCAAAGACAAACTGGCCACAGCGGCGAGCAAACGGTCATTCTGACCTGGACTGCCCACAGAAACACGCAGCAAGCGATTCAACACGTGCCGAGAATCCGCGTGAAAGAAACGCCGCACGACCACCCCCCGTGCCAAAAGTTCCGCGTGAAGTGTTTCAGCATTTGGGGAAAGCAGGGCGAGAAAATTTCCCTGGCCTTCGACCACTTCCACAGACGTGTCGTACATCAATGCCTGCACACCGGCATTTACCCTCTGACGCTGTGCAACGCAAGACACAACACGCTCGCGGAGCTCTCCCCCGAATTCCCTGAGAAGCATCGCACCCACAGCTTGGCTCATGGCATTCACCGGAAAAGGCATCCGCGCGGCATCCAAGACACCGATGAGCTGCGGATGGGCCGAAGCAAAACCAAGGCGCAAACCCGCCAGGCCCAACTTGGACAAGCTCGACAGACAAACCGCGTTGCCCAAATCCACCACTTCATCGGCAAGCGAACGAACCGACGCGTATTCGATGTACGCTTCATCCAACACGAAAAGCACATCGGGATGCCGCATCATACACGCCTTCATTTGATCTGGATCGACCACACTTCCCGTGGGGTTGTTGGGTGTAGCAAGGAAGACAAGGTTGGGCTTTACCGATTTCAAGGCCAGCTCAAGGGCAGCGAAATCAGGCGCCATGTTCGGCTCGAAGTCAAAGGTGCGCGTCTCCAACCCGTGTGCCGTGGCTGCCATGCGATAGGCCTCAAAACTCATTTCAGGCACCAGAACACGTCCAACAGCTTGTCCATTTCGGGGACGCCCAAAAGCCGCACAGAGGCGACCGACCAAATCATCGGCGCCATTGCCGACGGTCATCGCATCGATATGGCGAACATCAAAAAAACGGGCAGCCGCCTTCCGAAGGTCGGCAGATGAGCCGTCGGGATATCCTGCCAAGGACACCTCCGCAGTCACTTCCGCGACGCGCTGTTTCATCGCAACAGACATGGGAAACAAGGCCTCATTCCGATCCAAACGGACCGCATCTGAATCTTGGACATTCGAAAAGCGAGGCGCCGTGGCCATCAAGTTGTCCCGCACAAGTGCAAGTGTTGGGACAGAATGGGAAAAGAGTGTAGGAGTGGACATGGCGGGCGGTTTGGATGAGCCAAAAGTGTCCCACTTAGGGGCCGCCCAAACTGACGATGGTCATCGCCAAAGATGTGTTTCGTCCAAATCAGGCTCCCGGTCTAGCGTAGACCTCGAGGTGGAAGCGTCCAATGTCTTCTCTGGCGCGAAGAAGCGTTTCGGACTCCACCTCTGCCCCCACCGACGCCGCCAACAGAATCAATTCAGAGGTGATGACCGATGCTGTGCGAATCGCCCGGTCCCCAGTCACTCCCTCCGGCAGTGGCACCGAAACCCTAACCCCGCTTTCAATGGCCGAAACGTCAAAATCAACAACAAACGCCCGACCATCAAAAGACCACTTGAACGTCACTCGGCTTTCATCCACGCCAATGGACAAGGGAACATCGCCGACCAGCCTCCGTTCAAACCATTGGCCCTTGGCGTCCTGCATGACCGTCTGGTGGGCCGTCCATTGGGGCAGGTTTCCCGGATTGGACAGGAAGGACACAACGTCACCCACTGTACCCGGCAACTCCGCTTCCACCCGCGTGGGCGTCGCCTCTTGAACCTCTTCTTCTCCCAAATAAGAGAGCATGGAGTTGGCCAACTCGGCCATGTTGCCCTCCTTGAAGACTCCTTCTTCCGCGACTTCCGTCCGTTCGATCAACTCGATGAAATACCCTGTTTTTTCCCGAGAAATAAACACCTGACGAAGGCCGCTTAACGGGTCGTGGACGATGCGGTTAGATGTCAAGGGGATGCCCGCCTCCTCCAAATGGCGAAAGGCCCCAGCCAAGTCGTCCACAGCATAAGCTACGTGATGGATTCCAGGGCCATGAGCGTTGAGGTACTTGCTGAACACGCTGCCTTCCTTGAGGCTTTGGGTGACCACCACCACCCGAGACGGGTCGCCCGGCAGATGCAAGACGTGGTTGAGCATGTCGAATTCTCCTTCAGGCGCACTTCCCGCATTCACCTTCTGCTCCCGAACCCAACCAAAACCGAGTACGTCCATATGAAAGCGGCTGCACGCCTCCGCATCCGCTACCAACAGGGTATAGTGGTCGAGGCGTCCAAGAGAAAGGGGAAATGGATTCATGACAAATCAGGATCAGGGGTAAGAAACACACCAAAAGAAGAGGCCAACACATGGTCCGGGTCCCACTTCCTGCGCGCTAAGACAAGGTCGGACCAAACTGGCCCGAAATGACGCCGCCAAAACTCACGGTTTTCAGGCGGTGTATCGGGAAGGTAGCGCTCTCCGCCCGCTGACCGCAACCGCTGATACACGGCCTCATTGTCCGCCATGAGTTCCGCGATTCGATCGGGCGTTGCCGGGTCAGCCCGCCTCAACAAACCCCAGAAAAGGCAGTATTCTGTATCGGGCAATCGAAACCACGGGGCCTTCACAAGGGCTGTTTTCAACGGAAAAAACAGGACAGGGCCATCGCCAATGTCCTGTTGGGGCCGAAGGCGATTGAATTCGGCATCCAACAATCCCAACCCCTCTTCATTCAATGGTACCCAAGAACACAGCTCTGGATGGGGAGCCGCACCTCGGAATTGCTCTTCCAAAACAAGCGGAGGAACCCGGAAACAAAACGACTTCCAATCCATCTCCCACGCGTGGGACAATCCCGGTTCGTTGGCCAACTCCTTCTCCACCACACCGGATGACCCCTCATCATGAGGTCCGCCCACAAAGTCCACAAGCTCAAGGTTATAGACCCAGTCTCCTGCGACATCACGCAAGGCGCGGTCCACGTCTTCATCGGCCAGTGGCATGGCCTCCGTCGAGTTCATTTTGGTCACAATCGAAGCCCTGGACTTCGCCGCTGCGAAAGCATGAATGAGGTGCGATGACCGCTCGCGGGTGTGGCGTTCGATATCGCGCATCATGGCCGGCAGAGACCCATAACACGCTTGGACCAACCTCACCTTTTCAGGGGCGGGCTCAAGGGGAATTTTCGCCTTGGTAATGATGCCGAATGTCCCGTGGGTGCCGCGCACAGCATCGAACAGGTCCCGGTGCACCTTTGGGCCACAACGCACAACTTCGCCATGGCCGGTCACCACCTCCAATTCGAGGAGGTGGTCCATTTGTGTTCCCCGCCAAAATGACATGAACCCAAAGCCCCCCATTGAAATCGTCCCCCCTACCGAGACCTTGAGCCAATCGGTGACAATGGGCGGGGTCAACCCCCGTTCCATGGCCACCTGAAGTACCACATCCCATCCGGCGCCCCCCTCCACCTCAATGTGGGAGTCTGTTAGGCTGCAGACGTTCCCCATGGACTTCATGTCGATGACCAAGCCACCCTGTGCCTGCATCTGGGCACCCGCCGAATGGGCAAATCCACGTGGAGACAACGGAATCCCCTCTGCCCTGCAGAATTGAACCGCACGCACCACATCCTCGGTACCCTTCGGTCGAAGCACGGCCGAAGGCCGACGGCGGCGCACCTTGCCAAAGTCCCAAGCGGCCATTTCCAATCGCTCGCCATCTACAACCTTTTCCCCCTCGAAATCGGGCAAGGCATCCACCCAACCTGGCCGATCGCGGTGCATCTCGACCTGCTCCACGACCCTGTCCCAAGCCAAAGACAATCTGGCGCGGCGGCGGTCTTTCTGGAAGGCCGTCTCTGCATGCCCAGCACATTCAGTCAGAATTTCACTCAATCTCTCGAGGGTGTCTTCATACAATCCAGAGCGAATGAGGTCCTCCAAGAGGCCTTGGCTCACAGACAGACCTTGAGCCGTCATCTCCCTGTGCAATTCATGCGTAGTCATTTCCCCAAATGTATTCTCATCCCCTGAGGGTTTACAAGCACCAAGCCAATGAGCCATGACAATACACCTCCGGTGGGGAGCTGCTGGGTCAAAAAGGCCTTCCGCCGCATGGCCGTCAAGTTCCACCCCGACAAGGTGCGCGACATGGGCGAGGACTACCAGAAGCAGGCCCGCAATCGCTTCGACCGCATCACCGCCGCCTACGAGGCCATCAAAAAACAGCGCGGCATCAAGTGATCACGACTGGATGTCCTCGGCGAGGATTTCGGCCTGGTCGAGGACGCGGTCGATGGCGAGTAGTGCCATGTCGGGTGGGTAGCCATATT
>JBELBZ010000084.1:0-4612 GCA_042095055.1 Crocinitomicaceae bacterium | reverse complement strand
CTGAAACGGCCATCAAAATCTGTAGAAGTTCCCGTTGAAGTGCCCTGCACCACGACACCTGCAGCAAAAACGGGATCCCCAGTTTCACCATCGATGACTTGACCTTTGACCACCTCTTGGGCGAACGTCGTCAATGACAAGAGACTCAGCATCAGGCATACAGCCCAGTATTGGAGGCGCATCTGGCACATTTTTAGATGGAATCAATAGCGGTTACTTACCGCCCTTCGAGAATAGCGTCAGGCAATATGCGACGAAATCACCGGTCAATCCCTGCTGTGATGCCCACGAGATATTGACCATCGACCACCACTTCATCCCCGACGACCAGTTTTCGGCGCCGGCGAGACTCAAGTTCTCCGTTCACGGTCACCCGCCCCTCATCTACCGTCCATTTGGCCTCTCCGCCTGTGGCGCACAAGCCCGTTGCCTTGAGCATTTGAAGCAGGTCGATGTAAGGCTTCCTAAGGGAAAGCTCGATGCGTTCCACGGTCAGCGCAAATCGGGGAAAGACGTGGGATCATCCTCCGAGATCATGGCATACACCCGCTCCACAATGTCTTCGACCGATGGCTTTGAAAAGTAATCCCCGTCACTGCCGTAGGCCGGTAAATGCGGTGCAGCTGATAAGGTCTGAGGCGCAGCATCCAAATGCGGCCACATTTCACCTGAAGCCATTGCACGCTCCATCATGTATGCAGTCGCACCGCCTGGAACGTCTTCATCCACAAAGAGCACCCGATGGGTACGCGCGACACTGGCGGAAATGGTTCCCGTCAAATCAAAAGGCAACAGTGTCCGGACATCAATCAGCTCCACCTCGACACCAAACTCCGCCAACCGCTCCGCAGCGATGGTGCACAGGTTGAACGTACTGCCATAGGATACCACCGTCACGTCCATGCCAGAACGCACCACTTCAGGTTGCCCCAAAGGAATCTTGTAGGCACCGACATTCAGCGGCTTGCGCTCCTTGCTGCGGTACCCATTGAGGCACTCCACCACCAAGGCGGGCTCTCCAGCTGCCATGAGCGTATTGTACATCCCTGCAGCCTCCGTCATGTTCCGAGGGACACAGACATGCATGCCCCTTATGCTGTGGACAATGGCGCCCATGGGGCTGCCTGCATGCCAAATTCCTTCGAGTCGGTGGCCCCGTGTTCGGATGATGAGCGGAGCACGCTGGGCCCCTGCGCTGCGGTAATGTACCGTCGCCAAATCGTCCCGCATGATCTGCAGGGCGTAATAGAGGTAATCGAGGTATTGGATTTCAGCAATCGGTCGAAGCCCACGCATCGCCAAGCCAATCCCTTGTCCCACGATGGTGCATTCCCGGATTCCTGTATCGGAGACCCGGTCTTCGCCAAAGGCATCCTGCATGCCTTCCATCGACTGGTTCACACCCCCGATGCGGCCTGTGTCCTCGCCAAATGTGAGCAGTTCTGGATACTGCTCAAAGAGGGCCTGAAAGTTGTCGCGAAGGACCAAGCGGCCATCCACCATTTCCTCTCCAAACTCTGGAGCAACAGGCTCAACAGCCGTGGCATCATGGCGCCCGCTGGCGTGCAGTCCGCCGCCAAACAATCCACCACAACGCTTCTCTTGAACTTCCAACCAACGCAACAAAGCAGTGCGTTGCTCCGAAGGCTGTTCAGCTGTATCGTGCAAGGCCTGCCGAACGGCAACATGGACATCCTTGCGGATGGGGTCCGTGATGGCCTCCAGTGCTGAACTTTGCGCCTCACAACCGGAAACTTGCCGCAGCAACTCCACAGCCGTATCCCGTTCTCCATCCAACACTGTGCGCACGGCTTTCCAAGCCGCTTTTTGCTCTGACCGCACCCACTGCTTGGCCTCTACCCGAATCGCCTCCAGCTCCGTTTCTGTCGCAGCGCCTTCCATTTCCAAGAAGCGCCCCAACTGGCGGATGCAATCAAATTCCTGCGCCCAAGCCAGGCGTTCTTCGGTCTTGTAGCGCTCGTGCGAACCGCTGGTGCTGTGGCCTTGAGGCTGTGTGCACTCTTCGACATGGACCAAAACAGGCACATGGCGTTCACGGCAAATGTTGACCGCCCGCTCATAAGTGAGCAACAAAGCCGGGTAATCCCAAGCGCGCACTTTGAAAATCACGATGCCGCCACCCGGCAACTCAGCTTTAGACTCGGCAATGGAGACCCCTCCATCACCAGCGCCACCGGGTTCAGAACCATAGGCCATACCCGCAAGGGCCTGGGAGATGCTTTCCCGCGCAGTCTGGTACTTCTTTGGAACGGAAATCCCGTACCCATCATCCCACACGCTCATGCACAGGGGAACCCCCATGACGGCTGCGGCATTCATCGTCTCCCAAAACATCCCTTCAGAGGTGCTCGCATCTCCAATGGTCCCAAAGGCCACTTCATTGCCGTCTCTGGAAAAGCCCTTGACCTTAAAGCCTTCCTTTTTCATCGCCTTTCCACGGGCACGGAAGTGTTTGCTGGCATGAGCCAAACCCAAAAGACGCGGCATTTGGCTTGCCGTGGGCGAAAGGTCTATCGAGCTGTTCGGTTGTTTGGTAAGGGCCAAGAAGTCGCCTTGACCATCTACCATGCGGGAACCAAAGTGGCCGTTCATTTGACGGCCCGACGTCATGGGCTCGCGTTCGGGATCGGTATCGGCATACAGTTGGGCGAAATACTGCTGTACAGTCATCATGCCCAAGACCATCATCAAGGTTTGATCCCGGTAGTATCCACTTCGGAAATCACCATCACCGAATTGACGGGCCAAGGCGAGCTGGGCCACTTCCTTGCCATCTCCGAAGATTCCGAATTTGGCTTTTCCTGTCAGGACTTCTTTACGGCCCAACAAGGACGCCTCCCTGCTGATGCAGGCCAAGCGGTAATCGTTCAGAGCCACCTTTCTGAGGTCCTCTCCAGTTTCGAGCGCGAGTGTATCTCCCATAAGCATTGATGGTGCTGCGCGAAGGTACCGCGAAGCGTGAGTTCAGGAAACGCCTCCGGTAATGGCCCGCCAAATCTGGTCTTTTAACCGATCCAGACCTTCGCCGGTCACCGCACTGAAATAGTGATGGTCCAATTCACCCAATTCCGCGCTCACTTCTTCACGCAACTCTGCGTCGAGCACGTCACATTTGCTGATGGATAAGATGCGGTCCTTTTCCAAGAGTTCAGGGTTGTATTGCTCCAATTCGCGCAGCAGCACCCGATACGCTTCTGCGATGTCATCGGCATCACCCGGCACCAAAAAGAGCAAGACTGCGTTGCGCTCGATGTGACGCAAAAAGCGGAGTCCCAGTCCTTTTCCTTGATGGGCTCCTTCGATGATGCCAGGAATATCAGCCATCACAAAACTGCGGTCTCCGCGATAGGCCACCATCCCCAAATTGGGCCGAATGGTCGTAAATGGATAATCTGCGATTTCGGGCTTGGCTGCGCTGACCACACTCAACAAGGTCGATTTGCCCGCATTGGGGAACCCGACAAGGCCAACGTCGGCAAGCAGCTTGAGCTCCAAGATGCGCCACACCTCTTGGCCGTCTTCACCCGGTTGCGCATACCGCGGCGTTTGATTTGTTGGCGATTTAAAATGGTCGTTGCCCAGTCCGCCTCGGCCGCCGGGAATCAATACCCATTCCTGTCCATCCTCGGTGATTTCACCGACAATTTCTTTGGAATCTGCGTCCCTCACTACTGTGCCAATCGGCACGTCCAAAAACTCGTCTTTGCCATCTGCACCATGCCGGCGGTTGGCCCCTCCCGACTCGCCGTGGCCCGCCTTGATGTGCTTCCGGTATTTCAAATGCAACAAGGTCCATGTCTGGGTATTTCCCCTGAGGATCACATGGCCACCACGACCACCGTCTCCGCCGTCGGGACCTCCTTTGGAAGTCATCCGGTCTCGGTGCATGTGGGTGCTACCCGCTCCGCCTTTTCCAGAGCGGCAACACAACTTTACGTAGTCAACGAAATTCTCGCTTGCCATTTCAATCGGGCCTCAGGAAAGGCCCTTGATGGCTGCAGAAAGGCGGTCAAAAATCTCCTCCATGCTCCCTACTCCTTGCACTCCAATGTATTTTGCCTGGGCCCGGTAATGTTCAGCCACTGGTGCTGTCTCCTTATTGTATACGTCGATGCGTTTTTGGATCACCTGTGGATCGGCATCATCCACCCTTCCGCTGGTTTCAGCCCTTTTTGCGAGGCGCGTTCTCAATTCTTCTTCCGGAACCTCCAACGCCAGCATACCTGAGATCGCATACCCTTTGCCGTTGAGGAAGGTATCCAAAGCCTCCGCCTGGGCAGTGGTGCGTGGAAACCCGTCAAAAATGAACCCTTTGGCATCAGGGTGGGCATTGACAGAGTCTTCGAGCATGCTGATTGTCACGCCATCTGGGACCAGCTGACCTTGGTCCAAGTAGGACTTCGCGAGCTTTCCCAATTCCGTCGCCCCCTTGATGTTGGCCCTGAAAATGTCACCCGTAGAGAGGTGCACAAATCCAAAGTGATCAACCAGAAATGCACTCTGCGTGCCTTTTCCCGCGCCTGGAGGGCCAAATAGGACAATGTTCTGCATGGACCGCGAAGATAGCGTTGCCCCCGTTCGCAGGAACACC
>JBELBZ010000083.1:0-4658 GCA_042095055.1 Crocinitomicaceae bacterium | reverse complement strand
CCGAAGGCGACTGCGACTGTGATGGCAACCAAGCTGATGCCATTGGCGTTTGTGGTGGGGACTGTGCGCAGGATGCCGATGGGGATGGGGTGTGTGATTGGCCGCCTGGTTGTACCAATGCGACGGCGTGCAATTACAATGCAGATGCCAATTATGATGATGGCTCTTGTGAGTGGTGTTCTTGTGCGACACTCGCCCTTCCAGACAGTGTTGATTTGACCGGTGGGGTGTTGGATGCCAATACTGCGGGTTATGCCTTGGCCGGGGACATTGACAATGCCTTTCCGAATGTGATTGATACAAGTGGGTGCTTTCAATACCGTGTGGGAACCGATGAGTGTGGCACTTTGTCCTCTGTTTCTGTCTTAGAGCCAGGGGCACAGGAGGTCACCGTTTCTGTCATCTTCAATGATGATACAGTTTCGGTAGAGACCGTCCTCACTGTCGAAGAGCCATCAGAAGTGCTGACTTGTGAGGAGCCTGCGGCCTGTAATTATGGGGCGGCGCCGCCTTGCCATTACCCAGGACAACAGGGCGATTGTGGGGCGCCCGAGGATGGCTACGCTTTCTTCAAAAAGTTGAATCAGAGCGGGGATGGATGCTATTGCGACTCCATGCCAGGGGTGGAGGTGTGGTTGGAGAACTTCGGAGCAGAGGGTGCCTTAATGGCTGCGAGCAGCGGCCCAGGATCAGGGGATTTGGACCTCGACGGGAACAACCTCATCGACGCAGGCTACGGATACGATGGAACAACGGGACTGAGCACGATTGGTCCAGAAAACGCGGAGTGGAGCTTGGACATACCCGAGAGCTTCCCCGCCGGAGAAAACCCCAGTTTTTGGGGGGTGGACGCGGATGAGAATGACGCCTATTTCTCAGGGCTGGAGTTGAACAGCCATTGGCTGGGGTGGCAAAGTGGTCCGATTTCCATGCAAGATGCCCAAGGGCCATTCGGGAAGCTGGCCCTGCAGGTCCACATCGAGGGGATCTCGGTCGGTTTGAACGATGAGGTACAGGTCAATGTTTTGGCTGCGGACTCCTTGTACAGCGGCTCTGCGTATGGAGGTGAGCAATGGGGGCAAGAGGGGTTGGGGCAGGATGTGCTGTCCGATCTCATGGACGCTCCGGAGACCGTGCAGCTCGAAATCCGAGCGGTCAATGATGGCGTCGGGGAAGAATGGGTGTTTGATGACATCACGCTTTACGGCTGGAGAGAGGGTTGCACAGACCAACGGGCGTCGAACTATGATGCTGCTGCGGCATTTGAGAATGGTTCCTGTGAATTCGTTTGGGATACCGTTTGTGCGTTGTGCTCAGGACCTCACAACGGACACATTTGGCTCGACACCGAGGGTGTAGGCGGAGATGCAGAAAATGTGCAAGCAGTAGAATTGGACTTGGATGAGACCAAGGTTGTGCGGGTTCAGCCTTCAGTAGACTTGATCATTGACAAAGCTTCAGGTGCCCCTGGTCTCCTTCGTGTAAAGAACCTCGACTTGCGGAATGGCGCTTCAGTGTTCATTCCCGACTCGATGACCTTGGAGGTGATGGACCCGTTTAACGCCGCCTTTGGAGGTGCGGTTAAAGGGCCAGGAAAACTCAAGTTGAGCGGAGGAATAGACTGGAGTACTCTGGATACCACGCTGGTCGTCTCGACCCTTCGCGGAATTGCCTTGGATGCCGATCACCCCATTCAAGTGCCCCCTGGAAAGCAACTGGCGCTGAAGGGCGACATCGACTTTCCGGAGGATGTTTCCATCGTGCTGGGGGGACAGGTCAATTTGATTGGTTCTGCCAACCGCGCCATTCGGGGCAAATCTCCCCGCTTTGACCATCTGACGTTGGAGCTCTGTGATACAGAGACTGAGGTGTTGGTTGAGGTAGATACTTTGGTTGTCAAGGAGCGCCTGTCACTCAAGCGAGGGGGGTTGAACTTGGACGGCCATACTTTGGAATTCGAGTCGGACACCAGCGGTACGGGCAAACTTGACGCCATCCCCGCCGAAGCTTCGTTGCGCGGTGCGGCCAGCCAACTGGCTGTAGCTGCAAGGGTGAACCGATATGTCGCCCCTGGTCCAAGCACTTGGGGGTGGACCTTGTTTTCGGGGTCTTCTTTGGAGGGTATGGTCGTTTCAGATTTGAATGGAACGGATGACTTCTATACTTCGGGTTGGCCCAGTTCAGATTACCCGAGTAGCACCAGCACCGTACAATTTTGGAACGAGCAAACAGGATCAATCGCCTACCCTCAGGGAGACAATACGCCGCTGGATACATTGGGAGGCTGTTGGGTGGTGTTGTACCCGACCCAGAGCCCCACATTCAAGCTCTCAGGGCAATTGAGAAGCCACGACCTCGATTCATCCAAGGCGGTCACCATCACACGGTCGGTCTATGAAAGCGGCATTTGGACGGGGTCCAACGTAACCGACTCCTCTCAAGGCGGTTGGAACATGATTCCCAATCCTTACCAGGCCAGGTTGGATTGGCACCTGATTCAAGCGGAGAACGCCGATGTCGTGGAAGACCAATACCTGATTTTCAATACCGACACCCGCGACTTCCAACGCTACAGCGCAGGTGGACTCGATTCTCTGCAGATCAACGGCAACCGGTACATCGAACCCGGCAATTCGTTCTGGGTGCGTTTGAGAGATGGGGAGTCGTCTGGAACCTTTGTGGTTCCTGCCGCTGCGATTGACAATGCTTCAACCGGTGGATCATTTGTCCGCTCTGATGAGGAGGACCAGGTGATTTTGTTGGAGTTGGAAAACGAGTTTGGAAGTGACTATGTGAGGCTGTTGGTTTCCGAGCAAGGGGACCTCGGGTATGTGCATGGTCCCGATATCAGTTACCGGGGGTCATCATCTCAAATTGGTAAAATCGCACTGTTCGCAGAGAACAACCTCTATGCGTCCAAGGCCTTGCCGAGGTCCTTCGAGTGTCCGGTCTATGTGAAGAGCAGCGGTCAGAGCGCGATAACAATGCGCGTACTCAAAGCGCCAACCGATATCTGTGGCGGCGTGATGGATGCTGTTTCAGGCCAGGTGTTGAATTTGGTTCCGGGAGAAGAGATGTCATTTTCTATGGCGCAGAGTGTCTCGGACTATGGACGTTTTATGCTCTCCGTGCATGACTTTGCCCGCGCAGAAGCCTTCATGCCGAGTTGCCCGGAATCTTCGGATGGAAAGGTGGCTGTTCATGTAGGAGAGGGGGTGACCGCCAATATGGCGTTGCTTGATCTCGAGGGCGCCTTGCTCGATCAGCTGTTGGGCGTGCAAGAACAGGCGGAGTTCACCGCTGTGAATCCCGGAGATTACACGGTGGTCGTGACGGGAACATCAGGGACCACTTGTCCCAAGAGCCAGCGTGAAGTCAGCGTTCCTCCGGGAGAGCAGCCTGAATTGTTGGGGCTGGAATGGACGGATTCACCTTGCAATGAAGCTCCGGTGGACCTTCATTTCGAATTGTATGGGGGAGGAACATTCGGGTGGACATTGTTTGATGTCGAAGGCGTGACACAGCAGGGAATGGGTTCGGGTGAGATGACCGTTTCCGAATTGGCTCCCGGTGCCTATGCCTTGGATGTCAGCCATGCGTGCCTTCAGGAGTTTGTGGAGTTCGAAGCGGTGGATTTGAATGCCCCCGTTTTGGATTGGGAGGGAGAAGAATTATTGGTGGCTGGGAATTTTGGTGAAGCCACGTTGCAGGCTGCATTTACCGGCGCGGCCGACGCCTACCGCTGGTACTACGGCGATGTACTTGTTGCGGAGGACGGGCCTTTGTCCATGATGGTCGAGGGTGAGGGCGATTACGAGGTGGTGCTGCAAGCAGAACGCAACGGGTGCAGTGCAGAGCAGGCCTTGACGTTTACTGTTGTTTCGAGTTTGAGGGGAGAGGTTGCTGGTGAATGGAGTGTGGCTGCGCTAACCGAGGGCTGGCTGGTACAATCAGAGTTGCCTTGGAACAGCTTGTATTGGTCTTTGTTGGATGGTGCAGGACGGCTCGTGGAATCGTCTCATCAATCCGAAGGTGAGCAGTTGATGTTGAATTACCCGCCAGCTGCAGGGGTATACCAATTGGTGTTGCAGACAGAATTGGAGCGCAAGGTCATCTCGCTGATGCCCCCATTGCGCTAATCGGCACCATTCTGATCAAGGCCAGGGTCAAGTTGGCCGAGCGGGTGAGCCTCAAGTACAGCAGTTTTCTCGTATTCTCTCCGTGGTGGCCAAAACACAGGGTGTGCTTATGCCCTCCAATGGGCGTTCCGTGCTCTTCGGGCGAGAATGTAAGAGCACTTTTGAATCGACAGCATGGTTTATTGAATTTATGAATAGGGTTATTAGCACGCTTAACGCAGTATTGACAGGGTTTTCAGTCAATTTATGCGGGGTAAGAATACTCTGACGGAAAAGAAGTATATTTAGGGTGGCCGTGAGAAGCTAACCAATTGTATTGCCGTGCTCGAAACTTTGTCGATGACTCCATGTCAGGAGTCACCATCCTTCCCGTCATCTAACCGTGGGGCTCAGTCCCTGGCGGTTGCAACCCCAGAATGCGTTTCCGTGCGCCATTCTTTTGGCGGTATCCTCGGCCTGATTGCCCTGGTCGCGTTGATCGGCATCGCCCCCACCACCCAAGCCCAAACCACCGTTTTT
>JBELBZ010000082.1:0-4696 GCA_042095055.1 Crocinitomicaceae bacterium | reverse complement strand
CTGCCAAAACACACTCCCGTGGAGTGGTTGGCTCACTGCGTCACCCCACCGCCGCGCGCAATTGAGAGACCTGCCCTAACGGCTGTTTAACTCCGCTTTGGGCCAAGCAGCCCGAGCACGGCAAAGGGCACCGTGCCGTCGATGAGGTGTGCCCAGATGTCGGGCTTCTTGTACCAAATGAAGTTGCTGTAGGGGAAGAACATGAAGCCTACCCAGCCCACAAAAACCGCCAGCATCACCTTGCGCAACAGCGTGGGGTCTGCGAGGTTGGACATCATCCAAAACAGCAGGAAAGCCGTCAGCAGGTTCATGAACAGGCTGCGCAAGAGGTTGCCGGTCATGTCGTTGCTCCAAGCCGCCTGGTAATTCAATTGCGCCCAAGGCTGGCCCTCCATCCGCTCCATGTACGCTTCCTGCAAGGCCGGGTCGGTCCGCTCCGCGTCTGAAGGCGCTCCCAAGGCGTACATGCCGGGATCGAGGTCTATGGAATCGAGGAACTCAAGGATGAGCTGGTCCTTATCGGTGTAGGTTTGGGCCTCGCCGTGGAGGTTGATCGCAGCAAAGGAGAGGAACTGCCAGACAAAGAGGACGAGGCCTCCAACCAGCGTGTACACAATGGGATTCTTCATGGCTTCGGTAGGATGCAGTACCCAAATTAGGGGAAACCAGTCAAGGCTCATCCGTGCCCAACACCTTCACCTGTGAAACAAACCGTTGGTTCAGGGCCATCCAACGGGTCACCTCATCTCGTTGCAACGTGGCCGCAAACTCAGGGCGTTGACGCTTTCTGTCCCACCGCTCCGGGGGGAGTTTGGGGCCAGCAAGGCGCCACAACAAGATTGGATCGCAGCAGTTGCAGGTGCGCTTGTCTTTTTACGTCAAGGACGCGATCTCGCGACATCTTGAAGAAACCGGTCGTGCCGACTCATGATTTTGGCACCGCTGAATTCGCGCAGCGCCAGCGCTCGGTTGTGCTGGCGACCAGCCTCATCCAATGGAGAAAAATCCAACTCCTCTGAGCAGGCATCCCCGATGATGAACCCCAACCCTGAAAAGAACCGATGGGTCAAACCATCGCTCCGCAGGAGCACCCGGTGACCGAGGAGAAAGCTCAACACCACGTTCCCTGTATTCTGGTTGCGTATTTGATTGTGCACGACCACTGGACTGGCAGCGAGAAACAGGTAATACTCCTCCAGGGGCAGCTTCTGCATCAAACATTCTACATTGTCTCCCAGCGCAACAGACGCCAATGCCCGAATGGCGCGGGCATAACGCTTGCTGCCATAGGCCAAGACTACCTGCAACTTCCGGCCCGACTGCACCAAGGATGTGCGGTGATCCCAGATGAAATCAAGGTGGTTCCCAGAAGTCGATGCGCTGCTACCGAGCAGTATGGGGCCTTGCGGGTCCCGAGAAGCTTGCACATTCGGAATTAGATCGGGCACCGCATTGTAAAAGGACGAATAGAGGTGCTTTGGAACCTGAGGCAGGTATGGCTTTGCGATAAAGTCTTCTCCAAAAAGATTCGCAATGGCGTCGGCTTTGCGCATCGCCTGTAATTCACTATCCCGAGGTGTCACGTTCCAAGACGCGGGGAGCAACGTGCGCCGAAGAAACTGAATCAAAGCCAATATTGACACCGAATACTTGCACAGCACCCCTAAGAGCAGCCGTGACTTCGGCAAGTAAATGCCTTTACTCAAAGCCGGGAAAACCCTGAAGTAATCCTCCCCCCAAGAAGCCCACAGAATGAAAGGCCCCTCGGGTATCGTCAACAGCCATTTTGGCGTCGGATGGCGCATCTTGTGGACCACAACTGCATCCCATTTGGCCATTCGGATTTCCTCCGGAAGGCTCTCTTTCGAATGCACGGACCAATTTCCTGCGCCATCCTGCGCAGTCTGTCGCCCCACGAACACCCAAACGTGTGCTTCATTAGAACGGGCAAGCAGCATCGTTTGAAGCAGCGATACCGAAACATGCCGGTGAGCCAAATGCAATACTCTTACCATGGCTAATCTGGCTCAAAAGGTTCTCGGCTTGGCCGGTGTGCCCATCACAACCTGGCCCGCTTCGACGTCTTTGAGCACGAGACTTCCGGCGCCGATAATGGCTGCATCACCGACTTGAGTGCCTTCCCGAATCAATGCTCCCATACCCACAGTAACCCGCTCACCCAGCACCACCGAGCCTGCAGTGTGGGCACCTGGATTGATCCGCGAAAAAGCACCCCATTGGTTGTGGTGACCCACGGAAGCATGTCGGTTTACATAGCAGCACATGCCCAACTGACTCATGGTCGCAACCGTGGCATGCGGTTGTACCCAAGTTCCAGGCCCAAGTACAGCGCTTGGTGCGATATCGGCGGTGGGGTGAACCACAACGCCCAAGGACGATTCAGACAGGTCTTTGGCGTCCTGAAACACCCTCCAAACAGAAGATGCTGCCGGCTCCCGGAGGACGCCCAGCATGCATTTGCCGTCCGTTTTGGACGGCATCCAATCCCTCAATTCCACGAAGCTCGGAAAAGGCCAATCGTGAGGAATGAGCCCTGCCAACATGTCCTTGGAAGCGGGAAGGTTGTGAATGACTTGAACCTTGAGTTCCGATGGCCTCCTGCTCCATTGTGCCGCAGCGAGCTCAAGCAGCATGGGATAAGCATGAGGGCCGAATCCCAAGAGCGTCAGGTCATGCGCGGGCTTCATGTCGTTGCCTGTTGTAGAACCCAAGCTGACCAAACGCCTCTGCCGACATCACTGGGCGTCTGGCAATCTCTGCCATCGCATGGACACGCTTAACCAACTCAATGTTCGTGGTCAACTTTCTCTTGTCGCGGTCCCAGTGCACATTGTCCTCGAGGCCGACCCTGACGCCCCACCCCAGCCCCATGGCCACGAGGTGAGCATCCAATTGATACTGGCCCAAGCCGGCAAGGGCGATTAAAGCGCCTTCGGGGAGGTCACGCTCCAGGGCAGCAATGTGGGACGCTGTCAGTTGAGCACCCGCAATGTTGCCCAACAAAATGTTGATGTAAAAGGGAGGCTGGATCAAGCCTTTGCGAACGAGGTATCCCAAGTAGTTCACCATACCTGTATCGAAGACCTCCAATTCAGGACTGGCTCCTGCAGCATAAATGCGTTCGGCCAATTCCTGGATTGTATCGGGGCTGTTTACGCTGGCTGAGCGCACAAAATTCAAAGAGCTTAGCGTCAATGAGGCCATATCCGGCAACAGTGACAGGACTTCTGATCGCGCGGCGGGATCCGTGACATTGCGGCCACTCAGAGACGCACAGACCACCAAACCAGGACAATGGGCTCGGATTCCATCAATGATGGGAGCATAATCCTCCGCTGTAGAACTTGGTACCCCGTTCTTCTCTCTCGCATGCACATGAACCATTGAAATCCCCACTTCAAATGCTTCATGAACCTGTTCTACAATTTCCGAAGCAGAAATTGGAACATCTGGAACATCCTTCTTTTGAGGGATCATTCCTGTAGGGGTAAAATTGACAATAAGAGGTCGCATAAAGCATCAACAGGTCTTCCTTAAGTTACGTATAATACTTTATGTATTCTAATTATTTTTCTATATAAAACCACTTCATCCTTCCAAACCTACTTCTTAGTCAGATCAAATCTTCACCAGAACTTGAACAGCATAAGTTCCCCATTCCTGGTGACCCAACCACCACGAGCCATTAGAGGAGCCCAAGCAAATGGGGCACTGATGATATGGAACCCCATCATGTTGCAACTTGCTTCTCTCGGTCACATTGGCGGCAATGAAGGGTCTTGGTGTGAACTTGAAGAACACGAAGATGGAGGAGACCGTGCGCGTCGACCGCGACTTCACCACCGGAGCCAGCCCGCTTACAGCAAACGAGCTGGGCAAGCTCGCCGTCAAAACACTGCTCGAATAATTCAAACAAACCACTGGGTTGAGCCTGGCTGAAGTTGCGCAAGGAATGCGGCACAGGTGGGCATGAAAAAACCCACACCGCGGGAGGTGTGGGGTTGTTGTGTAGCCCGTAGGGGGGTCAGGCAAATCCTCTAAGACCCCCGTCATCCC
The DNA here is from genome assembly GCA_042095055.1 of Crocinitomicaceae bacterium. Lineage (GTDB taxonomy): Bacteria > Bacteroidota > Bacteroidia > Flavobacteriales_D > Sanyastnellaceae > UBA8752. The sequence continues at coordinate 619 of JBELBZ010000082.1, read as the reverse complement.
AGACTTTCAGAATTGTCCACAAAGCGGTGTGTCGTCTTGTGTGTCGCGTTCAAACCTCAGAATGAGTGGAAGAAATAGAAGGTTGGAAGAGTAAAATCGTCACCCAAATCCAACCAATAATGGGCAACAATAATAGGAGCCCCATCCAACCACTTTTTCCTACGTCATGGAGTCTGCGCGAAAGAATTGATAAATAAGGAACAATAGATGCCAAGAACCACAGACCACTGCAAAGACCAATGCTCAACTCATCATTCCATGTGTGACTTAAAACATCTTGTTGCGCCGTGGCCACTCCGATGATAAATCCGATTACCTGAAAAGACCAATATTCAGATCGCGTTGCTCGACCTGAGAAATTGGCATAGTTGCGAAAGGCTTGAATAAGGTGTTCCATTGACGAAAAATACGCCGAGAATGGTCTCGCCAAGAGTGGTGTGTCGCGTGGTGTGTCGTTTTTCAAATACCGAATCGCCCCACACCAAACAACCGACTGGTTATCAGTAATTTGAAAAAGTGGGGTAGCCCGTAATGGGCTACACACTTTGCGAAGCTAAAAACCTCCAAAACCCCAGTAAAATCAATGGTTATAAGGCATGTTATTATTTTTGTGTAACTC
>JBELBZ010000081.1:0-4760 GCA_042095055.1 Crocinitomicaceae bacterium | reverse complement strand
CCACCTCGAACAGCTCAAGTTCCAGGCATTCGGCAGTGGGACGGACAAGTACTTGCGGGTGAGCACGACGGTGACGACGGGGGAGCCCCCCCTCATGACGTTCGGAAACAATGACAGATCGCAGACGTTCTACCAGGCGACGACGCAAGCAGAGGCGGTGGAGGTGGGGATCCTGAAGATGACGACATACGTCCACCGAGTGGTCGACGGTGTCCTTGGTACGGTCAAGGCCATCCTCTTGCACCACCACCGTCGGGCGGAAGGGCACCGCGAAGGCCCGGGTCGCATTGCGCCGAGCCATCAAGGGACGACCCAAGAACGCCATCGCTCCGCACAGGATGGCGCCCCGGTGGGTGCGATGGAGCCCATGGCGGGGGAGGACGACGACAACTCCCAGAGAAGGGATGGAAGCGGCGGCGGGACGCGCATGGAGGTGGACGGGGACGAGGGCGCCCCGGCGGCGCCCCACGGGCGCTCGAGCTCCCCTCGCAAAATTCGGAGGTTGCTGCCGTCGTCGTTGACGGGGACGCGGGTCCAGACTGGAGCGGGCGGGGGCGGGGTCCACCGCGACGGGGCTGCGGTGGGCAACGAAGGCACTTCTCGAGCGGCGGTGACCCCCGACGCCAGATCCACTGGCCGCCGCGAAGGGGCTACTACTGCGGGTGCCCCGGGCCTTCCCGGGGGCCCCGCCGATGGCCACGGTCCGCCTGCCCGGTCGAGTCATTCTTTCGCGTCCGTAGGAAACGGAGACCACGCCACGGTCCCTTCGTTGGAGACCGGCGTCGACCCATTCGGCGACCGAATTGACAACCTTGACCAATTCAGCGTCCAAATTAGTCACGATGCGGGCAGTCTGGTGTCAGAAGTTAGCGAGATGAGTGGTATGGGCTCCGACGATTTGTCGCTGGACCTGGGGCTGATCCTTGCCCACGAAGGCGCGGAAGCCGTGCCCGGCAATGATGCGGTGGCGGGCGCACTCGACGGTCCTCAAGACGTCGGACCACGGGCCGGTGGCGCAGCCTCGCGCTCGCTTTTCGCCGCCGAGTCGAGCCGGGCGGGCGTACATTCGCTCCACCTCGGGAAGGACCATCCCGACTCCCTAGCGTGGCATGCGACTAAGACGAAACCGTACGGCCACCACAGCGATACTAGGGGTGGCAAAAAGGGGAAGCCGTGCAACCACGACAACACCAGAGATGCATCCCACGAGGACCGCATGCGCATCTTCACCCATGGCTATGCTTATCCAGTGGATCGGGAGGGCGATGTCCCCGACAGGCTCGTGACGATTCGCCATGGATACCCAGGACAGGGGGGTTCCGAGGACGAGATGTGCGCTCCCTACGGGCACTTCTCGAGCCAGGAAGGCGGTATGGGCCGCTTCGTTCGGTGGCAGGAGGGGCAGGATAAAGCCATCGCGATGGGCACCGCGTGCCACGCTCACCTGCAGCTGCCGGGGTCGCAGGGACCGAGGCATCATTTCATCGACGCTGTCCCTTTTGCCCGCCGCAAGGACGGTAAAAAGCAAGAAGTCCTCCGCATCATTGCGTCGGCCAGGCAGTTCGCACCGTTCCGCCGCGACCAACCGGGGATGGCCCCCCGGTGGCCGCGAGTCGACGAGAGCAGCGTTGTTCGGAACGTTTGTCACACGCAGGACGACGTGGTGGGCAGACTCCGCGGAGAGACGCGCGCGCTGCCCACAATGCAGCGTGACGGCGTCCCGGGCGGCGTCCCCACTGGCGACGGCCGGCAAACCGCTACTGAGGATCGTCCCAATCGCCCCAATCGCCCCAATCGCCCCACCCAGACGTTGGAGAAGTTCGATCGCCGGGGGCACTTCAAGTGCAACCCGGACGGCCGGTTGGCCTGCGAGCAGTTTCGGCGTGACGCGGTGGTGGGTGCACCCTCGAGCGTGACGCCGAACGATGTCATGAGGAGCGCCTCTGTAGCGCGCGCCATGATGAGGGAGCAATGCAGCATGCGTGTTACCCTGGAGGGTTGCACTGCCCCCCTCATGGTGGGCCCGATGGTAGCAGAGTGCGTTGATGGCGGCGGTAGCTCGTACGAGGTCCTTACGCCGGGAATTCCGTACTCGCCGTCGGCAGTGAACCAATGGGGCCGACTGCAGTCCAGCACTCACAACAGAGGCGTGGTGAACGAGGCGACGGGGGACCTGCTCCATCTGCACCGGGAGGGCAAGAACTCCGCGTCCGTCCTGAAGAATGTGCAGTGCTGTGTGAACGGCAAGGGACAGCTGGAGCCCATGACGTTGAGAGGGACTGGGGGCGCCTTGTGCTTGGCGGGGCAGAACATGATGAACAGCCACAGCCGGGGGTCGACCCGAGAGGCCCCGACCCACATAGTCTCGCCGGGACAGAAGTGGACGACGCTGTCCAAGGTCATGGACGACTGCTGTCTTCAAGAACGCGTCATGAACGTATTCTACCAGGGGATCTACATTGGGCCGTTCTTCGTCTCCGAGACGGCCCAGAAGAGGCTCACCTCCACCGAGGCAGCGAGGGAGGCGAGGGACATCACGGCCGCTCTCGGAGCACTGCACTTGACTGACTCGGTCGCGTTTCCCTCGGGGACCCCCAGGAGCGGAACCGACCACGAGATGGCGTCCATGAAGGCGGTCAGCAGGTTTTTCACCCTGACGCCCCTCGACGTGGACTTTGTGGAATCGTACGGAAAACTAGCCAACAAGGCCGATCGGAAGTGGAGTCTGGTGAACGTGGGACCGGAGGACTTCGTCATCCCCATGCACAGCGTGCCCAAGGACGAGGTCAACGAGCAGTTCGGGGAGAAATTCGTCGACGTCCACAGCCTGATCCAGGAGGCTGAGGGCCTGTCCTTCCTCACTGACGCAGCCATTGAGCGAGAACTGCCGCACAGGGTGGGCGAGGTGCACGGGGGCACTGTGTACGACGCCAGGGGCGCTCGGTTGAACGCAGGGCAGCTCGAGAGCGCAATTTTCCACGCAGCGGGTGTCACCGTTGCCAAGACGGGTTGCGAAGGCGTTGTCCGTCACAGCGACGGGTGCATGTCCCCCCCGCGGGCGATCCTGTGGGACAGCGGCATTGGCACCGAGGAGGGTCGTGTGGCCGAGTACGCGAGGGAGCTGGAGCAGCGGAACCTGAAACCCGTCATGATGAAGGCCGTCCACCCGTGCCACCTGGGGCACGAGCCCGCAGCCTGGCTCGCAATGGTGTCCACGGGCTCGTGCGATCCGGAGCTGCGCGAGAGAGAAGAGGTTGGGGGGCAGTGGGTCCCCACCCGCCGGCATGGTACAAACTTCGTCCTGCAGGAACGCACCCGCGCCGAGGCGACGCAGATCATGTTCCAGGCCGCTCTGTGCGCCATGACGTGCCCCGCTACGCTGGTGAACGTGGACCTCGCGTTGAGGCAGCGTGGGCTCCTCCACGAAGATTCCCCCCCGACGATGGTAGCCCCCCGGCCCGGGACGGCGCACTATCATGCCTTCATGGCAATGCAGCGCACGCACGACATTGGGAACGCAATCGTGCATCCGACGTTCAAAACGAAAATCGGCCGCGAAGCGTACATTGAACTGGTGTCCGGACTGGAGAGAAGTGGCGGCAACATTTTCGTGCGAGCCGTCGAGGAGGCGCGGGTGGGCGGTCGCAACGCGGCGGTGAAGGCGCTCCTCGCAGACCTCAATGAGCTCCTCGACGGGGACGAAGTCGTCCTTTCCGAGTTTCATGTTCAGGTGATAATGAGGACGATAGAAATGTGTCTGCATGAGCCCTTCGGCCCCGTGACGGCGGTGCCCATGGGAAGCGGAAGCAAAGGCGCGGCGATGTGCTTCAGAGAGACGTGGAACGGGCACGCCACGACTTCGGCAAGGACGGAGGAGTTTCACCTGGTGGCGGAAGTGGATGCAGTCGTGGCGTCGTCGTCCATGCCGGCCCGCATCGTCGTCCATCTGAACGAGTGGGCGCGTAAGGCGCTGAGGGAGGGAGATGACGCGGAGAGGACGCGCATGCAGAAGGTGCTGCGCGTCCTGGATCTCGAGTGGTCGGACGACGCGGAATGCCTCGTACATGCCCTGGGCATCGGGAAGCGGTTTGACGTGTCCGACGCGGAGCACACGCTGTGCTTGATCTTCACCCTGCACCAGGCGACGCTTCCGTCGAGAACCATATCCAAGGGCTACGAGGTTGACTCGGCGAAGGTCTTCCCGATCAGAGTGAACGTAGGAGAGGTGGCCGCTGGGGAGCTCCCATGCATGGCAAAGTTCTTAGACGGGTGGGAGGGGAGGCTGACGGCGTACCAGGACCTGCTGAAGGATGTGGATTTCGACCACCAGAGCCTGCCGGACATCTTCCGCATCGACAGCACTAGCCCCGAGGAGGTTGGGGACACTGCACGCGGCGGGGGCGGCGGCGCCGGGGGCGGGGGCAACGCGGTGCGTCGCGAGGAGGTGGGGTGCGCGAACCGCGACGAAATTCCCAACGCCGGGAGCCGGGCGTTCCCTCGGGTGGAAGGCGACCCGGAGGATGCAAACGGCGTTGAGGCGGGTGCCGTCCGGCGGGGCGACGACGACGACGACGACGACAACGACAACGACGACGACGATGTCCCCCGGGTCCCCGTCCGCTTCCCGGCATGGAGATATGGCGCCGGCAACCGCCACGAGAGGGCGTTGAATGCGCCAAACGATGAGTCGGGACCGGCTGATGAAGATGAGGAGATGGCGGATGCCGTGGTTGGGGGGGCAGGTGTGTGGACAGGCGATG
>JBELBZ010000080.1:0-4859 GCA_042095055.1 Crocinitomicaceae bacterium | reverse complement strand
GGGAAGGTGTTGGTGCTGGTCGGCACCATGTAAGCCGTGTTTCCGGCCGAGAAGTCCTCGAGGGCTTCAAACTCGCAAATCGCCCGGCTTACGGAGATGGCGGACTTGCGGTCCCATCCTGCATTGGTCAGCACCACGGCGACATCCGAAGCTGGGTTCTCCGTGTCTTCGGGTGACCATAACGGGGCATAGGTGAGCGCAGCTCCGTTGTTCCAACCCCATGTTCCAGCGCCGGTTTTCCAAAGGCCGATGTGGCCTTCTGCCGCGTTCTGGATCAAGTCGTTTTCTGAAGACGTTTCAAAGGTCGCAAGGCGTCCCCCTTTGTCCTCACATGCAGCTTGCGCATTGAGGTAGGTGAGGTTAATGTCGTCGCTCACGAAGTAGTCCGATGAATCGGTTTGGGCCACGATGGTGAAGCCGTCAATCGTCGGCGCCACGGGGGTTTCCGGGACGGTGGCATCGGCGTTGCCAAAGCTGAGGATGCGTCCTTCTTCAGAGGCGCGCCAGAGGCGCCCTTGTGAACCGATCATTTCCTGTCCTTCCAGCACTTCGGCATCGCCAATGCGCGCACCGACATAGTGCCGGTCAGATGCCGGATCGTAGATGTCGTAGAAGAGTTGGTCTTCGGTGATGGCCGCCCAGGTCAGACCAGGTGAGCCTGCTTTTCCAATCTCGAGGGTGGCGGGGGCCACGGCGTCCATGCCGCGACCTTCCAATCCACCTGCACCCATGACGCTGTGTTGGTCGTCTGTCGTGACATTGTCATCGGAGTGGACTGGCGGCGTGCTGAATTCGGTGAGCAGGTCCCAATCGGGATCCAGGTATTCGCCGGTGATGGGCACCCAAACCGCATTCGTATCGGCGTCAATCAGGCCCGTCCATCCATGGACGCCCTGCAGGCGCACAAACTCGGATTCTTCAGGGCTTGAGGGCACCATTAAGTGGCCTCCGGCCATGGCAGCAGCGCGCTGGGCGATGGTGTATGCCATGGTGCCTGTAGAGACGTAGTACAGGTTGTTTTCGTCGCGGGTCTGGTAGGCAAAGGTGACGTCGCCATAGCCGTCCAGGCTCACTTCGATTTCGGCTTCGATCCCCACCTCGAGGAAAGGGTTCTGTGGCAACAAAGCGACCACATTGTTCTCCTCTTGGATGGTGTGGATGCCCTCTTCTACAACGCCTTCTTCATAGTCGCTGCTGAGCGTGACGGTAGCCGTATAGATGTCATCCTCAGGATGGTTGCCTGTGGGAAGGTCGACCCCTCCACCGAGGCGGATCCGGTTGGACACGAATTGTTGCTCGCCTTCCTCCGTGATGTACTCCTGCGGGCCGGTTGCCATTCCAGGAGGAATCAGGAAGTCCATGGTGAACTGGTGAATGGCCATGTCGGCCATGACCGCTCCGCTTGACGGATCGCGGGCTTCCAGTAATGTGGCTTCCCATGTGCCATTCAATGGTGTTCCATTCAGGCTGGCGATGGTGGCGGGAAGATCGGCCAAAGCGAATGTCAATGCGTCTGAACTTCCCGGCTTGTAGAGGTTGAATTGCGAGCTTGGGTGCAATTCGGACACCACGACACCCGTGTTCACATTTTTGACAGCGAGGCCTATGCTTTGGAGGGTCACACCGGAATGGCTCTGACCGGAACCGTCTTCGCCGATCAGCACATCGGGTGCTGCAGCGATGTCGATGGTCTTGGGTGCGTTGAAGAAGATGTCAAACTGCTTCAAGGTCCAGCGGTGACCCACCTGGGTATCAAAGGCCCAGAGGCGCCAAATGCTGCGCGCATTGATGCCGTCGAACGCTTCGGTCAGGTTGATGTCAAACGTTTTGCCCAATCCAAACTCCAATGTCGTGTCGCCCGCTTGAAGCAGGGTTCCGGGGCTCAGCAGTTGCACCCAGATGCTGGATTCTGGTGTCGGAATGGTGTCTCCATCGAGGTCAAATTCCACCCACAATTCGAGTTGGTCATTGGCTTCAGGAGTGGCTACCGTGGCCTTGATGTATTCGATGCCTGTGGATACGTCGGAGGTTCCGCTGGGTGCTTCCGTACCGATCATCAATTGTCCTTCCGCATCGAGCTGGTATGCCTGCTCGAGGTAAGCGGCACCATTCTCCGATATGGCTTCAGCTTCATAGGCCACTTGAATGCGCGGTGCTTTCGATTTCGGGACCGAGATGAGGGCGACCATACTCAGGAATTCGTGGCCATCGTGCACTTCTCCTGTGGCTTCTCGCAACGAGGAAACGTAGCCGTAGTGCTCGGCAATGGGCGTGGCGTCAGTGCTTTCGGTTGTCCCATTGTTGGGTTCGCCATCTGCCCAATCGATGCCTGTTACGGATCCACCTGAGAGCCACTCCCAACCATTGAAAGGTTCGTCGTAGGCTGTTGCTGTGGTGTCTTGGGTCAGTCCAATCCAACCATTGCCTGCCCAGCGCTTCAAAGCCCCCTCTGCCCCGTCTTCACTGAGGGACACCAATTCACCACCGACTTGTTGTGCTGCCAAACGCGCCCCTTCAAATGGGTGCTTTTGGTTCGAAACATAGAACCAAGCCTGACGTCCTTCTCCGATGGGCGTGAAGCCATCGAGCTCAGGGGTCCGCTCAAAGGGCAATTCCAGAACGGCGCCCAACTTCACATCGTCGTCATAGGACCTGAGCTTTCCTCCACCGACAGCAAGGGCTTTGTTGTCTGGGATGTCTTTCTCAAGGATGGCATGAGCAGAACCCAATCCGCCGTAATTGAAAGTTTCGAGGACGAAACCGTTATGCTGGAACGAGCTCGGTTGGTCTGAGATTCGAGGGTAGTTGCGATACCTGGACCATACGGTGCCGTATTCGTTGGTGCCGCCGGGCTCTCCGGAGTTCCATGCAGGTGTGAAATCGGGTGTGCTGAGCGTGCCGTTGGACGCAGCGATTTTGGATCCATCCACAAACCCCGTGATTTTGGTGCTGCCTGATCCTTTTTTCTTGAGCCAGCCGGACCAAGAAGAGACAAAGTCCGATTTGTCCGAAAGTAATTTCCAGTGTCTTCGATAATAATTGGTGCACCTGAACCAACTGCACCTTCTCGCATATCTGTACCATGGCCCCCAACCCCATATTTCTCGGTTCTTTGTGACCTTTTTCAGAAGGTGGTAGCCGAACCAGAAATTGTATGATCCCGATAGTCCAGTGGGGTTCATGGAGGCCAGGTCGCCGCCAAGGTCACGCGCCCTATCCCTCGCTTGATTGAGCGTACGGTTGTCATTGTCCTTGACCCAATAGTAATGGCTCCTCACATCCCGGATGTCCCAGCCACGGAGGTTTTCGTGGGGGTCTGCTCCCGTCTTGCTTTCCCAGAAGAGCATGTCGCTGTTGGGCCTTGTTTCGGGCCAACCGTCGGTACCCAATTGGATGCTGTTGCTGTTGCCGGGATCATAGAGCGCCGATAAGTCGCCCAATCCTGAGCCCAGATAGGTTCTTCGATCCGCGCCACTGCTCTGGCTTCTTGTGGTGTTCGACCACAAACGGCCGTCTCGCCTCACGGGCACCATTTTCAATTGACCCTCCGCGATGTTGGCGTCGCCGAGACCCGAAGAGGTCATGGTGGGCACGTTTCGGTTGGTCATCAGTTGCGCATAGGTGCTCGATCGGAAGTCATACAAGCCCTCCTGCAATGTTCCGGTGGGCAGTGCTCCGGATTGGGCCCAATCGGTGTAGGGTGCCGATTGCGAAGGATTCGTCTTGGCCCATGTGTTTCCGAACCGTCGGATTCCGACCCAATAGCGGTCTCTTTTTTGTTCGTCCTGTCCCAGGAATTCAGTGTCTCCAAAGGATTCAATGAAGGAGAGTTCTTCGGATGAATTCGGAACGAAGGCAAGACGGCGATATCTGTAATACCAAGTCCGCCAAGACATGGGGTTTTTGGACATCACGTAGGCCGTGCCCAAAATTTCGTTTTCCGTGTCGGTGTATTCTTTGAATTGCAGGGTGTTGCTGTCCCAGTCAGCGGATTGATAGCCACTGATCAGAGGGAAGGACATGAAGCCCGGTCCGTTCAGGTTTGCCCCGAGAATGGGGTTGGCAACCCTACCAGACCAGTCTTCATTGGTGCCTTCGAGGGTCTGTGCCACCATGTTGGTCTCTTGGTTTGGACTGTTGCCCCAATGCCAGAACAGTTTGGCGTTGGTGCCCCCGATGGCACCATTCCCGGAGACTGCTCCGAGTCGTCCATGGAGCCAGGCCGGTGAACCCGAGAAGCTGGAGACTGCAATGGGGCTGGTCGGCTGTGCCAACTTTGCCTGCAGGCTGGCATAAGGAAGGTTGTCCAAGGTGTTGGACCAAGTTTTGCGGGCCGCATCGAAGTGATAGTAGTCCACCTCTTGGGTAGTGGACTCTGAGATGCCAGGGATTCCCGGATAGGTTCTAATGCCGGAGCTTTTGAAAGCGGCACCTTCGAGGTGAGCCGATGCAGATTCTGTTCGGGCCAAAGTGGCGCTCAAGCCGAGGGCAGCCAAATCGGAACCAAAGGCGTCGTCCTTGAATTCCTGATAGTGGGTAGGCAGCCATGAAATGAGACTGTCTCCGAAATAGGTTTGTTCGTTGGAGCGGTCCCGCAGGGAGAGGTCGCTTCCGGCGAAAGCGTTGGATGTGCTGTATGTGGCGATGGCCAAGAACCTGTCGGTGTGGTCTGATGACTCCGTGAGGTTGTCTTTGTCAAAGTCAACATTGACAAAATCCGTGCCGTCGAAGCGTTGGAATTGTCCGAGCATGTCTAGGTTGTCGATGTTGATTTCGACCGTCCGCGTATCCTGTCCGGCTTTGCCGAGCCATTGTGTTTCCTCTGTTCCCACAGGGTCGGCCACCAGTGCGATGCCTTC
>JBELBZ010000079.1:0-4873 GCA_042095055.1 Crocinitomicaceae bacterium | reverse complement strand
CCACCAACGGCCTGACCGGGGATGCTCACCAGGCAGAACTGGACGTGTGCAAGGTGCGCAACCAATACTTGTATAACCCATCTCATACAGCGGGTTTACCGGAACTCCTGTCCACTTTACTCCCGCTAAGATCTGAGCATCAGTCCAGTCCAAGAGTGGGTGGTATTTCTTGACTCCCCAATCCGGAGCCAACTCCACTTTAGGCGTGGTTGCCCGGTTGGAACTTTGACTTTTTCGTAGGCCTGTCAGCCACCAACTCTTGCCTTCACAGGCCTTTTTCAGAGGAGCAATTTTCCGAAAAGCACAGCACGACTTCCTCGCGCCGATATCTTGGTAAATGGCGGTAAGGCCTTGCTCTTTATTAAAGCGGTCAACCAGCCCTTCATCCGGACTCAAGGAACGGATTTCAACACCAAAGAACGCCTCCGTTTCTTTCCAAGTTTGCACCGTTGCAGGAAACAAAAGTCCTGTATCTAAGGACACAAGGTCCACAGACAAGCCCGCTCTGAGAACTGCCCATGTCAACAGCTGGTCTTCGTGACTAAACGACGTGGTCAACAAAGTATGCCGCTTTGTAGCCTGTTCACCTATGGTCTCCCGCAAGTTGTCGATTAACGCATCCAGATTTGAAGTCGGGGATTGTATCACCATACCGCAAAGATACAGTTCCACACATATTTCCCACCTAATAACTATGGATTAAGCAGGTCCCCCAAACTTCGGTGCTCTAAAATGGCCAGTTGAGCATCCCTAACGTCTGCCATCATGCGGTGAAGCCCGCAGTCCTTTTCAACGCAATCGTCACAACGCTCATAGTAATGCAAACTCACACAGGCCAACGGCGCTATCGGACCGTCCATAAGCCGCATCACTTTCGCCATTTTCACTTCTTCTAAAGGCACACTCAACGCATGACCACCTTGTGGGCCGCGTCGGCTTTTTACAAGGCCGCCCTCCCTTAATTCCACAAGGATTTGCTCCAAAAATTTCAGGCTCATTGGTGACGCCGTGCAGATTTCCCGAGCATTCATCCAAAAAGCCGGCTCCTCACCTGCACTTTCTCTCTGTCGTTTGGCCAAGACTGTGAGCGCCCTAAAAGCATACTGGGCCTTTTTCGTCAGCATGGGTTCAATTTCCCGCTTTCCTCGACACAAGACAAACTCAAATTGCCTATCCCTGCCAAACCGGCCCAATGGGTTTCAAAAAGGCCTAAAACTGCCACAGCAAATTCCACCATCAATGCTGCTGTATCACCACGCGCTGAACCTGACCCATCGCTCGTCCCTCAGCGGTCAAAGGCACCAATAAGACGAGGCCTGCATCCCAAGTTGATGTGTCGAATTTTTTTCTTTCTTGGCTTGTTACCACACCGTGCTCTATGACTTGCCCACTCAAGGACATCACCTTCCAATAACATCCAGCCGGAAGCGTCCAGTGTAACAACTCTCCCTGCACTACTGGATTAGGAAAAGCAAGCTTTTCAAAATCTGTTTTTTCCGAAGCAGCGGAGGCCACGGGTGAGCTGTACCAGGCAACATCAGTGAAAGCCAGGAGTTCTTCGCCCGCATTGTCCGTCACCAAAAGCTCCTCGTGCAAAAACATCGGCAGTGGCCATTCCGGAGCGAAGTACATAACCTGACTCAGCGACCAGTTGGCCGTATCACCGTCATATGCTTCCGCATAGTATTGAAAATAATCCATGCGCAATACCTCAGGATAAACTGTTCCGTCAGGCATCGTGAGCGACCCCCACGCATCTATAGAGGATGTTGCATTCCCATCCAAGCTGTACGGTAAACCAAACAGCATTTGATTCGCTGAAAAGGTGTCAGACAAAGTGTTCCCCAATTCCATGGGAAAGCTTCTCTGTACCAGGGGGTCCAAAAATGGCACGGTGACGCCATTCGCATTGTTGGCGTTCCCTAAGACGGTAAAATCACCATTTAAAACCGCCCAAAAAGCCACCTGATCTCCATTGATTGACACCCACTCAGCGCCATCAAACATGGGTGCAAACGGAGAGGTTCCGGCCGGAACCAATTCAAGGTTGGAAAGCACCGTACCGTTCACGTCACTGAAGTCCCAAGTCTGAGGTTCAACATCCGGCGGCGAAGGTGCCAAGTACTCTCCAAAACTCAGTGTTGAGGAATATCCTGCGCCAGGAAAACTTGGAAAACCCAACGAAGGCTGAGCAAAAACAGACCCAGTGCAGATGAACATCGAAACGAGAAAAACACCAAAATACCGCATCATTGAAAAGATTTTAAGGTTGAAAACACACTCCAGAACCCTATTCCCAAGAACCATCACCACATTGCAACAGCAATGGATGGAGCACAAATATCTAACCCAAAAGTCGGGCTCCCCAACCTACACTTGGTGGCTGACATGGGCTTTGCTGACAGCTTCGGCAATCAACTCAAAAGACTCAATCTTCTCCATTCCAACCACATCTATATCGTAGGGAAGTCTCCAGATAAAGTCTACACCAAAGGAGATTACCCGTACACCAATCTCAAGGATCTAAATACACCCCGCCCGAACAACTTCCGCAAGGTCTTTGTACACTTTCTCCTCCCCATGGTCTGCCATTGGCTTAAAAAACACAGGGACTTGAGAATCCATTGGGTTTTTTATGGCGCCGAGGTCTACCGCAATCCACTGGTTCGGTATGACCCAATAGGGCCAAAGACCCAAGCCTACCAAAGCTTCAATTTAGCCGCCACCAAACGTTACATCGGTTATTACCTGATGCACAGAAAATCATGGCACCAAACGCTAAAACAAGTGGCCTCCATTCTCATCATGAACCCAAAAGAATACGAGCTGATTCAAAGTTTGATTCCCGTCCAACGGGCCACGATGGAACCCTTTTTCTACGGAAAGTCTTTTAACGATGTGGTTTCCGTTGAAACAGCCCAAGCTCCACAAGATAGCAGTCTACAAATTCAGGTTGGTCATTGTGCGTTCCCTTCGGTGAATCACCTCGATTTTTTAGAAAATCAAATGCCTCCTGAATCTGTTCAGTGGCACCTTCCCTTGTCTTATGGCGACTCCAAATATGCGGAATGGCTGACCCATCGGCTCTCGGAACGGAGTGACGTAAAGTTTCTCATGACACGGGTTCCGATAAAACAATATCTAGCCCACATTGACAGCATGGACGCGGGCGTATTCCCCAACATCCGACAGCAAGGGCTGGCCAACATCAACAGCTTTATACTTCGAGGCAAGCCCATTTTCCTTCACCCCCAAAACCCCACCTACAGCTTTTACCAAGGCATGGGGATCAAAACAGGCAGCGTCGAGGCTTTTTCGCTCAGGTCAATGCGTGAGCTACAGCAATACACAGAGCAAAACGAAAAAGCGCTTCTTCAGCACCTGAACACAGAAGTGTGTTCTGACCACTACAGACGTCTCTTCACATAGATACAAGGGCTAACGCCACTTGGGCACCCCCCTCATGTCGCGTTTTGTAGCCTCCTTTCTAACCGCAGGGCAACCCACATAAACTCCGGGTTCAACCGCATTTTTGACCAGTGTAGCTCCAGCACCTAAAACCACCCCATCTGTCAAGACATTTCCGGGAGAAACAGTAGCCCCACTCCCCAAGAAACAAGCCTTTCCCAAAACGACGCTGCCCCCCAACGCAACATTGTTCGCAAGGTGCCCCAGGTCGTCTATACGGCAACCATGGCCCACCATTGAGCCGTGTGCGATACAAACATCATTGCCGATTTTAGTAATCTCATTGGCATTGCCTCGCACAATCGTGATGTTGCTGCCAATTCTACAGTTGCTGCCGATCTCCACTCCCCCCAATTGTTCAAGAAAGATTTTCTCCTTCTTACCCACACCGCCCCATACCCACATCATCCCTGGAGCACCCACCACAGTGGAAGCACCAATGCTAGTCCCTTCCTTGATGTGGGACTTTGAGTAAACCAATGCCTGGGGCCCAACCGTTACACCATCCTCAAGCACACAGTTCCCAATCACGGATCCAGGCCCCAGTTTCACGCCCGCGCCCATTTTAGCTTCGGGATGAACCCAGGCGGAGTTCGAGGGCTGAAGCCGCTCTGACTCCAAAAAGTCCTCTTTAAATTCCTCACTCAGCCTATAAAAGACCTCCTGTGCTGAATGCGTTTGAATGACCTCTACTCCCCATTCTTCGGGAAGCTTCTGATGAAATTCTGGTCCGACAAGGAGTGCGCAGCCGCGCAAATGAGAAACGGGGCCTAACTCGACGCCTGTGTAATAAGTCAACGAACCCTCGTCCGCATTTGAAAGTACAGAGAGTCGTTTTACAAGAGAAGGAAGCGAGCGACGCGTCAGCATCAATCCTCCGTCTTCTTGAAGAATTTCGCAGGAGACCCAAACCAAACCTCTCCATCAGGAACATCGCTGCGCACTTGGGAACAAGCTCCTATAATGCAATTCTGCCCAATGTTAAACCCGGGCATCAGGGTCACGTTGGCGCCGATTAATGTACCCGACCCAATCAACCCGACTTTCTTTTGATCGCCTTCTTTCAGATTAGGCGTATCTGTCAGGACAAACGCGTATTTGATTGTAACGTCGTCGCCGATTTTGGCATTGGCAGAGATTGTACAACGGCTGCCAAAACCAACCCGGTCTCCTATGACCACATTTGCTCGGACCTCACAGTACGCTGTGAACTTGCATTTGGCACCAATGCGTGCGCCTGATCTCACGATACAAAACGGACCCACTTGGGTGTCAGCGCCGATTGTCACGTTGTCCTCGATGTAAGCCAGAGGGTGAACCTTTGCCGATGGATCAATCATAACAACTCTATTTGTACCCGGAGTGGGAATCGAACCCACACTCCAAAGGAACGCGAGTTTGAGTC
>JBELBZ010000078.1:0-5092 GCA_042095055.1 Crocinitomicaceae bacterium | reverse complement strand
TCTTTACTGTGCCCACGGCCTTGCCATCGATGTCCCTGAACAAGTGTCCATACACCGGACGGGGCGACTTTTCCGCCACATGCATCCCGGGCACTACTCCGACACCGACCACGCCGTCCCCCGTTATCTCGAACGACGCATAGTGAACTCCGCCCCTCATCACGTGGGCGCTGACCGCCGCGTGGCAGTTTGCTCCCACCAAAGTGGCGCGCACCTCCGAGCGTCCCTCATTGGTGGGCGCGACATCCCCGTACAGCAAATCAAACGACAAGGGCTCCCGCAATTTTAAGAATTCGTTGTACCGCTGGATCCAGTTGTGTTCTCTCACCAATGGGAGCTGATCCCGCTCGTCGTCCGTCGCTGCGGCTCCCATCGCCAGCCTGGCGGCCTCTTCGACAATGGACCACGTCACGAACGGGGACACATACTGGTTGAACTGTGCGTCCCACCGCGGCTCCTCCGGGCTCCTCCGGCCTAGCCCCCGGCAGACCATGACGGAATGCACCATTTCGTCCGGGGTGAGGAAGGACAGGACGTGGAACTGCGCCTCCTCAGGTAGGATCGCGTGGAATGGGCGCGGATGCCCCGGCCCCTCCCCGGGTACTGTCACTTCCCGACGTACAGGGGGCGACGGCGGTCGCGCCAGAATCGGGTGCAGGATTCCGAACCAAGTCATCGTCGGCGTCGCGCACCCCCGCCCCCCGCGCTGCCGCCCGGAGGATGCACGGCCCTATCTCTCTTCGAACTGGGCCAGCCCGGGGCCCCGGCCTCCACCCCTCGGCATACGAATCACCCGCCCGCCCCCGTCCACCCCTTTCGCTAGCCGCCGATGGGCACGGATTTCAAACCTTAAGGGTATGTACCGCGAAAGGTTCTCCGAAGCGGGTCGGGCGCCCGCCACATGGCGCCAGATTTTCGCCAGATGGCCGGGAGGGGGCACTCCAATGACATCGCAGGCAGGGACGGCAACCACCTGTTTCTGTTTTCCCTTTCCCGGTCGCACGCACACGGCCGCTCGCATTGGCAAAAGTCTCCAGGTCGCATGCGCGACCCAAGCGCAAGAGAGAGTTTCAATTCGAGAGATGAATATCACGGGGGCTCGTTTGAAATCTTGGCTTTCCGGCTCATTCCGTCCGGGCCGACCCGCCATGACGGCCGCCTTGGGCGGCGGAGTGCGGCAATGACAGCCGGCCGCCTCAGCCTTTCTCCCTGGCTTCCCGCGCAAGGAAGTCTTGCTCCGGCCTTTGTCATTGGCGCCCGCCCCGCCCCCAAGCGTCCCGGGCAGTCTTGGGGGACGGCGCATTTTCGCCCGCATGGAGAAGATACTTTCATTGTTCGAACGCCCACTACACCTTACTGCACTACACTTTTGGCGCCCGGTTGAATTGCCGGCGCCTCCGGCGCAGCCCCACCCTCCCATAAATTCAATTCGACCGACACCCGTTGACCTTGGCCACGCTTTCGGCTCATCTAACAACGCGGTCCGCGCCCAGCCCACTCCACGGAGACATCCCCAGCCATCATGGTCGCCCCCACTCCCCCCGCGTCCAACGCACTCTCGGCGGCGTTCTCGGACGACAGGGAAGGGATTTGGTTCACCCACCGTAAGTGGCGCTGCACATGCGAGAAGTGGTTTGGGCTCGCATACGATCCCATCCGCAAGCATCTCCATCGCTCGTGTTGCTCTCTGGGGGAACGCTGTGCCAAGCTCGACGGCTTGACGGACCTCTGCACGACCCTCCAAGCCCGGGCCCGGAGCATGCCCCTGTCCTCGTTTCTTCCCGACGATCCAGAGTCGTGGGTGACGGCTCCGGGCCAGCATTGCACCGGCTGCGACAAGACCTTCCTCCACAACGCGGCGGATGCCCCCAAGAACCAATGCGACGCCTGCCCCACGACGGTGACGCTGAGGGACGTGGAATTGGTCCTGCTCCCCTGCGGGGACTACCGCCCCCGCCCTCACTACCACCCTCGCACTGTCCTCCCGTCCCCGTCGTCCTTTCGTCCGGAGGAGGAATGCCTGCCTCAAGCCGCCATCGTTGACCAGGCCACGATCAAATCGCGAATCGAGGGCTTGGTCCACGAATCCGATGATCCTTGCGTCTGGGCCAAGATCTTCCGCATTGGCGTGCACCACGAAACCAACGAGGATCTCCTCTCCAAGGTCCTCGCGACAAAGGCAGCCACGAAGACCCCCGGCCCAGAGCTTGCCGAGCTGTTCCGGTGCGCCGAATACCTGTACGACCATCTCCCGGCATCGGTCCACCTCGTGGGTGGGGGTGTCAGGGCGGCCCTCCAGATCTACAAGTGGGAAGGCCATGGGCAGTCCGACGACGGTGACGTTCAGGCGTTCACCGAGCGCCAGACCTCCACCTCTGCGAAGCAATGCATCAAGCAACTGATGGCCTATGTGCACCTGTACCACCCCGACCGCCTGCGCGGTGCCCTGGATTGGATGCAGCGCCCGGACTACACGGTAGAGGAGGCGCACAGGAGAGGCCTCGCCGCCAGCCTGCTCTACGACCTCGTCATGGAAGACGCACCGACTGGCATGGCCACCATCCTCGTCGAATTCTCCCTCGTCCACCTTGGCAGGGTTTCCGGCGAAAACGACCTGTCATTGGTGGAGTGCGGGACAGCCGGGCGGCTCCTGTCCTGCCTTCAATACGCCCTTCGCGCGGGGGTCCTCCAGAAGATCGTTCTCCGAACCAGTCTCCCTGGGGCGTCCCCTTCCGATGGGACGGACATCGCCAAAGCCTCTCAGGAAACCATCATCATGAACCACCTCGGACCCGCCATCGCCAAGCTTCGAGGGATGAAGAACACCAAGCCCGCCGCTCGGAGGATCAATGTCGACGCCGATGGGAACATAACCATCGATCTTATCACCCTCTCCCGCACCGCCTCCTCCAACTTCATCCCTGCCATGCTGGACACTTTTGCGGCGGTTTGCGAGAAGGTCTTCGACGGTAAGTGACCCAGCCGCGCCCCCGGCCGTACGCGCTGCACCCCCACACTCACCACTCGCTGCAAATGCCACGGGCCCTCGCTGCCGGACCCCTTTTACTAGGCGACGACTGGAAACAGGTTACGGACCCTTCCAACAGGATCGTGTACACGAACTGGCCCAAAGCGGAAGGGCACGTCCTCCTTCGCTGCGGAGGGAAACAGCACCTCGAAGCACTCCGTCTTTCGGACAAGGCCAAGGAACTGGCCGACCACTTCACCGTCCTTGGCATGCTTGCCTTCCTCACGCTGGGATGCGGGGCCGGCCGGTTCACCGAGGTGGACCGCTTGGAAACCTACCAAGTCGTGTGGCGCAACGGAGACTTGTTCTTCACCCTCGTCACCCGGAAGAAAGGCGCCTTGTGCGTCCGTGCGGGCAAGCCCCGTCTGCTCCTGCTCCCCCGCGACATTGCCAGGCACATTGTCCTCCTCAGGGCCGCATGCAAACTGCTCGGGCGACAAACCTCCGGGAGGAGGCTCTTCCCTGACTCGCCCGACCTGAGCCACGCCTTCAGCCAAGCCTTCAAGGAGCTCATGCACCTCGACACCTCGGCGACCATTGGAAAACTCTTCGTCCGCCACTGGACCACCACGAACCTCAACATGCTCTTTCCGTCAGGCATGGAGACGTTTGGCACGGTCGTGTCTGGGAGGGAGGTATCGGAGAAGAGCGGTCACACAGAGAGGACGGCCAACAGCCATTACAGCTGCGTCTTGGACCAACGATTGCATCTCCTTGCCCATGAGTATCACAAGAGCCTGGGGTACAACCCCCAGCCGTCGGTACGCCCCCGCCTTCTCTGTTGCCCACCTCACCCCTCCCCCCAGCACTGCACTCATGTCGCCCCTCACTTCCCTCGTCTGCATGCGGCACAGGATCCGAACCCCCCTCCCGGACGCGGTGCCCACGATGCCCCCGACGAAGGCGCGCCAATGACGGTTCTCAGGGCCATGTTTGGTTCTGACGCTACATTTCAGACCCCTCAGCAAGAGCAGGCGTTCGAGATCCTTCTGCAGCACAGAGACGCACACGCGGCCGTGCTCCTTGGCCCAGGCGGGGGCAAGACGGCAGCAGCATTGGCGCCCTTGGTCTTCGATTACGTATCGGGGGAAGACCCATCCACGCTGATCTTCGTTGTGCCTCACGCACCCCTTGTGGGGCACCAGGTGGCGTCCATCCAGAATCTCCTGCGGGGGGTCCAACCCCTGCCCGACGATGAGGACGGCAATGCCCAGGACCACTTCTGGGTCGTCGGCTACACAGGATCAGACATCGCCAAGGGGCGCATCCCAGACGAGTGGAAGTACCACGAAGACATGCCCCACGTCGCCGTACTGACCGTTGATGCCCTTGCCCACCTCATCAAGTACCACGCTCCTGTTGTCGATGCCATGCGTGCGGGCGGGGGCCTGGGGTCCGTTGTCATTGACGAGGTGCAGACGCTCGGGGGCGAGTTGGAATTCCGGACGGAGGTTTACGAGCTCATGCGCCGCGTGTCCTCCTGGGGCTCGCAGGTCATCCTGCTGTCGGGCAGCATCACCCCCGCCATCGCCGCCGACTTGGGCGCGTGGCTGCGGCTCAAGCCACCCGTCCCCGTGGACGGTGGGGACGGTGACGACACGTCGTTCCGCATAGTGCAGGGCGGCGACCCGATCGGGGCCATGTTCAACTTCGAGGTGGCAGAGGTCTTGTGCCCCGACTTCCTCAATGGCTGCGCGCGGATGGTGGAGCGGCGGGCGACAGCGGGAACTTCCGTGCACGTCGTGTGCGCTCTCAAGTCTCAGGCCAAGACGCTCGCGGGCGAGCTGGGGCGCCTGTTCCGAGGCAGGCATCCCGCAAAGGTCATTGCCACGACCACCGGGGACGACCCCTCGGGCGAGAAGACGAGACTCGGGGCGGCTTGGGTCTCTGGGAAGGTCGACATCTGGGTCACCACGTCGGCGGGGTTGGAGGGGAACGAGAACAAGCGCTGCCACCAGGTGTACCTGGTGGGCTTGCCCGGCAGCATGTCCAACTGGCTCCAGATCGTAGGCCGCATTCGCCGCGCCCAGGGCGGCCCTCATTCCTTTGTCACTCAATTGATGC
>JBELBZ010000077.1:0-5117 GCA_042095055.1 Crocinitomicaceae bacterium | reverse complement strand
CGCTCACCGTAGCGCCAGAAATCGAAGTGCCGTACATCGTGTATCCCCAGTTCGTGGTGCCGTCACTGTCAGGGCCGATGAAGCGGGACACTTCTACCCTGGCTTCAGTGTTGGCCTGGTTGGCCAAGCGCCCTCCAGCAAACGTGCCTTTGATGGAGGACCCTGATGGAATCGCATCCAACAATCCGGAGCCATTCGCGTCAGAGCCAAACTTCAAGGTATCGCCGACCACATCGATGTCACCATCGGTCAAAATCAACCGGCCTGTGACCTCAAATCCATCGGAGAACGTGACCCCTGTACCTGAGTTTTCAATTTCAAGGACGTCGAACTTGGCGCCTTGACCGGAAACCGTCTGCGCATTGGCGGACTTGAGCTTGAGCTTGCCCGTCATTTGCACAGGTGGAACAGCACCAAATGAGACGTTTCCACTCACAATCACAGACTTGCCATTGGGCAGGTTCAGAGACGCCGTGGGTGGGAAGTCAATGTTCCCTACACCGACAGAGTCAGGTGAACCTTCCCCTTCGGGAATGGTCACTGGACCGGCCAAGCAGACCAATCCATCCCCCGAAAACGGATCGGAGTCCATTGCTGTAAAAGTGCCTTTGACGACCAGTTTGAAACCGGTAGGAACATGGACCAAACCGCCATCCTCCACAAACAGATCCTTGACATAGAGGTCATACGTGGATGTCTCCGCATTGTACTGCGTGCCATCCACGGTGACCGTCGTCCCTGCGGAAATGTTATAGCTCAAAGATGGAGAAGCCGTCTGGGCAGCAGCCGAGACTGCCACAGCCTCTACAAAGGGCGCAGTGCCGCAACCAAACGAGCCGCCTACGCAGGCATCGCCGCGCCAAATCTTATCCGTAAAGCCCCCGTCATAGTAGCTATAGGCAATGGGCAATTCACAAGAACCATCATCGTAAGTCGCTGCCGGGTCGTAATTCACAACATCCGCATCGTCCGTGCATCCTTTCTTGCCATATGCCTGCACCTGAATGTCGTCGAGGTAAATGTCTTCTCCAGCCTCCGCAGCATCTCCTTCGACCACAACTTGCAAGGCACTTACTGAAGCAACATTGACATCTGTGGAAATCACGGTCTCAGTGAATACATCATCGAATACCTCAATCAGCGCACCTGAGTTGGTGCCATCCTTGTTTACACTGAGCGTCCATCCATCGGTCGCTTCCAGATTCGGGCTACTATAATTAGGCTCAACTACAGCGCTGACTGCAGAGTAAGCATAGGCCGAAACGTCGACAGACGCAGTAGTCAAAACAGCGTCCGCGTTCTGATAAACATTGAGCGACAGATCCGTTCCACTCTGTGACGAAGGGAATGCAAACACGCCCATGCCAGAGCCACAGTCCAACGTCCAATTGTTTCCATTGGCCACATAACCATTCGAAGGACACACAGTCACAGACTGATTCGTCTCATTTAGATTAATCTCGTCGTCGAACGGCTCGATGTAAAGCTGGGTCATGGCCTCTGCGACACAATTGCATCCGTCTCCGGTAACATTGGGCGTATACACATAACCATTGCCCCCTGAAGGAGCGGCGCACATCATTCCGGGCAGGTTGCAGCTCCCGTCGTCAGATGTCGCTTGCGTGTCATAGTTGCAGGCCGTCTTGTCTGTACATCCGCAAGACCCAGCCGGGAAGTCCACACAATTGTCTACCGGATCACAAATCCCATCGCCATCCGCGTCCACACAACCCTGAACGACAAGGTTGTCGATGTAGTAAATCTCGTTGTTGTCATTCGTGGCGACCACCCTGATCTGGAGGGAGCTTCCCTGAATACCAGCGAGTGCAAAATTGGCATTGTCAGTTTCATCCGTCCTCGTTTGCTGCGTAACGTAGCCGGCACCATCTATGCTCGTTTCCAACTTGATGTTATCAGCTCCTCCACCTTCAAGAGCTCCATTCTCAGAGAGGTCAATCTGCACATCCACGATGTATCCAGTAATGGAAATCACCGGAGAAAGAAGCGCTACTCCCTCCGCATCTTCAAAAGCAAATTGATTGGATCCCGCATAAGCCGTTGGTCCTGCGTAGTCACTTGCAACTCCGCAAGACACCGTGAAGTTGTTGTCGCTTGCCGCGACAGTGCCCGTTCCACACATGTCGCCAACTGCATCATTCTCGAAGTCTTCTGACCACAAAACTGTAGGCGCTGTGGTGACCGTAACAGTGGCATTGTCAGAACTTGTATTGCCTGACGCATCAGTCACAGCCAGCGTTACCGTGTAGGTTCCGATGGTCGTAAAGTCATAGGAACTGGCAGGGATGGAACCGTCGACCGACACCGTGCTGATCAAGGCCGAACATGTGTCATTGTCCGTTGAAGTATTGAAGCTGGCGTTGGACGCATTCAAGGTCACCGAAGAACTGATGAGGTTGATGGTGATGGCGTTGGCCGTTGCTGTGGGTGCAATGTTGTCTGCCACCGTAATGGCAGCGGTCACTTCAGAAGAGAAATTTCCTTGGGCATCGGTAGCAACGAACTTGTAGGTCGTCGTGCCCAAATTGGAGCAGTCCACTGCAATAGAGCTGGCCAGCGTTCCTCCAGCATCTTCGGCCATCTCCAAGGTCAAGGAACCGGACGCGGTACAGTTGTCAGAGGCGGTCACAAACGATGCAGGCGACAAGGTGGCCGCTCCATTCGCATCCAGATACACCGTGGTCGCTGTTGCAGAAAGTGCAGGCGCCGTTTGATCTGCAATCACAATGGACTGGCTGCTCTCTAAACCCGTTGCATTTGACTCGTCCGTCACACGGAAATAGAAAGTCTTGGATCCAAGGTCAGCACAGTCCGCAGTGAATGTGGTGGCGAACCCACTTCCTGCTGTCTCGGAAATTTCATACGTCATGTTGCCCGCTGAAGAGCAATCATCAGTTGCTGTGACATACGCCGAAGCATCAATCGTAACCGTACCATCGCTGCCCAGCAATTCGGTCTGCCCGGAAAGCACACTCGAAATGGTCGGCGCAGCGGATGTAATGGTAATGGAAGCTGATGAAGTGGTGGGGTTGCCATAGCTGTCCGTCGCCTTCAGGTAAATCGTCTGCCCCCCCACTTCCGTGCAGTCGTAGGTCACGCTGGATGTGGCCGTCGCCCAGTCGGTGCCTGTCTTCGACACCTGTTTGGTAATGCTGGCATTGGCCACACAATTGTCCGCCAATGATGACCCCGTCGGCTGGTAGAAAAAGACCTGCACCGAACCACCGGAAATGGCATAGGACCCGCCCGGCGTGGAGAATGTCGGACCCGTGGCGTCTTGAACCGTGACCGTGACTGAACCGCTGGACGAAGTGTTGGTGCCGTCCGAGGCGCGGTAATAAACAGTCCGCCCCCCGATGCTGTCGCAGTTGAAGGTCAATGCAGACGCCCAGGTTGAGTTGTCATGGGAAAGCGTCACCACCGGAGATGCTGCGCAATTGTCGCTTGCTGAAACAGAAAGATCAGATCCGGTAACCGACACGCTGCCTGCGCCATCTAAGCTGACCGTCGCATTTGAAGCCGACACCGTCGGAGCAGCATTGTCTTGGATGGTCAATGTGATGGAAACACTTGCGCCTTCGTTGGTACCGTCGCTTGCCCTTACATAGACCGTGTTGCTTCCGACATCAGCACAGGAATAGGCCAATGAGCTGCTCCAAGCGCTGTTGTCCTTGGACAACTGATAGGTCATGGAAGACTCACAATTGTCCGTTGAGCTTGCCGCCAGGACCAATGGCAACAAGGTGTATGCGCCGCTTCCATCGAGGCTCACCGTCGCATTGTTTGCTGAAGCCGTGGGGCCGGTCACATCGCGCACCGTAAAGACCGCCGCCGAAGAAGCCGCGCTTGTGTTGCCCGCTGCATCCTGCGTCTTGAAGTAGACATTTAAGCTGCCCAGATCTGCACAATCCACTGCCAAACTTGATGCATACGTCCCGTCTGCAGAGCGGCTCATGAGGTAGGTCAAACTGGCCGAGGCCGTGCACGCGTCGCTGGAAGTGACATAGGTGTCCGAGGCGGTAATGGTGGCGTCTCCGTTGGCATCCAAATCCACGGTTGCCCCAGACACACTGGAAATGGCGGGTGCCGTTTGGTCCGCAATGGTGATGACCCCCGAAGTGGAACTTGCATTGCCGGCCGCATCCGTCACTCGGAAATAGAACGTCTTGGCGCCAATATCCCCGCAATCTGCGGCAAACGTTGTCGCATAACCACTGCCATCGGTTTCGGAAATCTCATAAGTCAGACTCCCGGAGGATGTGCAGTTGTCCGAAGCAGTCACATAAAAGGCCGCATCGACCGTTGCTGTCCCCGCTGCACCCAAAATTTCGGTCAACCCTGAACTCACGTTGGATATGGTCGGGTCGGTCGTGTCTTGAATGGTCAGCGTCACAGAGGTGCTGACAGAAACATTGCCACTGCCATCCGTTGCCCTCACATACACCGTATTGGCGCCCGCTGACAAACAAGTGTAGGACAGCGTTGAAGACCAGGTGGCATCGTCCTTTGACAACTCCAACGTCGGTGATGCTGTGCAATTGTCAGTCGCCGAAGCACTGATCGCAGAGCTGACCAAAGTGTAAGCACTTCCATCGAGGCTCACCGTCTCATCCGAAGCAGAAACCGCAGGTGCTGTGTTGTCTAGCACCGTCACCGCGGCGGTTTCAGTATCCGTATTGCCCGCCCCATCCGTCACGGTCAAAGTGACCGTCACCGGAGCACCGATATCGGTGCAATCGAAAGCCGCAATGTCCAGCGCATAAGATGAGATCAAGCAATCATCAGTGGAGCCATCGTTGATGCCCGCCGCCGTCACGGTGGCGTTTCCGGAAGCGTCGAGGTACAGCGTAGTATCGTTGGTTGCCGCAACCGGATTGGCCGAGTCGATGCACTCCTCAGTATCACAGATGCCATTGCTGTTGTTGTCCGCCACACAATCTCCCCCACAAACGTTCAACGCATCATTGTATAGGCAACTCACATTGCTTGAAGAGCCGTCATAGTTGCAAGCGCTCAAATCCGTGCAATTGTCAGAGGTGTCGCATACACCATCTGAATCCACATCACCATCGACCACCGCACCTCCACTGCAGGTATCG
>JBELBZ010000076.1:0-5218 GCA_042095055.1 Crocinitomicaceae bacterium | reverse complement strand
TAGGAGACGACATCGAGACCTGCGAGGACTCAGTTACGCTGGATGCTGGCGAGGGATTTGGGAGCTACCTCTGGAGTACGGGGGAGACGAGTCAGTCCATCACAGTGTCTGAGAGCGGGCTATATGAAGCGACTGTCTCAGCGCATCCAGCCAATGAGGGGTCGTTGAGTTTTGATGGTCAAGATGATTGGGTAGACTTCGGACACAGTGAAGTGTTTCATCCTGAGTCCGACTTTACATGGAGTCTGTATTTCCAGATTGGAAGTCACTATTATCAGGCAGAGTCGAGCCCTGTTCAAATGCATCAGCCTATTTTAAATAAGGCTATTGGATACAATATAGATGGCTACGGCATCTCCTATGGAAATTGGGGGGGCTCCGCAGCACCCAACTATTATTTATGGTATGGCCAAGGTCTAAATAGCACAATGCAGGAAGCTTGGTCAGATGTTAATCTTATTGGGCTAAATCAGTGGTATCATCTGGCTGTTGTCAGAAGAAACGACGACGTGGAAATTTATTTGGATGGCACCTTGGTCACACTATCGTCTTCAACTGAGAGTTTCGATGATGTGATCGAAAATTCAACGGGTTTGTTGTTGGGCGCAACAGCTGATGTATTGGACCTGTGTGGAGTTTGTCCTGACTCTACATTTTTTGATGGTTTGATGGACAACCTTAGCCTCTGGAACAGGGCGCTTGCTGTTGATGAAATTCAAGATTATGCGCAATGCCCAAGTCAAGGTGAAGGAGAGGGGCTGGTTGGCTTGTGGAACTTTGAAGAGGGCCATGGAGATACAGCGTATGATTTATCAGGTAATGGAAATCATGGCGCAATCCATGGCGCTTCATGGAGCGAAGAGGTTCCTGAGCAGGATTGCCCCAGTTGCGAGTATTCAGATGAGATTCTTGTGGACTTTGATGACTGCGACGCCTACTGTGGTGAAGGCACGGTTTGGGATCCATTCAACCAAGAGTGCATTGTCGCTATCCCGACAGACACAGACTTCGACGGTTGCGTGGCTGCGGGCGACCTGCTCAACCTGCTGGGGACCTTTGGCAGTTGCCCTCCAATCCCATTCTCTGGCCCTTGCCAAGGTCAAGACCATGTGACCTACCAAGGCTACGATTATGACATTGTGGCCATCGGTGAGCAATGTTGGTTTGCGGAAAACCTGCAAGCGGAATCATACAGGAATGGTGATGAGATCGAGTCGGGAATCAGTGACGCTGATTGGAGCTCTCTGTCAGGCGCTGCATCCGTGTATGGCGAGGGCACCAGTGATTGCGAAAGTTTTGCCCCTGATGGAGACGCCTGTATAGAGGATTGGCCCTTGGTTCAATACGGCCGACTCTACAACTGGTATGCAGTTGATGATGAACGAGGATTGTGCCCTTTTGGTTGGCACGTCCCTTCATTGTCCCATTGGACCGAATTGACCGTTCACCTTGATTCGCTGGGCGATGCAGGCTTTTTGATGAAAACCAGCACAGGTTGGTCAAACAATGGTGGCGGAAGCAACGACAGTGGCTTTTCTGGTTTGCCCACGGGGTATCGCAATTGGGACGGGAGTTTTCAGAATGCTGGCAAGCGCGGGTATTGGTGGAGTTGTACTCCGCACCCCAGTGAGAGTGACGCATGGGCCTACTACCTCAGGCTCGTAGAAAGCCAGAATCACGTGGATCATTTCCATGATGAAGTTGAACTGGGGTTCGCAATCCGCTGCATCAAAGACCAATGAGACATCATTGCTGATTACCACTGCCCTGCTTGCGGGGAAGAAGAGTTGCTGACCACCAAGCAGACTACGGATGCATTGAAAATTAGTGAGCCCACACTGCGCGGAATGCGCCGGCGGGGTGAAATCCGTTCCCTGCGCGTCGGCCAAGGGTACCACTATCTATTGCCTTGACGGACACAAAAGCAGCCCCGCAATGCTTCAGAGCATTCCGTAAATTGCAGGGAACCAAGCCAATGTCATGAGGAACCTACTTGCCCTTCTGCTCTTCGTGCCGAGCCTCTGCCTCGCGCAGTCGGTGACGTTGCCTTACAACCCGGACGCCAATGCCGACAGCACCATCGGAGCGCCGGACCTGCTCGAATTCTTGCCCTTATTCGGAGAGCCCTTCTCCCCCTCCTCCATCCTCATCGATGGAATGGCCCTGAATCAATACATCACGATGCTCGAATCCGTCTCGGACACCTTGTCCGGTGACTCGACGCTGATGCCCATGATCAGCGGAACGACACCGGGAGAATTGCTGATTTGGGATGGCACTTCCTGGACGCTGTTGCAGCCGGGAGACGAGCTCCAGTCCCTCGTCATCCAAAATGGAATCCCCACGTGGACCGGATTGGTGGCAGGATGCACGGACCCGAATGCCTGCAATTATGAAAGCACCAACACTGTCTCTCTCCCCGGAGCCTGCACCTATCCGGATGAATGCGGAATCTGCGGCGGCCCAGGCGCCGTGTATGAATGTGGATGTGAAGAACTGCCGGAGGGCGCATGCGACTGCGACGGTGGCGAGGTCTGCTCCTCGCCCATCACCTTTCATGTCGATGTGTCCAACCTGGAACTGACCGATGGCGACGTCATCTACCTGACCGGATCATTTGACGGATGGTGCGGGGGATGCCACCCCATGGAAGACGAAGACGGAGATGGTGTCTGGACGACCACCATCTACCTGTGGAATGGCATTCAGGAATACAAATTCAACCTCAATGCCTGGGCCGATCAGGAGTATCTCTCTTCGGATGAAGCCTGCACCGTGACCACGGACATTTACGTCAATCGATACATAGAGGTCCAAGGCGCACCGATGACGTTGGACACGGTCTGCTGGGGCAGTTGTTCGACTTGCGCCGAGCTGGACTCCATCCCGGACACCGAATGGACATGCGCACCCATTGAGCATGAGGGCCATGTGTATGACGTGATCGAGTTGCTGGACCAATGCTGGCTTGCCGAGAACTTGCGCACGCTCCCGGAGGTGTTTCCCCCGTCGGACACCAGTTCCTTCGACCCCCGTCATTATGTGCTCGACTATGACGGCTACAGCATCGCCGAGGCTGAGGCCACCAGTCAGCACCAACAGTATGGCACCCTCTACAATTTCCCGGCGGCTTCGAGTGAATCGACCTGCCCCAGCGGTTGGCGTCTCCCCACCAATGACGACTGGATCGCGTTGACTTCGACCTGGACGGCGTCTCAATTGTCTGAGGTCCAAGGTTGGCCCAATACCGGCATGGCCAACGACTATTCAGGGTTCAGCGCCATCAGTGCGGGACTCCTCACCGATGAAGGGTTCTACCCAGCATCCGATATCGCATACTGGTGGTCCTCCACACCCACCGATAATGCTGTGTATGCCCATGCCTTTTCCATTGCCAATGCGCAGTCCGCCACCCTGAATGCAGATATGCCGCTTTCCGCCGGCATTTCCATCCGCTGCGTAAAGGACCTGGGCTGTGACCTTCAATCGTGGTTTCCGGATGTCGATGGCGACGGGCTCGGAGAGCCCAACAGCGAAGTGCAAGCTTGCACCAGCCCCGAGGGACATGTCAACAACGTCGACGACCTCTGCTTCGACCTCAACGCCATCAATTTCGATGACCCTGCCAATGCCCCCTGCGAGTATGTGGACAGCTGTTCCCCAAGTGTATCGTGGAACGGCCATGAGTATGGCGTGGTCTCCATCGGCGGAAGGTGTTGGTTCAACGAAAACCTCAGAACGGCCACCTATGCCAACGGCGATACGATTCCGGCGGCCAGCCAGGACGCCATCTCGGATTCAGGCGCTCAAATCAACCCCGACGAAGACAGCGACGCATATCTCGATGAATATGGCCGCTTGTACAATGGGCTTGCCGTCCTGGATGACCGGAACCTCTGTCCAGTCGGATGGCAAGTGCCCAGCGATGCAGATTTTCTCCAACTCGAGCATGTCTTGGGTGCGCCTTGGGAAGATTTGAATCAAGAGCCCACCTGGTGGTTTGATATTGGTGAATCGGCCAACGTGGGGGGGCAACTGAAAACCACAGGAACCGTGGAAAACGGAGATGGACTGTGGCTCGACCCCAACCTCGGCGCCCTCAACAGCAGTGGATTCAACGCCAAACCGGCCGGCTGGCATGGTGGTACAATCACGGGCGGAGAGCTCATGGCGCTCGGCCAAAATGGTTCTTTCTGGACCACCACGCGGCATTCGTTGTCTCCCCTGCTCCTCATCGACCACGCCTTGACATCAGCGACGCAAGGGGTCAAGCGGATTGCAGACCCTCCAGAGCAGTACTATTTCTCCATCCGTTGCATTCAGTGCCCCAACGGCCTCTGTCTGGGCTGTACGGATGCCGGTGCGTGCAACTACGATGCCACCGCCATGGAGGATGATGGCTCATGTGAATTCGCATCGTGCTTTGGATGCACCGATCCTCAGGCCTGCAACTATGATCCGCTCGCCACCCAGGATGACGGAACCTGTGACTTTGTGTCCTGCGCCGGATGCGTGGACCCCATGGCCTGCAACTACGACCCGTTCGCCACACAGGGCGATGCCTCCTGCGAATTCACCACCTGTGCTGGCTGTATGTCCCAGAGTGCATGCAACTTTGATCCTGACGCACTCCTGCCCGATGTGAGTGCGTGTGAGTTCCCGGACTTCGGTGTGGACTGCGACGGCAATTGCCTTCCTCAATTCCTGACCCCGGACGGCACCTGTGAACCGGACTCAAATTGCGCAGGCACAACCTTCAACGGCAACCTCATCTTCCCTGAATTGGCTGGGGGAGAATTTGCCGAAATCACCTTCACCGCCTCCGGGTTCCCGTCAGAACTGAACATCACGAGTGAGTGGATCCAGAATGGGGCGAGTTGGGCGAGTTGGGCCGGGGACATGGCCCTTGGCTTGACCGACCCTTCGGGTTTGACGTGGGCCGTTTACGGCTACAACCTCGGCGTGACCGCCATCGGCCTCACCCCATTCCAAGAAGAGCAATGGCCTTCCCCAGAATGGAACAACAGCGTGACCGGCAACTACAGCGCTACTTTCGACAATCTATCGCTCGGCTCAGAGACCTCAGGCACGTGGACTTTGACCATCCTCAATGGCTGGTCAACCAGTGGACCGATCACGTACAACTTGACCATCAGCCTCCCTGGGCTGTGCATCCAAGACTGACCATGAACCGACTGCTTGCCCTCCTGCTCTTCGT
>JBELBZ010000075.1:0-5262 GCA_042095055.1 Crocinitomicaceae bacterium | reverse complement strand
CTCCAGGCTCCAGGAATCCGTCGGACGGAAGCACGCTGCCAAACAACTCAGGCCTTACGAAATCAACATATCCGCTGACGATGTTCGACGTCTTTGGCAATGCAAATGGATTGCGGCAGATGCTGCGCGCCCTCAACAATACTTCGCCTTCATAACCCAGGCAGGATGTGCCATCTGCATTGGTCAATGGATTGCACAGAGAAGATGCATCGATGGGAGACCACTGGAAGTTGAAATCGCTCAAGGTGCTGTCCGAATTCAAGAGCACCTCGCTGTCTGTATCGAAGGCGTTGGAATTGCTGATGGGGGCCCAGACGGAACCACTTCCCAACCTGTACTCCACGACCACAGGGCCTTCTCCTAAATTGGGGTTGAAGTCGATGAGCCAATTCTTGAAGTGTTGCTGTTCGACATCAACGGCAACATCCACATCGCTTGGCAATTCCGTCGGGCCGTTCGTAATGGTCTCCAGGTTGGCGGTCCAGTTTTCGAGCGGTTGTGTCAGGTCAATGTCGCTGCATGCCGGTTCAAAATTCAATTGGACCTTGATTTCGTCGCTCATGTTTCGGTCGCACACGGCTTGTTGAATGATGGTCAACGAACCAGAATTGAACTGCGGTTCATCGATGCCAGCGTGCTGCAGCACCAAGGGGACATCATAAGCGCCGCCCAATGGGGCTTGTGGTGACCAACTCGGGTGAAGGACCAATTCTGCCGCCGTTTGTTCAATACCTCCCAGTGAGACCAATGCGCCCAGTTGATTGGACAATACATCTGCATAGACATCGTACCAGGTGGCCACCCCGATGGGATTGGATGGATTGTGCCTCAGATGCAAGGTCATGCCGATGGGTTCGTCCATGAATGCCGTAGCCGACAAAGCGGGTGACAATTCGCCGTCTTCTCCCCTTATGGACTGGGCTTCTGAGATGACTTCGCCCGTAACGGGGTTGGTATACGAAACAGACAATTCTGGGGCTTGGGCCGGGACAGTTGAGGGTTGTACCATCCATGTCTTTTCAGGGTCAAAAATGTCCGCGCACATCCCTGGGGCGAGGAAAATTTCAGTCTGATTCGTGGCCTGCTCAATGGCGACCAAGCTCGCAGTGTTGTAGCCAGTGGATTCAAAAGTGGTTCCATATTCGGATGCGACAGCATTTCTCCAGATGGTCGTCTTGACGAGGTCTGCGGCGAACATGCCCAAGCCGGCTCCAACAACCACACCCGCGAGCACGGCGCCTCCAACATTGCCGCTGCCCGCGGCCAAACCTGCGGTGGCGGCCATGGCGGCGCTCATCGCTACGGTAGCCTGCAATGCGACTGCATCTGACCCCAACCCATCATAACTGAAGCTGATCCCAGGGTTCATGTGCGTCCACACCTGTCCGGTGGATTGCTCCAGAACGAGTGCGTTCGGATCTATGCTGTTGGCCCAAGTCGGTGTCTGGACGGTGCCACTCTCGCAATCCAACATCGTGGGGTTGATGTTGCTCAGGCCCGGGATCAAAGCAGGGTACCATTCATTGAATTCTGCTTCGTCCTCAGCGACATAGGGACAAGACGTGATGGCACCCAGATTCAAGAAAATGGGTCCATTCAATCCACGTCCGGGAATGACGGCTACCAGGAACATGTTCGTTTCTTCCTCGTCCGAAAGGGTGTAGGAATAAGTCAGGGAAGTCGCACTGTTCTGGCTTTGGCTTCTAGTTTCAGTCAGGGTGCTCATGTCTCCAAAACCGGTTTCAAAGCCGACCTCGTCATTCAAACCAGCTTCGATGCCCAAGGACCCGCCTGAGTTTGAGCTGAGCGTTCTTGTTCTCGTTTGCTCTTTTATGCTCTGCTTGGTTACGGTGGAAGTGTAACTGGCCCCTCCTCCGCTGAAGCTGATAAAGAAGGGTTCGAAGTCTGCGTCATCCCAAATTGAGGCCTCCGAATTCATGGAGACATCTATGGCATCCAAGTCGCTCGCGGAATAACCAAAATCGTCGAGGTTGAAATTGGAAACGGTGCTGTTGGAAGACTCGAGATCCTCCATCCAATTGGACAGCTCGGAGGGGTCGTCGAACTGATCGAGGTTATCGAAGATGTAGCGTCTTGCGTTGATCTTTTCAAATTCATTTTCGGCGAGCATCCGACTCCAGGAGGCGATTTGATTGTTGAAATAGCGCACGGAGTCCAAATCCAGCTGAGTGGCATGGCCTAGGAAAATGTAACCTGGTCCTTTGCGGTCGTCACCGGACAATACGTCTGAAATTAACACGGCAGCCGGGTCTGAAGGGCTGTCATAATAATCAGCGAAATCGTCCAGGCTCAAGCCTGCCCCAGCGATGTCGGGGTTGGGAACCTGATAGGCTCTGTTAATCGTGCTTGGTCCGGCGGGAACCTGCTCTGAACTGTTGGCCGTAGCCGTATGGACTTCGTCGAGCCATCCCTGGTGGAAAATCGACCAACGGTGGTCGTCGTTGTTGGCCAGTCTCATTCCCTTAGGGAAGGCTGCATGGGGCCAGTTCTGGTTGGATGGTGTGCCATCCGGCCATTGATAAAACTCGGGATGTGCTTCGAAATAAGCATCCCTCGACGCTTCCAACAAGGCAATGTCTTGCGTTTTGATGGTGAATTCCGTTTTCAGGAACTGGCTGGCAGGCAAATCTGAGGTCTTTGTTTCCGTTCTCCAAGCCAAAAGATGGGGTGCAAGACTGAGCGTCATTTCACCTTGATTGTCGGTCTTGAACATGGGGATCAGATTGGGTTTGGTGCCCCCTTCTTCCCAGGATTGGATGATGCCCTGTGTGCCTTTGACCGAGTAATCCTCCGCGCCCAAATCTTGAGCGATTTGTCCATCGATACCGTCGGTGTAGAGCTCAGCGGTTCGGATGGGACCAATTCGACGGTGGACTGAAATTGCAGTGTTCCGCACAGAGCCGAAAAACAGATCCTGATGCGTGGACAGAATGGTCCCGTCTTCATCGAGGTATAGGTGTTCTTGGGCCAAGTCAGAGGTTGAGATTTCCGTAGTGACGGTCATGCTCTCCTCGATTTTCACCGCATTGGTCTTGTTTCTTGAATAGCTCTCCTCTTGCGCGACGCTTCCGCCAATGGATGCATCCACTTCGCTGCTGGTAGATATACCGACGCCCATTGGAGCGATGAGCAGAGAGCCTCCTACGCTCATAGAAGCTGTCGCTGAGATGTCCTTTGAGCGGTTCAAAGCGTCCTGATCTCCGTTGGAGACAGACTTGGTGAAGCCCATGGTTGATCCTTGCTCCATTCGACAGAATGACTGGTCTCCAGGGGGGTCACGGAGAATGAAGTCGAGGGTGGGGTCAGAGGATACCGGGACAGGATTGGTGGCGACATACTCTCCAAGGATGATGGCGTCGAACCTTCCATGATGGAAGAGGGATGTTTCCGGGTTGTTCATGTCATAAAGGACGCCGGGGATGTCCTTGGTGTCCTGTGTCAGCGGAATCAGATGTTTGAAGGGATACCAGTGATCGACCACCACCCCATCCTTGAGGAGGTTGATGTTCAAGTTGCCCTTGGGAATACTGACCCCTTCACTGTTGTCCTCAGTGGGTTGTCTGGCTATGAAGCTATAGCCGGTTGATGCAGAGTCCAGGTTGAGTGTGCTCTGATTCGAACCCGAATTGAGTGTGTTGGTGATGGAAAATTTGTAGGCCGAGCCAAAGACTTTGATGGTGTCTTCAAAAGAGTAGTAGACTTCACCCAATTCGTTCAGGAGCTCCACTTTTTGATGCTGGCCTGCGGAGAGGTCCAAGCAGTACATTTCCGACTCGTACACAATGGGCAGTCCAGCGGGGAAGGGGAATACAGAGTCATTGACGTCAACGATTTCGTCATTGAAGGACCCTGCATACGTCGCCAAGAACGCATCAAGGGGAGAGCGGTAGTCGCCCTCTGCATCGCTTGCGAACAGGTCAATTTCTCCTAGGAACGTATTGGACAGAGCAGGCAGTCTCATCTGTTCTGCGGTGTAGTCACAATCCTTGGTGGAGGAGCCTTCGGAGTCGCTGTTGATGGCGGCAGTTTTCTGGGATACATTGAGTTCCACCCTCGGGTCATATACCATGTCAACACGGGCGTAGACATCGTCCGAAGTTGAATTCAGGTTGTCAAACGGCATGGCCTCTGTGTCTGAAACATCACTGAATTCTGGGTATTGCGTCGATTGTGACCAAGGTGTCTTCGCGGTCATGTCCCAGATTTGGTAGTCTGCCTGTTGGGGGTTGTATGTTCCACCCTGATCCGCCCGGATGAACGCATTGAAAGCAGCCACCCATGGATGTCCACCATTGTTGGCGTCATGTGCAGGCATTGCCAATTGCCAGCCTTCCACTCCGAAATTCTGGAACCCTCCGAGGTGATCAAACATCTCGGGTGCCAACGCCGAGACTGAGGTGCTGGTGTCGGAGGGGATGGAAATGCGGTAATGCTTCGGCAGGAGTTTGACTTCGTACTGCCCCAGGGTGTCCGTGGTGATTTTCACCGCCTGGCACGTTGCATTCTGCGTGTACGTATTTGCGCCTTCGACAGGTTCGATCGGCGTCAAGGTGAAGCTCGTCAAACCGAGGTTGTTCTGGCTCTCATTCCATGGTTTGGAGGCCATTGAATTGCCAGCGAGGACGCGGCCGATGGCCGTCCTTGTCGTTTTGTCCACAAAAGTGAATTCAGTTTTTGCCGAACCGTCTGTTTCTCTGAGGACTGGGCCGGATATGAATACTTGCTTGCCGCTCGGGGGGACATTGAAAGCATGGTCATCTTCGGTACTTCCCTCATCGATGTGGGTAAGGATGGGCTTGATATTGTGGTATCCACGTGACATCGTCAGCATGGCCTTTCCAAAGGCGTCCGTTTCAATGGGTTCGTTGTCAACACCGTTGATGATGCTGCCGTCTACTTCAAATTGGACCCCTTTCACGGGACAATTTGAGGGTGTGGGGTCTCCCGTTCCACTGTAATCGAGTTGGTCACTTTCTATGTTCAGGTAGACGACATCCACATGAACATCAAAGGCACTCTTGTCGGTGAAGTCCTGGTCTTCTGAGAACAGCAGGACATCACCGATGATGGTGGTGCGCTGGGCGGGTTCGAAGATGTGCTCGAAGCCGCTGGTGGACTTGCTCGGCTTGATGTCGAAGAAGTCTCCCGAGCCGACGTATTTGATGTTGTTGATGGCGTAAGCGCCACCGTCATTTCCGTTGGAGTAGTCCCAGTTTCCGAGGCTCTGCGGGAGGTCGCGCA
>JBELBZ010000074.1:0-5340 GCA_042095055.1 Crocinitomicaceae bacterium | reverse complement strand
CAGCAGTGGGGCTCACCAACCTCACGTATCGGCCAGGCTTGAGCCTCCCAAATCGATGGGATGGCCGAGCAGCTCTTCCGCGTAGGCCATCAACTGGACTTCCAACCCATCGCGGATGCTGATGTACTGCTTGATTTGCATCATGTGAACCTCGGTCCGGTCATGCAGCGCCAAGGTTTGATGATAAAACGCCAGATCTGAGTAATGCTCCCTGGTGTCGGGTGCATTGAAATAGCGCCTCTTTTCCTCATCGGACAGGATGCCGTCATTGTCATTGGCCATCAAGCAATAGGGATGAAACTCATTGTAATACCTGAGGGCGATGGCATCCACAATGTCATTGTTGTCTTCTACACGCTTAGAAACGTATTCGTAATAGTCCCGGACCTGCTTGTTGATGTCGTGTGGAAACTCTTGAATGCGCGTGCTCCCAATCAAGGACTTGTAGGTCGCGCTGTTCATGAAAAAAGTGCCGTAACCATAGAGGTAACCGATTTGAATCAGGCTGTCGGAGAAGGCCGTGTAATCCAAAGCCCCAGAGCGAAAATCTCTGGTACAGTCGAGGGCCCTTTGGGAACGGGTCATCCCTTGCTTCGCTTGATTGAAAACATGCTCCAACCTCTCCTGGTCTCGGTCGAGGTCTTCCAGAAGGCTCACCACATCCTCCTTGTGCAGCTCTTCGATTTTGCGCCCTTCGTTCCACTCACTGAGCCAAAAGGAGATGGTCACACCCAGGAAGACAACGATGAATTCCAAGAAGTAATTCGGCCTGTGGAAGGCCTGAGGAGTGGGGTGGTCTTGTGACATGGCTTTTGAAGCTGGGTCTTTGTGGCCGATCCGAGGGGCTCAATCTGAACAGTGAACCTCGATCAACCCAGCGGTATGCTTGGCCTTTTCGGTGAGGTCTGCAATGGAACTTGACGGATCGCCGTAGGCCACGGCCACACCCATGCGGCGGTATGGGCGCACCGTGGGCTTGCCGAACAGCCTGAGGTCGGTCTGGGGTACAGAAGCGGCTTCGGAGACCCCATTGAAAATGGGGACGCCTTCACTGATCGAGGCAGGGGCCAGCACTACAGCACTTGCGCCAGGGCGAAAAGCTTCGATTTCGGTCACAGGCAGGCCCAAAACAGCGCGGGCATGCAGCTCGAACTCATTGAAGTTTTGCGTGCCCGCAAGGGTCACCATTCCCGTGTCATGCGGGCGCGGGGACAGTTCGGAGAAGTACACCGTACCGGGCTGCCCCTCTTTTGCATCCTCGATGAAAAACTCGACGCCCCATATGCCGGAACCTCCCAACTCTGCCGTCACAGCAGCGGCCATGTTCTGGGCTTGTTCCAGCAAAGAGGGCTCCATCGCCGCAGGCTGCCAGCTCTCTTGGTAGTCGCCCCGCTCCTGCCGGTGGCCAATGGGGGGGCAAAACAGGGTTTTTTCGTGGGCCTGCGTCAGGGTGAGCAGCGTGATCTCGTAATCGAAATCGATAAAGGCCTCGACAATCACCTCGGCCAAATCCCCCCGCGAACCTTCCATGCCGTATTGCCATGCGCGCTCGATGTCCGCTTCGCTTCGGATGACCGACTGCCCCTTTCCTGAACTGGACATGAGCGGCTTGACCACACAAGGCATGCCCACAGTCCGCACCCCTTCTTGCAACCCCTCTAATGTGGTCGCATAGCGATAGGGCGCTGTCTTCAAGCCGATCTTTTGGGCGGCCAAGTCACGGATGGCACGGCGGTTCATGGTGAACTGCGCGGCCTTTGCCGACGGAACGACCTGAATGCCCTGGGCTTCGTAATCGTAAAAACGCTCGGTGCGAATGGACTCTACTTCGGGTACGATGATGTCGGGCGAGTGCTTCGCCACAACGCCATCCAGTGCGTGGCCATCCAGCATGTTGATCACCTCATGTTCATCGGCCACCTGCATCGCAGGGGCCCCGGCATAACTGTCCACCGCCACCACGTGCTGGCCCAGCCGCTGCAATGCGATGACCACTTCCTTGCCCAATTCGCCTGACCCCAGCAGCAGCACTTTTTTCTTCATGGCAGCAAATTACGGGCCCTGCAGTTCAGTCTGTTGAACCTGGCCAATGACGTGCAAATCCCGCTGTGGGAAGGGTATTTGGATTCCGTTGGAGCGGAACTTCGTGTCGATAGAAGTGCGGATCTGACTTTGGATGGCCATGATCTGCCAAGGTTGATTCATCCACCCCCTCACTGAGAAATCAAGGGAAGAGTCCCCGAAATCCTGAAAGAAGACTTGAGGTGCCGGCTGCTTCAATATCTCAGACTGCTCCGCCATGGCCTCCAGCAACAATTGCTCCACAAGGCGGACTTCGCTGCCATAGGCGACGCCCACGTCGATTTTGATCCGGGTCGCCTTTTCGCCTTGGCTGAAGTTGAGCACGGCGTCTCCCGCCACCTTGGAATTGGGCAACACCAGCAACTCGCCATCCACCGACACCACGCGGGTCGAACGCAGATCAATGCGTTCCACCCTGACCATCCGGCCATCCACTTGGAGGATGTTGCCCACGGAAACTCCGCCTTCAAAAAGCAAGACAAAACCACAGACCACGTCATTGAAGAAGCCCTGGAGTCCGATGCCCACGCCGACCAACAAGGCCGCAGAGCCGGCCCAAACTGCCGTCAAATTCAGGCCCAATACAGAGAGCACAAAGAGCGTGGCAAAGGTCCACACGACCGAAGACACCATGCGGTGTACAATGAACCGCTTGCCCTCATCCAAGGTCGAAAACCGCTCGGCGCGGCGCAATGCACGGCGCAAGATGCCGAGGACCACCCTGGACAGGAGAATCACTCCTACCACCTCTACCAGGTCCAGCACGGTGAACACATGGTGCCCGAGTTCAAACGACGTCGTCAGTATTTCATTCACGTGACCCGAATTTCGGTCATGTCCACCGCTCCCCCAAGGTGATGCTCAATTCCAGGAGGGGTTTTCGCAAACAGGTTGGGAAGTCAGATCCAGATGTGCGTTCCATGTGCCGTCAAAGACCCGGATACGACAGCCCGAGGACAAGGCTGACTTTCAATCACCACGGACCCCGCTTGTTTTTAAATTTTCCTGTTCATTTGCGGCCATGTCAATTCGCCTCTCCATTTCTGCCTTGTCCGTCCTCATGATTCATTGGGGAACCGTGTGTGCCCAATTGTCCACCCAAAACTTGGACGTGAATGGCACTGCCAGAACCTATCTCGAATACCTACCTGCAGGCTTCGACGCCGCCACAAGCCTGCCCTTGGTCCTGAGTTTTCATGGAGGCGGAGGCAATGCGCAGGATCAACTGAACATCGCGGACCTGCGCAACCGCGCAGATGAAGATGGATTCGTGCTGGTCTATCCCAGCGCCATCCCCGATCCCAATGACGGCGGAGGCACCAATTGGCAAGTGGTGGTGTCTGGGACGCTTCCTTTTACGCAACCCAATCCACACAGCGACATCGATTTCATTGAAGCTTTGATTGACGAATTGGCTGTCACGCGCAACATCGATACCGAACGGGTCTATGCCATGGGATACTCCAACGGGGGCGGATTTACGTTTGACCTGGCGTGCCGCCTCAATGACAAGATCACGGGCATCGGTGTGGTCGCCCGCACCATGTATGCAGAGAGCTTTTCTTCTTGCAATGTGGTGCACCCGACCCCCGTGGTCACCATCCTTGGAACGTCCGACTTCATCTCGGCCTACGATGGGGTCGTCTACGAAGGCACCCTCTACTACCACAGCAACGACGAGGTCAACAATTACTGGATCGGAGCAGGTGGTTTAGAAGAAACGCCCGTCATCACCGACGTCCCCAATGTGAGCACCAACGATGGCAGCACGGCAGAGCTGTACACGTGGACCTCTTCCGATGGATGCCATGAACTGCTGCACTACAAGGTCAATGGCGGCGACCACGATTGGCCGGGAACCTTTGGGAACATGGACTTTGTGTCACACGATGTCATCTGGGAAACCCTGAGCCAACACGATATGGATGGGCGCATCGATTGCGGGACCAGCAGCACCTCAGAGACCGCTGGTCCGGAGAAAGTGGTCCTTTACCCCAACCCCGCCTCGGACAAGCTTCAAATCGTGGGTTTCGAGGCGCTCGGCATCGAGGTGGGCGACGCTGTCGAGATCAGGGACATGCAAGGCCGTTTGTGTTCTGACGTCGCCTTGCGCGGCGGTGCGCTGGATGTGTCGGAATGGCCAACGGGCCTCTACATCCTCCACATGTCCGGACATCGACCCGTCAGGTTCGCGGTTGAGCGCTGACGCCAACCCGGCTTCCTCTTTGGGTTTTCAGCTGGCGTCACCTGTGGACTCACCGTCGTCGGTAGCGCCACTCTTGGCTTTGCGGTAAGTAAAGGAATTGAACACCTTGCGCTTGGCGAATCGGTACTGGTTGTCTGCGTTGAGAAACTTGTTGAACAGCTGGCCATTCACCCCGAAATACTCATAGGTGTCCCCATTGAGAAAGGTGATTTCCAGGAGCATCCCTTTGTGCTGAATATCTTGAATGCCAGAGTTGGTGGTGAGCTCCGTGTACTCCTCCTTTTGCGCCTCTTTGGTCTCCGGGGCCATGCTCACCAAGAAGTGATACCCTTCGATGACCCTCCGGCTCATGGCCTCGGCTTCTTCGGCTTTTTCGCCGCCGTTGGGAAACTTGTCGGGGTGCCATTCCTTGACCAAGTTTCGGTACTGCTTCTTGAGTGGCTTCAGCTCCAATGCGCCTTCCACTCCAAACATCTTCTTGAACTCCTTAATCCGCTTCATGACTGAGGTTTTGGGTGGTCTGTTGAATTGCGGCCGCGAAACTACAACCCAACACGCTCATTGCGAGACCGCAAGCAAATGTTCCTGTGCCGAAAACAGAGGTGAGGCCAGACGGGGTCTTTTCCTCTGAGGTGCCACCCTCGCAGCACCATGGGCTTTACCTTTTGAATCTGATATTGCCGTTCGATTCAGCCAGCCCACCATCATGAGCACACGTGTCCCCTTCGCATGCCTCATTGGCCTTTTGAGCGCCTTCTCCGGCCCTGTTCAAGCGCAAATCGTACCCGCCACACGCAGCGGTTTTTCTTGGATCGATTCGGAAAATGTCACCGATATGAGCTTCGATGCTGGGTATACCGCCTATGTGGCAGCCTGGCCCATTTTCGATGAATATCCAGGTCCGGACGCCTTCCAAATGGGACTGGCCAGCTGCTGGATGTCGACCCAGCAAACCGGCAATGAGCCCGACCAGTTCTACACCACCATCGAAGGCGGTTTGGGCTGGTGGATGGACACCCGGTTCGCCACCCGCATCCCCAAATTCATCATGG
>JBELBZ010000073.1:0-5436 GCA_042095055.1 Crocinitomicaceae bacterium | reverse complement strand
TGGTGATCCCGTCGGGACTCGAACCCGAAACCGTCTGCTTAGAAGGCAGATGCTCTATCCAGTTGAGCTACGGGACCTCGTGCGGACATTTCCGCAGCGCGAAGTTCGGCAGGTGGAGGCTGCTTTTGCAATGCCGTGGACTGTTTTATTGGCCTGGTATGCTGGATAGGACCCCAACGGGTGGTCCCATCGGCATGGGCATGTAACATCCAAAGCGCGATATGAGGCTGTATAACGTCACCTTTTCTTAATCCAATGGGCAAGTCGGGATGATATAATCTTCAAGACGCGGATATGCTGAATTGAAGGCGAATGCCTGTACTTCCGGGATTAGAAATTCTGAAAAGTGAAGTCAGCTTCTCCAGTTGTGCTCGATATGAATGCCCTTGTGCCCAACCTGATTGGGGCATTTAAAGAAGGGCTGTCCGCGGCATTCCGCATGTTTGATGTGGAACTGGATTCGGAAGCACTCGATGGTGCTCCTGGGTTGACTTTTGACCAAGCTGTCAGGAGGGTTTACGCGGAACACCTTGCTGTTCCAATGCCCGATGAGCAGCGCATTTTTGATTTGGCCGAAGCTTACCGAAAAGTCGTTCAGCGCTTCATTCAATTCAGCAGTTCGATGGTCACGCCCCCTTACTTCGCCGAGACCATTGAGAGGCTAAAAAAAGCTGGACACCCGCTGGGTTTGTGCACGTCATTGGACCAATTGACATTGGCCATCTTGATGGACCGCTTGGGCTGGAATCCCTCTATGCTGTTTGATACATATGCGGTATCCGAAGATGGCAAAACCAAGGCCGAGATATTGGAGGTCTTGATCGGCAGGCTTCCCGTCAGTGAAGGGGGCGAACCGGTTTACCTGGGAGCGGTGCCGTCTGACATTGAAGCGGCCAAGCAATGTGGTTGCGGACAAATATGGCTGATGGTCTCCCCTGACCATGAGGAGGAATCCGAAGTAGAATCCGTGGATACGGTGTACTCTATTTCCAAATTCTCAGCATTGATTGAGGGTCAGAGCATTGATTACCAAAAAGATAGCGGCTTATGAGTGGGCCAGTTAAATTCCCTCTGCCACTTTGCATTTGCAGTGAACCGAAAGGGCTTTTTGCGGTTATACCTGCATGACGCACGCCATACCCGCACAAGACGCTACGTTGGATCCCAAAGATGCCTTCGAAGGCTCGGTCCAGCACAGGACGTACCTCATCGATGGTGAGTTGCGCACATGGAAGGGTGCCGTAGCAGAGGTCTACAGCCCCATTCACACGCTTGAGAATGGCACTGAGGTTCCCGTTCACTTGGGCTCGGCCCCTGACCTGACCAAAAAGGAGGGGCTCGAGGCGCTGGCTGCGGCCCGCAAGGCCTACGACAACGGAAGGGGTGCATGGGCGACGGCACCAGCAGCCGATCGCATTGCTGCCATGGAGAACTTCATCGACCGCATGGTGCAGGAGCGCGAATTGGTCGTCAAGCTGCTGATGTGGGAGATCTGCAAGCGCAAGAAGGACGCCGTCAAGGAGTTTACCCGCACCGTCGACTACCTCCGGGAGACCATCACCGAGTACAAGAAGCTCCACCGCGAGGGCAGCCACATCCACAACGTCGATGGCACGCTCGCACAGATTCGCAGGGGACCACTGGGGGTGGTGCTGTGCCTCGGGCCGTTTAACTACCCGCTCAACGAGACGTTCTGCGTGCTGCTGCCTGCCATCCTGATGGGCAACACCGCCGTCTTCAAGCCCGCCAAGTATGGCGTGTTGTTGATCACACCCCTGCTCGAAGCTTTCCGCGATTGCTTTCCTCCAGGCGTCATCAATGTCGTCTTCGGACGCGGACGCGAGTTGGCTGCGCCGATTATGCAGAGCGGACACGTGGATGTGCTCGCCCTCATCGGCAACAGCAAGTCCAGCAACGCCCTGATTTCACAACACCCCAAGCCCAACCGCGTGCGACAGGTGCTCGGTTTGGAGGCCAAAAACCCCGCCATCATCCTGCCTGACGCCGACCTCGATCTCGCCGTGAAGCAATGCGTGAACGGAGCTTGGAGTTACAACGGGCAGCGGTGCACGGCCTTGAAGGTGATCTACGTGCACAAGTATGTGCGGACGGAATTCCTCGAGAAGTTTGCCGCGGCCACAGACCGCTTGCGCGCAGGTTTGCCTTTTGCCGACGCGGACATCACTCCGTTGCCCGAAAAAGGGAAGGTGGAGGCCATGCAAGCCTACGTTGATGAAGCCATAGAAATGGGCGCCGAAGTCATCAATGAGAAAGGCGGACAAACCGCGGGTTCCATTTTCTTCCCGGCCATCCTGTTTCCGGTAAGCCGCGCTGCGAAGATTTTCAAGGAGGAGCAATTCGGGCCCGTCTGTCCCGTCCTCGAGTTCGAAGACATCGAAGAGGTCATGGCAGACATTGCCGAGAGCGATTACGGCCAACAAGCCAGCGTTTTCTCGCAAAACCCCGAGGCGATGGGCAAGGTGATCGACCAGCTCGTCAATCAGGTGTGTCGCGTCAACCTCAACGCCAGCTGCCAGCGCGGACCCGATGCGCTGCCGTTTACGGGCCGCAAAGACAGTGCTGTGGCGACCCTCTCGGTGCGTGCCGCTTTGCGGTCGTTCAGCATCCGGACCTTGGTGGCGTGCAGTGAAGGCCGCAAGGACATGTTGGAAGGCGTGGTGTCAGGCCGCCACTCCACCTTCTCCAGCATGGACTACCTGCTCTGATTCGAGCAGCACCGCTTCGCAACAGGCGCACTCGCCCTCTTGATGAGGTGTGAGTAATTGGATATCAATGGATTAATCCCCA
The DNA here is from genome assembly GCA_042095055.1 of Crocinitomicaceae bacterium. GTDB lineage: Bacteria > Bacteroidota > Bacteroidia > Flavobacteriales_D > Sanyastnellaceae > UBA8752. The sequence goes on along the minus strand of JBELBZ010000073.1, from coordinate 2,628 downwards.
TCTTACAAGGAGTCAAATTCCTTGTATGCGTCTATTTTTTGCCCTTTTGCTCCTGTTTTTTGTGGTTCCATCCCGGGGCCAAGAACCCTGTTTCAATCCCGATTTATCCAACGACGGGGTTGTCGGTAGCGCAGATCTGGTGCTGCTGCTGTCGTATTACGACCTGACCTGGCCATTGGATTCAGGGTTGAGCTGTGAGGCCAGCATCTCGCACCAAGGCCACGAGTATGGTGTGGTACAGATTGGCGAGCAGTGTTGGTTTGCAGAAAACTGCCGCTACTTGCCCGCCGTTTCGCTCCCCTCTTCCATGAACTGGGCGCCGCATGCGTTTGTCTTGGACTATGCAGGAACCGATGTCGCCGCGGCCATGGCGACCACTGCCTATGCCGACTACGGGGTGCTGTACAATTGGCATGCTTTCACCCAATGGGACCTGTGCCCTGCGGGATGGCACATGGCGACCGATTCGGATTGGTTCGCGATGGAGGCGGCCATCGGGGTCGAGGAGCTTGAACTGGAGACCACAGGTTTTCGGGGAGACCACCAAGGGGAGCAACTCAAGGACAGCGTGATGTGGAACGGCACAGACGACCACGGCATGGCTTTTCTGCCAGGTGGACAGACATTCACCAATGGGACCTTTGGCAACGAGGGGGTGACCACACACATTTGGACCGCCACCGAATTCTCTACGCTCTACCCTTGGCACAGGGGGTTCATGTCGGGTTCTGACGGGGTGTACCGCAACAACAATGTCGCGAAATCAGTCGGCGGCTACGGTCGGTGCGTCATGGATTAAATCACGCGAGCAGTTCTGCCACATTGGTCCGCATGGTATCGGCCAACGGGTCGGTAGGCAAGTCGTTGGCGTCCGTTCCAAAAGGCTCTTCAATTTCTTCTGCCAAGAGTTCCAGCGATCCAAATACATAGAGGACGAAGGTCGCCAGCGGAACCGTCCACCAGTTGAACTGGTTCACCAATCCCAGCGGCAGGGTGAGGGTGTAAGCAAAGATGAATTTCTTGATGAAGAGGCTGTATCCGTAGGGGATGGGCGTCTTGAGAATGCGCTCACATGCGCCGGTGATGTCGGTGAATCGGGCGAGCTCTTTGTTGAGGTTGATGAGCATCTCGCCGGAGATGGTACCCGAACGGTTCCAAGCGGCAATGCGGCGATAGAGTTCGGCGGCAATGGCGTTGGGGATGTGCTGCGGATTTGAGGCGGCAATGTCGCCCGCTTGAAGTCCATGGGGACTGTCTTCGGCAATGCGACGCAGGGTCTCGTCGGGCGCGACGCTGCGCAGGTGGTGGCGCAGGGCGGAAGGGTAGGAGGCGATCAGCCGGGTCAAGGCCGCACGGTCTTCGGCGAATTCCTCACCGGGCAGCAGGGCGGCGAGCTGGTAGGAAAAATGCCGGGTGGAGTTGACCAAGGCTCCCCACTGCTTGCGCCCCTCCCACCAGCGGTCGTAGCCGGTATTGGTCCGAAAAACCAGCAGCAGGCCCATGATGAAGCCCAGCAGCGAGTGCACGGTCACAGTATCGATAAACGCGAAATACTCACGGTATTGGAGTTCGACCCAAGTAAGCCCGGTGGTATAGAGCGCAAAGGCGAGCAGCACCCAGATCATCTTCCGAAACGTATCGCTGCGGTGGAACTCGAAAATCAGGCCAAACCAAGAACGGGGATTGTAGAGGATCATTTCGTTGCAAATATGACGGATGATGTCGGCCTGCCCAATCTTGTGCTACGCCGTGGTCAGGACCGAGGGGCTCTATTGGGCATCAGCCTTCTTTGGGCTTGGCATTTCCATCACGGCAGGCGCATCCGGTGGGTGCGGCCTTGGTCGTCTTGGGCCCAAACGATGAAGGGGCCCGGGCCAGCGGGGCGCATGAACGGCGGGCCGCTGTGGGCCAAGCGGCGCCCTGCGATGTCGAACCAGGTGGCGTGCAACACATTCACGTTGGCCAGGAGTTGTCCTTCTGCCATCCACATGCGGAAGGGACTGCTGTCGGGGTCTGCGGTGCCCAGGGTCCCGTCCACATAAAAGGAAGGGCTAAAGGCGCTGCATCCATAGCTGTTGATGGCCTCTACCGTATAGAAGTCGTTCCAGCTGGGAAAGTAGAACACCGAATCGGCGTAGCCCATGGCATACGAGGAGCCGTTGGGCCATTCGGAATCGCCGACCCACCATTCGATGGAGTCGCCTTGGGCGATGTTCCCCGCATACATCAGGCCGTTGAGGCCCGTCAACGTGGGGGGCTCGGGAGAGGGGTAAATGCTCACACTGGCGGTGGTGGTTCCACCGCAACTCCCTGGGGTGGTGTAGGCAATGGCGTACGTTCCGAGGGCGAGAAAAATGGGGTCCAAAATGACCGCGTCGGCCAGTACGAGCACGCCACTGCCCGTCCAACTTCCTCCCGGCGGATCGGCAAAGGGGTCGAGGACGAGTGGTCCGTCGTCCTGACACCAGCCCAAAGGCAGCGAGAGGGTGGGGGTGAGGGTTTCGGCTACGGTAACGCCACAGCTGCTTGTCGCACCATCTGCAGAGGTGTAGGTGAGGGTATGGTTGCCCAGTCCAGCCTCAGCGGGGTCAAAGAAGTAGCCAGCAAATCCGGCGAAGACGCCGGGTC
>JBELBZ010000072.1:0-5799 GCA_042095055.1 Crocinitomicaceae bacterium | reverse complement strand
GTTTGAATTCAAGACGACAAAATCACCGGCTTTATTGCCCAAAAAGACAATGATGACGGCCGTTTTAGCGTTAAAAAGGAAAGCCCCAAAGCCATGTCCAAAGCCCTGTTCGAGACCCCCGAGAATCTGTTGGAATTCACCCTCGACGCTTTGCGCAAAACGGAGAGCACCCACACCCTCATGAGCCCGCACCGCAGCACGTGGAGTGACAGCCACACAGACCTGTCTAACGGTGAGCTGGAATTCCTCCCTTACCGACCGTCCGCAGCAGCCCTGTCCGACTGGTTCTACGAGCATGACTTGGGCCTACCCAAAGGCTTGCCCCAACACGAATTCCAGCACACCATAACAGAGCGAGAGGGACGGGTACTGCTGCATTCCGAATACCGCGGATCCGACCCTGAGCTGCAGGCCAGGGCGCTGCGCGAAATCGAGCCCGTGGACGTCACCGAGTCGCTCCGGGCGGCAACCGTGCCCCGCATCGGCGAGGATTGCACGGACATGTTCAGCCCCATCGCCAAGGCGCTTCAAGAGGCTCAGGGACACCAGCTCGACTTCGAACTCGACCCCAGCCCGATGGGCGGATCGTACCTGCGCTTTGCCCAGGTGGAGAAGGCCCTCAGCAACGAACAACAATCGGAGCGCTTGTACAGCATGCTGTTCTGCATTCTGATGAACAACAGCATCGACGCCGGAGGGCTCGCACCCTACACGACATACTCGCTCTGCCTCGTGGACGGAGACATTCGCCTGCAATGCACGCCGGACCATGCGTCTGCGATTCCCGATGACATCAAGGAGCAAGTGCTCAAAGAGACCGAGCTGCCCGACGGACTTGAGATTGACATGACCGAGTCCGCGTCGTGGATCCTGATGGAGCTGGAAGTCGAGGCGCCGGAGTTGTATGCGGAGATTGAGAAGGAGGCGCTCGCCCGGACCATGACCGACTTCGCGATGGACCTCGATCTGACCGACCTGCTCAAAGGCACGCCGGACCTCCCCCTCTATCCCTGAATGATCGCAATCTCCGCAGCGGCCGTCATCGCGGCGGGTCGCCCGCCTTGACCCTGCCGAGGACGATGTCGCCCAGGTCGCGTTCCTCGAAGAGCAGGTGGCTGCCGAGGATAACGTCACCGGTCACGTGGGCATTGAAGGTGACCGTATCCCGGTCCGCGGTCACGAACTCGAAGGCGTGGTACTGCATGCGCCGAAAGTCGGGCGCCACAGGGATGCGAATGACCGCGTCCGATGAGCGGCCTGAAACGCCCTCGTCCACGAAAAAGGCCTCCTCCTCGGCATCCCAGTAGAACCAACTGTGTTCGAAGCTGACCTTGCCACCGGTGAGGTTGAAAAACTCAACCACCGCCATGTCGTCCTCCACGACCAACATGATGCCCGTATCAAATATCGTAGCGTCGGGATTGATCACGTGTTGGATGTCCACACGGAAATCGCTCTGTATCGGGCCGAATTGGACGATGGTCGTGTCCCGACAGACAAATTTCCGGTCGTCGAGGAGCTCCCCTTCGAGGCTGAACACGCGGAGGTTGATGGCCGTTCCTTCCGGATGGCGCTCTGGCTCCAATGTGCCGTACAAGTCGTGAAACTGCCTCTTGAACATGCCCGCATCGCGCCGCATCCAACCATCCGGCTCGACCTCATACCAATCGTACAGATACTGTATCGACGTATCCGGATTGACAGGACGGTAATGGAAATGGTATTGGTGCTTCTGGGCACTGGCTTCTGACCAGCATGCGAAGAGAACAAATGCAGCACAGCCCAAGTTGAGGGCACTTCGATGTGGTTTCATCGGCAGGGGGTTTGTATTGAATCCACGGATGAATGGGTCCTTTTATTATGTGCGGGCCACAATTGAAGGGCTGTGCTGCCCCCGAGCAGCTGAATTCAACTGTCGGAGCCGCCGTTCGGAATGATGCCAAACAACCGCTGGCCACGGCGGATATGATGGAGGTAACGCTCTGTAATCGGCAGGCCCTCGCGCACGAAGTCCGACCCCGCCAAGTATACCCACGCCATGACCGGACGCGCCGCAGCCAATTCCGCCTGTGGATGGAGAGGGCCCACCAACACCTTCATCTGCACCCGGCGATAGTGGCCGCCCGACACGCCTTCGAAGCCATCCAATTGGTTTGTCAGGGATTCAAAAGGCACCCGGTACAAGATTCCCGGCAAATCCTCTCCTGGCTTCGGCTCGGCATTGGCAAACGCCTCGGTCCCGCCGTTTCCACTTTTGTTGAAGGCCAAACCGTGGTCCGGCAAGCGCGCGGTCAGGCACTCGTCAAATGGGACCTTGCGGTGGCGCATGCGGTGGGGGTCCATGTTGGAACCGTAAGCGAAATAGAAACAAGGGTCGGCGATCTGCGCTGCGTCCTTCCACCGACCCGACGCCACGAGCGGAGAAGCTGGGCGTTCGAGGAGGTAGATAAAGGCCTCCAACGTGGCCGATATCCCTGCGGCGTCAGCGGCGGGAGCTTCACTGGGTGTCGCACCCCCGACCGCATGGGTCAGGTTCACCGCGACCTTCTCCCTGCGGTACCACGATCCCAAAGGATCGTCAGGAATGCAGCCCTCGAGGCGATCGAGCTGCATCAAGGTCCGATCGTCCACCGCGTAGACCTCCCCGTGGACAGGCCCCACAGGCAGATCGCGCCCCACGAAGGGAATGCCCCGACGGCCGTGGTCATCGACAAGGGTGCGCATGACGAAATCCTCTGCTGTTGCAGCCTCGCCGAGAAACCGGGCGCCAGAGAGTAAAACATGATTGGAACACCCTTGCTGCAGGGTGCCATAAACAAAGACAATGTGGGTGTTTTTCATGGGCATTGGATGGATGGTGTGTAGACAAACTTGCGGCGCAGACCGCATGCCACGCCAGTTTCGTCAAGCTTGACGTATCGCATTCAGAGGTAGACTTTCATATCGCCCACGGCGTCATGCTGACGCAATTTTCCGAGCGCCTGGTCCCGGATTTGACGCACCCGTTCGCGTGTCACATCAAACCGATTCGCCACCTCCTCCAACGTATGCGGGCGGTGATCGCCCAATCCAAAGACCATCCGCAGGCTATCCGCTTCCCGCACAGTCAATGCGCCCAAGACCAATTCAATGCTGCAGGCCAGGTCCACCGCATCGAGGCCGTGGTCTGTAGGACGATTGGATTCATCGGACATCATTTCCAAGCGCGTCACCGCTCCGGGATCGTCGCTCACAGGTGCGTCAAGAGAAACCCCCCGTTGGTCCAGTTTCAAGCATCCCGTGACAAGGTCCACCTTCAAGTCCAGCGCTTCCGCCAATTCGGCTGAAGTCGGCATGCGTTCGAACTGCTGCTCCAAGCCTGCGGAAGCCTTTCTCACCTTGTAGATGGAATCGAGTTTGTTGGAGGGGATGCGCACCACCCGGCTGTTATCCTGCAGCGCCTTGATGATGTTTTGCCGGATCCACCACACGGCGTAGGAGATGAATTTGAAGCCCTTGGTATGGTCAAACTTCTGAGCGGCCTTGAACACCCCGAGGTTGCCTTCATTGATGAGGTCGGACAGGGACAATCCCATGCCCTGGTATTTGTTGGCCACAGAGACCACAAAGCGCAGGTTGGCTTGAACCATGCGCTCCAGCGCAACATGGTCGCCTTGTTGGATGCGGACAGCGAGGTTGACTTCTTCATCAGCGGTCAACAAAGGGTACTTGCTGATTTCACGGAAATAGGTGTTGAGCGATGCGGCGTCGCGACGGGTGGTGCTGGAGGTAATAACGAGTTGTTTCAAAGGGTATAGGGTTTTGTGGTGTGTTTCAAAAAAAGGGGGCGCAGAAATGCAGGGTCGCGCTCACCTGGACCTGCTGGAGGCCCGGTGGACGAAGTCAAGGCTGGGGATCGCTCCCCGCGCTAATCAGGTCAGTTCGGCATTTGAACCGCAGTGGATTCGATGTCCTTCGCGGTCGGTCCATAGGACATATTGGCGGTCAAGGGCGATGCGATAAGACTCCGCAGGAACACCTTCGATGGTGTAAAGTTCCGCTTCCCTGAAGCCCAAGGCCTTTCTGAACCCACGTCGGATTCGGGACAAGTGCTGCTGCATCTTGCCCTCGACATCTTCTGCGACGGCCCGAATGGTTTCGGCTTGTTCCAAACGATTGCCCTTGGTGGCCACCACCTCGTACAAACGCGTCAACTCCGCTACGTGATGGTCATCCCGCAGATCGACCAAACGGACGCCCTCAGGGTGCTTGAGAAAGAACTGGTACAACGCCCGCTGTATGGGCGACAAATGCACCCGACAGCCCGGCAAGTCGAGCTGTTGGGCATATCCCGACACCTTCAGACGACCAGGCTCGAGGTCGAGCCGCCAGCGCCTCCTGTACATCAAGTCGCGCCGCACCAAATCCATGAGGCGGAAGCAGTCCACAACGACTTTGGCATCGAGATGGCCCGCTTGGATGCGGCTCCGGATGCGCTCCATACATTCAGGACAGGCATCTGCCGTCCTCATCTTCAGGCTGATGTCCTTCTTTTCCATACAGAGGTCCATGATGCATCCGCGCGCCTCCAAATGAGCCCGCATTTCGAGCTCCGGCAGCGTGTCGTACATGCCCCGCATGATGGTGTTGCTGGCCAAAAGAAACGTGACTGGAAGGCGAAATGATGTCGCCGTGAACAGGTTCCAATCGTCTGCGTGAATGAAATGGCTGTTGCCCTTACCCAGACTGAACCAGTTGCCCGCATGGCGCATCCGGGACAACAAAACAACCACGGCATCAGGGTGTAAATCCGCCCGCTTGCGAATCTGTGCTATGCATTCAAAAATGGCATCGGTTTCGAGGGAGCCCCTGGCATTTGCCGAAGCCCGTACTACATCGGTAACGGTTTCCAGGCTCACGACAGGGCCTTCTGAAAAACGCAGGTGCCGAAGGGGACCATTGGCCCCCTCCAGCAACGCTGCAAATGAATCTTCTTCGACGTCTTGCGTCCGGTATATGAATACTTCCAATGGCGGTTTTGTGTTCCTATATATATAACGAAAAAATCCCGAAAAAGTTGCCTCAATCGGCAGAAAAATATCGATCTTTTTTCATCGCGATAGAATAGCGCGCTACATCTGCCATATACATCGAACTGTCATCGAGGTGTTCCTTACGATAACGCCTTGTTCTCCTGGCATCCATGCCCAATGAGCGCCCCACTTCCATGGGGTCAATATCTGCTCCAATGAAGCGGAACTCCCATCCCTTTTCTGTTAATTTATCCATCAACAATTTCAATGCCGGAGCAGAGTAAAATCGGCTCGCATTTTCATACCCATCAGTCAGTACGATGATGGAAATGGAAGTGCCCTTGGCAGGCGCATCTTCTCCAACATGGGCGATGGTATTGGAGATGAGGGTGCCGAGGCCATCATACAACGCGGTAATGCCCCGCAATTGGTATTGATCCTCGCTGATGTTCCGGATCTCCCCCATGGGCTTGGGGCCAAACCACATGCGGTAATCATCGCTAAAGTCCGAGATGGACAATTTGACCTCCTGGTCAGGATGCTGCTTTTGCACTTCATGCAGGGCCGCAATTTGCTCGTTGAGCGTGGATACAGTGAGCTGGTGGCAGTTTTGCATGCTGCCGGAAGCGTCGAGGAGGATGTGTTGCAAGTGGACTTGCTTCATGGTGTGGAGGGATTGATGTGAAGTGCTTCAGCCCCACCGCGGAGCTGTTGGCCAGACAAAGTTCCCCCCACTCTTGTCCCATTGGCGACCCATGTCAACCTTGACGCAATTTGACACGACCCA
>JBELBZ010000071.1:0-5930 GCA_042095055.1 Crocinitomicaceae bacterium | reverse complement strand
ATGAATGGCGTAGGGTATTTCTTGGCAATGCCACTGTGCCGTCGATTGGACAGGGTTTCACTGACCCTGCTTCTCAAGGAGTCAAGTTTTCCATTGGCGGTATTGAAACGCTCAATCGCAGCATCGCATTCGGACTCCAAACTGGCCAGAACATCCTTTGCCTGACGCATGCATTCTGCCGTAATGGACAACTGCATCACCTCCTCCATATCCTCTTGCCAAGCGAACCGCAGTTCCTCCATCTCACTCTTGCGCAACATGCGCTTCATCAATCCAGCGTTCATCAGCTCCTGCAAACGCTTCTCCGTGCTATCCGTTCCCGAGAACAACTCCTTCTCCACCCCCTCAATCTTGAGCTTGAGGCGTTCCTCGTCCTTCTTCACTTCTTCCCGTGACTCGGTCAGGTAACGCTTGACCTGTTTCATCAACTCCACCCTCGCAGTGGCACGTCCTTGCTCAGGCAAGTGCGCTTCGAGATTACCCAAGGCGGTCGATACCTTCTCCAAGATTCCTTGGGCCTCGACCTTGACAGCAGGGAACAGCTTGGCCACATCGTTCATGGCCGTAGTCCGCTCACTGGACGGAACCGAGTCCTCGTAGAGCTCCTTGGCATTGATGGGCACCGCGCGGTTCATGGTGGTCACGAGGTCGCTCCGCTCCTCCTTTTCGATCATGCCCAAATCCCCCAGCACCTCGAAGGCCTTGGCCGCCATGTCCGGTGAAGGCGCAAGAAGCTGCCCAAGACCCTCCTCCAACGCCCTCAGAGACAAATGCTTACGCACCTCCGGAAGGTTGTAAATCAATTCGGACACCCCCAAGCTTCCTGCCCACCCCTTCTTGTGCCTGAAGGTGGTGAACTGGTCTTTGTTGTTGTCGTCCTGGGACTTCAGCTTGAGGGAAATGCTCGTTGAATTCGCAAACAACCCTTTGGCCAGACATTCAGCGAGGTCATCTACATCATTGTAAGTATCACCCACTTCATTGACCGAATCAATCAGGAAAACATTGGTGAAAGGCCTTCCAGTCAACCGCGTTGACTCTCCACCCATATATTCCACGACCAGCTCGTTTCCAATCGCCTCGGCCTCGTGCAAGGGTGAATCTTTTGCAGGGTCCCAGATGTGCGACATGTCGGAATTCTCCTTGCGCGCCTGCATGACCCCCTTGAATTCCATGAAGAAGTCCAACTCTTTCAGCGCGCCACAGGCGTTGGGCAACACCCGGGGCATCTTGTCCTCACCATACGTATCGATGAAAATGTTGGGCAGAACGAAGTAGCCATTGATCTGGGCATTTTCCATCGCACCTCCGGTATCCAGAAGCTCTCGGACCAGCATGGCCGTGTCCATGAACATGCCAGAGCCTGTTCCACCGGCAAGTGAGGCTACGATGTGGATATCGATGATCGGACCGCCTTCGAGAGGCTCGAAGAACTCCTCTGGCCGTCCCGCAAGCCTCACGTCATTGATGGCCTTCGAAATCGCCGTCCTCATCCGTTCGGCGTTGAAGAAATACGCCACCCTGCCGAACATCCTGATTTGGCCTGCACCCTGATCGAGGTCATTCAAAGTGCTGAGCACCCTGTTGTTTTTCAAAGGCACCCAACCATCAAAAATCTCACGGTTCTGCTCTGAGAGTATGAAATCACCGCAATTCGGAGCCGCCATGCTGATGACTTCAGCCGGCTCGAATTGGACGTCGAACACTTTACCGGAGACCGCATTCCGAGCTTTCTTCTTGCTCTCTTGAAGCGTTCCTGGCGCGTCGGTATCAAAGACCATGAACTTGATGAACTCGGGCATTGAACCCCGTTCTGCATCTACGTGACCATACACTTCGTAGAAGCGCTTCTTGAGTGCAATGAGGGTTTTCGCACCCGTTCCACCCAGTCCGATGAACAGGGCCTTTCTCACTTGTGGTTTCATCGACATACTTTGACGATTTGAGGGATTAATCGAATTCGAATTGTAGAATCAAGGGCTTGCCCGCGGCTTCAAAATGCACTTGATTTTCTGCGGGCTCTAGTTTGGAATAAACGCTGGATGGCAAAAACCGAGCGCCTTGCTTCCTAAGGACTTGCATCTTGAGGCCCCTTCGTTTGGAGGTACCGCCTTTGAGCAACTTGAATTGCTGGTCTTCGAGACAATCCATCACGAGTATAACCGTTCTACCGTGGAGGAAATCCTTCCAAGGTGAACGCTTCATGCGCTGTCCCGTCAACCAGACTTTACGTGTCTTGCCCCAATGGCGAACCGTGGTGTCGAACAAGGCCTGCTCTGCTCTCCCGCCGGCTTCGAAACAACGGAGACGGACTTTGTGCACACGCAACCTGCGATGGAAGAACACCGGCGCCAAAAAGAACTTCCACAGACACAGACTCGTGAGGGTGACCGCCCAAAACCAAAAAGTCAATCTCTTGGCCAAGTGCCAATCGTCGTCCACTTCGCCCTGCACACGCAGCATTTCGAGCGAGACTCCTTGCTTACCTGCCAAAGGCATGGACCCGGCACGGTCAAACCCATACGGGGTCATCTTCACTGTGCCGGTCAGGTCCACATCTTCTCCGGTAGGCGGGACCACCCATTTGAGCGTGACCCGCTGTCGGTTTTGTTCGGCCCGAATCTCCACTTCTTCTGGGGCCAAGCAACTGCGACCGTCCAAGGTCACTGAAGCACCCGGAGGTAAGCCATTTGCCTCAACCTGAAGCTTCAGTTTGTCTCCTTTTGCAATGGAGCGGCTGCTGAAAGTCAACTCCAGCGTGCGCTCTACCACGGCCGTGTCCCCACCGAAGAAGAGAAAGCCAGTGTTGGTGTTTTGGCGACCAAGGTCCATCAGGACGGCATTCTGCTCCCCTTCCGGACATCCGATGCCGAACCATTTGCACATTCTGCTATAATCTCCTGCATGGGCGGTCAGGGCCACACTGAAAGCAACCAAGCAAACCATACACTTCACTGGCCACCTCATTCCTGCACGATTTTGATGTCGAACCACCGCTCCTCATAGTGGTGGAACCGGAATGGGATGCGGTCCGCTGTCAAGGCGACCATTGCGTCATCCACTGGATTGAGCGCCAATTTGACCTGCAGGTCATAGGTCACCTCATCAATCGAGGCGGGGAAGGTCCTGTCGAGACGCTGGACATCTTTCGCGTCCATGAAACAGTCCAACGAAGTTCCCGTGAATTCCACCCTCAATGGTGCTTCATACCCACTCCCCTCCAGTGCACCTGTAAACGTGCACAGGTCATACATCGCCGGTGCAAGAGAAGTGGTCACAGGAATGGACAACGTGGGGTCATCAAGGAAGGCCTCATCCCGTGAGATCAGTTGAACCTGAGGAGAGATGTAGTGCAGTCTGTCTGGCGTCCCATCACCCGGAGCCACACTCATTGCCCTGCAGGTCTCTTCGGTCACACTCCGGATCGTCTTCTCACCATTGCCTGTGTCATTGAAGCCCAAAAGCTCATAGTAGACCAGGTAAGCATCCAACTCTGTGGCAAAGGAGCACCAACGGTCCTCCAAATAAGCTTCCACGCACCCTTGCGGGTAACGCTTTGCCATATCGGCACGCTTGGGCTCATGGGTTCCATCCGTCATCAAGAAAACACAATCAATGTTCTCCTTGATCACGAAGTCCTCTGCACGCTCCAACGCCCGACAGATGTTAGTTCCATGTCCTCCCTGGGGCATGGGAACGTCGTATGCCTGAATCCATGCAACAAGGTCCGCCATCAAAGCAGCATTGCCCACCGTCACACGACGCTCCTCGAAGACGTCATCTTGAAAGGGAACCACGATGACCTCGGTATCCTGGTCCTTGACTTCGGTCAGGCTCTCCACCAGCTGCTCTTTGACCTGATCCCAGATTTGGTTGTTCTTCATGGACAACGTCACATCCCACAGATAAATCTGCTTGGAATGGACGACCTGGGATGCTCCTGAAAGGCAGCCAAGACAGAGGAAAAACAGAAGAAGGGAACGCATGGATTGGTCTGGAAAAGCACAAGATAGTGGAACCTTTAAATTCGTAGGCAAGCCTTCACCGACATGACGCGATTTTTTCTTCTGCTTGCCCCGGCCACCCTGCTGTTGTCCTGTAGCCCGCGCGCGTATTACCGCACGCTGGAAACGGAAGGATCGCAAACTCTGGCAATGACCCGGACCGAAACAGAATCAACCCTCAATCCTGTGAAGCCGGAATTGCCCGTTCAGACTGAAGGCGAGCCGTCCCCTTCGGCCACTCAAGTGCCGGCTGAGGAACCAGCCCCAACACCAAAAGTTCCTGCACCCTCATCGAAATCGTTGACGGCGGGTTCCCGTTCTGATTTCGAGGGGAGGTGGAAGGCAGCAGAAGAGGCCTTTGAGGAGGCGGCTTTTTCCCTGAAGAGCACCTCGCCTCTTTTCGAGGGCAAGACGGCCTTCGAGAGCGAGGAGGAACACCGCCTTCGCCGGTGGCAGGCGACCCAAGCCATGCGCCAGCTGCGAGAAGACATTTTCGCACCCTTGATGGAAGAGCGCCACCGCTGGATGACCGAGGGCATCACCATCCCCGGTATGCTCATCCTGGATCCTGCGGACTACGACGGGGACAAGGAGAACTGGACGTTTGAGATGACGGTGGAATGGAACGGTTCAAGCCTGAACGGGAAAGGCGAGTGGTCCATCAACCGCCAATCCGCGAAGGCCTGGTCTGACCGCCATGACAGCCGGATCGAAGGCACCTGCACGATGCTCTGGAGTTCGTTCGGTGAACCCTATGTGGCCGACATCGAGGCAGGCGGCCGCAGCTGGAGCCGTTCCTACCCTCTCCGGACCGGCGCCATGAAGACGACACAAGGCTGGGCCACCACCCCCGATGGGTTGTATGGTCCGGCTTCCTCCACCATGCAGACGCAACCATGGAGCAGGGATGCAGTAGAGCACCCTGCTCTGCCGACATATGAAAGAACCGGCACACTGCTGTGCCAGGGACACGGACAGTCAGCCGTGGCCTGCAAGGACATGCCGAGCCTCGGGTGGTCCACCGGAGGCAACACCAAAGTGGCCGACGACCTCCACCTGTTGTTGGAGGGCGAAGACTTCAACTTCACTGGATGGAAGGAAGTGCACGCCATGGACCTCATCGAATCCGGTCGTGAAGTGGCCATCAGCGGTGGCCAACACAAGGAAGGTGGCACCTACGGATACCACGTATGGGCGTGTGCCGTCCAAGACCCCATCACGGGTGCTCAGACCGCCATCGGGACTGCGGGCAGCCGCGTCGACATGTCCGACATCCCCCTGGCCGAATGCGTCACCCTCCACCCGGACGGCGGGCTGGCCTGCGTCACGTCCGTCGGCGAGTACAGCACCTCCGTGGAAGGGCTCTACCGGTGGAGCTCACTGGGTGGAACCGCCAAGAAAAGCGCGGATGTGCCCGAATGGGCCCACTTCAATACGCCGTCCCCAAATGGCCAATACCTCGCGGTTTACAATCGACAGGGGCAGGTTCAAGTGACCACATTCCAGTCGACCCCCCGCAACCTCGCCACCTGGGACTGCGACGACCATGAACTGCTGGGCGCCGTCCCCTCCTCGGATGGAATGCACGTCCTCACCTTCGAAGTCGTGGAGGAATTGCCTCGGCAGAAAATGGCCCAGCTCCGCATCCGCAAGACGGCCGGCAGCAAGGTCACTTGGTCCTCGCCGGCCTTCGACATGTATGGCGTCAAGAAGACCACCCCAGGTCACGACTTGACCCCGACCTATCTCAAGGTCCAAGCGCGCGAATGCACCGTCGTCGGCGCCTCACAGTCCCAAGTCGGCCTCTTCATCCTCCCGATCGACTTCGGCACGCCAGGGTCACGATGAACGTCTGCTTCTTCCACGGGCTCGAAAGTGATGGACCTAGCCGCAAGGGTGGTTACCTCGCCAGCCTCGGTTGGGACA
>JBELBZ010000070.1:0-6072 GCA_042095055.1 Crocinitomicaceae bacterium | reverse complement strand
CCGTTTTCACATCGGGTCATTCGTCCAAAATGCACCGCAGGCACAATCCGAATTCTGGCTCTACAGTCCCACAAGCCTCATGAAAGCGGTTCTCGTCGATGAAAACGAGTGGCATTCTGGTGATGTTTCCGGGCAACAACCGGTCTAGGCGGGTCCAGAAATAAGCCACGGGTTCTAAAGGCAATGTGGACACATCTTGGGCCGTATCGATGATGCCTGCAGGCTGGGCATTGAATCCAAATTTGTTGAACTCCCCTTCGGTGGCCGAAAAATTCCAATCGGTGGGATCACAGAATTCGAATCCTTCTACATTGGAGTGGAGCGCATTTGATACGCTCCTCGTGTACCGATGCAGATCGGTGTAATCGTTGGCGGTGGGAACTTTCCATCCCTCGGGGCAAACGCCTTTGGGCGTGAGGAGGGTCCAGCCGTTGTAAAACGTGTTGTAGTGGTCGGGGAGGTTTGAATCGACAACCCGACCTGGCACCTTCATGTCGGCCAGTGCGCTCGGCGCGACCATGGGGATGGGCGTGCCGTCACTGAATTCGGTGGTTTTCAAATTCTCAGCAAACCAACATTGTTCTCCGATTCGCACGACTTCGTAAGTATGCCCATCCATGGTGGGAGATGAGCAGGTTCGGAGATTGAATTCTTCCTGTGTGCAGGAGCTGAGGAGAATCAGAAAGGCTGGAATGAAGAGGAATTGAAAATTGATGCGCATATATATAGAACGGCGCATCTTTTCTGAGGGTTGTTTCAGTCAATGGAGTTTCAACAAAAAAGCCGCCTTCGGGCGGCTATCCCAAGCAAGTAGACAGAGCGTGCAGGGACCTGGACCGATTCTACTTCAAGGGACAGACCCAACCCGTCCGATAGACGGTATCTCCATGGAAGATGACACCTCAGATGGGACCAACGCTGTGCACCGCACGGACCAACCGCTCGTGTTGTGCTCCGCGCACAACCGCATTGACCTAAATACGGGCCATTTCTGCCCACTCTACCGGGTGTTGTTTAGGATTTCCGAATGAGGGAAACGACCCAAGACAGCAATCCAATGACCAGCGCGAGAATGCCCGCATTGAACAGCCGCTCCGCCCCCATGAGGTGGTTCAGTTTGAAGGCCGTGCCCAATAGGACGCCGACAAGGCCGAGAATCATTAGGGTCAGCGTGGGTTTGGATGGACGCATGGAAGGTGTCAATTTTTCACGAACCGTTGGGTGTCAATCTGAGACCCTTGGTGGGTGGTCAAGCGTAAGGTATAGAACCCGGGCGCAAGCGAGGTCACGTCGAGGATATGGGTCGTCCCATTGGGTCTGATCGACTGATGGGTGCGGCCGAGGGCATCCAGCACTTCGATGCGCTCCATGTCGTTGCTGGAGGTGATGGTGAGGTGGTCGGTAGCGGGGTTGGGGTAGACCGACGTCCATTGGACTTCACCGTCTTGAGTGGTCACCGAGGTGGTGTTGGTGTTGTAGAAGCCAAAGTCGACGGTGTTGTTGCCGCCTGGATCGTAGTCGAAGAAGCAGTCTTCAGGATCGCCGTCGTTGAGCGGTTCTCCATCCAGGGTAAGGGTCACGATGCCCGACATGATGTCGCTGAAGGCCGGCCCTGAACCGTTGTTGTCGAGGTCGATGTCGTTGTTGGCGTCGGCCACGAAATAGCCCGTGGATTGGAAGCCGTTCAGGGGTTCTCCATCGCCCCAGTTGTCGACCTGCCACACGAACACAACGTAGTTGCCCGGAGCGAGGCCGTCAAAGCGGTAGTATCCGTCTTCATCCGTGACCTCCACGCCGCCAAAGCCTTCCCAGTCGGGCGTGCCATCTCCGTCCGGGTCGCTCCAGATGACCAGAGACACCCCGGGGATGCCCGGCTCATCAGGGTCGTTGATGCCGTCCATGTTGAGGTCGTTCCACACGCGGTTGCCGATGGACGCAAAGCCCGGAGAGATGAGGTTGTCGCAGTCCACACCGTTGCTGCTGTTGCAGTAGGCCATGTCGTTGATGGCGAGGATCATCTCATCGCCCATGGTCTTGCCGATGTTCAGGAAGGTGCGGGCGTTGTTGTGAAAGTGATAGCCCGCATCGTCCGGCGATTCGGCCATGGTGATCCAGAGGGGCTTGGTGTCCACAAAGCCGACCGTACCGCCGTAGATCGAATCGTTGCACCCCACATTTTCTTGGGCCACCGCAACGATGTCTTGGATGTCCTCCATCCATCCTCCAAAATCTTCGTAGCCTCCGTGTCCCGAGCTGGAAATGACCACGGGCATTTCCGGCAAGTTTAGGTCGCTGCGCACATCGTTGACGAGGTGGTGAAGGTTGCTTTCGTAGGTGTCTAGGAATTCCTCGCTGGCGCCATCGTTCCACCCTTGGAACCAAGCAAAGCCGCTGATTTCAAATTCATCCACGGGAATCTCTGGGAACTCCGTCGCGAGGTTTTGCGTCACGGATTCCACCGTCTCGATCATGGCATTGTAGTAGGGGCCTGTGGCACCACTGGCAGACGGCGGGCGGAAGTCTTCGGCGAGGCTGAGTCCACCCCAAGCGGTCTTGATGATCAGTACCGGATCCTCGTAGTAGGTGTCCAGCTGGTGGGCAAACATCAACTCCGGCCCGATGAGGTCTGAAAAGGCGCCCTGACCGACGGTGACATGGTCCCTGATGGTGTCGCCAGCGCCATTCGGAAAGTAGAGGTAGGCGCCGTCAAGCACGGTCCAATCGTCCTCGGTACCGAGCATGGACCACTCCCCGTTGGGATCATTGGTCACCACATCCACGAGGGTGTTGGGGGAAGGGAAGCTCTCGTCCTGCCCGTCCATGCTCGCGACCACGTTTCCAGAGGCGTCGCTCAGGGTCCAGGACACCTCATTGCCATAGGCTCCGGCGGTGTTGACCTCGACCGTGCAGGGCACGCCATTTTGCAGGGTGATGGTCGCTGATCCAGCATCACCGCTGGCCAAAGTCTCGGAGGCGACGACCTCGCCGTTTTGCACGAAATCGTAGACCCAACCGTTCCACCCGTCTCCATATCCGTCAAACATGTCGAGGGTGAAGCCGCAGGAAGTTGCCCCAGCTTCGGCGCAGCTCGGCGTGAAGCTGGCGACAGTCATGCCCGCTGCGCCGTTCGAACCTTCGTAAATCTTGCCGTAGCCCTGCATGTTGGACTGGCCAGCGAGGATGAATACCCTCAACTTTTCGGGGGTCGATTCTTGCCGCGTGACGATGGGGACGTAGCCCACCTCCATTCCGGCGGGGGGCGTCACGATGGCGCCGGGGTCGACGGTGGCGAGGTTGCCCACGGTCTGAGGCGCCATGTATTCGTCTTCCTCGCTCCAGTTGGCGTGAATCAACTCTACCCGCGCCTGCATTTCTTCGCGCACGGAGTCGGGCAGGTTGGCGTGCACGATGGCGGGTTGGTCCACGAAGCGGTACCAGTGGTAGGTCACGGTGGTGCCGTCTCCCAATTCGGCATAATACGGTCCTGCAGCCGGGCCGGGGCTGTTCCAAGGGCCATTCGGGTCTTGGAAGGCGCAGTCCGTTTCTAGCGGCGTGAGGTAGGTGGTCTCGGGCCGAGGACTGGTGGGCACCTCAGTGGCGGTGAGCGCTGTCGATGCGGGTACCGCGTCGGCCGAGATGGGATGCCATTGGTTGTCAGCCCCGAGCTCGAAATACTCGGGCAGCAGGAAGACGTCCCCCTGCAACGTTGTGGCGTCCAGGCCGTGCTCAAACCCCATGGCGTCGAAGGTCATCATCGTGTTGTCCAGGTAGTCCAAGTCGATGCTGTATTCCTCACCCCCGCCGCTGATTTCGCCGACGATGGCGCCTCCGTTGTTCGTGAAGGACACACTTTGGGAGCCGTTCTGCATGGCTTCGGTAGGCACCGCAGTGCCTCCATCAAACCAGGCGTTCATGGCGTCCCACAGGCCGTCCCGGGAGTAGACGGAAACACCGTTCAAAGCCACGGAGTAGTCGTCTCCAGAGGCGGGCATCTGCATCCGCTCGATCTTGGCGTAGGGGGTGCCTTCATCGTCCTCCGAAATGAGGGCGGGCGAAAGGGCGTGTTCCCACCCAAACGGCACGTTGGGGTTGGCGGGGCGTGTGTCCAGGAAGAGCCCTTCGAGCGAAGGGTCCTCGAGCACCGGCTCCGTCCAGAACGTGGGCATAAAGAAAGTGGCGGGCCCCTTGAAGTTGGTTGAGTTTAGAAAGAGCGTCCAGCATTGGTTGCCGGTGGCAATGTCCTGTCCGCTGGTCTCGGTCAACGGATCCATCAGCGGCAGTGGGTTGTACCCATATCCGAGCAATTCGCCATTCAGGCCTTGCGCCATGTTCAGGCCGTCCGGCGCCCACACCAGGCGGTTCGACAACTGGGCCACGCCGTACTTGCCGCCAGGCGAGCTCCAGTCGCGTTGGCCGTTGGGGAGCATGTCGGTCCGCCCCGCACCTGGACCATTGGCCCAGGCAAAGAAGTTTTGGGAGACGCCACCCATGATGAATTTGGGGATGCGGGTGGCGAACCGGGTGTCCATCCACCAGCCCAATCCGCCTTCGATGGTGGTGTAGAACTGGTCGGGCTCATTGCCGGTTTGCTGCGTCGACATCCAGCAGCTGGCCAGTCCCATTTGGAAGGCGTCCGGACCGGGATATTCATCGAAAATGGGCCAGGCTGCCACGTAGGCGGTGTATCCGGCATCGAAGCTCATGTCCGTGACATTTTCCGAATCGATCCAAGAGAATCCGCTCCTTGTTGCCGAAACCACTTGTGCCGAAACGGGCGTGGAGACGTTGCCCAACAGGGCCAAAAGGCAGGTGAATCGGAGGGTGGTGTTCATGGCGGATCAGGTTGCGGCTTGCATGCAGCGCTCAGATCCAAAAGGTAAGCTTCAGCGTCCGGTAAGCATGCCGTCAGCATCCCGAGGAGCGCGGACAGCGGGGGGTGTTCAGTCGCAGGGAAGACCGAATTGGGAGAGCACCACCAGGACATCCGTGACGCCGACGATGTTGTCGCCGTCCAGGTCGGCAGGGCAGTCGCCTGAGCAGCCGAAGTTGCCGAGCACGTAGAGGACGTCCGCCACGTTGACCGTACCATTCTCATCGAAGTCCGGCGGGCAGTCTGGCGCCAAGGCGCAAGGGTTGGGATTGGGTGCTGGCGCACCTGTGGGGTAGTAGAGGGCGATGATGTCCTCCAGGATGGCGGTCCGGTCGGCCGCTTCTGCCGCGTTGTAGGTCAGGGATTTCTGGTAATGCCACCCCACGCCGTAGTCAGGGTTGGCGCCGGGACCGTCGGGGTAAAGCCCGGGATAGACGGTCAGGGCGTAGTCCACAAAGGCGGCGTTGTCGGCGGGGATGAGCCCGAGGTAATCTTGGAGTCGGTCATGGACCGCGAGCGACGGAACGATGGCTTCCGCCGCGAAGGCCGCATCGAGGGCCGCCGCATCCTGGGGCAGGATGCCGAATACGTGGAACAGTGGCCTGAGGTCTTCCTCTGCTGCGCGGGACATGCGCAGCATGCGGCTGTCGCTGTCGCCCGTGCTGTGCTCGATGCCCACGAGGAAGTCTTCGTATTCGCTCTCCCAGAAGGCCTGCAGCGGACACCATCCGAGCCGGCTGACGATCTCGAAATAATGCGCGTAGCCGCGGTGCTGATAGCGGACCTCGTTCGTGGTCGAATTCGTGATGTCGCGCGATGACCCAAAGCTGTTGGAAACGAGGCGGTGGGTGGCAGAACGGTCGATGTTGAACGTGTTGGGCACGAAGCTGTGCATGACCGCTTCGTTGAGCTCCTCGCCCAGGCCGAAGTTCAGGGCCATGATGTAGGGGAAGTTGACCAGCGCCTCTGTCTCGCCGGGGAACATCGACATGTTCAGCGCATGCCCGTACTCGTGGAAGGTGACCTCGTCGTTGGGACCCGGCCCATCGATGAAGTACACCGATCCGGGCACCTGCGTGTAGTTCAACGGCGTGTTGGACATCGGATAACCGATGGAGTAGGCCCCGCCGCGAATGAGGACATCCGCAATGAGATAGAGGTTGTGCTTGTCGGAAACGAGCTCGCGGCCCATGATGGTATTG
>JBELBZ010000069.1:0-6220 GCA_042095055.1 Crocinitomicaceae bacterium | reverse complement strand
CGCCATAGGAGGCAGACTCAATCGTACCGCCTGCCTCGGTCACAGGCGGGTGGGGTGAACCACTGTAAGTGCGGATGGAACCCACGGCGGCCTTACGGCTGGCGAGGTATTGCTTGCTCTGACCGGTCAGCAGCACTGGATCGTAGGGCTCGTATTGGTTGTAACCATATGCGATGGCCATGAAGTAATACGTCTTGTAGTTGACCAAGCGGTTGTCGCCTTGGGCAAAGGCGTCGTTCTCCACTTGGAAACTGTGACGGATGCCTTCATTCTCACCGTTGACCATCAAAGACGGTACAGGCAAGCCCATTTCTGGATCCTGGTCGAAGTTGACAATCAGGTCGATGTCGTCTTGAACGTCCACCTGAGCGATCAAGCGCGCGGCTTCCACGTTGTCGAGTTCATCGGGACCCACTTCAGAGTCGCGCAGTTGGTAAATCTGGTAACCTTGGAATACATAGCTGCGCTGCAAGCTGTCGAGCAGTTCGTTGGAGCTGTTGTATTCGGGCACACCCGGATCGAACTTGGTATAGGTTTCCTGATAGTTGTTCGAGATGGGGTTGTCGTTGGTCAGGTAGAGGATCAATTCCTTGTCCAATTCCTGAATGGTGACATCGGGAGCGTCGGGACCAGATACGATTTCAAAGCAGTTGTCGAACAGGGCTTGTGCCTTGTCGTCGGCGATGCGCATCAATTCAACAGAAGCGAACGGGTCGCCCGCGGAGGCGCGCGCCCAAACCACACCTACGGTGATGTTGTTGAAGTCACCCGGCTCGAGGGTAAAGGGTCCAGCAGCCTGGATGAAACGGCGGTCAGCAGCAGGGTTGCCCGCGGTTTGCTCGGTCCAGGGCTCCACAGGAATGCCGCCAGTACCCCACTGGTTGGGGTCGGTTTCGCCTGGGAACATATAGTCACAAGGCGTGTCCGTGCCATTGATGCCGTCGACACCATAGGTCATTTTCTGGCCGTTCTTCCAGATGCCGTTCATGTAGTTGTAGTAGTGAACGGGCGTCGTGGGTTCTCCGTTGATCGGGTCGCCAGAGTTGTTGTAGTAGACGAAGCGGCGCATGCCGAAACGCTCGTTGTCGGCGATGCCGTCGCCGTAACCGATGCCGATGCCGCGGTAAGGAATGCCGAGGCTGTCCTGCGCATCTGAGAAGTCCAGGGTCAACGGGTTGTCGAGGCTGTCCGCGTCTTGGTAGGGGCCTTCGAAGAAGTCCACTCCAACGGCGGGTGGGTTTTCGCCGTATCCGTTGGCACCACAGTTCTCGTCGTTGGCGTCACCGTTGTAGCAGTAACCGAGGCCGCGTTGGACGTCACATCCCACGTAGTCGTCGTTGTAGCAACCGAGGTCGGCATCGACCCATGAGCCGAAGTAAGTGTTGGTCAACGTCTGCGTGCCTTGGTTGATGAGCACGTAGTTGTAGAACGTCATGTTGTTGATCTCGTCGTTCGTGGAGAACGCGAAAGCTTGGGCGCGGATTTCCATGCCGATGGGCTCGCCCTGTGATTCGGAGTGGACGTTGCCTTTGTCGTTGAAGATCCAGTAGAAGTTCTGGTCACCATACAAGGGCACAGGGTCTTCGCGGCGGCGGTTCTTGCAGTCGATTTCTTGGAGGAAGTCGTACCAAGGGTAGTCGCCGAGGGTGGGGTCGTAGAAACCGTCTCCGTCAAAGTCGAGGAAAGGGGCGAGGTAGAAATCCTGTCCAAGGGCGGTGTTGCCCATGGCGGGATAATCAAAGAAGCTCGAAGGAATGGCATAGCCATCGGGGAACTCCTCGTCTACGGTGCCGGCAGTAATGGCTTCGAAGTATTGGCGGTGACGCTCGCTGTCTGCACGGGTGGTGGTGTAGAAGCGGTCGTATTCGTTACAGGTGGTTTCGTCCACTTCTGCTGAGCCATCGTTGGTCAGGGGCCCGGGCCAGTAGTCGTTGCCAGAGGCACGGAACTTGATGGCCGCCAGCTTGAGCTGTTGGTCAGGAGAGATGCCTCCCATCCACAAGGATCCCGCGTAGATGGAATGCACGTTGCCGTCTTTGGGCACCTCGTATGCGGCGTTGCCTTGCGCTCGGTTTTGCCAGAGGGAACCTCCAGTTTCTACCAAGGCCCGAACGTTGTTCCATTCGAGGTTTTTGAGGGCGGCGGCAGGGGCACACGCTGCGGCTACAGTTCGGGGCTGGGCAGCTCCGAGCGTTCCGTTGGTGTCGCCTGTGGCGTTGGGTCCGGCTGCGCCGGGTCCATTGGCGCCGACGTACTTGTATGCCATCGCATCACCTGAGGTGAGCATGGCAGCGCCGAGGGCGATGGAGAGGATGCGGTTTCGGGTCATCTTCTGAAAGAGCTCTGGGTACATGGTGCAGGTTGTTTGGGATCAGAAGTCGAGCTTGACGCCCAAACGGATGGTGCGGGGTACCCCGAGGTTAAACGGATTGTCTACGTACATACCGTAATAGTTGCGGTAGGCATCTGGATCGTTTTTGGTCGCAATCTGCGGCTGGTACTGTGCGGCTGCGAGGTATCCATCGTCATCCGGTGTCCCCGTAAAGCGGTAGACACCAGTGATGTTCTGGGTGTTCAACAGGTTGGTGATCCAGAAGTACACATTGAGGTAAGCCTTCTTGGCATCTTCTCCTTCTCCGAAGGTGAGTTCGAAGCTCTTGTCGATGTTGGTGTTCAACGTCACCTGCCAAGGCAAGCGGCTGCCGTTCAGGCTGCCTTCTGTTGAAGGGCTGATTTCCCCGGTGATGGGCGTAGGGAAGACCTGTGAGGTAAACGGCGTGCCTGAACCGAGGTTGGTGATCAGGTTGAATCCAGTGTTGGCGAAGATTTGTGACTTCCCGATCATCGGACCGTTGTAGGCCTCGCCGCTGCCGTAGCGGTAGTCCACGTTGAAGACGATGCGGTGGCGCTGGTCATAGTTGAGCGGGTTGATGCTCCGGAGGTTGGGCAATCCCGCGTTGATGAGTGCCAATGCGGTCTGCGTGGTAGAACCGGTACCATCGGCGAACTGCAACGTGTAGTTGGCGTTCATCCGGACGTTGCCCGTGCGGCGCAGGTCGTAGCTGACCGTGAGGCCCTTGACCGTTCCGAAGTCGAGGTTGCCAAAGGCGCGGTAGGGACGTGGGAAGGCGCCGGTAAAGTTCCGGACCTGGATCATGTCGCGCAGCTCCTTATAGAAGGCCTCGAGCTTCAAGCTGGAGGTCTTGGAGAGGACCTGCTGGAAACCGATGGAGTAGTCCACGGTCTTTTCAGGACGGAGGTTGGGGTTGGCGATGAGCGCGTCCCGGTTCCGCATGAAGAGGTAGTCAATGGGACTAAAGCGGATGCTCGAAGTCGGGCGCTGCGTCAAGATGTCGTAGTGCGCAAAGAAGACCGCCTCGTCAGAGATGTTAAACGAGAACGACACCCTGGGCATGATGTTGACCTGTGGCTCGTAATCAGAGAACGCGTTGGAGGTGAGTGGCGCATCGGGGTCGGTTTGCAACCAGGGTGCGGGATACACCTCGTTGACCGCGAGGATGTCGGGATCCTGCACCTCCGTGCCTGCAGCGTTGAACCAAGTGTCGCCATCGCGGAAGCCGACAACGGTTGTCGCATTGTCATAGGCGTCCACGTAGACGGCATAATCATCTCCGATGTTTTCGGGAATGACATAGTTCGGATCCAAATCGCCGAGAAGTTGGTTGGTGATGTCACCCACGCGGTAAGCCTCTCCAATGATATAAGGGTCTTTTGGTACCGGCTGGTTGGCGTCAAAGCGGTCCACACGAACACCCACGTTGAAGATGATGTCGTCGAACGTGAATTTGTCCATCACGTAGCCCGCAATGTAGATGGGCTCGTAGGCCCCGATGGGACGGGTCCGGAATCCGTTGTCGTTGGTCTCGTTAAAGAAGTCCTCGATGGTGGGGCGTCCGCTGAGGGAGTTGCCGTGGTGATCAAATCCACCGTAGTTCACGTAGTTGGAACCTTGGTTGAGCAGGTCGTCTGCACCAAACATGGAGATGTCCACGTTGTTGGGGTCGAGGGCATCGACGTTGATGTAGTCGTTGCCATCGGGGTCGAGACCGAGCGACTCGCGCAGGTTGCGGTCAAACTCGAACTGGTTGTCACCGATGAGGCGGTCGTACGTCACGTAGTAGTTCGTACCCACATTGGTGATGGTCGAGTCCGAAGCGTCGATCTCCTTGATGTGGCTGTTGGCTGTCAAGCGGGCGAGCGTCCACAGTCCCACGGGTGAGACGCTGTAGAAGGCGTCGCGGCGCTGCTCGTACTCGAAGCCGAGCTGCAGGGCGTGGTCGCCAATGTCAGCTGAACCGGCAGCAGAAACCCGGAACTGGCGCTGGTCAAACTTGCTGAAACCGTTGCTTTGAGTGCCGTAGTAGCTCCACAGCCCGTAAGTGCTGGGGGCGCTTTGTCCGTTGAGCAGGGCGTTGTTTTGGACGGTCAGCAGGTTGTCGTAAGGACCGTCAGAGAAGGGGCTATAACGCGAGCGGTCAAACAGGTTGAAGTACTGCTGTGTGATCGCGGCGAGTTCTGGATTGAAGGCCGATGGGTTGAAGTAGACAGCGGTGTCTTCCCAACCAACGTGGCGGAAGACGTCCGCGCTGGGGTCATACTGGTAGCTGTTTTGCTGGAACACGTTGAAGCGACCGAGGTGTCCATACTTCATGAGGTCGTCACCATGGGTGTCGTCTTCGGTGCGGCCTGTGTTCTGCGTGAAGTCCACCATGATTTGGTAGAATACGTTGCTCAAACCGCCCTCGTCCTCGCCTTCTTCGGCTTGGAAGCGTTGGCTGAATTTCGCGTAGGCCCTCCAGTTCAGGTTGGTCGACATGGAGTTGTTCTCCCAATTCATCAAGCTGTTGGCATAGCTGAAGTTGTTGCCCCTGTTGAAGAGGCCGGTTCCACCAAACGTGAGGCTCACCGTTTCCGAGGTGTTGACGTCAATCTTGGCCACCAGTTGCGCACTGGTATTCGCTGCGTTCAAACGGGTGGGCGCCGCTTCAAAAGCGTCTGGTGTCAGGAAGTCCGCGTTGTACAAGGCGCCGTTGATGTCGCCAGTGGCGAGGTCGATGTTCTGGCGCAAGGGGTTCGCCAGGAGCTGCTGGCGCACATCTTCCTTCATGCGGTTCAACCCTCCAAACGTGGGGCGTCCGTCATAGTTAGAGGTGTAGTTGCCGGTGAGGAAGAGTCCGAGCAGCGGCCGGCCGCGGCTTCCGTCATCGTTTTTGGCAAATGCAATGGGTCCTGAAATGGTCGCCTCTGCGAGGTTGTATCCATACTTGTCGAGGCCCACGCTCTGGTCGTCACCTACAGGCAATCCTGAACTGATGACCTCAGCACCGCCAAACCACTTGGCGCTGGAGTTCCTCAGAGAGATGCTGATGACACCACCTGTGACGTCACCAATGTTGGCGGGAATACCACCTGTGATGACGCTGACTTCCTCGATGGCACTCTTGGGCAAGGCCACGGATCCGCGGACTTTCACACCGTCGATGTAATACCAGGTTGAGCTGGTCCGCGCTCCACGAATGGATACGCCGCCGCCTGTACCCGAAGTTCCCACACCCGCTACTGTAGTCGCTACCGCAAGCGCGTCACGACCAGGAAGCTTCTCGATGTCTTCACGTGTCACGGTTCCACCGGAAGCACCACCATCGCGGTCGATGAGCGGAACGGTGTACTCGATGACCTCGGCCTCGTCCATCATCACACCCGCACCAAGGGTGGCGTTCACGAACTGAATCTTGTTGGCCGTCACCTTGACACCCGTCACCTTCTTCGGCGTGTATCCGACAAAGCTGAACAGCGCGTCATAGGATCCAGGGTTGATCGGCTTGATGGTGTACTCACCATCGAAGTCGGTGTTGCCACCCGTCACTTGGTTTCCATTCAGGAAGAGGACGACGTTCACGAACGGCAGAGGTTCGCCGGTTTCTACGTCGGTGACTTTTCCTTTCAGCGTTCCGGAGCCGGACTGCGCCCAAGCGGCGTCGGGCGTACACAACACCGCGAGCAACAAGGCGGCAAGGCCCACTAAGGGACGGAAGATGGCGCCGGCCGCATGATTGCGGCCGGATAGGGGGGCGTGTGCAGCACGGGCTGCGGTAGTCTGTGGCGTCATGAATCGCGTGGTCTCACAGGTTTCTTAAGCGGCAATATAGCACACCTTCTTCACGCATTTTGTGAAACGGGCAGCAGCACCTTTTCCGGC
>JBELBZ010000068.1:0-6483 GCA_042095055.1 Crocinitomicaceae bacterium | reverse complement strand
AAAAACCCGGACTGATGAGGTCCGGGTTTTTTGATGTTGGGATGGTCTGCCGATCAGCAGAACTCGTCGTAGGCGGCCTTGAGGTGCTCGGCGAGCATCTCGGCGGTGCGGCCTTCGATGTGATGGCGCTCCACCATGTGCACCAGCTTGCCGTCCTTGAAGAGGGCAACCGCAGGGCTGCTGGGCGGATAGGGCAGGGTGTGCTTCCGCACGCGCTCGACAGCTTCGACATCGAAGCCGGCAAATGCCGTGAGCAGCTTGCTTGGAAGCTTCGCGTTTTCGAGGGAGGCTTTCACACCGGGGCGCATGGAGCCTGCAGCACAGCCACAGACGCTGTTGAGAACCACCACAGAAGTGCCTTCCTCTGCGAGGGCGGCATCAACGGCGTTGGAATCTAGAAGCTCGGAGAAGCCAGCTTCGACCAGCTCGGCTTTCATGGGGTTGACAATCTCAGCGGGATACATGGTGCAAAGTTATTCCTTCTCGGGAGCTGTAGATGCCAAGAAAAGTTCGTTGTACTGATCGTCGTGAATCGCACTGGGTGCGTCGATCATGACGTCGCGGCCTTGGTTGTTTTTGGGGAAGGCGATGAAGTCGCGGATGGTGTTGACGCCGCCGAGCATGGAGCAGAGGCGGTCAAACCCGAGGGCCAGTCCCCCGTGGGGAGGGGCACCATAGCGGAAGGCATTCATCAAGAAGCCGAACTGAGCCTCTGCCTCTTCGGGAGAGAACCCGAGCAGGTCGAACATGCGCGCTTGGACGTCTTTGTCGTGAATCCGGATGGAGCCACCACCAATCTCCACACCGTTGATCACCATGTCATAGGCATTGGCGCGCACAGCCCCTGGATCGGAATCGATGAGGCCCATGTGTTCAGGCTTGGGTGAGGTGAACGGGTGGTGCATCGCATGATAGCGCTCTGTTTCTTCGTCCCATTCGAGGAGCGGGAAGTCCACCACCCACAGGGGCTTGAAGTCAAACGGATCGCGCAGGCCCATTTCTGATCCCATGTGCAGGCGAAGCTCAGCGAGTTGTTTACGGGTGGCATCGAGGCCACCGCAGAGCACGAGCATCAGGTCGCCGGGCTTGGCCCCGGTATGGGCGGCCCATTTGGCGAGGGCGTCTTGGTCGTAGAACTTGTCGACGCTGGACTTGAAGCTGCCGTCGTCGTTGACCTTACAGTACACGAGGCCACGGGCCCCGATTTGAGGGCGCTTGACCCAGTCGGTCAGTCCGTCGAGTTGCTTGCGTGTAAAGCTGGCAGCACCGGGCACCACAATGCCCAAGACGGCCTCGGCACTGTCAAACACATTGAAGCCTACACCCTGTGTGACAGGAGCCATGTCTTGGAACTCCATGCCGAACCGGATGTCGGGCTTGTCGATGCCGTACTTTTCCATGGCCTCGTCATAGGTCATGCGCGGGAAGTCCCCAATCTCGCGGTCGAGGACGGTGGTGAACAGGTGACGGACCAGGCCTTCGAACGTGTTGAGGATGTCCTCCTGCTCTACAAAGCTCATCTCGCAGTCCACCTGTGTGAACTCGGGCTGGCGGTCGGCGCGCAGGTCCTCGTCTCGGAAGCACTTGACGATTTGGTAGTACTTGTCGATCCCGCTGACCATGAGCAGTTGCTTAAAGGTCTGCGGGCTTTGGGGCAGGGCGTAGAATTGGCCGGGGTTCATGCGGCTGGGCACCACGAAGTCGCGGGCGCCTTCTGGTGTGGACTTGATGAGAACGGGCGTTTCGACGTCGATGAAATCGATGCTGTCGAGGTACTTCCGGGTCTCGATGTTGATCCGGTGGCGGAGCAGCAGGTTGCGCTGGACCGGGCCTCGGCGCAGGTCCAGATAGCGGTACTGCATCCGCAGGTCGTCTCCACCGTCGGTCTTGTCTTCGATGGTAAACGGCGGAGTCTCCGCAGCGTTAAGGATGGTCAATCCGGTGATTTCGATTTCGATTTCACCGGTTGGAATCTGCATGTTTTTGGACTCGCGCTCACATACTGTGCCTACGGCTTGAACCACGAATTCACGGCCCAGTTTGCGCGCCTGTAAGCACAGGTCGGCATTGGTGTCCATGTTAAAGGCGAGCTGCGTAATGCCGTAACGGTCGCGGAGGTCGACAAAGGTCATGCCGCCGAGGTCGCGGGCGCGTTGGACCCAGCCGCTCAAGGTGACAGTCTGGCCGATGTGGTCGGGGCGAAGTTCGCCGCAGGTATGGGATCGAAGCATGGCGATGGTGGCGTCAGGATAGGTCCTGAACTGCGCCGCAAAGGTAAGTCCCGCCTGTTGGCGGTTGCAGAAGGGCCTGTGCGGTGTGCACAGTGAATTGGTTGCCACTTGCGCTGTAGTTTCGAAACATGGCATCAGAGGACAACAATCCAGTGGCACGCCTTGAGGCGATGAAGGCTGAAGCCCGCATGGGTGGAGGAGAAAAGCGCATCGAGGTTCAGCACGGAAAGGGCAAGTTGACCGCCCGTGAGCGCATAGCCTTGCTGCTCGACGAAGGCACTTTTGAGGAGTTGGGAATGCTGGTGACCCACCGGTCCAACCTTTTTGGGCTCGACAAGCAGCAGTTCCTGGGGGACGGTGTGGTGACCGGTTATGGGAGGGTGAATGGCCGTTTGGTTTACGTTTTTAGTCAGGACTTTACCGTTTTGGGGGGCTCTTTGGCCGAAGCCCATGCGGAGAAGATTTGCCGGGTGATGGACTTGGCCATGGACAATGGAGCACCGGTGATTGGCCTCAACGACTCGGGTGGAGCCCGCATTCAGGAAGGCGTGGTCAGCTTGGGTGGGTATGCCGACATCTTTCACCGCAACGTTCAGGCCAGCGGTGTGGTGCCGCAGATCAGTGCCATCCTCGGGCCTTGCGCGGGAGGAGCGGTATACAGTCCTGCGTTGACCGACTTCATTTTGATGACCGAGGGCAGCAGTTACATGTTTGTGACGGGGCCGAATGTCGTCAAGACCGTAACCCACGAGGAGGTCACTGCAGAGGAATTGGGTGGAGCGAGAACCCATGCCAGCAAGAGCGGGGTGGCCCACTTGACCGCGCCCAATGAAGTGGCTGCGATAGACCGCATCAAGGACTTGCTCAGCTTTTTGCCTCAGAACTGTGAGGAGATACCGGCATCCTTGCCCTACTCGGGGAGCGATGAGACCCGGCCCAAGCTCAACAGCATCATTCCTGAGAGCGCCCAGCAGCCTTATGACATGCGGGATGTGATCAAGGAGTTGGTGGACGGAGGGGATTTCTTTGAAATTCAACCGGATTTCGCGGCCAACATTGTGGTGGGCTTTGCCCGACTTGGCGGGCGGTCCATCGGGGTTGTGGCCAACCAACCCGCTGTGCTCGCTGGGGTCTTGGACATTGGAGCTTCCACCAAGGCCGCGCGCTTTGTGCGGACCTGCGATGCCTTTAATGTGCCCTTGCTCGTGCTAGAAGATGTCCCGGGATTCTTGCCGGGGACAGACCAAGAGTGGAATGGCATCATTGCCAACGGAGCCAAGTTGCTCTATGCCTTTAGTGAGGCCACCGTCCCGCGCATCACCGTCATCACCCGCAAGGCCTATGGCGGTGCGTATGACGTGATGAACTCCAAGCACATTGGAGCTGACCTCAATTTTGCCTGGCCCACTTCTGAAATTGCGGTGATGGGGGCGAAGGGCGCGGCAGAGATCATTTTCCGCAAGGAAATTGCGGCAGCGGATGACCCTGCATCCAAGCTGGCTGAGAAGGAGGGTGAATACGCAGATTTGTTTGCGCATCCATACCGAGCAGCGGCCAGGGGTTATGTCGACGAGGTGATTGAGCCCGCCAATACCCGGGTCCGGTTGCTCAAAGGATTTGCCATGCTCGAAAACAAAACGGTGCGCCGGCCGCGGCGCAAGCATGGCAACATGCCCCTTTGAGCGGCATGGCGGATGGGATTTTTGGCAACATTCCTCACGCTCAACGGTTAACTTGGTCCAACACAAACGCAAGAAAATGCTTCGCAATTTG
Source organism: Crocinitomicaceae bacterium (assembly GCA_042095055.1). GTDB lineage: Bacteria > Bacteroidota > Bacteroidia > Flavobacteriales_D > Sanyastnellaceae > UBA8752. Next base: position 2,479 of record JBELBZ010000068.1, on the reverse strand, counting down.
ACCCTCGCCGCCTTCGTGTGCGGCATGACGCTGACGGCCTCGGCCCAGTCCACGGAAATCATTCAGTTGAACCCTGGAGACAAGGCGCCGTCTTCCGATATGAAGCTGACCAACATCGATGGTCAGGATTGGAGCTTGATCGACATTGCCGGCGAAAACGGCTTGTTGGTGATGTTCAGCTGCAACACATGTCCTTTTGTTGTGGGCCGTGAGGGCCGCAGCGAAGGATGGGAAGGCCGCTACAATGAGGTGGCTGGAATCGCCCGCGAACAGGGCATTGGAACGGTTTTGGTGAACTCCAATGAGGCCAAGCGCAAAGGGGACGACAGCTTGGAACAAATGAAGCTGCATGCGATGGAGGCGGGTTACATCATGCCCTACGTCGTGGACTATGGACACAAGTTGGCGGATGCTTTTGGTGCACGCACCACGCCGCATGTCTACCTCTTTGACAGTGACTTCCGCCTGGTATATCGGGGATCCATTGACGACAACGTCAATTCTTCGGATGAGGTCAAGGAACAGTACCTGCAGAACGCCATCGAACGCATGGTCGAAGGCAAGAAAATCAAGCCTGCTGTGACCAAGGCCATTGGTTGTTCGATCAAGCGGGTGAGCTGAACCCTTTGTGACCCTACGAAAAAAGCCGCTCCCAATGGGGGCGGCTTTTTTTCTGTCCCTTGTTTTCGAAGGGGCTTTGAGGTGATTGATCAGATGACCAACAAGGCATCGCCGTAGGCGTGCATGCGGTACTTCTCTTTCATGGCCGTTTGGTACGCCTCCATGATCAAGTCGTACCCACCAAATGCAGCGGTCAGCATCAACAGCGTGGACTGCGGGGTGTGGAAGTTGGTGATCAAGGCGTCAGCCAACTTGAACTTGTATGGGGGGAAGATGAACCGAGAAGTCCAGCCGTCATAAGTCTTGAGTTGGCGGAATGTGCTGTGCGTGGACTCCATGGCACGGACCACAGAAGTACCTACTGCCACCACTTTGCCTCCGCGCTCAATGCTCTTGTTGACGGTGCTGACACAATCCTCTGGGATGATCAACTGCTCTGAATCCACCTTGTGCTTGGTCAAGTCTTCGACTTCGACTTCACGGAAGGTGCCCAAACCAATGTGGAGGGTCAGGAAGGCGGTATCAATTCCTTTGATTTCGAAACGCTTCATGAGCTGCTTGCTCATGTGAAGGCCCGCGGTGGGAACGGCAACCGCTCCTTCTTCCCGGGCATAGATCGTTTGGAAACGCTCTGCGTCTTCGGGCTCAACAGGGCGGTCGATGTACTTGGGGAGTGGTGTCTCACCGAGCGAGAAAATCTTCTGGCGGAACTCCTCGTGGGTGCCATCAAACAAGAAGCGCAAGGTGCGGCCTCGGCTGGTGGTGTTGTCGATGACTTCGGCTACGAGGTCTTCGTCTTCGCCGAAATACAACTTGTTTCCAATCCTGATTTTGCGGGCAGGGTCGACCAAGACATCCCACAACAGGGACTCTCGGTTGAGTTCGCGCAACAGGAAGACCTCAATGACAGCGCCGGTCTTCTCTTTGTTGCCATACATCCGGGCGGGAAAGACCCGGGTGTCGTTCATGACCATGACATCTCCTTCGTCGAAGTAATCGATGAGGTCGCTGAACTTCTTGTGTTCGATGGTGCCAGCTTCTCGGTTCACGACCATCATCCGGCTTTCGTCCCGGTTGTCAAGCGGGTACTGGGCGATGAGTTCCTTCGGAACGTCGAACTTGAATTGGCTGAGTTTCATCCGCTCTACGCTCATGTCGGCAGGGTTTTCAGGGGCGGGCGAAGTTAGTCAAAGCCTCGACGGGGTTCAAGCTTCTCGAAGAAAGGAAGTATATAAGCGTCAACTCGGCGTTGAAACGGGGGCCGGAAGGGTGGAAATTCGGGCCTCAAAATCTTCAATGGACCAGCATTGATCGAGCTTGAAAGCCCCACTGGCCGTGCGTCGCAGCGCAGAAAGGTGGGCCCCACAACCGGTGACCTTGCCCATGTCTCGCGCAAAAGACCGGATGTACGTTCCCTTGGAGCACAGGATGTCAAAGCCCATCGTGGGGTCCTCCCAACTTGTGACATCAAAGCGGTGAACCTTCACCTTGACAGGGCTGAGACCGATTTCTTTTCCTTTTCTGGCGGCGACATACGCTTTTTGGCCGCCTACTTTTTTGGCGCTGAAATTCGGAGGGAGCTGGTCAATTTCACCTGTAAAATCCACAGCGAACTCCCGCAGTGATTCCAGTTGGAGGCCCTCGGTTGTCCCCACGGGGATCAGTGGCATTTCCAGGTCATGGCTGTCTGTGTTGGCCCCAAACGTGATGTGGCCATCGTAGGCTTTGTCTTCAGCGCTCAGCTCGGCAATCCGCTTGGTCATGCGCCCTGTGCACAGCACCAGTACGCCAGTAGCCAGAGGATCGAGGGTGCCGGCGTGGCCCACTTTGATTTTTTTGAAGCCACCGCCGCGGCGAA
>JBELBZ010000067.1:0-6503 GCA_042095055.1 Crocinitomicaceae bacterium | reverse complement strand
TCGAATCCCCAACCCAACAGCGCGCCCACCACTTCCTCTCTCGAGAAATCGACATGGCGGGCTTCCGAGGCTCCCCAGTCGTATACATGCCGTGGCAACCACTGCTCTTCTGCCAAGCGGCTCAACATCGCTTCACCAGGGTTGACCATGCTATGGTCACTGACATCCAGCAAAGCGCCGAAATCTTGAAGCAGCGCTTCTTTGTCCTTGGCAAAAGGAGCGTGCTCGCCTGGCCTCATCTCATCGAGGAACGCGTCAAAATGAGCCACATCCCCTTGCTCGAAATAACGGAAGCAAGCGCGCTGCAACCACAGATCGCCAAACAGGATCTGTGCCAGCCAATACTGCGTCCAAGCGTTCCATGTCTCGAACTTGCCCATGGCGGCGTATGCACGTGAAATGGTGCCGTCTGAGTGCTTCCACTGGGTGCGGTGCAACACCTCCATCTTGGAAAATGCTGCGGTAGAAAAATCTCCTTTTCGCACGGGGCCGTCCGCTTTTCCAAAGGCAGACAACAGGTGGCGCGCTCCGAAATACACGCTTTCGAACGTGTGAATCAGCCCGTTGGAGTACAACGGGTCGATGAAGCCAAAAGTGGATGGCGCGGTGAAATGACGCTCTCCAACAGACTGGCGCGAAGCATACTGCAAGCGGCTTGTTCGGGTGAATGGCATGGTGACTTCGATGCCTTCTAGATGAGCTTCGATGTCGGGAAACCGTGCGATAAAGTGGCGGAACTCTTGTTCGGCCGACACGGAAGAATCTTCGGGATGAACCCGGGGGTCCAGCATCAAGCCGACGCTGGCCTTTCGCGATTCAGAACGGCTGAAATTGTCAAACGGAATGACCCACATCCAGCCCCCTTCAAACATGTGGTGGAATGTGCCTTCGTGCCACTTTCTTCCCTGAGAAGGTGAGGCGTGGAGGTTGTCAAAAGGCTGCAGACCCTCGACATGAGCAAAAATTGCGCGGCTGTGCGTCTGGGCCTCTGGAGCCCCATCGCGGTAGCCCATTTTCTGAACCAGCCGCGACCCACGGCCTGATGCATCCACATAGTAATCGCTGCTGTAGTCGGCAGTTGGACTGGACACCACCACGCCCTCAGCCGTGATGTTCACGTCATTGATGGGGGTTTCCTCGACATAATCCGCACCATATTGAATCGCTGCATTGAGCAGGAACTGATCGACTTCTTCTCGGTAGAGGTGACTCTCGCTGTAAAAGGGCAAATGTGGCGGCACCAATTGATGCATGCGGTCATTGGACAAAGGCTGTCCTTCGGTATGGTGCGCAAAGCCGATGCTGTGTTTTAAACCGCAGCTCGGTGTAATGTGGTCTACAATCCTGTCGGCGTGGCTCAGGTGCCCGATTTCCGGAATGCCGAAGCGCTCACCAATGATGAATGGCCAGATGGCACTTTGGGGCAAGAGCGCTTCTCCCAGTGCAAACCGGGGGTGCTTCCCTCGCTCTATGATCAGCACTTTCAGGCCCTCTTTGGCCAAAATGCTGGCCATTGATGTTCCGTAAATCCCGGAACCCGCAATGATGACGTCGTAGTGAAGCTGAGAATTTGACATGGCAAGGTGTTAACCCTTACAATGTGGGAAGAATCCACAAATGTTCCATGACGAAAGTCATGAGCCACCATGAGAACCGTCAACTTCTCACGCTCTCAGCGCTTCACCAGCCTTGTCAATTGCTGTTTTTGGCCAGATAAAAAACGCACCGCATAGACTCCCGGAGACCACTGCCCCGCATCCAACACAAAGGGGAGCATGACGTTTTGGGCAGAAAAAACCGTGCGTCCAGCAGCATCTGAAACCGTCAAATCGCCCACCCCCTGACCGGTAACGACGGTGGCACTAGACACCGGGTTGGGAGAGACCCCCAGATTCGGCATCTCCTCTTCGGGTAGGGGGTCCGCAACACTGAGGATTACCTCATCACCATCGGAAGGCCAGTTGAGCGCTTCGCTCACCAGCGTGCAACTTCCATCGGTGGCCGTGAGCATGTAAGTGCCTGGGGCAGATGGGACAAACACATTGTCTTCTCCCACCAACACCCCATCGAGGTACCATGCGAAGTCCAGTGGCTGTCCGCCCCCAGCAACAAGAGCTAAAAACCCGCTGCCTGTGGATTGAATGGACAATTCAACCCCATCCAAACAAGGGCCGAAAATGGCAAAGAACTGATCGTCCTCTTCCAATGAAACCTCTACAAAGGGCTCATTGGCATCGACCCACCCCATGTCAATGTGGTAGTTGCTTTGCCATCCGAGAAACCCAAATCCTGTGCCCGGTATGGCTGCGATGCGAACCGGGCACTCACCGAAGTATTCGCCATCCCAACCTGAACCTAGGCCCTCCATTTCATTGACCGTAACCTCGCCGCCGAATGGAGGTGACCAGCTGACCGTCAATAGTTCTGGGTCACTGTAACCGAACTCATTCCGGACCTGGGTGCGCTCAGGAGTGGCCCTGATTTCATTGTGATTGCGCATGTGTTCTATGCGCTGTTGCCAATAGGACATCGAAGCCGGCGAGTCCCACATTTCGATGTGGTGCACCATGGCCGGCGCCATGTTGGCTGCCGTCATGGACAGGCGTGCATCAAAGACATCTTCGCTAAAGGTGGTCTCCAAAAGGTCACAGGTCCGGGTTGCAAAACGACATTGGTAGTCGCCATCCGCCATCACCTTTTTGAAGAGGTCGGTAAAGCGGGACTGGTAAGGTGGATTGAGCGTCAAATTCAGGTAGTTCTCGTAAGGACTGGTGCCCCAAGCTCCAAAGCAAGCGTCCGTATCATAGAGCATCGGACGCCACAAGCCATCCCCTGTATTGGCTCGGAAAAACTTGACATTGTTCTGGCCCCAAGGTGCTGCAATCCAATCGACATTTTGGCCATGGATTTCGAAGATGTGGTAGTCGATGTAAGAGGCCACATCAAAATTCTGCTCAAACGCATCATGGAAAGACCCCGATCCGTCTGGAAGCTCCAACAATGGGTCGACCGTCGCCTCAAAAGCACTGGGACCTCCACTGAGCGAGGCGAATGCACTGACAAGGTCCACTGCATTGTCATCCCAACCGAAGTTGTCTTCAACAAACTGCTCGTCTGTCTTTTCTCTGGCCCCATATACGCCCCAATACTCCCCATTGAGGTACACCTCTACAGGCCGCCATCCCGAGGCCACAACATGGGTTTCCAGCGCCAACTCACCGTAAAAGGCATCCTGGAATTTGTTTTCCCAAGAGGCTTGCCCTCCGTTGCGGAGGTTCAGATTTCCGAATTTTTCGATCGAAGGCTTAGAGGCAAAAACAGTGTGTTCCAACGGCCCTGTGTAGCGCTTTTTGAAGTCCAGCCTGAAGGACCGCTGTGCTTCAGCACGTGACCACCCCCCATGAATCTCGAGGTCCAGTCGCGCCTCGGCTACTGGACTTCCTGTGCCATCGAACCAGGTCAATCGGCTCTCACGAGACCAGGGCTGCCAGAAGTTGGACCCAAAGAAGGGATAGTCTTGTCCAGCATTGGGGCCAGAGACATAGATGCCGGTGTTCCAATCCCAGAGGTGATCGGGGTGGGTATATATGCTCACCTTTTCCAAGCCGGTGGAAGGTTCATCGAGGAAGTAAATGCGGTCCACCGTTTCGCTGGGTACCATCCCTTCTCCAAAAGCCTTGATGCTCAGAACAGAGGTCTCCGCTGGATTCCAAAAGCCTGTAAACACACTGGAGGAAGGGGTGGGCTCGGAACCGTCCACCGTGAAGCGCAAGGTCACAGGAGGCAAAGTCTGCCCTGGAGGCCCAGAAGGTTGTCCAGGGCTTGCCGTCACCGTAGATGCTGCGTACCACCCGGATGCCGGTTCGACCACGGGCGTAGGTGCCACATGTGAAAGACAGCTGGAAAGGTTGGCGCTGCCCGGGGATGGTGAAGTGAAAAAGCACCAATCAGAAGCCCCCTCTGCCCTGCCCATCGTCACACCAGCCCTCAACTCTGTGGGCAAGCTCGCGAGGTCAAGCAGGCTTCCGGAGGCGTTGGACAAAATCACAGGTTCTCCGGGCTTGAGCTTGAAATTGGTGTGGTATTCTGGGGCAGCAGGTTCCCACCAATCGGGAAGGATACCAAAGGGAACCGGTGTTGGCGCAGACCGAGCCAATGCCAGAAATGGGCGGGCAGTGAGGTCCGACGAATTGGCGTTCTCGTTGTGAACCTGAACCGCCAGAACGTTGGTGCCCTCGACCAACCATTCGCGGGGATCGAAGGGGATGGACTCGGGAATACCCCCGGAGTACAACACCGCTTCATGCAGTCCATTAGAAGATGCATTGTGCGCCACCGACACGTCATTCATGGTCGCAGAACGCGACAACTCGCGCCCGTTGAGGAACGCGACATAACCATCGTCGTAATCCATCGCCAAATGGCCATGCACCAGCTCCTCAAGGTTGACGACATTAAAGGACCTGCGCATAAAGACGACACCGCCATTGATGACGGTGGCGTCGTCCCCATCGCCGTAACCAATGCTTCCAGGACCTGTCTGCCACGCAGAATCGTCAAAATTAAGCGTCCGCCAATCGGAGTCTAGCGCCAGATTAGGCACCCAATAACGCCAGAGGTCTTCGTCGTCTGCTGGACACTCCCAATGGTCCACGGCACGGACATCCCTTCCAGAACACCACACCACCAACCTCTCTTGGGGAGCAAGATTGACATTGGGCAGGCTCCATTGGCTCCAATCTTGAGGGTCATCTGACAACCGAAGACTGCCCAATGCCTGAGTGTCTTCGCCAACATTGACCAACTCGATCCAATCCTCTCCTCGGCCCAACCCGTCTGTCAGGTCACCAACGGCATCGACTTCTGCGATTTGAATTTGGGCCAATGGTTGCCCTATCACAGCAAACGCCATCAGCAACACCAACCAACCATGCCGTCCGGGGCTTTGGGCCTTCATCATAACAGGGAATTTAATTCCATCAGGGCCGCCAAAACAAGTCAACCAAGACCCCATTCTAAGATGTTATCTGTGATTTATGGGATTAAATGTTGAACGAATCACTTCTACACCTAGCTTCGCGGCTCATTTTATAAGTTTTTCCCATGCAGGGCACAGTTAAATTCTTCAACGACGACAAGGGCTACGGCTTCATCACTCCCGAGGACGGGTCCAAGGATGTCTTCGTTCACATCAAAGCAGTCACAGGCGATATCGCCGATGGCTCAGCAGTCAGCTTCGAAATCAAAGAAGGTCCCAAGGGCCTTAATGCTGTCAACGTTCAGGTCCTCTAAGGCCTGTTAAGTCCCTGCGAATACCGCATACACTGCCCACTTTGTGGGATTACGATACCGAAAAAGGCCGGCTTTACGCCGGCCTTTTTTATTTGCCTTTTGACGGCTTACGTTGCGGCATGGCAATGATGCGCTGGATCCTCGTGTACATGCTCTGGAACTTCTCCGCGTCCGTCATCTTCATGGTTCCACACGAACTCATGCAGCCTGAAGCACCTGGAGGTATGATGTACCCCCTTTTGTTGCTTTCATGTGTCGGGTACATGGTCTCCTTCCGCTCCATCCGACACAACAGCACTCGGACCGACCACCTCATCCATTGGACCATGGGATTCCACTTCCTCTTTTGGGGAGAAATGGTCATGGAGGCCATTTTCTTTACCCTGTTGGATTTTCATGATACGGATGCCAACGATCCCTACTTCATCGCTTTCTGGGTCTTGGTATTGCTGTGGACCATCGGCGGATGGGGCTTGATTTCGCGTCAAAACGGCCCCAAAACAAGCCGGTAAGAATTTTCCTACCCTTCGCGAAGCCCAGCATTTACTGATATATAGTGTCCATTCAACACTCTTTATGTCAGTAACATTATGTAGGTCAATAAAATGAACCCCGTGTCCTAAAGACATTGCAGTCAATCATTTCAATCCATGAAAAGAATATTGACCCTCTTTCTCGCAACGGGACTCGTTGCTTCTTCCTATGCGCAGGACGCTTCACAGCCTCAGGGCTCTTGGTACCTCGGTACTGGTGATGCCACCACCCTGCTCAACATTTTCTCCACGGGCGTGGCCATCGCACCAACCGTTGGTTATGCTGTTGCCGACGACATTGTGATCCAAGGCTCCATGAGTGGACCAACAGACGCATTGAACATGAACCTCGGTGCCGCCTACTTCATGGGCGATACTTGGTTTGGACTTCAAGCCTCTGACGTAACGGGTGACATGGACCTCGGCGTAGGTGTGGGATACTACATCGACTTCAAGGACGTCCTTTTCTTGACACCCAACCTCCAATACAACTTCGGTTTGCCAGACGGCAGTACCGATTTTATGAACGTCGGTATCGGCTTCGGTACGCGTTTCTGATTGCCAAATCATAGAATAAAAAAGGCGGGCACGAGCCCGCCTTTTTCTTGCCTCAAAATTGGGGGTCACATGTCATTCAGGGCCTGCATGGCCGCGGTCACGTCACCGAAAATCTGGGTG
>JBELBZ010000066.1:0-6550 GCA_042095055.1 Crocinitomicaceae bacterium | reverse complement strand
AAAAGCCCCGCCACCGAGCGGGGCTTTTTGCTGCCTTTCAGGGTCCATCCCCCAGCCGCCGTAAGTCCGTTTCGACACGGCTACCTTTGAAGCGCAATGGGCACGACAGAAATCGTATTCATCCTCCTCATTTACCTGCTGCTGTTTGGCACCAAGGGCCTGCCTTCCGTCGCGCAGTCTATGGGGAAGTTCATGCGCCAGGTGCGCGACGCCCAGCAGGACATCCAACGCGAAATCCTGAGTGGAACCGACGACATCCGGAAAGGTGCTGCCGCTTTCCGAGACCCTGTCAATGCAGCCACCAAGGGCTTCGAAGAAGCCATGAACGCCCCAACAGGAACGCCGCGTTCCAGCACCGGCGTTCCTTCGGATGGCGCGCCACCAAAAGCCACCAACAAAAAAGCGCCCACCAGCGCAACGGAGCCGGGCGATGACGCCGGGGCGGACACAAACCCTCAAGAACAAGCCCAGTAAATGGACGCGTTGGCCCACATTCCTGCTGTCCTGGCACTGCTCATGGGGCTGGCGCTCTTGGTTGGAGGAGGCGAACTCTTGGTCCGCGGGGCAGCCGCCCTGGCCTTAAAGGCCAACATTCCGCCCCTGATCATTGGGCTTACCGTGGTCAGCATGGGAACATCGGCCCCTGAGCTGTTTGCTTCTGTTCAGGCAGCCTTGGATGGCAATCCCGGATTGTCGGTGGGCAATGTGATCGGCTCCAATGTGGCCAACCTCGCCTTGATTCTGGGACTCACGGCGCTGGTGAGCCCAGTGGTGGTAGACCGCATGGCCATGCGTCTTGACATCCCCCTCATGGTGGGAATGAGCCTGCTTTTTGTTGCCGCAGCAGCCGACCTGGAGATTTCCCGGAACGAAGGCATCGCGGGCTTGGTCTTGATGGCCGCTTTTCTGGGCAACCTCTACTGGCGCTCTCAAAGGCAAGAAAAACAGGACGAAGACGATGGGGAATTGACCGAGGCGAGCCAATGGGCCACGTGGTCTCCCCTGGCTCTGGTTGGCGTGTTGATCCTGGGCATGGCCGGACTTTATTTGGGCTCGGAAGGGTTTGTGGATGGAGCCAGAAGGATGGCCTTGGACTTTGGGGTAAGCAACCGCGTTGTTGGGCTGACCATTGTCGCCTTTGGCACCAGCGTCCCCGAACTTGTGGCATCAGGCATCGCCGCCATGCGCGGCCAGTCTGACCTGGCCATTGGCAATGTGGTCGGGTCCAACCTCTTTAACCTGCTTTTGGTGCTGGGCACCACGGCCACCATCACCCCACTCCCCATAGAAGCGTCGGTCCTGAGCTGGGACATTTGGTGGATGTTGGGCACCGCAGGTGCCTTGATTCCCCTGGCGCTGCTTGGAGGCCTGAAGGTTCCGAGAATGGGACGTTGGCAAGGCGGATTGTTTGTGCTGGCCTATGTGGCCTACATCGCGCTCACGTGGACAGCCTAACCCCAATCGAAGCCCCCTTGGAAAGTGGGCATGTGGCCCGATGTCGGCATTGGCCGGGGCTGTTACAGTCTGAATCTCTGGAAGATTGGACCAACAGCATCCCTTGGCAGCAAAATCAAATCACGGTCTATGGAAAGACCTACGACGAACCCAGGCTCACAGCTTGGTTTGGCCCTGCCTATACCTACAGTTCCATTGCCTGGCCTTCGACCCAGATCCCAGTTGACCTTCAGGGCCTCAATATCTTTATTTCCAGAACCTTAAAGTGCCGGGAGTTCGACGCCATATTGTGCAACCTCTACCGCAATGGACAGGACGCCATGGGTTGGCACCGGGACAATGAACGGGAAATCGACCCCACCATCATTGCCTCAGTGAGTCTGGGTGCCCAACGCGACTTCAAAATCAGACATCGCACCACCCGAGAAACTTGGACCGTGCCCTTGGGCCATGGCGATCTCCTGTCCATGGAGCACCTGCAATTGGACCACGAACATGCCCTCCCTCGGCGGGCGCGAATCGATGCGCCCCGATTGAACCTCACCTTCCGCCATTTCCGTGGTGGCGGGACTTAACTTGCAAGACCATGTCTGTACACGCCTCCGCCAAGCGCATCACCACACAGGTGCTGCAGGAAATGAAGCACAACGGTGAGAAAATCGCCATGCTCACCGCCTACGATTATTCGATGGCCCGCATCGTCGATGGTGCAGGGGTCGATGTGATCCTCGTGGGCGACAGCGCCTCCAACGTGATGGCCGGTCACGAGACCACCCTGCCCATTACGCTCGACCAAATGATTTACCACGCCGCTGGTGTGGTGCGGGCGGCCAAGAAAGCCCTCGTAGTGGTGGATCTGCCCTTCGGCACATACCAAGGAAACTCCAAGGAAGCGCTCAACAGCGCCATCCGCATCATGAAGGAAAGCGGAGCCCATGCGGTGAAGCTCGAAGGCGGTGCCGAAGTCCGCGAAAGCATCGAACGCATCCTCACGGCCGGCATTCCGGTGATGGGCCACCTGGGGCTTACCCCACAGAGCATATACAAGTTTGGCACCTACACCGTGCGGGCCAAAGAAGAAGAGGAAGCCAACGAGCTCAAGGCCAACGCCAAGCTCCTCGAAGAGATCGGCTGCTTTAGCCTCGTGCTCGAAAAGGTCCCCGCTGCATTGGCCACAGCTGTGAGCGAAAGCCTTCATGTGCCCACCATAGGCATTGGAGCCGGAGCCGGTTGCGATGGCCAAGTGCTGGTGTTGCCTGACATGCTGGGCGTCACCCAAGACTTCTCGCCCCGCTTCTTGCGCCGGTACTTGGACATGGGACAGCAGATGCACGACGCCATCGGGCAATATGTTTCAGACGTGCGGGCCAAGGACTTTCCCAACGAAAACGAGCAGTACTGATGGCAGAGGGCAAAACCTTCGCCCACAAGCCCAAGGTGCCCATCGTGATGAGCACCCCAGAGACTTTGGAAATACTGTTTGAGGACAACCACCTCATTGCAGTCAACAAGCGGTCCAGCGACATCGTCCAAGGAGACATCACCAACGACAGGACCCTCGACAACGTCATCCGCGAATACCTGCGCATCAAATACAAAAAGCCAGGCGAGGCTTGGCTTGGTACCATCCACAGAATCGACCGCCCTGTCAGCGGTGTGATCCTGTACGCCAAAACCTCAAAGTGCCTCAGCCGCATGATGAAGGCGTTCAAACACCGCGAAGTCGCCAAGACCTATTGGGCGGTGGTCAAAGGGACACCTCCAGAAGAGGAAGGGCATGTGATCAATTGGCTCAAGAAGAACCAAGAGCGCAACAAGAGCTACGCCCACGACCGTCCCGGAGATGGCCGCAAGGAATCCGAACTCAAGTATTACCTCCTCGGGAAAGGTGACCATTACAACTTCCTGGAGGTCCACCCAAAAACAGGGCGCCACCATCAAATCCGGGTAACCCTGTCTTCCTTGGGTTGCCCCATTAAAGGGGACATCAAATACGGAGCACGGCGGACAAACGACAACGCCTCCATCCATTTGCACGCCAGACAAATTCAATTTGTCCACCCCACACGACGGGAAGTGGTGCGCATCACAGCCCCTCCGCCAGAGGACAACCTGTGGGACAAGATGCTCGAGTTGGACGAAAAGGTCCAGCAGAGCGGCTCAGACCCGCGTTCCGGACAGTAAATTCGCAGTGCAATGGAAGCCAAGGAACACGTAAAGTGCCTGATCATTGGATCAGGACCCGCAGGATATACCGCCGCCATCTATGCCGCACGCGCGGACATGAAGCCCGTTCTCTATCAGGGAATGCAGCCCGGTGGCCAACTCACCGAAACGACAGACGTCGACAATTTCCCCGGCTATGCCGAGGGCATCAATGGCACGGCCATGATGGTGGACCTCGAAAACCAAGCCAAACGGTTTGACACCGATGTGCGGAACGGTTGGGTGACCAAAGTGGACTTCAGCGGCGACAAGAAGGTTGTCGAAATCGAAGAGGGAAAGCACGTGTTGAGTGCGGACTGCGTGATCATCTCCACGGGAGCCTCCGCCAAGTGGCTCGGCCTTGAAAGCGAGACACGCCTGCGCCTCAACGGTGGAGGAGTGTCGGCTTGCGCCGTGTGTGACGGATTCTTCTACCGCGGCCAAGAAGTGGCCGTTGTCGGTGCAGGAGACAGTGCGTGCGAAGAAGCCAGCTACCTCGCCAAGTTGTGCACCAAGGTTCACATGCTCGTGCGCCGCGATGAAATGCGCGCGTCTAAGGCGATGCAGCACCGCGTGATGGGCATGGACAACATCGAAATCCATTTCAATACAGAGACGGTTGACATCTTGGGCGCTGAACAGGTGGAAGGTGTGAAGGTGATCAACAATGTCTCCAAAGAGGAAAGCACAATCGATGTGACCGGATTCTTCCTGGCCATTGGCCACAAGCCCAACACCGACATTTTTGCCGGACAGGTCAACCTCGACGGAGAAGGGTACATCATCGCAGCGAATCCCGGAACCGCTTACACCAATGTGGAAGGCGTATTCTGGAGTGGAGACGCCTGTGACAAAACCTACCGACAGGCCATTACCGCTGCAGGCACAGGATGCATGGCCGCGTTGGACGCTGAACGCTGGCTCGCACAAAAAGGCCTCCATTGAAGCCCTCTTGGAGGTGGGCGTTGGGAGTGCTTGCTTTGGGCGCTTTCTGCACTTGCAGTGAACCACAGGTCCAATCGGCCCTCCCTGTTTCAGCCGATCAGCATCCCGCCTCCCTGCTGTCGCCCTCCGCATCCGACTCGCTCGGTGTGTTCACCCGCGATGAATTGCTTGGACAATTCAATCCCGCTGAGCACGCTGGATTTGAGCGGATTCCCGATGCGTGGACCGACAAAGACGGCATCTACCTCCGCCGCGAAGTGCTGGAGGCCTACAGCCGCATGAAATCCGCAGCCGATCAAGCGGGCATTGAATTGATCATCCGCAGTGCCACGCGCAATTTCGAATACCAGCGGGGCATCTGGGAGCGCAAATGGAACCGCCCTCAATACATGGGCTGGCGAGACTTCGACAAGGCCAGGGACATCCTCACCTACAGCGCCATGCCCGGCGCTTCGCGCCACCATTGGGGCACCGACATTGACCTCAACAGCTTCGAGAACAGCTGGTTTGCCTCAGGTGAAGGGGCACAGATCTATGCATGGCTGACGGCACACGCAGGAGAGTTTGGATTCCACCAGGTCTACGACGACAAGTCCACCGGGCGCACCGGGTATGAACTGGAACGGTGGCACTGGTCTTACCTCCCGACTTCAGGACCCATGCTCAACGCTTACAACCAACTGATTGACACTCGAGATTTGGCCCGCGCACCATTTAGTGGTGCTGAGACTGCAGACAGCTTGCGTGTACTGGCCGAGTTTGTGAACGGCCTCGCCCTGCCGAAAGGTCAAGACAATACAGAACGGTAAGCTTCGAGAAAAGCTTGGCCGACAGCTTCGTTTGAAAAACGAGCATGGGCGTAATCGGCGATCTTGACGCTTTGGGGCAACACCCCATCCCGCTTGCGCTTTCCCCATTGAACCAGCACTTCTGTCAGGGCCCGCTCATCTCCGGCATCCAACAACGCGCCCAACGCCTCACGGCCCTCCATGTGCTCCCCCACCCCGCCCACATTTGTGGCCACAGCAGGCAATCCCGTCATCCAAGCTTCGAGTAAAACGCAAGGCAGGTTCTCATAGCGACTGAAAAGCACAAAGGCGTCCGCTGCATGCATCGCCCCCACCACTTCGTCCACACCCGCAGGCCCCATAAATCGCACCCTCCCGTCCAAGTTCAGTGTCTGCACCAAATGGCGGTAACCCTCAAGTTCTTGACCGCCGTCCCCTGCTCCACCAAAACAATCCATAACCAAGTCAGCGCCATGGTGCACCGCTTCTGCCACGGCCCTGAGCATTCCGCGGATGTCCTTGTGAGCATCCACCATCGAACTCACATGCAGCAACCTCAACGGACCATCCACTGAACGCGGGTGAACCGGCAAACCAAAGCGACGGTCCACAACGTTGGGAATCACCCTGGCCTTCACTCCCGACGCATAGCGTCCCATGGCCCTCCCAAGGTGTTGAGAAACAGGCAGGTGCAATGAAGCTACAGACAGAGCTTTCCGGACTGCCCGCTCCTCCTTGGGCCGAAATGAACGGCCATGCTCAGGGTGGTAAGCGGTCCAGTTTTCGGAGACCACCAGCGGCACCTTCCACAGCTGAGATGCCCTTATTGCTGGCCTTGCAGCCTCTGCCGCAACGTGCAAGTGAATGAGGTCCGGTACAAAACCCTCCGCATGGAGCCCTTGAACCAGCCTCATGTAGGCACGTTCTGTTCGCCATCGCCGTGGCACGCTGTCTTTGACATACGCGATCCGGGTCTGCAATCCCGCCCTGTCTCCTTGCCCAACTTCCCGGTTTACCTGACCAGCAACATCACTTCCTGCCGGCCAAACGTGCAAGACCATTCCTTCTACCTCTGGTGGGACGGCTTCAATGTGTCTTCGGACAAAATTCCCCAATTGAGCATGCACCTGATTGGGGTGCCAACTGGCCAAGTGAAG
>JBELBZ010000065.1:0-6688 GCA_042095055.1 Crocinitomicaceae bacterium | reverse complement strand
CCGGTGGCGCTGCAGCTCGGAAAAGAAGGCGTTGCGGTCCATGGACTGGGCATCCCCGGTCAATCCGACATTGGCGACGCCGTAGACAAAGGCTGAGCTGGTGTCAAAGGCTTCCGACACCGAAGCCGCCGTGCTCGTCGGGCTGACGAGAAAGGCCATGGAGAGTCCGGCAGATTCGAGGCAAGGCTTGAAATCGCGGTGGTGCGATTCATAGGGCAGATCGGGCAAAATCAACCCCGTCGCGCCGGCGGATTGGGCCTCTGCAGCAAAGGTCTCCACGCCCCGCCGATACACCGGGTTGCAATACCCCATGAGCATGAGCGGTTTGGCGCAGGCGGAGCGGAAGCGGCTGGCCAATGCGAAGACATCATCGAGCGTCGTCCCTTGGGCGAGGGCCACTTCCGAAGCCCGCTGAATCGTCGGGCCGTCGGCAAGGGGATCACTGAACGGCATGCCCAGTTCGACAAAGGCCACGGCAGGGTGGGTGGCCAGGATGTCAAGGACGGCCCCGCAGGTCTCGAGGTCGGGATACCCCGCCGTCAAGAAAATCGACAAGTGGACCCCGTTGTCGGAGGCCCGGAACGGTTGGACGTCAATCATGGGAAGGGGAGGTGTGGGTGTAGCTCATCAGGTCCTTGTCTCCTCGACCGCTCAGGTTGAGGATGACCACTTCATCGCCGGTCCAGTCGGCGCGGAGCGTCCAGGCCAGCGCATGGGCAGTTTCCAGGGCCGGGAGGATGCCTTCCGTGCGCGTACACAGCAGGCCGGCCTTCAAGGCGTCTTCGTCGTTGACGGCGGAGGTGCGCAAGCGCCCCGTAGAGGCGAGGTGGGCATGCAGCGGACCGATTCCGGGATAGTCCAGGCCGGCGCTGATGCTGTGGGCCTCTTCGATTTGCCCTTCGGAATCCTGGAGAATCATGGTTTTGGCCCCGTGCAGGATGCCCGGACTGCCTTTCTCCAAGGTCGCCGCTGTCCGTCCGCTGTCCACACCCTGACCCCCGGCTTCGATGCCGACCAATTCCACCTCCTCTTCGAGGTAGGGAAGGAACAGGCCGAGGGCATTGGATCCGCCGCCCAGGCAGGCCACAAGGTGGGTGGGAGTCAGGTTCGCTTCCCGACAGGCGGTGCGGGTCTCTTCCCCGATGATGCCGTGAAATTCAGCGACCATCATCGGGTAGGGGTGGGGGCCTACGGCTGAGCCGATGACGTAGTGGGTGTCTTGGGGGTGGGCAATCCAGTAGCGCATGGCCTCATTGGTGGCGTCCTTAAGGGTCTGCGATCCGGTTCGGGCCGCGCGGATCTCGGCGCCCAGCAGGCGCATCCGGTCCACATTGGGTTTTTGCCGTTCCATGTCCTCAGCCCCCATGAAGACCGTACAAGGCATGCCCGCCCATGCGCAGGCGGTGGCGGTGGCCACGCCGTGTTGGCCCGCGCCCGTCTCGGCGATGATGTGGCGTTTGCCCATGCGCCTGGCCAGCAGAACCTGGCCGATGGCGTTGTTGATTTTGTGGGCACCGGTGTGGGCGAGGTCCTCCCGTTTGAACAGCACCTGCACGCCACAGCGTTCGCTCCACCGGTCGGCCCGCTGCAAGGGCGTGGGGCGGCCGACGAAGTCGCGCAGCAGGGCCCGGTATTGGGATTGGAACGTCGGGTCCTGCCAGGCCTCCTCAAAGGCCTGTTCGAGGTCGACGAAGTTGCGCCGCAGCATCTCGGGGATGAACTGGCCGCCGAATTGGCCGTAGTAGCCGTTCTGGATGAGGGGGTGTAGGGTCATGATGAAAGCGAGTCGATGAAGGCGCGGACCTTGTGAGGGTCCTTGATGCCGGGGCGAGATTCCACCCCGCTGTTGAGGTCAAGCCAGCCAATCCAGCTGGGCAGGCCGGAGAGGCCGTCCGGGGCATGGTCGGGCGTCAGTCCGCCGGCCAGCACCACCTCCACGGAGGGCGCGGTCCAATCCTGAAGCAGGGTCCAGTCAAACGCTTCACCCGTGCCCCCGCCGGCCGGGCTGGGGGTGTCTAGGAGAAGCCGCTGACAACCCGGAAGCAAGGGGGGACAATGGGGGCTGTCGACAGGGTGCACCTGGACGGCATGGCGCTGATGGCCGGTCACCGTCTTCGCAGCGTCCTCCGAATAGGGGCCGTGCAGCTGGACGTGGGTGCAGTTCAGTCCGGAGGCGAGCGCCGCATCGAGGGTCCTCACCGAGACATCCCGGACCACCCAATGGCGCTCGGCATGGGGCGCAGCCGATTGGGCGGCATCCAACAAGGTCCGGACGCCGTCCACCTCCACGTTTCGGGGTGAGCTGGGACAGGAGATGACCCCGATGGCCTCCACACCGAGGTCCAGCACGTCCAGCAGGTTGCCGACGTCCGTCATGCCACAAACTTTGATGCGCAGGGAGGTCATGAGGAAGAGGAAAGGGCGTCCAGGTCCCGCGCGATGGTGGCGCAGGCGACGTGGGGCAAACTGGAGCGCAGGAAGGCGTCGCCGATGAGGAATCCGGAGTAACCCAGGGTCCGCGCTGCCGCAATGTCCTCGGCGCCACGCAGGCCGCTTTCGGCGACCCAGACGGACTCTCGGGGCAGGCGCGGTGCCATCCGTTCGAACCGGTTGTGGTCCATTTCGAGGGTGCTCAGGTTGCGGGCATTGACCCCGATCAGGTCCACTTCGGGAATCCAGAGGTCGAGGTCTCGCTCGTCGTGGCATTCGAACAGCACCTGCATGCCCAAATCGTGGGCGACGGCGACCATGTCCCGAACCGAATCGGCATCCAGCAGGGCGGCGATGAGCAGCACCACATCGGCTCCAGCCGCGCGGGCCTCGTGGATTTGATAGGGGCTCAGCATGAAGTCCTTGCGGAGGATGGGGCACAGGTGCAGGCTTCGGGCGAGCCTCAAATCGTCGAGGGAGCCGTTGAAGTGATGCGGCTCGGTCAGGATGCTCAAGCCGCTGCACCCGGCCTGCATGTACCCGCGGGTCGTTTCGGGAAGTCCAGCATCGAGCCGATACTTTCCCTGAGAGGGAGAGGCCCGCTTGAATTCGGCGATGATGCCGTTCTTTCCCTCGCGCTGGAGGTAGTCGACCAGGGACAAGCACGGCACGTCGTAGTGGGGCGACGTCCTGAGCTGAGGAAGGGGGATGCGCTGCTCCTTTTCGGGGAGTTCGCGACGAAGACCATCTGTGATGGCGTTGAGAATGGCATTCATGGTGTGAGAAGGGTCTGAAGGTGAAGGGCGGCACGGCCGGAGTCGAGCATGTCGAGGGCCTGTTGGTAGGCGGCTCTGAGGGTGTGGTCCGGATTCCACACCACCAGCGCCAAGGCGGCATTGGCGGCGACCACCCGGCGTTGGGCAGCGGTGCCGCGGCCACCGAGGATGTCCTGCAGCAGGGCGCCGTTGCCTTCCAGGCTGTCCGCCCCTCGGATGTCGCTGGGCTGGACGCCTTGGGCGCCGAAATCACCGCAAGACAGCAGGTGGAAGTGGTTCCGCGTGGAGAACACCCTCACGTCGGAGGTCAGGGAAATTTCGTCGTAACCGTCCAGGCTGTGCACGACGGCGGCCTCCACCCCGATCTGTTCGAGGCTCCAGGCATACAGCCGTTGGGTCCGGAGATCAAAGGTCCCGGTCAGCTGGTGAGAGGGCCGGGCGGGATTGCTCAGGGGCCCCATGATGTTGAAAAGGGTCCGAACCCCGAGGGCCTTGCGCACCGGGCCGACGTTGCGCATGGCCGGGTGGAAGAATGGGGCGTGAAGGAAGACGGTGCCATGGCGTTCGAAGCGGGCCACGACCTCTTCGGGCGTGGTCGGAAAGCGATAGCCGATGGTCTCCAGGACATTGCTGGATCCACAGCTGCTGCTGACTCCATAGTTGCCGTGCTTGACCACCGGAATCCCCATGGCACCGAGTAGAATGGCCGTGGTCGTGCTGATGTTGAAGGTGTCCTTGCCATCTCCACCGGTGCCGCAGAAGTCCATGCAGGCGGCCCCACCGAGGTTGATGCGGGCGCAGTGTTCGAGCATGGCGTCCCGAAAACCGAGGATCTCGTCGAGTTGGAGTTCCCGATGGTTGAGCGAGGCCAACGTGGCCGACAGGTGGACTTCGGACAGGGCGCCCGAAATCATGTCGTTCATGATGCCATACGCCTCCGACCGATCGAGGCTCCGCATGTCGTGCAGTCGATTCAAATCACCCATGATGTGCGGTGTTCAAGAAGTGCTTCATCAGGTCCAGACCCGTCGGGGTCATGACGCTCTCTGGATGGAATTGAACGCCGGCCCAGGGGTGCTCGCTGTGTTCCATGGCCATGACGAGGTCTTCGGTATCGGTGGCAATGGGGTTCCACCCGGGCGGCACCCGCTGGACGACCCAGCTGTGGTAGCTCCCCACAGGAAAGGGACATTCTGGCCATTCAAACGTCCGGGAAGGGCGCACCGCGGTCATCTCGCGCAGTTTGCCGTGCCGAGGGGTGTCCAGCAGGCCCAGCCGGCCTCCGTGGACCTCGGCGAACGCTTGCATTCCCAGACAGACGCCGAGGGCAGGGGTTGTGGTGGGCAGGGCCCGAAGGCAGGCCAGAAGGTCCGGATGGGCATCCGGAACGGAGGGCCCGGGACCGAAGATCACGGCTTGCCAGGGTTCCTCGATGTGGCGACGGCCCTCAGCCGCACGCATGACCCGGCAGGGAGAGGGGCTGGCCTCTTCCACCAGAGCCGCGAGGTTGTGGGTGAAGGAATCGAAGTTGTCGATGATGAGCACCGCATGTTCCGTATTCATGATCGAGGAGTCAAAGGGTTTCTGCGAGGTCCATGGCCTTGGCCAAGGCGTGGAGCTTCCGTTCCACTTCTTCGGCCTCGGCTTCCGGGATGCTGTCCATGACGACGCCCGCACCGGCTTGGTAGTGAAGGGAGCCGCCCCGGGAGACAAACGAGCGGATGACGATGGCGTGGATGCAATCGCCATTGAGGCCATAGCACCCCACAGCGCCGCCGTACAGGCCTCGAGAGTGCGGTTCGTGTTCGGCAATCAGCTCGATGGCGCGCAGCTTGGGCGCCCCGCTGAGGGTCCCGGCAGGAAAGGTGTCCGCGAACACCCGCGCGGCATGCACGCCGTTCCGAAGTCGGGCCTGGACATGGCTCACCAGGTGGATGACATGGCTGAAGAGCTGGACTTCCTTGAAGCGGCTCACGCGGCTGGGATGTCCGCTCCGGTTCAAATCATTGCGTGCGAGATCCAGAAGCATGGTGTGCTCGGCATTTTCCTTCTCGCTGCCCCGGAGTTCGGCGATGGCGATGTCGTTTTCCTCGGCGTTCTCGGTCCGCTTGACCGTCCCCGCAATGGGGTGGACCTCGGCCACACCATCCCGGACGAGCAATTGGGCCTCTGGGCTGGAGCCGAAGAGCCGACGGTCCCCATCGTCGAGGTAGTATAGGAAGGGGCTGGGGTTGATGCTCCGGAGTGCGCGGTAGACTTGAAAGTCATCCCCGGTGAAGCCTTGTTGGAAGTGCCGGGAATAGACCACTTGAAACACCTCGCCTTCCCGGCATTGGCGGATGCCCGCCCGCACCATGTCCTCGAATTCACTCTGGGTCAGGGTCGATTCCACGGCGCCGGACTTCATGAAGCGAGCCGGCGCGGGTGCCGGGGAGGCCAGGCGCTTCAGCAGGTAGGGCAATTGGGAGTCTTCGCCCTGCGGACAAAACTCCCAGAAGTCCAGAACCTGCTTGAAGTGGTCGAACATCATCACAAACCGGTAGAGGGAATAGTGGACCAGCACGTCATCGGGGTTTCCGCCTGGATGCGGACGGCTGTCGGCATCCATGGCCCGGACCGCTTCGAAGTCGGTGGTTCCGTAGACCCCGAGGAAGGAACTGTGGGTGGAGGCCCCTTCGCATTCGATGCCCTTCAGAAAGGACTGGATGGCTTCCGCGTAGTCCACGTCCATCATGTCGGACCGGGACAAAGACAGGGTTTCGAGGGGCCGGATGGCCACAACACTGTGGGCATCCTCCCGGCTATGGTAGTCGGTGCTTTCAAACAGCGTGGACGCGGCCCCTTCGTCCCGTAGCAGGAGGTAGGCCTGCACGGGAGTGAGGGAGTCGCACAGCTGGCGATGGTGATGGAGTGTATAGGTCATGGAAACAAAAAACCCCCTCGGTGAGAGGGGGCGGACTGTGTGTGATGAATGAAAATCTTAGGTACACAAGAACACCTCCCTATCGAGGAGGCCACCACCACTGGATGTTGTTCATGCAACGCACAACTCTAAGATAGCGAGAATCTCGATGCACTCGATTTGTGAGCGTTCGGGGATGGACTTCAGGGCGGATATGAGGTGCAAATGGCTCCATTGCGGGCATGAGTGAGCCCACGGTGTGTCTCGTGTCTGCGGGAACTTGGAGCCACAACAGAAAACGAGGGCTAACTAGACACAAGTAAGCCCGCCGCAGGTAGGCTCAGGAAATTGCGGGGAAGCTGGGGTGCCAGGCATGGCTGCGCTTGTGGCAGTGTGGTGGTGATCCCGTCGGGACTGCGTACATCGGTTTCTCTGGGCCTTGAAATTCAAGGGGTGTCCCATCTGTTTAGTCAGTGTTGGCAAGTAATAAAGGGCAGAACCACGAAAAATCCCGAAATTGAATCAAACCCCATGAAAGCCAATGTAGGCTCATTGGTAGGCTCACGATTCCGCATTGAAA
>JBELBZ010000064.1:0-6708 GCA_042095055.1 Crocinitomicaceae bacterium | reverse complement strand
CGCGCAGCGGAAATGGTGTGGCACAAAAAAAGCCCGGCACAAGGGCCGGGCTTCTCCGTTAGACGGTGTTGAGACTGGACAATCTGTCAACACATAAACCGTCCAATTGAAGGATTACTCACCTGTATTCCAAGCGCCCATGATGGTTCGCGTGTAGGTGAGGGGGTTCACGTTGGCCTGGGTGGCCATGGCAAACTTGCCGAAGCCTTCAGACTGGTACATGACCTGCGAGGCCTTGATAAAAGTGGCGTAGTCCTTGAAGTTGCCGCCGATGTAGTGGGTAATGGCCCCGGGCTGACCGGCCAAGACCTGGTGCAACGCGATTTCCACATTGTACTCGTCCATCAATGGCTGTGAATCGGCAATCAACTGCTGGAAAGCGCCAGCTGTTGCCATGGGATCGGCCACTTCAACGCCCCAAAAAGCTTGATAACCATTGCCTTCTTTCTGCGCAGAAGCTGCAATCTGGTATCCAGTCTGGGTGCGGTAGGGATCCGCATTCATTCCGAACCACATAAAGGGCTCCATCCACTCGGGGCTCTGCATGATGGCGGCGTAATCGAACAGGGGGGCCAACGCGTCGGCGCTTTCACCAATAAAGGAAATCGAGGTGTTGTGGGTGGCTTCCCCCATTTCGTGTTGACTCACGAAACACATTGGAAGGGCCTTGCCAGTTTCGCTGGCCATGAATTTGGCCCACACGGCATTGAATTCTTCCTGCTTGTCAGCTGGCACAGTAAAGTCCCAGTTGACCCAAGTCTGGGCCGATGCGCCGAAGGACAGGGCCACGGCGACGAGGAGGGTAAATGTCTTGTTCATTGTATTGGATTAAGGCCGCGAAAATGGGTTAGAACGTAAGATTTATCTGACTTTATGCCTTCAATTATTCTGACATTGTAGCAGGGATAACATAGCCTTAACACAGCAGCCTCAAGTGGGACGCCTTCCCTCGGAAGTGCACTTGATGATCGCCGGTGACAGATTGGAAAGTGTACGCCTTAGCTTCGCGCCCTTTTTCCAGCGCCCCACAATATGCGGATTGCCCTCTTCAACTTCCGACAGACCGTCGACTACCGCCTCGAGGTTCTCAGTGGGCTCACCGTAGCCATGGCGCTGATCCCGGAAGCCGTCGCCTTTGCGCTCATCGCGGGGCTCAGCCCGTTGACCGGGCTCTATGCCGCCTTTGTGGTGGGCTTGGTGGCCAGCGTTTTGGGTGGGCGTCCGGGGATGATCAGCGGTGCCACTGGCGCCATCGCCGTGGTCCTCGCTGAACTGGCCTTGTCGCACGGCCCCGAATACATTTTTGCCACCGTCATCCTGGCCGGTCTCATCCAAGGGGCCGCTGGATTCATGAAGCTGGGTAAGCTGATGCGACTGGTGCCGCAACCTGTCATTTTTGGTTTTGTCAATGGACTCGCCATCATCATTGGCGGCAGCCAAATCACCCAGTTCCAAACCGACGAAGGGCACTGGCTCGCAGGCACAGACCTCGCTGTCTTTGGCGCCCTCGTTCTGGTGGCCATGGCCATCATCGCCTTCTTGCCCAAAATCACAAAGGCTGTGCCCGGTGGACTGACCGCCATCCTCGTGATTTTTGGCCTGGTCACGGCATTGGGCATTGACACCAAGACGGTCGGCGACCTCGCCAGCATCCAAGGCGGATTCCCTCCTTTCCACATTCCCGCCATTCCATTCAATGCGGAAACCCTGATGCTCATCGCCCCCTATGCGGCGATTGTGGCAGGCGTTGGATTGGTTGAGAGCCTGTTGACCCTCAACATCCTCGACGAAATCACCGAGACCCGTGGACAGGGCAACCGCGAATGTGTGGCCCAAGGCGCGGCCAATGTCCTCAGCGGACTGTTCAGCGGCATGGGCGGCTGCGCCATGATCGGACAGTCCCTGATCAACGTGAGTTCCGGAGCACGTGCCCGTCTCAGCGGCATCGTGGCAGCAGTCATGCTGCTTGTCTTTATCCTCTTTGGCGCCCCCCTCATCGAGCAGCTGCCCATGGCCGCCTTGACCGGACTGATGATCATGGTCGCCATCGGCACCTTTGAATGGGCCTCTTTGAGAACCTTCCGCCGCATGCCCACTTCGGACGTGATCATCATGGTCCTGGTGACCGGCATCACAGCGGTGTTGCACAACCTGGCGCTCGCTGTCTTGATTGGCGTCATCGTCGCCGCGCTGATCTTTGCTTGGGACAATGCCATCCGCATTCGCGCGCGCAAACGCACCGATGAAAAGGGCTGGAAACACTACGAGCTTTTCGGTCCCCTCTTCTTTGGTTCCACCACCGTATTCCAAGAGAAATTCGACGTCCAAGGCGACCCTGAACACGTGGTGCTGGACTTTGCAGAGTCACGGGTGTCCGACATGAGTGCCATCGAAGCGGTCAACAAAGTCACCGCCCGTTATGCTGCTGCGGGCAAGACGGTGCACCTCCGCCACCTGTCCAAGGATTGCCGCCGGTTGTTGGACCGGGCCGACGCCATCATTGAGGTCAACCACTTCGAAGACCCCACCTACAAGGTGGTCACCGACGCCACGAAATAGTGGATACTTGACGTTCAACCCGCTACACCGGAATTTTGTGCAAATAAAAAGCCCGGCGAGGCCGGGCTTTTCTTTGACGGTAAATCGATATCCTCCTTGGACCGAATTCAGACGAGATCACCGTCAAGTTTTTTTCCCCGCTATGGAATCACCCAGAGCGGGGAACTGTGTGCGGCAGGACTCAAACAACTCACAAAACCCGCCACAGGGACCAAGATAAGCATGAAGTAGGATATTTCCTACAGGATTTCAATAGGGTCTTACAGGAGTACCAATAAACTCCACTTGATCAATACCTTACACACCCATCTTCATGCTGTTGTGATCCACAAGCCCTGGGTGAAAATAAAACCGAGGGCGGCCACAAAACGACAGACTGAATTTCGAATTTCAGCCATCAATACAACTTACCATGCGTTTCCTTCCCCCACTCCTTGTCGTGCTATTGGGTCTTATCACCGGCCAAGTCCTCGCCCAGGACTGCAACGGTGCAGACCACACGGTTCTTGCTGGCAATCTGTACTTCAGCCCAGCCGATCTGACCATCAACGTTGGCGAAACTGTCGCCTGGGTCAATGAAGGTGGATTTCACGATGTCAATGGCAACATCAGTGCTGTTTCCGGCGAGAGCTACAACAACCCAGAAGTCTTCTCCCTCCCCACGGTAACCGGCGATGCCTCCGGCGTCTGCATGGGCACCCACACGTTTACCGTGCCAGGTACGTACAACTATGATTGCAGCGTGGGCAGCCACGCGGCCAGCGGCATGGTCGGCACCCTGACGGTCGAAGCCACCGTTACCGGTTGCAACGATGACCTTGCCTGCAACTATGACGCCAGCGCCACAACGGACGAAGACTGCATCTATGACGACGGCACATTGGACTTGTCCCAAGGCATTTGGGTCATGGCTTCAGCTTTTATCGATACGGCTCTCGGTTGCGACATCGTTCCTGCCGAGGGGCTCCTGGTCCAGATGACCACCGACGCCAGCGAACCCCTCTCCATTGCGGAGACAAGCGAACTCGACGACTACATCGGAGACTTGGTTGACCAAGGCCTCATCGACGCCACCAGCGCCCTGATCCTCAGCGCGGCTTTTGACAACGCCGTCTTCTCTTTCTGTGGTGGATACCTCTACGGGGTTGCCGGTCTAAACTCGATCGAATCCGACTGGGACGGATCCGTTTGGAACCTGCCCCTGCTCGGCTTCACCATGTCCCCAGCGGCAGAGATGCCAGAAGGATGCCCTGATCCTGCGGCCAGCAATTTTGATCCTTGTGCCAATCCGGTGCCCGGGACCTGCACGTACGAGACGGGGTGCAATGACCCGACCGCCTGCAACTACGACGAGATGGCAACTTCTGATGCAGACTGCATCTATGTGGACACCCCGTATGACCTGAGCGAAGGCATCTTGCTCGGCATCCCCTTCGCACAATACACGCTGGACACCACAGCCACCTGTGCAGTCCAACCGATCAACGACAACCTCGTGATGATGAACCTGAATGAAGGAGAATGGAGTTCCTTCATCGTAGACGATGCCGTCCTCGACTATTTTGACAACGCTGTGGCATCGGGCGCGGTAAGCCAAGAGGACGCCGACTTCTTCCTGCTCCTCATGAACGAATCTACCTTTGCCTTTTGTGGGGACACCATGGTCGCCAACATGCCCGTCTTTGGTGAGGTCGTCAGCGCCTGGACAGGTTCCCATTGGTACATCCCTCAAATCAACTACTACATCGCTCCAGTTTCTCTGGTACCTGTAGGTTGCGACGACCCCACAGCAGAAAACTTCGACGTCTGTGCCCTCAACAGTGACAACAGCTGCAACTATGGGATGGAGGGGTGCAACGACCCCTTGGCTTGCAATTACGACAGCACCGCCACCAATGCTGCAGACTGCAACTACTTTGACACCCAGCTCTTCACCATCGGTGAGAACGACTTCATTGGCCTGGTCGACGATGAGGACTGTGAAACAGGATACCCCGGTGCCTATTCCCTGCCCGTTCCCCTGGCCCAAGACAGCACTGGAGGTCCCCTCTACTTCGTATTGTTCCCCGACGTAGAAAGCTTTCTCGTGGAGGAAGGATATGAAATCGCAGCACAAGACATCGCCACTGTCAGCATGAGCGTCTGCGATACCGTATTGAACTACAACTCGCTTGTAATCGGCGACACCGATTTGATTTGGGACGGCATGGGCTTCACCGTCGATGTCTACGGTTCCTTCATTGCACCAGAGAGCAGCTTCCCTATTGGATGCCCAGATCCTGACGCATGCAACTTCGACGCCTGCTCCCACCCCTTCTTCAGCGATGACTGCACCTACATTGAATTGGGACCCCTGGCAACCGCCGCAGGAGACACCGGCATGGTGACGATGGGCGAATTGGACAGCCTCACCTTTGTCGCCACCCCTGGTGATGGCCTGACCGTCGAATGGGATTCCGAATGCGGCGAACTGATTGTAGACGGCAACACCGCCACCCTCGTCGGCCCAGAAACAGGCGATTGTGAAGTCTGTGTCGAAGCTGAAAACGCCGACGGATGCGAAATCGAATCCTGCATCATCGTGACCGTCCTTGGTGGGATTGACAGCCCATCCAATGCCCAGTGGCAGCTGATGCCCAACCCCGCAGCGTCCGAGCTTCGGGTGGTTTGGGGAGGTGAGGCCCGTGCATTCGAGGTCTTTGACCTCAACGGCCGGCTCGTCCAAACCAGCACATTGCAAACCGGCAGCCAAGTCCTGGACGTCTCTTCTTTGAAGCCGGGACTCTACTTGGCCGGACCGCGCGGACAAGCCCCACAGCGCCTGGCCATCCAGCGCTAACCACATTGTCCTCCTTCAAAACAATGCAAAAGGCCCGCCCAACAGCGGGCCTTTTGATTGAACTTCCGAAGGATGATTTACTGCAACCCTCATTGGCGCTGGTTGGCGCTGATCGTGGTCCTCTGCGGGACCTTCAACGCCATGGCTCAATTGCCACAAGGCCGCATCACCGGAACGGTACTGGACGCCGAAGCGCGCTACCCCCTGCCCGGCGCCACGGTCCAACTGCTGACCACCGATGCCGCCCCTACTGCCACCGACATGAACGGCGGCTTCGCCTTTGACGTCCCCGTGGGCCGGCACCAGCTGCGGGTGAGTTTTATGGGCTACACCGTGCGCACCCTCGACGGCATCGTGGTGAATTCGGGACGCCCCACCGTGCTCGAGGTAGAGATGGCCGAAAGCGTGGTGGCCATGCAGGCGGCCGAAGTCACCGCCACCAAGCAGGGCGAGGTACTCAATGAAATGGCCACCGTTTCGGCCCGCGCCTTTACCGTGGAAGAAACCGACCGGTATGCCGGCTCCCGGGGCGACCCCGCGCGGATGGCCAGCAACTTCGCCGGCGTCCAAGGCGCCGACGACTCCCGCAACGACATCGTCGTCCGCGGCAACAGCCCTGCGGGCGTGCTCTGGCGCGTCGAAGGTGTGGACCTGCCCAACCCGAACCACTTCAGCGTGCCGGGGTCCGGTGGCGGGCCCGTGGCCATCGTCAACAACAAGACCCTTGCGAACTCCGACTTCTTTACCGCGGCCTTTCCCGCCGAGTTCGGCAACTCCACCGCGGCCGTCTTTGACCTGCGCCTGCGCAACGGCAACCGGGAAAACTGGCAGGCTACGGCTCAACTGGGCTTCCTGGGCACCGAAGCCATTGTCGAAGGCCCGCTCAACAAGGAAAAAGGTTCGACCGTATTGCTGAACTACCGCTACTCCACCGCGGTCATCTTTAGTCAGCTCGGCATCGACATCGGCACCACCGCCGTCCCCCAATACCAAGACGGCAGCTTCCGCTTCCACTTCCCGCAAAAGAACGGCGGTGCACTGGCCCTCTGGGGACTCGGTGGCAATTCCAGCATCGACATCGTCATCAGCGACCAGGTGGCCCCCGAGCGCAACATCTACGGCGACAACGACCGCGACCAATACTTCCGCACGGGCATGGGCATCGCCGGCGCCACCTACACCCTGCCCATCAACAAGAAGACCTACATCAAGGCCACCCTGGCCGCCAGCCGAGACCAGCAGTTCTCCAACCACAACCTGGTGTACCGCGAGCTGGAAGTGCCCCCCGCCGTGGCCGACTCCGCCTACCG
>JBELBZ010000063.1:0-6898 GCA_042095055.1 Crocinitomicaceae bacterium | reverse complement strand
CCCTGCGCACCTCATCCTTGAACAACATGCGCAACGGCTCCACCACTTGAAGCTTCATGAAGTCGGGCAACCCCCCCACATTGTGGTGGGACTTGATGGTGGCACTGGGGCCACCCGTGGCCGAGACGCTTTCGATGACATCGGGGTAAATCGTCCCCTGCCCCAACCATTTTACGCCTTCGAGCAAGCCGCTTTCGTGGTCAAATACATCGATGAAAGTGGCCCCAATCGCCTTGCGCTTGCCCTCTGGATCCGAGATCCCCGACAAAGCCGCATAGAACCGATCTGCAGCCCGCACGCCCTTGACGTTGAGGCCGAGTCCTGCATAACCTTCGAGGACCTCTTCAAACTCGTGTTTGCGCAGCAATCCATTGTCCACGAAAATGCAGAATAGACGGTCGCCAATGGCCCTGTGTAACAGCATCGCCGCGACACTGGAGTCGACTCCTCCGCTCAAACCGAGCACTACCCGGTCCTCCCCCAATTGCGCTTTGAGCTCTTCTACTGTGGAATCCACAAAATGTGCTGGCGTCCAATCTGCTGCGCAGCCACAGATGCCGTGGACATAATTGCGCAACAGCATCAGGCCTTCCTCGCTGTGGTAGACCTCGGGGTGAAATTGAATGCCCCAAGTGGGCTCCTCATCAAAGGCAAAACCAGCAAACTTGACGTCATGGGTAGAACAGCTCACCTGCGCTTTGTCTCCGATGGACTGAATGGTATCCCCGTGGCTCATCCAGACTTGCTTGCCCTCGGTCATGCCCTGAAAGAGGCGGTTCGTGCTGTCGATGTGGCTCAAATGGGCCCTTCCGTATTCCCTGCTGTCACTGGCTTCGACGAGCCCACCACCATCTTGGGCCAGCCATTGCGCGCCGAAACACACACCCAGCACAGGCCATTTTCCACGGACGCCATGTAAATCAGGCGCTGGGGCATCGGCATCGCGCACACTGTGCGGACTGCCCGACAAAATCACCCCCTTCCAGACCCTGCCCAGCGCATCATCCTGAGGGTCCGTCTCCAAGAGGGACCTCCAATCTCCGTTCCACGGCTTGATTTCGGCATAGGTATTGAGCTCCCTGACCCTGCGGGCAATGAGCTGCGTGTATTGAGAACCAAAATCGAGAATGAGAATGCTGTCCATCACGGGCGCGGTATTGGGGCGAAATTACGCCTGTGTTTTCTGCCTTCCACAAGAACGCACACTGAGGAAGGCTGTTGTTTTACACCGTTGTTAAACGCTGCTCATGCTATTTACCCCAGACTCCCCTTCTGCACTCTCGCTTTTGCCCGGACTTCGACAGCGCAAGCTGGTCTTAGCCAGCGCTTCTCCCCGCCGCAAACAGCTGATTGGCATGTTGGGTATTCCTTTTGAAGTTCGCCCCATTGGTGCCGAAGAGATCTACCCAAAGGAAACGAGAGGACCAGACATTCCCCGTTTTTTGAGCGAACTCAAAGCCAAAGCTGCTGTTCCTGACCTTGCTCCAGAGGAGATCCTCATCACCAGTGACACTGTCGTTCAGCTGGATGGTGAAACCTTGGAAAAACCAGCGTCACCCCAAGCAGCCATCGAAATGATCCGAAAGCTTTCGGGAAGAACCCACGAGGTGACCACAGCGTTCACCATTGTAGACGGACGGCATACAGACGTGCTTCAAACAGACCACGACACCGTTGCCGTGTCTTTCCTACAACTGAGTGACGATTTCATCCGCCATTACGTCAAATTCCACCAACCCTTCGACAAAGCTGGGGCTTATGGCGCACAAGATCTAATCGGTGCTTGTGGCATCCATGCCTTAAAAGGGAGCTTTTACACCGTTATGGGACTACCTATGCACAAAATTTTTTCCACCTTGCAAAGCCTTGAGTAGCAGACTCATCCCACTGATTTCTGGTTATCACGTTCACTTTTTTTGCAATTTTCTTGAACAACTGCACATCCTCACGGTTTTGGTGTGTACGTTGAACACGTTCAAAACCATACACAACAAATGAACCTTTCTTTAATTCTCGCAGATGCTTCGCTCTACATGAGTGAGCACTTTGACAGCCTGACAAGTTTCACCTTCTTCGTCGGTTGCATGGCCATGATGGCCGCGTCTGTCTTTTTCTTCCTCGAAATGGGCAGCGTAGACAAAAAATGGAGGACGTCACTGCTCATCAGTGGCATCATCACATTTATCGCTTTCGTGCACTACTACTATATGCGCGATTACTATCTGGCCACAGGAGACAGCCCCATCGCTTTCCGCTATGTGGACTGGACGCTGACGGTTCCGCTGATGTGCGTGGAATTCTACCTGATCACCAAGAAAGCTGGTGGCACCATGGGATTGATGTGGAAGTTGATCTTCGCATCGGTGATCATGTTGGTCACAGGTTATTGGGGTGAGGCTTTGGACCAAAGCAACGCTTGGCTCTGGGGTCTTTTCTCAGGTATTGCTTACTTCTACATTGTATACCTCGTTTGGTTCGGTGAAGTGAAGCAGTTGGCTGCCAATGCTGGTGGAGCCGTAGCTGAAGCCAACAAGTGGCTCGGTTGGTTCGTGCTGGCCGGTTGGGCGATTTACCCCATTGGTTACATGGCCGGAACCGGAGACTTCGGTGGCGGACAATGGTACCAGGGGCTTTTCAACCTCGACATGGACGTCATCTACAACATTGGTGACGCCATCAACAAGATCGGTTTCGGTCTCGTGATTTACGCTTTGGCGATTAAGGACAGCGCTAAGAGCTGATCTCTCCGAAACGAAAGCAAGGAAAACTGGCCCACCCCTTCTCGGGGGTGGGCCTTTTCTTTGCCCCATGATTGGGGCAGGCACATTCAAGAATGCAGTCAAGGTGCGGAGGTGGACCCTCGGTCTTTTGGCAGCCGGCGTCCTGATCAGCGAGGCCCTTTGGCTTTGGGCACCTGGCCTCCAATTGCCCCTCGCATTGGCCCTCATCGCCATCATAGGCGTACAGCATGGCGCCCTCGATCACATTCTCCATTCCCACATGCATGGAGACCCCGAAGGTCCGTTGCGTCAATCTTTTGCCCTTCCCTACATCGCAGGCATTGGTGTGGCCTGGATCGCCTTCGAGACAGTACCTGGACTGATGCTCGGTGTGTTTCTTCTGGTCAGCGCCTATCATTTCGGCATGTCACACCTTCGCGTAGACGCCATGCAGGGGAGGCGGCCTCTGCCAGACCCTCTGTCGGGAATCGCGCTGGGCATGTCGTTGCTCGCGCCGCTTATTGCACGACCCGATGCCCTCCTCGTGCTTGAAGAATTCGGCTGGCACCTCGACGCCGGATTCGGAGATGCCCTGCTGCCACTCAAACTGGCCAGTGGAGCTGCCCTCTTTCTGGGCGCGGTACTTCACCGCACATGGCGCAATGGCCTGCTGGTTGTGACCAGTGTCCTGCTCGCCTGGCTGGTGCAGGACCTCCTCCTCGCCTTTGCCTTGTACTTCGCGTTGGGACATTCCCGGGAGGCCTTCTTCGAAGAATTCCAGCACCGGCAAAGCGTGGCAAGGGCATTCTCCCAATTCTACTTGAAAAGCCTTCCCCTGAGCCTGGCCTTTGCCGCCATGGCAGGGGTCATCCTGTGGCTCGCATCTGATGGCGTGCTCCGGGAACGCGCAGCACTGAGCTTCCTGCTTGCTGGCACCCTGCCCCACATTGCCGTTCTCGAAGGTTGGGTGACCGCCCGAACCCGCTGAACCTTTCACTGCGCCTTCCTCTCAAAGGAAGCCCTGCGCATCAACCTCGAACCCTCAGGTGCCCTTGTCCCGGCACCACCAATCCAATCGATTGTGCATGCAAGCCGTGCTCGGTGAGAACAGCTTCGAGGCGTTCCACAGCTTCCGGGGATGCTGAAAGGAGCAACCCACCGCTGGTCTGGGGATCGCACACAAGGTCCCGGACAAAAGCAGAAGCACCCTCCAAAATCAAGTCTTGGCCGTAGCTGGCATAGTTGCGCCGCGTGCCCCCGGGAATGCAGCCTGCCGCATGATACCCCTCCAATGCGGAGCGGTCCAAAGTCGGGAGGTCTGCTCCATCGACGATGAGCTCGACCCCAGTGGCGCGTGCCATTTCCAGCGCATGGCCCGCCAATCCAAAGCCTGTGACATCCGTCATGGCATGAACCCCCTCAATTTGACCCAAAGCCGCACCGACCTTGTTGAGTTGGGTCATGTTGTGTGTCGCTGCATCGAGGTGTGGCCCCGCTACAAGCCCTTTCTTTTGAGCGGTGGTGACCATGCCCACCCCCAATGGCTTGGTGAGGTAGAGGCGGTCGCCTGCCACCGCGCCTCCGTTTTTCTTGAGTTTGGCGATCTCTACGCGGCCAGTTACGGCCAAGCCAAAAATGGGCTCAGGACTGTCAATGCTGTGCCCGCCCGCCAGCGGAATGCCTGCCTCGGCGCAAATCGAACGCCCTCCTTCCAGCACTTGGCCTGCCACTTCGGGAGAAAGCTTGTCCACCGGCCACCCCAGTATGGCAATGGCCATGAGGGGAGTGCCGCCCATGGCGTAGATGTCGCTGATGGCATTGGCGGCTGCGATGCGGCCAAAAGTGTGGGGATCATCCACAATGGGCATGAAGAAGTCGGTGGTGGACACAGCGGCCGTCCCATCGCCCAAATCGTACACCGCAGCATCGTCGCGGGCGCCGTGACCGACAATCAACTTCGGATCGTCCGCCTGGACGCCCAATTGTCCTAAGATTTGATCCAGCACACCCGGTGCAATTTTGCAACCACAGCCCGCTCCGTGGCTGTACTGTGTCAACTTCACTTCTTGCTGCTCCATGTCCGCAAAGGTGGGTCAGAGACCCATGCGGTCCGCAGCGTCCATGAGCCGCTGGGCACATTCTGAAAACGGCAAGCCTTGGGCTTCCACAGGGTGCCGGTTGTCCCCTGCTCTTTTTTGCAACCCGTGCTCGTAGGTCCGGTCGTAGTAATCCAAGGCGATCCGGGCTGCCGTCGCCAAATCATCCTGCTGGAGTGCCGCCAACGCCTCGGTCGTTTCTGCACCACCCAGCTCGGACCGAATGGCTTCAAAGGCCTGGTGAAGAAGCGCCTTGTCATAAGCGCCGTACATCCCTACCAAATGGTCGACCCGGTCCTGGGTACTCCTCAGCATCTCCAGCGCGGGACACGCGATCATCCGCTTGTAAAAGGGCTCGGGCACATGCACCTTTCCAATTTTGCGGCTTTCATTTTCGACCCAAATGCGCCTTGTGGGATCTAAGCCCACGAGGCATTCCGCGAGCAGGTTGCGGAAGTGCTCCGATGTGGGCTGATCGTGGCGGTTCAAATTGCCAAAGGCGGAGCCAAAGTGCCGCGCCAACCCTTCGAGGTCCACCGTCTGCTCGCCAGCCTCAGCCAAGGCGTGCAGCACCGCCGTTTTGGCTGAACCGGTATATCCACCAATCCGCACCAAAGGCCACTCTTTCCCCATCAATTCGGGCAAGGTCTGTTTGTACGCTTTGTACCCCCCTTCCAGCAGCACCACCGGCAATCCCGCTGTTCTGAGCAACCAGCTCAAAGACCCGCTGCGCATGCCACCCCGCCAACAATACATGTGGATGGGACGTCGGTCTGGCTGATCCGCAAACAAAGCCTTGGCAGAACGCACCATATCAGCCATACGGGGGCCGATGAACTCCAAACCGCGCTCTACCGCCATTTCCCGGCCTTCCTGCTTGTACAAGGTGCCTACTTCCGCACGCTCGGCATCGTCGAACAACGGAAAGGAAAGGGCACCTGGAATGTGTGCTTCGGCAAACTCACTTGGAGAGCGCGCATCCATCATGAGCACCCCTTTTTCACGGGACCCCAACAAAAATTCTTGGACACCTACAGATCGACTGGGCACGGCCATATGCAGCGAAGGTAGACTCCCCTTGTGTTTGGCACGATGCTTGTTTCTACTTGTACGTTCACAAAATCAACAGCACCATGATGCGACTCCAATTTCCCCTTGCCCTTCTCGCGGCTGTATTTATGACCAGCCCCGTCGACGCCCAACCCACCTTGGACAGGCCCAACGCCCCCGACCCTGTGTCGGCATGCCTCGGCGAGTGCGAGCAACATGTTTGTGAAACCTCCAGAGAGGCACGGCGCAAAATGGACGCCGAGGCGCGCCTGCTCGAAGCCCGTGCGCGCCGCGCGCAAGCGGCCACCCGAACCCTTCAAGCGCAACGTGCGCTCATCCGAGAGGAACAGCAGCGGGTAAGGGCCAACAAGCAGGCCATTTTGAGTGAGGCCAAACAACGCGAATGGGAGCACCGCAGGGCTGAGGTCAAATTGGACGATCTCACAGGCCGCCTCCACGACTTCAGGGCGGTGGTACTCGTTGCGGTAACAGGGGTGCACCCCAAGGAATCCGTTGCCCAAACCGCCGAGATCCTCACCAGCCAAAACAGCTTGGAGTTTGTCAACCCGCTCAAGATCAAGCGCAAGCACAGAACCCATCGAAAACTGGCCCCTGACTTCGTGCACAGGCCAGGGGTTTTACGGGCTTCGTTGCACCGAGAAACCTTGAATGAATATGGGCGATTTGTCCACCTCGTCATCAGAGATCACAACGGGAAGTTGGTCTATGATGCCCGATATGAGAATGTGCATTTTTCGGAAATGCTGGGGGCCCTCACAGGAGCAACTGCGCTCTAATGCCCTAAAAGGAGGTCACCCCCGAGGCACCACTGACTGCGCCCACTCCATTTCAGGGGTGGGCGCTGCTCATTGGGCATTCAATGTGGAATTCCCGTAGGCCTGAATCCCAATGACCGGCACAAGGCCACTGCTCCCCAATGGGCAGCGGAAATCAAGCCAAAGAAGAGGTACGCATCGAAAATCGTAGAGAGCAACATAGGGCGTGGAATGTGTATCCTCTACGCACCAACCC
>JBELBZ010000062.1:0-6923 GCA_042095055.1 Crocinitomicaceae bacterium | reverse complement strand
TGCGATGGCAACCAGCTCGACGCCTTGGGCGTGTGCGGTGGCGATTGCCCCGCTGACGTCGACGGAGATGGTGTTTGTGACAATGCAGAAATCCCCGGTTGCACGCTCGAGTCAGCCTGCAACTATGATCCTGCCGCCACAGACGACGATGGCAGCTGTACCACCCTCGACGAATGCGGGGCTTGCGGAGGCGATGGCATTGCCGATGGCGACTGTGACTGCGACGGCAACCAGCTCGATGCCATAGGTGTCTGCGGTGGCGACTGCATTGCTGACGCCGACGCCGATGGTGTTTGTGACGACATCGACGACTGCGTGGGAGACCTTGACGCCTGTGGCGTGTGCAACGGTCCCGGCGCGGTCTACGACTGCGGCTGTGATGAGCAGCCCGCCGGAGACTGCGACTGCGATGGCAACCAGCTCGATGCCTTGGGCGTGTGCGGCGGCGATTGCCCGTCCGATGTGGACGGCGATGGCGTGTGCGACAATGCAGAAATTCCCGGCTGCACCACTGAGTCAGCCTGCAACTACGATCCAGCGGCGACAGACGACGATGGCAGTTGTACGGTTTTGGATGCCATAGGAGATTGCGGCGGCGATTGTCCCGCTGACCTCAACGGAGACGGCATTTGTGACACAGACAACGTCTTCGGCTGCACCGAGCCTTCGGCCTGCAACTTCAACCCTGCTGCGGACGTCAACAATGGCTCATGCGACTTCTTCAGTTGCCTGGGCTGCACGGATTCTGACGCTGTGAACTTTGACAATGCAGCCACCATTGACGATGGAAGCTGTTTGTACTCAGGTTGCATCAATCCCGATGCATCCAACTATGATACGGGCGCAGATGTAGACGACGGTTCTTGTTTGTTCCCAGGTTGCACTGACATCACGGCTTGCAACTATTCTGCCCAGGCCAACGACGATGACAGTTCCTGTGACTTCTCCTGCTATGGTTGCACCAACCAAACGGCCTGCAACTATGACCTCGATGCGACGGTAAACGACGGAAGTTGCGAATTCAACAGCTGCCGCGGTTGCACCGACCCCGACGCCTTTAACTACGATGCAGGGGCCACGATAGACGACAACAGCTGCTTGTATGAGGGCTGCACGAACTCAGAAGCGTTCAATTTTGACCCCAACGCAGACATCAACGATGGCACCTGTCTCTATCCGGGCTGTGACGACATCACGGCGTGTAACTATGATCCACAAGCCAATCAGAACGACAACTCCTGCGACTTCTCATGCTACGGATGCATCAACATCTCGGCGTGCAACTATGATGCAGATGCCACGGTGAGTGACGGAAGCTGCGAATTTGTCAGTTGCCGCGGTTGCACCGACCCTGACGCGATCAATTTCGAGGTAGGCTCGACCATCGACGATGGAAGCTGCCTCTATTCGGGTTGCAACGATCCCGAAGCCCAGAACTACGATGCAGATGCCGACTTCAATGACGGCTCTTGTGAGTATCCCGGTTGCTTGGATCCAGCAGCGTGCAACTTCGATTCCGGCGCCAACGTCGACGACGGCAGCTGCGACCTTGTTTCGTGCTATGGCTGCTTGAACCCAGCGGCGTGCAACTACGATGCCACCGCCACCTTCCCCGATGCCAGTTGTGATCTGGTGACCTGCCGTGGCTGCACCAACCCCGATGCGATCAATTATGATGCGGATGCGACCATCGACAATGGCAGCTGCTTGTTTACTGGATGCACCGACCCTGATGCATCGAACTACGACGCCAATGCGGATTACAGCGATGGATCATGCATCTATACAGGCTGCACCAATCCCTTTGCTTGCAATTTCAATTCAAGCGCCACTGTGGATGATGGCAGCTGTGATACCGAGAGCTGTTACGGTTGCATCAACCCACTGGCGTGCAATTATGACGACACGGCAACACTGAGCGACGGCTCTTGTGACCTGTTCAGCTGCCGTGGCTGCACCAATCCCGACGCGATCAATTACGACAATGCCGCCACCATCGACGATGGAAGTTGCATCGTAGTAGGTTGCTTGGATCCCGAGGCAGAGAACTACAATGCCGACGCCGATTACAACGATCCGGATTTGTGCACCTATCCCGTCATCTCTGGATGTTTGGTCACCATTGCTTGCAATTACAACCCCGATGCAACAGTGTCAGACGGCAGCTGTGACTACGCCAGCTGTGCGGGTTGCACGGATCCTTCGGCCACCAATTATGACGATACAGCCACCCTCAACGATGGGTCTTGTGCCTATGGCATGCTGATCGCCGGTCAGTCCCTGTTGGAAGGCTGCACCTTGCCGTTTGCTTGCAATTTTGGCGATACCGAGAACCCTTGTGAGTTCGACAGTTGTGCCGGTTGTTTGGTTGACGGAGCCTGCAACTACGATCCGGATGCCACACTGGCGACCACCTGTTTCTATCCAGAAGACCTGTGCAATGGAGCCACGAATGTGGACTGCGATTGCAACTGTTTGAACGATGCCAACAACAACCAGATCTGCGATGAAGATGAGACTGGCGGTTGCACCAATCCCATCAGCTGCAACTACGATCCATCGGCGGTATTCGACGACGGAAGCTGTGACACCACAAGTTGCGGTGGATGCACAGATGCAGTGGCCTGTAACTATGACGATCAGGCATTGCTGAACGACGGCTCATGCGACTACACATCCTGCACCGGTTGTCTGGACAATGCGGCGTGCAACTACAGTCCGACTGCAACGGTCGCAGACGGCAGTTGCACCTACGCTCAGGAATACCAGGATTGCGATGGCAACTGTTTGAACGATGCCAACGGCAACGAGATTTGTGATGAGTTCGAGGAGGAAGGCTGCACGGATCCCTTTGCGTGCAACTTCAATTCCAACGCGACCATCGACAACGGAAGTTGTGAGAGCATCAGTTGTGCAGGATGCACGGACAGCGTCGCCTGCAATTACGACGGAGATGCGGTGATCAACGATGGCTCTTGTGACTACACCAGTTGCATCGGTTGTACCGATGGCACCGCCTGCAACTACGATGCGGCTGCCACCGTCAGCAGCGGGGAGTGCACCTATCCTGCAAACGCTTACGTCGACTGCAATGGCGAATGCTTGGAAGATGCCAACCAAAACGGCCTGTGTGACCCGCTTGAAGTGGGGGGGTGCACCAACACCGATGCCTGCAACTACAACGCCGATGCGAATCTGGACGATGGCAGTTGCGACTTGACGAGTTGCCAAGGGTGCTTGGACGCCGCGGCCTGCAACTACGACAGCGCCGCCACCCAATCCGATGGCAACTGTGATTATGCAAGCTGCCAGGGATGCAACGATGCAGCAGCATGCAATTACGACGCCACAGCGACGCAAGACGACGGCAGTTGCACGTATCCTGCCGGGTTGTTGCTCGACTGCAACGGAGACTGCATCAATGACACCGACGGCGATGGCGTTTGCGACGAGCTGGAGGTGCCGGGTTGCGATGACCCCACCGCATGCAACTACAGCAGCAGCGCCACTGACAACGATGGCTCTTGTGATGATACATCGTGCTTGGGTTGTTTGGATGCGGCCGCTTGTAACTACGATGCTGCTGCGACGCAATCGGATGGAAGCTGTGATTTCGAAAGCTGCGTGGGTTGTATGGCCCCCAACGCCTGTAACTATGATCCGACCGCTACCCAAGGCGACGCCAGCTGCACCTATCCAGCGGGCTTGCTGTTGGATTGCGACGGCGGCTGTGTCAACGATACTGACGGTGACGGCGTATGTGACGAGCAGGAGGCCCTTGGTTGTGACGAAGCGGGCGCGTGCAACTACAATGCGCTCGCCACAGAAAACGACGGCTCTTGCGACTTTGCCAGTTGCCAGGGATGTACGGTGCCCTCTGCCTGCAACTACGATCCTGCTGCCACGCAGAACGACGGGTCATGTGACCTGTCCGGTTGCCTCGGTTGCACTTATGCAGATGCGCTCAACTATGACGCTGATGCCACGGAGGACAACGGCAGTTGCTTGTTTGATACAACAGGCGGCGGCAGTTGTTACGGTGATTTGACCGACGATGGCGTCATCGGCATCGCCGACCTGCTGGAGTTCTTGATTGTATTCGATTCTGCTTGCGCTGAGTGATCGGCCTGTGAACCAAACCAATAGAAAAGGGCTGCCCGCAAGGGTGGCCCTTTTTGTTGTTCGAAGGACCATAGACGCCACATTCGCTCAGGCGTCAAGCGGCGTCAAGCGGCGTCAAAACGGGAAAGCGGACCACGCGGGCCGAAGGGGTCAGCGCCGAATGATCTCGATTTGGCCTTGGGCCGTTCCGGATTGGCTGTCGCCACAGGTCGAAGTGTAGTCCACGACGTACCAATATGTCCCCGGTGAGAGGGGGTCCCCACCACCGCTGTTGCCATACCAACGTATGGGCGTGCCAGAGGCAAACCCGTCGCCGGCATTGGTGAAGACCACCTGGCCCCACCGGTTGTAAACGCGCATGGCATAATTGGTGAGGACAGACAGGGCCTCGACGTCTGGGAAATCCACCAAAAAAGGATACCAGCTGTCATTTTTTCCGTTGTTGTCGGCCGTGAGAATGTTGGGAAAGGTGATGGAGCTGATGTCCACCCCAAAATCTTCCCCTTCGACCACATCGACCAAAACACTGTCCGCGCAACCGGTCTCCTCCCATTCAACCACCAGCTGATACGTACCGGCAGCATTGATGATGGGACCAAAAGAGCCGCTCGATGGCGACACGCCCATGGTGGTTCCGCTGCTGGCCTGGGTCCAAGAAACCACAGGCGTCAGCCCAGGAGGGCCAAAGGGCGCATAATCTGCCACGCCTGCACCAGTGACAGGTTGCCCGGGGTTGACGCAGGTCAAAGGTTCGACGGACCCTGGGGAGATGTTGGGGCTGTCATTGGCTTCAACAACCTCCACCTCAAAGCTGGCGCTACAGCCATTGCTGGGGTTGGTTACCGTGGCGACGTAGATGCCTGGAGCAAGGGCCGTGACAGCAGGTCCCGCCCCCAAGACTTCCCCAAAAGTGGTGGTCCAACCGACCAACGCGTTGGGCGAGGAGAGGGAAGAGGGGGAGAGCTCTACCGCCGGCGCATCGCAGGTCAAGTAGGCCGATTCAGGAAAGTCTCCAGAATAAGTTGTGGTGTCAACATCCACCACAAAGGACGCAGCAGCCTCGCACAGCCCGTTCTCAAAGGAAACGAGCACCTCATAGTTTCCTGCCTCTTCGACGGCTGCAAGACCGCCATTTCCGGTGATGCTGCCTTCGGTTGCGGTCCAGAGATAATCCAGCGGGCCAGGAAAGTTGGAAATGGCCGAAAGGCTCAGTTCGGGGTTGGCGCATGTGAGGTTGGACAGGCCCTCTACTTCAGCCGTCATGACAGCCACATTGAGCTGAATGGTGTCGGTGACATCGGCCCCACAGATGTCTTGGTACTGGGCCACATACAGCAAAGGGTCAGTCCATCCTTCTGGAGGAGTCACCACAGGGGAGGAGGAGAGCGAATCGCTGAGGTATTCCCCCGGACTCCATGCAGCGGTGCCGGAGGGGCTTGGGACGTTCAATTGAAGCTCAGCACCGGGGCAAACGAAGCTCTGCTGCGCACTTCCGAGGATGTTTTCCTCGAGACACACCGTTTGCACATTGACCTGACCGCCCGTACCGGCAGTAAATCCAAAGTACACCTGGCTCTGGCCTTCAAAGATGTCGTCGACCAAATTGACAATACCCTCCAAACGCAGTTCGCAGTCGAAATACACACGGACAATCTGACCGACTGGATCCCAAGTGACCCGGCCTTGGTGGTCTTCGCCATCTTCGATGTTGCCATTAAAGGCGTCCGCTTGAACCGGTCCGGCGATGGCCGACCCTGCGGTATGGTCGACGCTGCCATTGGACACCATGGCGATGTGGTCTCCAACGGGGTCTGCGTAATCGCCATTTTGGTAGGTGTCAAACTCGATGGCGAAAGAGGGGAGGAAGTCGGTGCCCAAGAACCCCAATCCACCTCCTGCATCGCCCAAAGCATTCACGCCAACGGTTTGCAGCACGAAGCAAATGCCGTCGGCCCCTTGGTCACTGTTTCCAAAGTTGAGGAGAAACTGCAAGTCCAAGGGCTGACTGAGGTCCACTTGGTCTGCATACCACACGCTGCCTACCTGAAATCCTGCATTGGTGGTCAGTTGGTAGCAATCCTCTCCCGTATTCAACGCGTTGCCGTTGAGGTAGTAGACGGGGTCACCTTGCGCTTCAGAAAGTAAACTGTTACCGAAACACAGAAGCAAAGACAAACAAAGGGGGGCAATCCTCACCATAACGGAAAAATAGGCCGGACCTCAATGCGCTATGTGGACCAGGCTTCACAACGCTCACCGATGAAGGTGAACAACTCAGGTTTTCAATAAAGGGGTGGGATGCTGGCAGAAAACCGCAGTGAGGGCCGACCAAATCCCCTCCATAACGGATTTGCACGGTCAAATTATCTCCATTAAGCACAATGAAAATGGCCCTGTCCTGTATTCTACGGCATTGGAATCGAACCGGCGGTTTTATCCGAAGCGCTCAATACATTAGGACGCCAAACCACTTGTCATGGTATCCTTGATTCACAAAACCACACTTCTCTTTTGCTCCCTATTTGTCGGTCTGACGGGCGCATATTCTCAACAGCAAGTTGCAGTCAATGCGGCTTCGGCACCTGAAGGCTACGACCTCGAAGTCGAAGTCGTCAGCGAGAACATCGGCCTGCTGGTCGGTGCCCTCGGCGCTGTTGACCTCACAGGCTATAGCTGCACCCGGCTATCCGTCACCATGAACAGCACCACGGACTTCATGTCCTCGGTATCTGGTGACTCGACAAATCCCACGTTGGTGGAAACCACAACGAGCTTCTACCACGCCACGCTGGGAGCGGCGA
>JBELBZ010000061.1:0-7056 GCA_042095055.1 Crocinitomicaceae bacterium | reverse complement strand
TCGCCCGCGGCCAGCACGTGGCCATCGTTGAAGCCGTTCCAGTACTCATAGCTGCCTGGGAACGGGTTGCTGTTGGACACATTGGGCCAAGCGTAGCCGTCGAGGGACACATCGTACCCGGTCGGGTTGTAGATCTCAATCCAGCGGTTCGACGCCGATCCCACACCGTACTCGGAGATGAACAGGTCGCAAGCGGGAATCTCAGGCTGGGCGCAAGCACCGCTGTAGGTGTGCATGCCGAGGTCGCTGAAGTCGGTCGTGCTCCGCACCAACCACTCGCAATCGTTGGCACTGCTGCCCAAGCTGCCTCCGAAGAATTCGGTGACGCCGTCTTCGCTGCTCAGGTCCTCACCAGATGGGTTCGGATTGCCCTGGTATTGCGGGCGGCGCACGAGCACCACGTTGTCGGTCGTGGACCCGTCACAGACACTCCAGTACCCCACTTCGTCGTTGTCGCCTTCATAGTTGGCGAAGAAGTCGATGATCTCGAAGTCGGCTTCGGTTCCTTTGACCAAGGCAAATCCGGCGTTGCCATCGGGCATGTACGGGAAGGTCTGGTCAGCCTCGGCCAAGATGGCAGCGTCGGCGTCAGGGTGGGCCAGCACGTAGACATCGCCAGGCTGCAGGACATGGCCGGCGTTGAAGCCGTTCCAGTACTCGTAGGCACCCGGGAAGGGGTTG
Organism: Crocinitomicaceae bacterium; assembly: GCA_042095055.1. Classification (GTDB taxonomy): domain Bacteria; phylum Bacteroidota; class Bacteroidia; order Flavobacteriales_D; family Sanyastnellaceae; genus UBA8752. Next base: position 6,375 of record JBELBZ010000061.1, on the reverse strand, counting down.
CTGTTGGAGACATTGGGCCAAGCGTAGTCGTCGAGGAGCACTGGGGCACCCGTCGGGTTGTAGATCTCCACGTAGCGGTTGTCGGTTCCAGCCACCACACCGTACTCGGAGATGAACAGGTCGCAAGAGGCGGGCTCGACCTGAGCGCATCCGCTGCTGTGGTCGTGGGCACCGAGGCCACTGTAGTCGTCGGCGCTGCGCACCTCCCACTCGCAGTCGGTGTTGCAGGTTCCAAAGCTGCCACCGACGAACTCGGTAACACCGTCCTCGGAGCTGTTGTCCATGCCGCTCGGGAGCGGATTGCCCTGGAACTCCGGCAGGCGGACCAAGACCACGTTGTCGGTCTGCGCGTCGCCGCACACGTTCCAGAAGCCGAGCGCGTCATTGTCTCCCTCCCAGTTGGCGAAGAAGTCGACGATCTCAAAGCTGTCCGGCTGACCCTTCACAATCGCGAAGCCTACGTTTCCGTCTGCGATGTACTGGAAGGTTTGGTCGGCCTCAGCCAAGATGGCCGCGTCAGCCTCGGGGTGAGCGATCACATAGACTTCACCTGGTGCGAGCATGGCGCCTTCGTTGAAGGTGTTCCAGTACTCGTAGCTTCCAGGAAACGGGTTGCTGTTGGAGACGTTCGGCCAAGCGTAGTTGTCCAGGTTGACGGTGTAGCTGGTCGGGTTGTAGATCTCGACGTAGCGGTTGTTCGTTCCTGCTTGTACGCCGTACTCGGAGATGAACAGGTCACAGGTTCCTGTGCCGCAATCCGATCCTGGCTCAGGGTACTCACACGAGCCATTGTTGTCGGTGGCATTGGGGTCGAAGTTGCACGCGCTCTGGTCGTTGCAGCCTCCCAGTTCGTCCTGGTCGCAGATGCCGTCGCCATCGGTATCAGAGGCGCAATTGCCGTCGCAGTCCAAGCCCTCTTCAGGGTAGACGCAGGAACCGTCATTGGAGGTGACGGCCTCATCGTAGTTGCACGCCGTCGCGTCGTCACAGCCGTAGATGCAGCCGTCGGGATTGTCACAGGAAGGAAGGAGCACTTGAATTCGACCGGCATCATACCCCGGATCTTCCGGGTAATCCGCGGCAGCCACCAAGCCGCCCAATGTGTCCACGATGAACTCGATGACGCTCTCGGCGTACAGCTCTGTGGTCAAGTTGGCGGGGACGTTCTGGTCAAATGGGTAGTAGTCTCCACCCGAGAAGGCCGGACCGCCTTCGGCGAGGAAGTTGTTGGTGGCGATGTCCACGGTCAGGCCGGCCACTGGCGTGCCGTTCTCGATGAGCACCGTTCCGTCGTCGAGGACGGCGCTGACCACGCGGTCCCCTTCCACCAAGGTCTGACCTTGGGCGTTGTGCTCGTAGGACGTACCGAAGATGTCGTACACCACCGTCAAGCCTGCGATGTGGCCGAAGCGACCGTCATCCGAATAAACCAATCCGTTCTGGAAAGTGGTCTTGGAGTAGGCGTTCTCGAGGATGAGCTTCAAGCGATCGGTCGGAACGTCCTCCACCACGGCGATGGTATTGTCGAATGGCAGGATGTTCTGGACCTGCAGGTCGGTGATGTCCCCGGCGTCATACAGGACGTCCGTGCGGAGGCCGCCACCGTTGGTAATGGCCATCTGGGGTGAATCCACGTTGGTGTCGGTTTCGGCGAAACGGCGGCCTGCTGCGAGGAAGGCATCGGCCACCACATTTCCGAATCCGGACTCCCGTGCGCGGATGGTGGTCTTGCGGAGGTCCCAGGCAATCTCGCTGAACCCGATGGTGTCGGCGTCGGCGTAAATCGCTTCAATCGGCGCCACCACATTGTCATACAGGTACTGGTCGCTGCCCGCGTAGTCGGAAGCGCGGTAGGTGTCTGAATACTCGTCGCTGTAAGTATCGACCACCACACCGTTGCCATCGAAAGTCACTTGCAAGGCACCCAAATAGTCGTAGTTGCCGACCGTGGTCACCATGTAAACCGGCTCACCGTCAACGTTCTGGGCCACCAACGGGTAGGTCGTCTCCTCCGCGCTCGGGTATGGGGCGTAGATGTCGTCGTAGTCGGGGTCGTTGGTGAGCATCTGGCTGCCACCGCCGGCCACCCACACGTCGATGCCGCGGGTTTGCGAAGCAATGGCGAAGTCACCGCCGCCATCGAGGTCATCGGCCACGAGGCCTTGCAAGTGGCTGACAAGGATGATCTTGTCGATGCCCAAGCCTTCGAGGCTGTCCACCTCAGCCTGCAGGATGCCGGCGAGGTCTTGTCCGATGATGGTGTTGCCCGGGGCGGTAACGCCCGCAAGGTCGCGGGTCGTGAGGCCGATGAGGCCGACTTGCTGTCCGTCCACATCCAAGGTGATGGACCGGGCGATGCGGCCCTGCTGCACCAAGGCGTCGAGGCTGGGCTCGTTGGTGAAGTCGAGGTTGGCGCTCAGGAACGGCGTCGGGTTGTTCGGGAAGGCTTCGATCAAATCGGCGAGCACTTCCGTACCGGCGTCGAAATCGTGGTTGCCGATGCAGATGCCGCTGTAGTCGAGGTGGTCGAGGGCGATAGCGTCATACGACGGACCGCCTTCGAGGAACACGTTGAAGGCAAGACTGGGCTTGACGTTGTCGCCGGAGCTGACCATCACGTGTGGGATGCCCGCCTGGTCGGAGGCAGCGCGCATGTCGTTGAGCAAGGCACCGAAATGGTCCACACCGAGCAGCGCGCTCTCCCCATCGTTGTTGTGGAAGATGCGCATGGTCAGCTCCTCTCCGGGCGCCGGCGCGCCGCACGTGCCCGTGAAGTCATGGCTGTCCAATCCTTCGTAAGCGTTGTTGATGCTGTAATTGTTCTCCAGGACAATCCACTCGCTGTCATCCGCATTGGTTCCAGCAGAGGCATACCAGTCGCCTCCGTTGCCTTGGGTCACGTCGGACTTGCGGCGCAGGGTGTGGTCCTTGGTGCCATTGCTCACACCGGCGACATCCCAGCCTGAACCGGGATCTCCGTCCCAATTTCCGATGGCATCCACCATGGTGAAATCCGCCTCCGTGCCTTCGACGAGGATGAACCCATCGTCGCCATTGGAAAGGAAGGAGAAGGTTATGTCCGCCACAGCCAACAAGCCGGCCTCAGCCGAAGGGTGGACGATCATGTATGTCTCGCCCGCGCCAATGGTGGCGCCAGCGTCGAATTCGTTCCAGAACTCGTATTCACCCGGCACATTCGGTGCATTGCCCACATTCGGGAAGGCGTATTGGGTCAAGTCGATCTCGTCTCCCGTGGGGTTGTAGATCTCGAGGTACTTGTTATTGGAGGATCCTTCTGCGTATTCGGAGAAGAACAGGCCGCAATCCCCACTCTCCGTGGAGTTGTCGACGATGTCCTCGGCCAAGGGGGCCGCATTCTCTGCCTCGGGCAGCACATTGAAGGCGGCGAGAATGGAGCGGGGCAAGGTGTCCAACTCCAAGCCGTTCGCCACGAGCGGGCGGTAGCTGTCCGCATAGCTCACGTAGCTGCCGTCCACGGTCGTGGTGAAGTTTTCCCGGTCTTCGATGCCGGTGTTTCCGGTCGGGTTGTTCCACGCGACGTTGTTGCCCAACGTGGACTGGATCGTCACGTAGTCCGCCTGGGCGCGGGTGGCGTCCAGGTCAATCACCGTATAGCCGTTGCTCACCTGGTTGAAGTACTCCACCCACGAGAGGAGGGCTTCCACGTCCTCATTGGACTGACCGAAGGAGCGAACGTTTCCTGCAATTTGCGTGGTCACGAATTCCACGCCCACGGTCTCGGTCGGGTTCAGGAAGTCCACCAAGGTATTGGCCCAGCTGCTGTGGATGTCTCCGGTCAATACCACCGGGTTGGACAGGCCCACGGCATTCATGGTGCCGTAGAGCCAAGCGCGGTCAGCGGCAAAGCCATCCCAGTTGTCATAGCTCAAAAACACGGCGCTGCCGATGTCAAGTCCGCCCGTCTGGGCGGCAAAGGCATCCGCAATGCTGGCCCCGCCCAAAGCGTCGACCGGCTCGGTCAAATCGGCAATCGGAAGGCCGGCCATGACCGTCTGGTTGACGACAACGTTCCACTGGGCCGTGCTGGACGCAAACTCTCCGGTCAACCATGTCTTTTGATTGCCACCCAACATGGTGCGATTGGGATCGAGGGATGCGGTGTTGGAGGTGTAAATGCCCTGGAGATTGGCGAGGTCCGCGAGGTAGGCCGCAGGATCCGTGTAGAGAAGCTCCACATTGGGCAGGGGCACCTCCGGCGAACGGGCGTTCAAGCGGGTCTCGAGAATGTAGAATTTGGCCAAATCACCGACCTGCACCGCACGGTAAGCGGGCACGCTGGTGTCCGTGTAGACAATGTCCCGAACAGGATTCCACTCGTAGTAGGCCTGCAGGGCGGCATTGCGACGCTCGATCCAGTCCCCTTCTGTGGCCGGGTCGTGGTTCTCCGCCCCTGTGGCATAGCTGTTGTTGACCGTCTCGTGGTCGTCCCAGCTCATGTACCACGGGTACTGCCGGTGAGCCGCCGCCAAGTCTTGATCCAGCTTGTAGTTGCTGTGGCGGGCGCGGTACTCGTCCACGGTGATGACCTCCGTGTTGGGAAGGTGGGTCCGCACGCCATTTCCGTACGTGCCTCCGCCATACTCATAGATGTAGTCACCAACCTGGAAGACAGCATCGAGGTCATTCCGCGCAGCGATGTCGCCGTAAGCGTTAAAGTACCCCCCTTCGTAGTTGGCGCAGGACGCCAAGGCGAAACGGAAGTCAGAGGGATTGTCCAACGCCGTGGGCAAGGTCCGCGTCCGTCCAATGGGACTGGCGCCTCCCTCGGCCTCAAACTGGTAGTAGTACCAGGTGTCGGCCTGCAATCCGGTCACATCCATCTTGACGGTGTAGTCGCGGTCCGCATCGGTGGTGAACGTGCCCGTCGAGGCCACCGTGCTCATGTCGGCTTCGGTGGACAGGGTGTACGTCACCTCCACGTTGGCCGGAGCGTCTTCGGCGCTGACGCGCGTCCAGATGATCACACGGTCCTCTAGGGCATCTCCTGAGGCCACACCGTGGTAAAAGGGATAGTTGGGGTCAGAGACCTGCGCATCCGGATACTGCGCCATCACCGAGATGGAGGACAGCAAGATCACCAGGAGCGAGAGCGGGGTACTAAAAAGTCGCATGGGTTTGGTTTGAAGCGGAAAGTTCCCGTCGACTTTGCCCAGAGCCTTGGCCCATTCGATGATGAATGATGGACCTCGGAGTTAACCTTGATGAACGCCATTGTAAAGCCACGTTTACGCGGTGCGTTGATAATGGACGATAACCCCATTCATCCATTCGGAAAAGCCGAGAAACCCCGACTTAAAGGGCATTATACACCCCCCAACGACATTAACACCAAGTTCACACCGTTCACATTCGGACAACATCTGCCGCCAAAGCCCCCTCCCGAGCCCACCACCGCGGGCAATAAGACCAAGTCGGTGCGTGTTAAAAGGGCATGCGCCGATTCCTTTTCCTGTCCTGCCTGCTCGCCACCGTGGTCACCGCCCTCGCCCTGCTCTCCCCCTATTCGGCCGAGGACATCCGAGACCTGGGCCCTGAAGCCATCCGCACGGCGGCCCGCCTCGCCCACCAGCCGCGCGTCACCCCCACTGCCGAGGTCCACTGCGACTTCTGCCCCCAGCGCATCGCCAGCTGCGCCGCCGAGCTACCCCACTACGTCCGCTATGTCCCCGACTACGTCCGCATCGACTTCCCGATGGGCGACGTCCCCGAAACGACGGGCGTCTGCACCGACGTCGTGATCCGCGCGCTGCGCTGCGCCGGCCTCGATTTGCAAGAAGAAGTCTTCCACCACCGCCAGCAGGGCGGCAAGGCCACCGACACCCACATCGACCACCGCCGCGTCCCCAACATCGGAGCGGTCCTGGCCGACCACCCCGACTGGCAGGTGGTGCCCGTGGACCAGTCCGTCCAGGCCGGCGACATCGTCTGGTGGAAAGTCGGCCGCAAGCGCTCCAACCACGTCGGCGTGGCGGTCACCAACCGGCGCATCATGCACAACATCGGCCACGGCGTCTGGGCAGACGCCAAACCCAACTCCTTCCCTCTTCACCGCATCTACCGCCTGCGGTGAAAGCTGAAATACGGCACCACGGACTCGCCATGACTGAGCCCCATCAGGTACAGAAAAAGTTCGATGAGAAATCAATCAGCAGCCTCCAGAAGTGGAAAACTGCCCCCGATTGTTAGGCAGAGGACGGCCCGCTGCGTCCAGTTCCTGACCATGTTCGAATTGAAGGTTTAAATCCAAAATACCGTTTCGACCCCAGCGCTTTTGGGGGCCATGCAACGCCCCATTTTCATCGTGAAATTGTTCGAGATAAGGCGCACCATTGG
>JBELBZ010000060.1:0-7578 GCA_042095055.1 Crocinitomicaceae bacterium | reverse complement strand
ATCCAGTGCTTTTTACCGGGTCGAAGAGGACATTTTTGCCGCACTAAGGGACGACCTGCTCCAATGCGCGGCCCAATCGCTTGACCGGTGGATCGCTCCCCAAGTGTCGGCGATGGCGGGGCCTGTCCGACCCGGAGATTCTACCCTTCGTGTGCACATTCCGATGGAACTGAACCCGCCCCTGCGCTTCACCATCCTTGACGCCACAGGTCAGCGAATTCAAGAAGGGCAATCCATGGTTGTCGAGGGCGGCGTCCTGACGCTCCCCCTGCCCCACCTGTCCGCTGGCTTACATGTCGGAACCGTCGTCCCCGCTGAGAGCAGTATGGGTTTTCGCTTTCTGTTCTGGGTGCTCAATTGACCCCTCGGCTACTACCTTCACCACATGGAAACCAGCCCATCCCGAACGATTTTCCTGACCGGAGCCAGCAGTGGAATCGGGGCGGCCATTGCCCGCATTTTGGTGGCCCATGGACATCAGGTGTTCGCAACAGCCCGTCGCGAAGAGGCCCTCGAACAAGTCGCCCAAGAGGCCATGGCAGGGGCCACAGGAAATGGCCGCATCCTGACGGGCGTGATGGATGTGCTCGACCCTGGCGCTCAGCAAAAAGCCGTCGCCCGTTGTGTGGCCGAATTTGGAAAGTTGGACGTGGTCATCCCCAATGCTGGGCTCGGCATTTTTTCCCCACTGGACCAGGCCGAGCTGGACGACTGGATGACCATGGTGGACGTCAATGTCAAAGGCGTTTTGATCACGCTTCATGTCTCCCTTCCCCATCTGATTGAACACCAAGGTTTGGTCATCAACATGGGGTCTGTGGCTTCCCGCAACGTCTTCCCCAACAGCGGGGTATACTGCGCTACAAAGCACGCTGTGCTGGCGTTGGGCGAGGCCATTCGCCAAGACCTCAAAGAAAAAGTGGCCACCACCACAATTTGTCCAGGGGCTGTCAATACCGCCTTTATCGAACAGACCAAGGACCCCGCATTGCTGGACCAATATCGCCCTGGGTTCAAGAAGGGCATGCAACCGGAATTTGTGGCCCGACAGGTCCTCAATGCCATCGATGCCCGCGGTTTCGGCATTGTTTCCGACATCACCATTCGTCCCGATTTCCTGTGATTTCCACGACGGCGGCACAGGCACCATTGCGGCTGGTCTTCCTGTCCACCTCACAAGGCTGGGGCGGATTGGAAATGAACCTGTTGCGCCATGCGCGATGGATGGCTCAAGCGGGGCATCAAGTGCGCCTGCTGTGCTTGGACGGCAGCCCCCTTCACCGCGCCTGCCAGGCATACCTCCACGAAAAAGAGGACCACGTGACGTTGGACTTGAGGACCATTCGCCGTGGCCCTCGGTATTTCGCCTTTGCCACTGCTGTGCACCGCGCCACACGCTTGATCCGGTACCGCGCAGATTGGCTTTGGGTGCGTGACCCGCGTGATTTGGACACCTCGGCCTGGGCCCGCAGAATCATCGGGTGGTTGGGAGGCTCCACAAAGTTTCTGTTTCACCAGGGCATGCAGATACCGAGGCCCAAGCGCTCGCCATATCACGTCTTGCGTTTTGGTGCGATTGACGCGTGGGTGGCGCCACTGGGCTGGCTCAAAACACAGGTGTGCGCCAATACCCCTATGACCGCTGATCGGGTGCACATCGTTCCCCTCGGACTTGACGACAAGTGGTTCGCTCCGCTCCCCGACCCCCTGCAGCAGCAACGACAGGCCAGGCTGCAACTGGGACTGAGTCAGGAGTCCTTTGTGGTCGCATTGGTGGGCCGCATCGACCGAAAGAAGGGCCAAGATGTGCTTGTGGCCGCGTTGCGCGAACTGCCCCAGGACGTCCATGCCTTGATCGTGGGTGACCCCACCCTCGATACACTGAGCGACTACTTCGATGAAGTTCGGGCGTTTGTTCGGGACCACGAGCTACAATGGCGCGTTCACTTCAGGCCTTACGAAGGGTTTCCGCGCAATGCCTTTATCGCGGCTGACGTGGTCGCCGTGTGCTCTACACAAGAAAGCGTGGGATCGGTCACCTTGGAGGCCATGGCCACGGGCTGTGCTGTCATTGGCACCGACTCAGGCGGCACTGCAGAACTGCTGGCCGATGGCCGTGGGTGGACATTCCCCGCAGGTGATGCCGACGCGCTTGCCCAGTCTCTGCACACGCTGCGCAACCATCCCGACACCCTGACGCCGCGCAAGGCAGCCTGTGCCCCGTACATCGAACAGCACCGCAGAGAGAAGCTTGTAGAACGTTGGCTCGAAATCCTCACTGAGGTCGGCGCGGGGTAGGCTAATTTCGCAGCCTATGTCCGCATTGACCCAGGAAATCGCCCGCCGCAAGACGTTTGCCATCATCTCCCACCCTGACGCAGGGAAGACCACCCTTACGGAAAAGTTCCTCTTGTTTGGCGGCGCCATTCAAACCGCTGGTGCGGTGAAGTCCAATAAGATCACCAAGACAGCGGCGTCCGACTTTATGGACATCGAGCGGCAAAGGGGCATTTCGGTCGCCACCTCGGTCATGGCCTTTGAATACGAAGATTGCCTCATCAACCTGCTCGACACCCCAGGCCACCGTGACTTTGCCGAAGACACCTACCGCACGCTGACCGCCGTGGACAGCGTCATCTTGGTGATCGACTGTGTCAAGGGCGTCGAGGCCCAGACCGAGCGGCTGATGGAAGTCTGCCGCATGCGGGATACCCCGGTGATCATTTTTATCAATAAAATGGACCTCGAGGGTCGGGACGGGTTTGACTTGCTGGATGAATTGGAGCAAAAGTTCTCCATCAAGGTCTGCCCTCTTTCTTGGCCCATCAGCCAAGGCCACACCTTCCAAGGTGTCTACAACCTGTTCGACAGCACGCTGCGCTTGTTTCAAAGTGACAAACAGCGCATCACCGAAGACCTCCTGCGGATCGAAGGCCTGTCAGATCCAGCGTTGGACGAGATGGTCGGTGAAGACCACGCCGCGGAGTTGCGCGAGGACGTTGAGATGGTACAGGGCGTCTACGATCCTTTGGATATGGACGCTTACGCGCGTGGTGAAGTGGCTCCGGTATTCTTTGGCTCTGCGGTCAACAACTTTGGGGTTCAGGAAATGCTGGATTCATTCATCCGCATCGCTCCTACTCCCCGTCCCCGGACCACCACCCAGCGCGAGGTGGAACCCACAGAAGAAAAGTTCAGCGGCTTCATTTTCAAGATCCACGCCAACATCGATCCGCGCCACCGGGACAGGATTGCCTTTTTGAGGGTCTGCAGTGGCACCTTCAAACGCGGCACCTTCTACAAGCACACCCGCCTCAACAAAAAGCTCAAGTTTTCGAACCCCGCCACCTTCATGGCTTCGGCCAAAGCGGTCGTGGATGAGGCCTTTCCCGGTGATGTGGTCGGCCTCTACGACACCGGAAACTTCAAAATTGGCGACACCTTGACCGAGGGCGAAGACCTGCAGTTCCAGGGCATTCCGAGCTTCTCTCCCGAGATCTTCAAGGAGCTCCAGAACAACGACCCGATGAAATCCAAGCAATTGGAAAAGGGCATACAGCAGCTGACCGATGAGGGCGTGGCACAGTTGTTTGTCATGAACCCGGGCAACCGCAAGGTGGTGGGCACCGTGGGCGAGCTGCAATTTGAGGTCATTCAATACCGCTTGGAACACGAATACGGTGCCAAAGCGACCTTTGTCTCCAAGCGCTTTCACAAAGCCTGCTGGCTCACGGGAGACGAAGAAAAGGTGGCTGAATTCAAGCGGCTCAAAGTCTCTGAAATGGCCGTGGACAAAGACGGCAACGACGTCTATTTGGCTCCTTCCCAGTTCATCCTCGACATGGAACGCGGCAACTTCCCAGAAATCACCTTCCACACGACTTCTGAGTTCAAGACGGCCCAAGCAGTGTAAATTTCCATGGTGGGGTCACTTGCCCTGCTACCTTTGGCACATGCCGAGCCTGTTTCGCATTGCAGCCCTGATGCTGCTGATCAACGCCTCATCTTCGGTTTGGAGCCAGACCGACAGTACCTCTGCCCCAATGGTGGTGCAGCTTACAGGGGTTGTGGTCGAAGGCGATTCCCTGGGGCCTTTGCCGTTTGCAACGGTCTACCGTGCCCGTGACCAGAGGGGCACCATCACCGACGAGTACGGGTTTTTTGCCATTCCAGCGCGGGTAGGCGACACCATTGTCTTCAGTGCCATTGGATTGAACAGCGGCCAACTTGTCGTTCCTGACCTCACCGGACAAGAAATGCCCGACCGCATGAGTGTGGTGCAGCCCTTGAGCCGCGACACCGTCATGATGGACGAAGCGCGCATTTACCCCTGGCCGAGCCGCGAACGGTTCAAGCAAGAGTTCTTGGCATTGAGGCTCGAAGCCGACGCCCGTGAAAGGGCCCGCCGCAACCTGGAGTTTGACCCCATGGCCCTCTATGACCGCATGGCTGACATGGGTTCCAGCCCTGCAGAAAACTTCAGGACGCTCCAAGCCAGGCAAGCGGAAATGGCGGGTTACCAAGGCGGCGTCATGCCGGTCAGCTTGCTCAACCCTGCTGCATGGGGCCAGTTCATCAATGCCCTGCGCAACGGGGATTTCCGAAAGCGCTGATCGCGTGCAACATCTGGCCCACTTTTTCGTTCAACGGCACGTGCATGTGCTCGGCTCCCTTCTACTCAGTCTGATCCTCAGCAGTTCACTGTCCGCCCAAGCATATTGGGTGTATGGCTGCATTGTGGATGAGGAAGGGTTCTTCATGGAAAACGTCTCCATCACCTCTTCTGGGGTGGAAAACGGCACCTCTAATGAAGAAGGCAAATACGACATCCTCCTCCACGACACAGCCACCTCGGCATTGACCTTTTCGGCGCCCGGTTACAAAGACGTGCTCAGGTCAGCCAGTCCTACGCCGCAGGGAACCTTGGTCAATGTTCAAATGCAGCCCGAAGTGCAGACCTACAGGGTCTATGGTCGGGTCACGGACGCGCGCGGCAATCCCCTGCCAGGGGCCACTGTGCTCCCCCAAAACAGCCGTTCTGCCGCAGTCACCGACTCCGAAGGGCGCTACGACCTGCCGCTCAGGGAAAACCGAGAGGTCGCCATCCGGTTCTCCTTTATCGGTTTCGATGCCGTCACCAAAAAGGTCATCCCCACCGTTACCGGAGCCCGCCTCGACGTCATCTTGAGGGCTGGGGTGGCTTTGGGCCAAGCGGAAGTTGAGGCCGATGGGACGCGATCGAGCCCCGTTCAGAAAATCGATCCGCGCATCGCTTCCCGGGTGCCCAGCGTGCGGGGAACTGTCGAAGACCTGCTGATCCAAGCCCCGGTGAACTTTACCAGCGAGCTGTCCAGCGCCTACAATGTGCGTGGAGGAAGCTTCGACGAAAACCTGGTTTACGTCAACGGCATCGAGGTTTACCGCCCCTTCTTGGTGCGCGCCGGCCAACAAGAAGGCCTGTCCTTCCCCAACCCCGACATGATACAGTCCATCCGTTTTTCTGCGGGTGGCTTTGAGTCCAAGTACGGCGACCGCATGAGCTCGGTGCTCGACATCAACTACCGACGTCCTCAGGGCTTTGCGGGGCGGGCCTCCGTGAGCCTGCTCGGCGCACAATTCCAAGCAGAAGATGTCTCGGACAACGGGCGCTGGACCTACAACATGGGCCTGCGCTACCGCAACAACGGCTACGTGCTCGGTAGCCTTGACGAATCGGGTGAATACCGCCCAGTCTACACCGACCTGCAGGCTTATGTCACCTACGACCCGGACGGTTATGGGCCTTGGGAGCTGCAAGCATTGGCGACGGCGGCGCAAAACAAGTATCAATTCATCCCGCAAACCCGTGAGACCAACGTCGGCACCATCAATGAGGCGCTGCGTTTGACGGTCTATTTCGACGGTCAAGAAGTCACGCAGTACCGCACGGGTTTTGCCGCCCTCGCTGCCGACCGCGTCACGCCCACCTCGCGCGTGCGCTTCATCGGTTCTGCCTTCCGCACCGACGAAGAAGAGACTTTTGATATTCTGGGGGGCTACTTCCTCAGCCAACTCGAGCGCGACCCAGGATCTGATGCTTTTGGAGATGCCCTCGGACTTCAAGGTGTCGGGTACTTCCTCAACCACGCCCGCAACAACCTGCAGGCGACGGTTTTGTCGGGCAGTGCCAAGGGCTCATTTACCTGGGACAAAGAGGCCCACCTCACGGAATGGGGCGTTCAGGTGCGCCACGAAATCATCGATGATCAGCTCAACGAATGGGAGCTGGTCGACAGCGCAGGCTACATCCTCCCCCATCCTCAAGATGTCATCGGCTATGACGAGGAGGACCGCCCGTTCCAGCAAATCCTGCTTCAAGACGTCGTGCGCACAGACAACCGCACCGCCTCAAGCCGCATGATGGCCTACTTCCAAGACACTTGGAAAGGCGAATGGACCGACGGCAGCGAGTGGCAGTTGCACGCTGGGGCGCGCCTGCACCACTGGACATTCAACAGACAAACGGTAGGTGGGCCTCGGCTCCACGCCTCTTGGAAGCCCAAGTGGACCATGGGGACCGACACCTTGGGCAACCGCCTCCTGCGCGACGTGGTGTTCAACCTCTCAGGCGGGTGGTATTGGCAACCTGCCTTTTACCGTGAAATGCGGGACCTGCAAGGCCAAGTCAACCCCGACATCCGCGCCCAACGAGCGCTCCACTTGATCGCGGGCGTCAACTACCGGTTCAATTGGCACGACCGCCCCTTCATCCTCAATACGGAGGCCTACCACAAGGATCTGGCCTCCCTCATCCCCTACGAGGTCGAAAACGTGCGCCTGCGCTACTACGCCAACAACAACGCTGTTGGCCGCGCCACGGGACTCGATGTGATGCTCAACGGTGAATTCATCGACGGCATTCAAAGCTGGATGCGCATGAGCTTCCTCCGCGCAGAGGAAGACCTCACCGACGACGGTTACTACGACTACTACAACGAGGCTGGCGAACTCATCGTCCCCGGCTTTTCCTTTGATCCTGTCGCCACCGACAGCACCTTGGTCGAGCCCGGGTTCATCCCCCGCGCCACGGACCAGCGCTTCTCCCTGTCCATGCTGTTCCAAGACGAGATGCCTGGCGCTCCTGAGTACAAGGTGCTGTTGAGCATATTTTATGGCACTGGACTGCCCTTTGGTCCGCCAGACTTCGACCGCTACAAGGACACCTTGCGCCTCCCCGCCTACCGACGGGTGGACATCGGCTTTTCGCGCGACCTCTTCCTCGGTGAGCGGGGCCGCATCAAAAAGAATGGTTCCGACCGCGCAAAGCCCCTCGAAGGCTTCGTAGCGCTCGAGGTCTTCAACCTCCTCGGCATCCGCAACACCATCAACCACACGTGGATTCAGGACGTCACGGGCCGGCGCTATGCCATCCCGAACTACCTCACCTCCCGGCGCATCAACCTCAAGTTCGCCGTCCGCTTCTAACCGGGCATTGAGTTAAACCCAAGCAAACGGGCCGGACTGTTTCCAGCCCGGCCCGCGGTTTTGGTCGGCAGTGCAGGCACCGCCAGATTTCCTTTAGATCACTCGTCGTCGTCG
>JBELBZ010000059.1:0-7621 GCA_042095055.1 Crocinitomicaceae bacterium | reverse complement strand
CCCGCTCGTTGAACAGAATGAGGCTGGCCTCAAGCAGCTTGTCCCGCGTCTTGGCCGAGAACCGTTCAAGTGTGCCTGCCGTGAGCAGGCCTGTCGACGCATCAGTCATGGGCGAGGCGCTGCTTCATCTCCTGTGGGACGTGCGGGTTCATGATCCAGAACCACAGTGGAGGGGCAAGGCTCAGGAGGATGGAGGCCGGGTAGCCCAACGGGAGGGTGGGGCTTTCCTGATGGCTGTCCAGCACTTGGTATTTCTTGGTGGACCTGAAGTGGTGGTCGCTGTGGCGGGTCAGCTCGTACAGGGTAATCCGTCCAATGTTGAAATTGGAATTCCACGAGTGGTAGGGCTTGACGATTTCGTATCGGCCAGATTCAGTCTTGAACCGGCGCAAACCGTAGTGCTCGATGTAGTTGATGCACTCTAGGAAGAGGAAGGCGATGACGCCGACAGCCAAGGCAAAAAGCAGTCCCGTCATGCCAAACAGCATGTACACCCCGAGCAGGTACGCCGGTTGGATGAGGTGGTACCAAAACATGTCGTTTTTGACCGATAAAAACCGCCGTCCTTGGCGCTCGAGCAGCTGAGATTGGAGCTTCCAAGCGCTCACATATTGGCGGGTGACGGACGTAAACCAGAAACTGTAGACCGTCTGGTTGTACCGGGCTGTGGCAGGGTCTTCTGGCGTGGCGACGTGCAGGTGGTGTCCGTAATTGTGCTCGATAAAGAAGTGCATGTAGAGGCAGGGCATGTAGAGCAATTTGCTCATCAGCCGTTCTGCCAGCGGCTTCCGATGTCCGAGTTCGTGGGCGACGTTGATGCCGTTTGTGGCAAGCAGAATGCCACCAGACAGGGCGAGGCCCACCCATTCATAGGTGGCAAACTCGACCGTTTGCACCTTGTGCAGCCCATAAGCCAACAGCCCAAATACAATGGGCACATTGAGGTAGAGCATGGCGTCGAAGATCCACTTGGTCTTTTTGTAGGCGACGTCGTCTTCTTTGAGGTTTTCGGTCTTTTCTCCGGTCACAACGTCCAAGATGGGGAGTACGAGAAAAGCATAGAAAACGGCCGAGTAGGTCCAAATCCCCGTCGATGCAAAGGAGGCAAAGGCGGAAAGCGGGATGGTGTAGGCGAATAAATACTTAACGTCTCTCACAGTCAGCGGATTAAAATATTTGGGTAAACACCCAATGCAGCCAAAGTACTGGATTTTGGGTAAGCACCCAAAAACCCAAGGCGGCCGGAGTGCAGGCCAATCCAGGTCAACCTGCAAGAGTCATGGCAAGGGGGGCTTTTTGGGCATCTCAATTGTCGTGATATCCCAGAGAATCGCCATAAGTTCAAGCACAGAATGGTCCATTTCCAATTGCTCATGTCATGGAAGATGTATCCAATACTTGATACCGTCCACTTTTGCGGCCAATAAAGTGAGGAGATCGCATCTGCAGGTCTTGGCCCTCTTCATGCCAGCCTAGATGGGACACGACACCTGTCGCTGTGCGTTCGGTTTCGGCGCTACCATGGCAGATCGGGGGCATAAACAGGATGCAGAAAGCCGCCCGAAGGCGGCTTTCTAAACCAAATTGGACGCAGGTGTTGTCTGCGGCCTCACGAATCCATCACTGCACGATGACCTGCACCGTCCGTGAAGAAGAGGTTCCGTCTACCACATTCAAGATGTAGAGGCCTTCGGCGACTCCATCCAAGCTGAGCGGGCTTTGACCCACGCCATTGAAACGGCGGACCAAACGGCCGTCCGTGCTGCGCAGATCGGCGATCCAGTTTGCGCCAGGTTCCATTCCTACCAATGTGACCTGACCTTGCGCCGGGTTGGGGAACACGGACAGGGCGCTGGTTGACTCATTCAGATTGTCGACGCTGCTGACGACATCGCTTGGGCCGCCATCCACGACGTTGATCGTGAATCCGCTCAGGAATCCATTGAGGATGCCCAACGAGTCAATGGAGATGGGCTCACAGTAGGAATCTGAGCAGAGGTTGCCATCGGTGACGCTGAGGCACAGCGTGTAGGGGCCGGGGCCAGAATACTGGTGGGTCGGGAACACATCGGTGCTGGTGCCTTCATCCCCAAAGTCCCATGTATACACGGCATTGGGGTTGTAGTCAAAGATGGAGACCTGGACGGCGCCCGGAACGGCGCTGCCGTCGGACAACGTGATTTGGGCGACCTCGAATTCGGCATTGCAGATCGCATCGGCTCCTGCCTCGCAGGCGGTGATGCCAAAGGTGCTTTCGGGTGTCACGAATTCGATGTTTTGGTTGACCAGCAAGGATCCTGCGGGGTCTTTGACCAGGTATCCACAGTAGTCCGCGTATTCCCACGGCTGGGCCACGATGAAGTCGATTTCGCCCTCATCCACCGGGATGAAGGTGGACATCTGCGAGAAGGGGTAGAAGCTTTCGAAGTAGTTGAAGTCTCCGAAATTCAAGGCGGCTTGGACATTGCCGCCCTGAGAGATGGTCATGCCGCCGCCGACCCAGCCTTCCTGCGAGCCGTCGATGAACACCACTTCGATGAGCCCGCACGTGGGCGCTGCGCCACAGGCTTTCAAGCCCATGACGTTGTCGGGGCCATCATCCAGATTGTTGGAGAAGGAGGAGAAGACGGTGATGCCGTTTTCGTTCTTGACCACATACCCGCAATTGAAACTGGACCCTCCGTCCTGATCGAAGATGAAGTCCAGCACGTCGCCTTCGTCCACAGCAAAGCTGAAGGTGCTCATGCCGAAGGTGTCCGGCACATAGTCGCCATTGTTGTCCTCGGCAATCTCATTGTTGGTCTCCTCGGCAATCATGATGCCGTTCTTGAAGACGTCGACCGTGCTGCCGAGCCAGTTCTGGTTGATGTCGGAGTTGTACAGCTCCAACGTCCAAGTGCCACAGGTGCCTGAGGCGGCGGGAATGTCAAAGGGCAGAACCTCATCCAGCGAGTGCACGACGCCATTGTAGGCCAGGATGTCCGGTGTGCCCACGGTAGAACCGGAGGCGGTGACGCCATCATCGGAGATCTCAATGTCGACCGACTGACCGTTCATGGCAGACAGGGATTGTCCGTTAGAGAGAACGCCACTGTTGTAGTAGCCGATGACCACGTGCCTTTCCACGAACTCGTCGATGTATTGTGATGCAACGAAATCGGCCACGTTGTATCCGTAGCTGGCAGTGAACGCTGCGATGGCATCGTCAGTGGGGGCGAAGACCGTGTAAGGGCCGGTTGTCGGTTCACCGTTGTTGTCGTCGGGGGCTTCGGGTGCATTGGCGCTCAGGTATTCATCGAGGTAAGCATTGAAAATGCCCTCCTCAAACAGGGTGTGGTCCGGGCTACCGGCAATGGCGGTAACGACTGTCGCTTGCGGGTATCCCTCGGGCGCGAGGGTCGCATCGATGACATGAATAACGCCATTGTCTGCGAGGATGTCTGCTTCGACCACCCATGCTCCGTCCACGCCCACATTGCCACCGTCCACCGTGATGTCAAGGGCTTGCCCTTGCAATGTGGTGAGGGTCATTCCATTTTGCAGGTCGGCTGCCGTGTAGTTTCCCGAAACGATGTGATACCCCACTGCGTCGCTCATGTCGGAGAAAGCCAGCAAATCGTAGAGGTTTAAGTTCATCAGCGCAGCGACCTCATCCACAGCGGCATCAGTGGGCACAAAGACCGTGTAGTTGTTGTCTATGTCGTAGAGCTGATCGGAGTAATACGACTGAAATGAGGTGCCGGAGTAAAAGCAACAGGGAGGAGGGGTCTCGGGGTCCCCGGAACTGTACATGATGGAGCTCATGGCGTCGTACAAGGTGTAGTCCCATTGCGCCGTCGCCTTCGGTTGGAGGATGAGCATGGCACCGAAGACCAGTATCATAGAGAGTATTTGGAATGATTTCATGTTTCCTGTGTCTTTGGCTGTGTTACCTCTCCCCCTTTCAAAACGTGACCACTTGTATTGCGGTTGTGTCAAAAAAAAGGTATAGAACCGGTATCTCGCGGGTATAAACAGAGAATGAGCCCCGTTGTTGGACAGCGTGTTCAGCCGGTCTAATTGGATGCGTCTGGTCCGTCAGAGAAAAAGGCCAGCTGAAGTGTCACACATGACGTCCTCCGAGAGTACCTCCATCAGTACCCGTGCGCACAAGGGTACATTGCAGAAGAGTCATGATTCAATTTGTTCGTTTGATTCTGTTGTTGCTCGTGATCTGCCTGTCCGCTTGCGTGAAGGAGAACTTCGAGGATGTGCAGATTGAGGTCGAATTGCCCGAGCCGCCGATTGTCTACGTCGTGGATTGCGAGGCGCTGGGCCTCAACGTGGGAGACGCTTGCACCGTGGAATCCGGTGACCCGGCTTTAAATGGGCTTCTTGGAATCGTGGATGCGGATTGCGATTGTCAGCCGACTGCGGTCAATGCGGTAGCGACGGTCACCGTTGCGTTTTGGAGACAATTTGGCGGTCCGGCGTTGACGGTGTCCACCGTTTCTGATCCGCCTTTCCTGTCGGGACCGGAGGAGGTCGACGTCATGGCTGGGGTAACGGAAGTCCAATTCACTTTCCCCTCCGATGTGCAGTTGTGTTCGTTGCAACACAGCTGGTTGTGTGCGGGAAATGTGTTGGAGTGGAGCCATCAAGTGACGAATGAGGCCACGACAGAGGGTGTCAACGGTGCCTTTGCGGTGACGAGTGTAGAGTGTTTCGGGATTGTAGATGGGAATCCAAATGTGGAGTGAGCATGGGGGAGGACACGCTGTGAAAGTGAAGCTTCGATGGTCTGATGGATAGTGCTCCGGTTCAGGATGACTTCCATTGGATGGAGGGTTGCAAGCGGGGAGAGAAGGCGGCGCAGAAAGCACTGTTTCAATCGCTCGTGCCTTATTTGCGCGGGGTGGTGAGGCGGTACATCTGGGACGCCGAAGTGGTAGAGGATGTGTTGCAAGAGGCGTTCATCCGCATCTTCCGGAATGTGGGCCGTTACGATGCGGAGAAAGGAGCGGTCAAGACTTGGGCGGCTCGGATCGCCGTGAATGTGGCCCTCACGGAAGGGAAGAAGCGGGCGAAGTGGGAAAGAACAGGGGTGGACGTTGAGATGTGGAGCGGCCCCGAAGTATTGGAGAACATGGCCATGGATGATCTGATGGACGTCCTAAAGACCATGCCGGAAGACCAGTACAAGGTGTTGAATCTCCATTTGATTGAGGGGTTTAATCATGAGGAGATTGGTACAATGCTGGCTATCTCGCCAGAGCTGTCCCGGCAGCGTTTGGCGAGGGCGAGAAAATGGGTTCGACAGCGGTTTGAGCCCACGGGAGAGGCGGTCGCCGAGAAGAAAGAAAAGAGAACATGAAGTCTTGGGAAGACATACTGAAAGGGCGGTTTGCCCACCATGCTGAGCCCGGCAAACCCGGCCAGGATGAGGCGTTGTGGAACGCCATCGAGACCGGGATGGCAGCGGCCCCGTCAGGGGCCAAGGCTGCTGGGGCTGCAAAGGGCGTATCCGGTGTTGGAGGCGCTTTCTGGTTTCGGGCCGTGGGCGTGGCCGCAGCAATGGGTTTGGTCTCATTGGGCGTGCTGTATTGGCCCTCTGCCGACCCCATCACCCCGCAAGAGGGAACCCAAGTTGAGCCCAGCATGGACGCTCCAACGCCAGCGATGACTGCGTTGGATTCGGAGGGCGAAGAAGGCACCCCATCTATCAGCGAGGTAGCTGCCCAAGACGCCGCGGCTGAAGCTGCCGCAAACACAGCCACTGCTGTTGAACCCGCTTCGAATGAACCTGCTTCGCATCAAGCCGACCTGACCTTGCCTGCCGCGGCGGCAATGGCGCCGGAAGTCTCCGTTGCCGCTGAAACCATGTCGGCTGAAGTCGGAGCACCGGTTGCTACCGCCGAAGTGACGCCGGCCGGTGAGGCCCGCACCTCTGGTGCTGAGTCTGCGCCAACGGCCACATCTGAACCTGCGCCCACCGCGGCGGCGTCTAATCGGCTTCCACTCATTCTGCCGCGGGAGGAACCCCGCGGAGAGGAGAATGTGGCCAGGGCCCGTTCGGTTGTTGGGGGAGGGTTGCCCCCAATGAAAAGTTCAGCAGAAGTGGGACTGGAGCCTTTGCCATTGCGCGGGCCTTCTTGGGCAGCCTCGCCCTTGGCTCAGTTGCTGCCGATGGGGGCCGCCGCTATCCATGCTGAGGCGCCATTTGCCCTCAGGACTTATGGTGGCCTCACTTTGAGTCACTTCAGTCTAAAAGGGGAGCATCCCACGGAGTTGAGTGGCCATTTCCACACGGAATTCAGTGCTGGAGGTGGGGTTTCATTGGATGTCCGCCGCTGGGGACAATCTTTTTCGTTGGGTCTTGCCTGGTATGACTACGTGCACTTGTTGGACTATGTAGAGACCACAACGCAGGATTACCTCGATCCAGAGGGCATTCAGACCATTGAAATCAACGCGCTGACAGGGGACACAGTGGCCATTCTTTACGGCGATGTGCAGGGGCTGGCCACCCAACGTCGCCATGTGAGAAGCTTTAACCGGTTCAATGCCGTGGTCATCCCCATCGAGTGGAGGACATCGCGTTCTCATGGCCGATGGCATGGAGGCCTGGGGCTGGGGGTTCAATTGCTCATCCGCAGTGGAGGCCGCGGTCACAGCCTCAATGAGGAAGGGCTGTTGGTGGCCTATGCGGATGGCGATTTGCCCAAGAGCCGTTTGAACTGGACGCCGACAGGCGGACTTTTCGCAGGGTATCAGGTGGCGCCAGAATGGCGGTTGGACCTGTCTGTTGGGGCGGGAATTCAGCGGTTTAGAACGCGCCGGGTCACAGAAGGTGCGCCAGAAGCGCCCCGGTGGGAGGGGCAGTTGATGACGGGCCAGATCCAATGCGGCGTCACCCGGTTCTTCAGTCGAAAGGGCGATAGGATCCAGTGATTTCTGGAAAGGTTCGCCCCTCCCTTGAGTCGACGAGAAGGGCCATCAATGCTGAGGGCCTGGATCGATTCTACTTCAAGGGACGGACCCGACCCGTCCGATAGACGGTGTCCCCGTGGAAGATGACCCCGCGTATGGGACCAACGCCTGTCCACCGGGCGAGGCCCCAAGGGCGGTGCACCACTTCCAGCGTCACAGTATCGCCCAGCATGGACGCCTTCCATTTTGCCCCATCGATGCCCATGCCGAGAGCACGGTTCAGGTAGTAATGACTGGAGTCTCCAGCGAGCCGAATCTGTAGGTCCTGGCTTTCCTCACTCCAATCAAGTTGGGTCACCACACCCGCCACCGTGCGCTCAGGTTCTGCACTGTCATGGTAGATCGGGGGCATGAACAGGATGAAGAAGGCCAACACCAAAAGGCCGGCCATCATCGCCATCACCTTGAACCAAGTCATGCCACAATAATCGACTTAAATGGGGCACACGCGCAACCCGTCCTGTCTTACGTTGGTCGTTCATTAGGAACATAACCTTCCTGCCTGACCATGATTCCTTTCTACCTCCGGCTGCTGCCCTTTCTATGGTTGACCCCAGCCCTGGCCCAGCAGGAATTGTCCCCCCTGATTCAGGACTGGAACGACAAGACACGCTCTGTTGAGGACCGGCTGCAGACCGCCAAAGACCTGCAC
>JBELBZ010000058.1:5159-7835 GCA_042095055.1 Crocinitomicaceae bacterium | reverse complement strand
TCGGAGTAGTTTGCAAGTGCCAAATTCTGTACCGATGCGCGTCTACATCGCTTCCGCAGGCCTCAGCCTGCTCTTCTTGGGGTTAACCCCCAGTGCTCTCCGAGCTCAATGCTCACCTGACACGGAAAATCCGGTCATCACCGATATGCCGGACAACATCGCCTTGTCCGCCGATGCGGGGGATTGTGGTGCCACTGCAACTTGGACTGTTCCCTCCGCCACCGACAATTGCGCATTGATGTCCTTCGTGGGCACGGCGGCACCCGGTGACTATTTCGGCGTGGGCAATACGCTGGTGACCTACACCGCGATGGACGCCTCTGGAAACATCGCTGCAAGCAGCTTCCTCGTTACCATCACGGATGATGAAGATCCTGCGTTCGAGAATGTGCCCTCCAACATTACTCAATCCACAGCCTCTGGGGACTGCAATGCAACGGTTGCCTGGACCGCGCCAAATGCAACGGACAACTGCGGCATCGCCTCGACCACGACTTCGCACGACCCCAATACCTCCTTCGGCATCGGAATTACGACTGTAACATACTCGACTACAGACGTTAACGGCAGAACAGCAGATACCACCTTTACGGTCACGATTACCGATGATGAGACGCCCGGAATTGTGAATCTCCCTGCTAATATCACAGATTCGGTAGCTACAGGGACTTGCGGAGCCGTCATTTCTTGGACCGCACCGACTGTTAATGACAATTGCACTGGGGCAAGCATCAGCCAAACTGCAGGCTTGAATTCCGGTCAAACTTTCCCTGTGGGAACCACTACTGTTGAGTACACAGCTACCGATGGTGCCGGTAATGACTCTATTGCCTCCTTCACGGTTACCATTGCAGATGATGAGAATCCCAATTTGGATGACTTGCCTGCCGACATTTCCCAAGGAACAGACCTTGATCAGTGCAATGCTGCTGTGAGTTGGACCGCCCCGTCAGGAGGCGATAACTGCCCGGGTTGGTCGGTTGCACGGACTGCAGGTCCAGCTTCACCTGCTACGGTTGCAGTGGGTGACACCATAACTATTGAATACACGGCAACTGATGCCTCAGGAAACACCTTCGCGGACAGTTTCACCATCACGGCATACGACAACCAAAACCCATCAGTTGCGGGTCTCCGTGGTGATACCACCGTTGTAGCAACGGCCTCAACTTGTGGTGCTAATTTCTCTTGGACAGCGCCTACAGCGGACGACAATTGTACTGGTGCAACGGTCACACAGACGGCAGGAGCTGCGTCCGGTTCGAACTTTGCCGTTGGTGATCACTTGATTACTTACGTAGCAACCGACGCCGCTGGCAACTCGGGAACGGCAAGTTTCACCCTCACTGTGGAGGATTCAGAGAATCCAACCATCAGTGGAATGCCGAATGACACAACGCTATATGTCGCTTCAGCTGCATGCACCGCCAGCCTCTCATGGGCTACGCCAACTGCGAATGACAACTGTGCCGGTGCAACCATCGCCCAAACGCAAGGGTCTGCCGCTGGTTCGAATTTTGCGCTAGGAGGACCTCACACCATTGAGTACACGGCAACGGATGCCGCGAGCAACACCCACAGTGAGAGCTTTACGATTACTGTATTGGATACGATCAGTCCTTCGTTCCCAACATTCCCGTCCAACCAATCGGTGCCCAACACGGCATCAACCTGTGGTGCAGTAGTTTCATGGGACGTCCCAGGAGGAGATGACAACTGTTCGGTGGCCTCTGTAGTGCGCACGGATGGCCCCGATACCGATTCCACTTTCCCAGTAGGAACAGATAGCATTACCTATCAAGTCACGGATGGTTCTGGCAATGTATTCAGCGCCAGCTTCACAGTTACCGTAACCGATGATGAAGATCCCGGCATTGACGGTATGCCCAATGACACTACACTGTATGTAGCAGGGGGAGCCTGCGATGCAACCTTGAATTGGACCGAGCCAACCGCTTCGGACAATTGTCCCGGTGAGAGCATTGCGCGCACTGCTGGAGACGCTCCAAACTCGACTTTCGCCAAAGGACCGCACACCATCACGTATACGGCGACCGACGCTGCAAGCAACACGTACAGTGAGAGTTTCGTCATCACCGTTGTGGACACCATTAGCCCCACAATTGATGGGATGGCGAACATTCCTCTGAATACCGCCACGAATTCATGCACACAAATCGCAACGTGGTCAGAGCCTGACACCAATGACAATTGTGGTGTGGCAACCGTCACCTCCGACCATGACTCAGGAGATGCATTTGGAATCGGTATCACGACGGTAACGTATACTGTCACCGACTCATCGAGTAACAGTACCAGTACCTCTTTCCAGGTGATTGTTACCGATAATGTCCCCCCCGTGCTCACTAGCGCGCAAGACACGACTGTGAATTGTGATGGCGCTGGAAACACAAGCGACATCAACGCTTGGTTGGCCAACAATGGTGGTGCAACGGGTACGGATAACTGCACCGATGCTGCAAACCTCGTATGGACCAACAACTACACGGGCTTGACAGCAGGTTCCTGCCCCACCATTTCTTCCGCAACCGTGATCTTCACCGCTGCCGACTCTACGGGCAACACTGAAACCACGTCGGCAACGCTGACCATTACGGATACGACCGCGCCCACCTTGAGCGCGATGCCCAGCGACACTACCGTGAATTGCGATGC
>JBELBZ010000058.1:0-5059 GCA_042095055.1 Crocinitomicaceae bacterium | reverse complement strand
TGCGATGCTATCCCCGCAGTGCCAACCATCACTGCGCTCGATTCTTGCACGGGTCCCATTACAGTAACTTTCGCTGAAACGAACACGGCAGGTTCCTGCCCCAATGAATACCAGTTAGATCGCACATGGACTGCAGTTGATGGCTGCTTAAACTCGGTGAGCTACACGCAGGTCCTGACTGTGCAGGATACAACGGCACCCAACATCATTACGCAAGCCCACACGGTTTATTTGGATGCAAGCGGCAATGGCTCCTTGACAGCAGCCGACATTGACAATGGATCTTCGGACAACTGTACGACGCCCTTGACATTGACAGCGGCGCCAACCTCCTTTGATTGCAGCGACGTAGGAACTCCACAAACGGTATCTCTATCCTCCACGGATGAATGCGGCAATTCCAATTCAGCCAATGCAACGGTGACCGTCCTCGACACCATTAGCCCCATCATCACTTCGGCCGCCTTGGACACCACCATCAATTGCGATGGCGCGGGCAACACAGATGACATCAACTCTTGGCTTGCAAACCTGGGTGGAGCAGCAGCCACAGACAACTGTGTCACGGTCTCTTGGTCCCACAACTATACCGGTGCTTCTCTTGTTGCTGGAACGTGCCCCGATATCTACACGGCTTCCGTAACCTTCACCGCTTCAGATGGTTCAACCAACACAAGCTCCACGACGGCTACGTTGACGATCAGAGATACTGCGTCACCCGTGCTCAGTGCCACTCCAAGTGACACCACCATGAACTGTGACGCAGATTTGACTCCTCCAACTTTGACAGCAACCGATGCCTGCGAAGGTGCGTTGACCGTAAACTTCGCAGAAACTAATGCCGCTGGAAGCTGTGACCACGAATACGTTTTGACCCGGAGTTGGACGGCCACAGATGCCTGCGGCAATGCGACCACCCATACCCAAACAGTCACGGTACAGGATACAACGGCACCCAATATCATCACACAGGACACCACTGTTTACCTGAATGCCAGCGGTAGCTTCTCATTGAGTGCCTCGCACATTGACAACGGTTCCAGTGACAACTGCACGACCTCACTCACGCTCACCGTATCTCCGACATCCTTCGACTGTAGCACCACAGGTGCCCAGACGGCTACGTTGACGGGAACAGATGATTGTGGAAATACCGAAAATGCTACGGCTACGGTAACCGTTTTGGATTCCATCAGCCCCGGTATTAGCGGACTGCCCAATGACACAACCCTTTACACAGGTAGTGCAAGCTGCACAGCCGTATTGAGCTGGACCGAACCCACTTCCACGGATAACTGCGCGGGCTCATCCATTGCGCAAACTGCTGGAACGACCAGTGGTAATGCGTTCAGTTTGGGCACAAATACAGTAACCTATACTTCGACTGACGCGAGTGCAAACACATACAGCGAGAGTTTCGTCGTAACGGTAGTCGATACCATCAGCCCAGGAATCGTTGGACTGATTGGTGACACTGTCATTTATGTGCCTTCCACAGCCTGCACGGTTGCCTTCTCTTGGACAGAACCAACGGCTACCGACAACTGCACAGGAGGGTCCATCGCACAGGATGGAGGCTCAACAAATGGAAACGCTTTGGGACTTGGAACCACCACGGTTACCTACACGGCCACCGACGGGTCACTCAATACTTTCTCGGACAGCTTTATCATAACGGTAATAGATACCATCCCGCCGAGTCTGGACTTGCCTGCTGACATTGTCATCACGGCTGACACCATGTCGTGCAATGCCATTGCAACTTGGGGTGCAGTGACCGCCAGCGACAGTTGTGGTACGGCTACCATCACTTCTGAATCTCACACTTCCGGTTCCCTATTCACGGTAGGAACTACCACAGTGTACTATACCGCGACGGATGAGGAGGGAAATACCTTCTCCGACAGCTTTACCGTCACGATTAACGATACGGACATCGATGGCGATTTCATCGGGGATTGCTCGGATCCGGACATCGACGGAGATGGAGCCTTGAATGAAAACGACTCAGACGATTTCGACCCGTTCGTTTGCTCCGACACAGACGGTGACGGTTGTGAGGATTGCCAGAGTGGAACTTATGACACCGACAACGACGGTAACGACTCCGACGGCGACGGCGTCTGCGATGGTGCCGACCTCTGCAGCGACCAGCTGGCCAACAATTTCGACGCTTCGCTTCACGGAAATGTCGAATGCGAGCCCTGTCCCGACGCGCCGGTCTTCGCCAGCATTGACATCGAGTCCTTCGCGACGACCATGTCTTCCACGGACGGTGACATTTCCTTGAACATCACGAGTGGCAACGCCGACACCCTGTTCCTCTTCGGACAAAACGGTGCTGCCGACCTCACGATCACCCTGCCCAGCGACCTGGACAACATCCCAGCCGGCTACTACACGGCCATGGTGATTGATTCCGACGGTTGTATCGGTGTGGCCACGCTTTCATCTGGAGGTACGACCCTGCAGCAGCCGGGCATCACCCGTCCGCTCATCGTCCCTTACGCGCTGTGCTGCAGCGGTTGCGGAGTCAACGACACCGACTCCGACGGCATCTGCGACGACGACGACAACTGCACCGACCAAACGGCCACCAACTACAACGACCCGGCCAACGGCAACTGCATCATTCCCGACTGAGCGAAGCGAAGGAGGGTTGAACCTTTGAAACTTTGGAGGCCGGAGGCGGACCCCTTTTATCGTCGGCCTCGACGTTATTGAAAAGCCCCGCCGCCGAGCGGGGCTTTTTGTTGCCGAAACATATAACCAAGGTGTTTTGACCAATTGACGGGCAGATAACACCGATACAACGCATTGCTTTACGTGTTCCAATCATCTACTTTGCTCTCCTTACCAAATCGTCTTCTCATGCGGCTATCCGTCGTCCTGAGCCTGTTGGCTTGCTCCCTTTTCTCCACCCCAGCTTTTGCGGCTTGGGACATCTTCCAATCCTACGTCATCATTGATGCTGGCAGCGGAAACCAATTCCTCGCCGGAGGATACAATGCCGATGCGGCTGCCACCTTCGGCGGCAGTGACCTCGGAACCTTTGCGGCGTCCGATGCGCTGACCCTCAACGGCGGCGAACTCAAGACCTACAAGAATGGAATCTCCAATGTGTGCGGCGGCAATGTGTACTACCGGGTCTACGCCAGCGGCGACACTCCGGGAAGCTTCAGTTCCGTGGACCTCCCCAACGTCTCCGATCTGGCCAACGCTGGCGACCAAAAGTGGGATGAGACCGCAGAGGGCATCGACCTGCTCGCCGGCCTGACGGCAGGGGGCGCTTACACCTTGGAGGTCTACTGGGACCTCGCCGGCGCCGACAGCGATCCCGCGGGCTGTGGCGAGACCAAGTTCGACAGCAACTTCGGCAACAATTTCACCGCCTCTTTCACCTTCAACGTCCCCGGCTGCACCGACCCGAACTACGCCGAGTACGATGCCAACGCCAACACCGACGACGGCAGCTGCGCCACCTTCATCGACCCTTGTGATGGCGCCCTGGTTCTGGGCAGCGTCTCCGTGACGAGCGTTCCCACCGCCATCGATGCCGCCGATGGCGAAATCGACATCGATGTCACCACCGGCACCGCCACCGCGGTCGACCTGACCGGCATCAACGGAGCTGGCGACTACAGCTTCAGCTTGCCCGGTGCCATGAACGGCATCTTGCCCGGCACCTACGACGCCAACGCCGAAGACGCCGGTGGGTGCATCAGCAACACCGTCAGTCTCATTGTCCCCTATGCCCAATGTTGCAATGGCTGCGGCGTCTACGATGTGGACACCGACGGCATCTGCGACGACAGCGACAACTGTTTCAACAAGTCGGCCATCAACTACAACGACCCGGCCAACGAAGCCTGCATCATTCCCGGCTGCACGGACCCGGCTTACTTGGAATACGACGCCTCGGCCACCAACGATGACGGCAGCTGCTCAACACTAATCATAGAAGGCTGCACCGATGGCGCAGCAGACAATTTCAATTCGGCAGCCAACACCGACGATGGCTCTTGCATCTACTACGGCTGCACAAATCCCGCTTACACGGAGTACGACGCAACGGCCAACACCGATGACGGAAGTTGCTCAACACTGATTGTAGAAGGCTGCACGGATGGCGCAGCAGACAATTACAATTCGGCAGCCAACACCGACGATGGCTCCTGCATCTACTACGGCTGCACAGATCCCGCTTACATGGAATACGACGCCACGGCCAACGCCGATGACGGAAGCTGCCAATGCCTGATCGTGGACCCGGCCTGCGTCTCCCCCACCATGGACGGATACAGTTATGACGTTGTCCGGATTGGATGCCAATGCTGGTTTGCGGAGAACCTACGCACGACAGTGTACGCTGATGGGACCGTGATTCCCGCGGGGTTGACCGACAGCGAGTGGCTCGCAGCAACTTCAGGTGCCACCGCTGTCTATGGCCAGGGCACCAGCACATGCAACAACTACAGCCCGGACATCGACGCGTGCGGCGATCCTGCGCAGTCGTTGGCTGAGTGGGGTAGGCTGTACAACTGGTACGCAGCGACAGATGCCGCCGGATTGTGTCCGAGCGGCTGGCATGTTCCGAGTGATGAAGAGTGGCAGGTTTTAGAAGTAGAGTTGGGCATGTATCCTGCTTCCGCGAATACAATTGGTTGGCGAGAAACAGATGAAGGACAAAAATTGAAAAGCACTTCCGGTTGGTGGGAATACCCAGTTGGCGGGTACAACAACGGCACGGATGATTTCGGGTTTGCGGGCCTTCCGGCCGGCTACCGCTCGACCGTCCTTGGCAACTCCTCCAGTGCGGGTGCGAGCGCTTTCTTCTGGAGCACCACTCTTACCTCCGGAGAGTCTGCGTACGATCTCGGTGATAGGGCCTTCGGCCGGGGATTGTCGCGCAACCAGCCACTCATCCGGAGGTACGAATACAAACAGAAAAGCGGATTTTCAGTGCGCTGCATCAAAGACTGAACCACGCACGAACGCCTTAAAAAAAGCCCCGCCACCGAGCGGGGCTTTTTGCTGCCTTTCAGGGTCCATCCCCCAG
>JBELBZ010000057.1:0-8027 GCA_042095055.1 Crocinitomicaceae bacterium | reverse complement strand
TTCTGCTGTTCAATTTTGGAAATCGGCCTGTGTATCAAATAGGACAGATCTTGGAGTTGACCTCGCTTGAATTGGTTGCTTACAGTAGGATTCGTTTTTAATGTATGAGTAAAATTGTTGATGCTCTGGAGGAGGAGAGAATTTGACAGCGTATGCCCACGAGCCTGTTTGGGAACGCTACCGTGGCCAAAACGTGATTTTAGAGGCGTTGAATGGCAGTGGGTTGGCTTTTGAAGGGGTGTTGGTGGAGTACAGTCAGACCTACATCCTGCTCTTTAATTCGGGTCAAGAGGGCCGGGATGTTCTGGTGCGCCGGGACCAGGCTACGGTCCGCCACATTCTACGTTGAGTGGTAAATTTGATGATGCGAAGAAAGAAGGTGTCGCTTAGTGTTGAGGGTGCATGGCATGCCTGTGCTTTTGCCGCATTGGTGTTCTTTTTTGCATCCTGCTCTCCACAAATGCCATTGATGTATGTGCCCACCAAAGAGGTGGACGTTCAGTCCATGGAAGTGGGACGACTGGATCGCTGGCCGGAACGCACCATTGCCATGACTGGCGAGGTTTCTCCCTGTCCAGGCGAAGTGTTGGCGGAGGGACAGGCACTGAATGCTTTTCAGGAAGCACTGGGGGAGACCACCACAATCTTGGAGCGTGGGGCGGTGAAAGAAGCGATTTTGGATGAGTGGCGCGAACAGATGTCTGGCATTTACGACGATGCCACGACCTCGGAATGGGGCAACCTATCTGGAGCAGATGGGGTGGCCATGTTGGAGGTGACTTGCCGAGAAGGAATTCAAGTTCACGCGGTTACAGTGTCCGATACGGAGACTGGACATCGGCTGTTCAGCGAACGATACGTGGGCGGAGAGTTGTCCAGCGCGATGCAATTGCTCTCCATGGAGCTGGATGCCCGGGATCGGATTGTACGTCATCCACTCGACGGACTGAGCGACGCGCAATTGAGAGACAGCACGTTCAACTACTTCGAAGTCGACGAGCTGGGGGCATTGACGTGGCGTACAGAGCTCGAGGCCGTCATGCAGCGGGCCTTGACTCGTTACCGTCCCGCGAGTCGACTGAATTTTTCGGAGCCCCTCGAAGTGGAGTTGGACTTGGATCCCAGGCGGGGCGCGTCTTTGGATTTTCACGTCTCTGGTCTGCGTTCCGAAATGCTTGAACGGCACTTTGGAGATGCATCCTCAGGGCTGTCTCTTCCTGCGATCCCCACCTTTTCCGGAATCAAGCTCCATGCCAATGCGAGGGTCACCATGCCGTTTGCCTTCTACTACGACCCTCGCTTTCCCATGCGGATGCGCATGGAGGGGGTCGAGGGTCCACAGGAGGTGCGAGACGCTCTGCGCGGCGCGCCCCCGGGGAACTACGAGTTCCAATACCGCTTCTGGCGGCTTGGCGCGAAAGAGTTCAAGGACACCCGTTTGATTTCGGCACAACCTCGAAGCACGGCTGGTGCCTTGGCTCTGTCTGCCATTGCCCCAGGCATGGGCATGGAGAGGGTCACCTTTGGCCAAAAAAAAGGAGGCAACTGGTTGGTCGCTGTGCTTTTGCCTGCCGCATTGGGGTTCACGTTGGACGCGCTTTCGGACCGGGCCTATGCGGATTACCAGTCTGCCCTGACGCCAGAGGCTGCGGCGCTGCAATACAAAAGGGCCAACCAGCTTCACCACGGTGCGGTGGTCACCTTGGGCGTAACGGGTGTCCTTTGGGGTACCAACCTGTTTGCTACACACAAAGCCGCAGAGCGTCACCGCAGAGCGCTTAGACAATTCATTGAGCAATGAGCAAGAGGATTCATGTTGGACTGGCCATGCTGTTTTTGCTTTCCTCGTGCAGTTCAGAGGACTGGACATGGGATTTGCCCCGGACCAACCCGGTGGACCCTGAGGTGAATTCTACGGCGGTATTGCCGGTCACGCTTCCGACGCTGATCACTTCCAACAGCACGGCGGTGTTGCGCGGTCAGGTTCAGCCTTACACGCCCGGTTTTGAGGGTGCTGTGGCGCTTGAATGGAAAACAGCGACAGGCGATTGGAACAGAGAGCCTGCCAATGAAGACGCGACAGGGCTGTTCGAATCGCCTTTGGGTGGATTGTCTCCAGGGGCGCAATACACCTGTCGCGCTTGGATGGGCTTGGGGTCATTGGACGTTTTTGGAGAGGAGCTGTCTTTTTCCATGCCGGTTTCAGCGGAGGATTTGGGATGCACCGATGCCACGGCGTGCAACTTTGACCCGTCGGCCACCTTTGATGATGGCTCTTGTGACTACGCCCAATGGATTTGGCCCGATTCCGACGGGGATGGATTTGGGGATGAGCTAAATCCAGGATCCTTCGAATGCCCGCCTGTCCCCAGTGGGTATGTCCTCAATGGTCAGGATTGCGATGATGATCAATCTACAATGTACCCTGGTGCACCGGCCACGGCCAGCGGCCTGGACAATGATTGCTCTGGGCAAATTGAAAGCGATGAAGAGGCCCCCGCCTCAAGCTGCTGGGTGCACCACTGTGAAGATTTGGAGGGGTTGACAGCTGAATTGACTTCGAATTGTTCCTCTGTGGGAGATTGGGAAGTGAGTTCGGGCCAGACGGGCAATGGAATCAAGGCCCAATGTCCAGGCTATGTAGAATTTGAATTCAACGAGTCACAGCCATTTGAGCTTCGCTTTTGGATGGTGGCCTATGATGCCGGTTTCTGGACGCAGGACATTCCTGTGGTGACCGTCAATGGATCAACTCATTCCACGCTCATCGTTTCTGGAGACAATCAAGGGGGGGATGGAGACGATTGGCACCAGAGGGCTTCAGGCTTTCCGATTCCTGCGGGCAGTGGGACCATCCGAATCGCTTTCCCATACACAGGCTTCTATGCCAGAAGACTCGATGAGTTAGAGCTTTGGTGCAACCCCTAATTTTTCACTTTGTGATTCTCGTCATGGGGTGAGAAGGGCGATTGAATTGAGCCCTTTCATTTGAAGTGTACCACTCGTACAACAAATTGCTTGGGCAAAATCGCCATCTTGCTAACTCGGTTTCAAGTTTCCACAAAACATGTCCAAGAACTATTATCTCGGTTGCATAGACAGCGAAAAGCGGGACATTGCCCGCCACCGTCGTGACATCGACAAGTTGCGCGATGACAGCCGTGACCTCATGGAAGACAAGAAACGCGCCCGAGAGCGCTGTAAGCGCTCCCTGACCACTACGAAAGACCGCAGCAGGAAGGACAGCTATCGCAGCACCCGCGATCGCGAAATTGATCGAATTGATTCAAAGCGACTGCGCAACAAGGAAAAAGTGGCTGACCTCCGCGATAAGATCAGGGGTTGCCGTGAAGACATCAAGGAGTACCGCGAGAAAATCCGCAACCTCCGCCGCTGATGAAGTACGCTTTTCAACACGATGGTCAGGTGTTCATTTTGAAGGCCGAGGGCGGAAGTACGGTTCGTGTTGGGCCGCGCCACGACAAATACAAAAGCGTCCAAGGCGTTGAAGCCGGCCGCTTCATTGGCATCTCGAAATCGGGACGCTGGATTGATCCATGAAGGGCAGATTTACGTTTCGGAAAGAGGGACAAGTTTTCGTGCTGACTTCGGCCGACCGCACGCAACATCGCATCGGACCTCGGCATAGAAAGCACGAGTGGCTCAGCCGGGTAGACCCCGGTAAGGTCATCAATGTGAACAGGCGTTGGACTTCTGCAAAGGATCATCAGGGCCTGTATGATGTGTTGGAGGGCCCTTCGAACAATTCGCCTTTGCCCGAGAATGGAAGAAAGTCTGAGAAGCAGAGGAAAGCCGCGCACAGATTGACCAAGCGTGAGGTCCTGTTTCGGCAGTTCCGGAAGTTCACCAGGAAGAGTCAGGAAGCGTATGTCATCTCTAGGATTTGGCACCGACTGGGATTGGATGATGTGGAAATGCTCACCCAGCAATACGTGCGTCGTGAATCAGGAGGACATGCCCTAACGGATGCATACTTCCCTCAGGTGGGGATTCACATCGAGGTCATGGAAGACGCGCACCACAAAAATGTGGAGCTCGACGCCATTCGAAAGGAAGAGATCGTAGATGTCACAGGCCACCAAGTGTACGACGTGTGGCCGGGTCGAGACGAGAATGGGGAAGGCAGCTTGGACAAACTCCATGAAACCATCGATGCCATTGTTTCAACGATTCGCAGCAAAAGGGAAGACAAAATCCGCAGTGGCAATTGGGAGCCGTGGGATCCAGAGTTCAAGTATTCGGTTGAGCGATGGCGGGCAGCAGGGGAAGTCAGTCTTGAGAACCGTGCGGCATTTCGATTGATTTCGGATGCCTGCAATGCGTTTGGCCATCAATACGAAGGCTATCAAAAAGCGTGGGCGTCCAATCCCATGGACGGGTCGACGGGACTCTGGTTTCCGAAGCTGTACCCCAACAAAGCTTGGCACAATGAATTGAGTGCTGATGGCCGTACCATCGTAGAAAGATGCCTCAGTTCAGACCCGGCTTTGCGCCAAGACCATTACCGCCGATGTTCTGAGAGAACGAGAAATCGGGTTACGTTCGCCCGTGTCGCATCTCCCATGGGAATGACCTTGTATCGTTTTGTTGGTGTTTTTGAGATGGACAAAGCCAACAGCAGTCCCGATGGAACTGTACGTTACACTCGGGTGGCCGTTTCAGCCAAGACCAACCCGATGGCAAGGGCCTAGCTTCTGGGACAATAAGGACGCCCATAAGCAAGGGCCCCAATTGATTTTGTTGATCTACAGGCTGTTGATGCGCTCACTGATCACTTCACGCAACCTGGGCAGTCCGGCATCGCTGTAGAGCGTAAAGCTCCATTGGTCAGGAATGCTTTTGCCTCCTTCTTTGAATGCGATGTGCTGATTGCCTTCGGGGGCGGGCTCGCCAACTTTGTGGTGAACGTGTCCCTTGATGATGAACTTCTTCGCCTTGCAGTTGTGCAGCTTGGCGATTTTTTCGCGGCCTTTGTTCAAGGGCATATAGGATGCCGTGACCTTGATGGCGCAACCTTCTTGCGCGACAAATTCCTCGAACAGCTCGCCAACGGCCTTCCAAAGTGGCAATGCCTCCAAGTTGGTTGAAGGGTCCTCCTTGAGGAAGTTGTACTTGGCTTCCATGGTGTCAAACCGGACCACGCGTCCTCTTTTTTCCATGCCGCTTTTTCCGGCGACGTCATCGTCAACATTGGTGATCGCTGCAAAGGACATGCTGCGCCCGAGGAGGTCGTACAAGGTGTCTACGTCTTCTTCTTTTTTCCCCTCTTGGATGGAGAAGGTGTCTCGAAGAAGGTTCATCAGGTCAACAATACTCTCCCATTTGGCCTTGAGATAGGGGTCTCTTTTTCCAGCGCCGAGGTCTCGGTTGCAGAAGCCGTAAATCACCTGTTCCCAGATCTCGTCTGTTTTGCCCTTCATACCATCGCCGAATTTGCTGACGGTCTCCAAGACTTCATCAAGGTTGACATTGAGTTTTTCGGCCATGCCCGGCTCCCAGTCAACGAAGTGAATGTCTTGGACCAGAAAACGGAAGATTTTGGGATAGCTGATTTGCAGGCCAAGAAGAGAAAACAGCATCAGGTCATCCTTGCCGTCGGGCTGCTCTCCATCAAAGCCTTCTGGGTCTTCGGTGAAATCTGCATCGCGAAGGCTGCGCAGCAGAGAAAAACTATTCAAGTATCGTTTTAAGCTTCGCGGATTAAATCCGACCGTATAAGCGACCACCCTGGCGTATTCGTCTTTGTATTCCTCAGGGATGTGGATGCCCATTCCCGAGAGTTTGTCTTGCATCAACTCATCAATGGTGTAAGCTCCAGTGGGCATGGAGAAAGGGACCTGAATGATCTTGTCGAAGAAGCTCCGGAATTCCCGTTCATTTTCTTCTGTTTTCTCGCCGAATTTGCTCTCCAGTCCTTTCACCACGACCTCGTAGTCAATGGCCAAAACGAAAATGCAATTCGGAATATCAAACATATTTTTCAATGCTTCCAACACTTCTACAGCGTCGGTTGGCGGGATGCGATAGAGATCATCGACGAAGAAGACCACCCGCTGATAATCATTTGTAGGGTCGTTGAGGAGCTTTTGAATGACGTCTTTGATGTCCCTTTTGACATCTGCGATTTCGGCTTGGACCACGTCAGGGTCGTCTCCCGATGCGGCATCCATGAGGTCGAGTCCGGTTTTGTTTGCGATGGCTTGGTTTCCCAATCGGGTAAAGAATTTCCCGACATTTTTCATCGTCTGCTTGCTTTCGTCTTTGAGGGTCCATTGGCCTTCAGCCTCGCAGCTTGCAATGAGCTTTTCCAGCATTCCTCGCAGCACGGCAGGCGTGGTTTCTGCAGCTCCGCGGAACATGCTGTACTCCCATGTATTGACCCAGCTTGTTGCAATGTTTTTGGCGGTCAGTTGTTCCCGCAACATGTACATCATCGAAGTCTTTCCAGTGCCCCACTCGCCTTGGAGGCCCACAGTCATTGGTGTGTCGCTCTGGGCGATAAAGTTGGTGAGGGCAAGAGCGTAGCGTCTTGACTTCAGTTTGTCTTGATCAATGCTGGTGATCGGTTTGTCTGTGATGCTGCTCGAGTTGTTCATGGGATGTCGGTCATAAAAGACAAAAAAATCCCGTGTGATCAAACTTGAACCACACGGGATTTAAAAGAATGAAATCAAATTAAGCGAGGCTGCTCAATTTGGCATTGTTGTCGGCGAGTTTGCTGTCGTCCGCTGTTGCGATCTGCACCTTCACGCCGATTTCTGCCATGAAGCGATCTTCGACAGTTTTTACCAGCATGTTTCCGTGAAGGTCAACGGCACCATCACCTTTTGGCCGCTCATTGTTATGGCGAGCGCTCGCAAGGGTTTCGCTATCATCTGCGGGCTTTTTCCCCATTCCGGTATAGACACGAAGAGTGGCGCCATAAGCTTCTTTGAATTGAGCCTTGATGGTCTTCACCTTGGTGTTGCCGGATGCTTTAATGTCTGCCATAATTAAATGTCTTTGTTGAAATGAATATTTGAGAGAAATTTCGCCCTGAATTCTCGGATTTCAAAGAATTTTCTGAAGAATCAGACTTCATTTGAGACATGGTTTTGAGGGTCATGAATTCCAACTAAAGAACTGCAATAAGTGCAGAAATCACCACGACTGGGTTGAAGAAAATGAAGACCTTAAAAGAGCAATTCAACGAGAAGTTTCCCTGTCTAAGTTACGGTTTGTTTCCTTGGTCGAGTGAGGTGGATGTAGAGAACGGGAAGAGCATCACCAATCTTGATGCTGAAAGACGTTTTCAGCGGTCAGGGAGAAAGTTGGGGATGGAGACATTTCCATCTATGGTCGCAAATTTGTGAAGAATCTTGAGGTCAAGTTTGAGGAGGTTGTCAGTTTGTATGCTCAGGTGTGTTGGACTTCTGGTACGGGTAAACGACATTACACAACCTGTTTCGATCAGAGCAATAGCCTCACTGCATTGAACCGCGAAAAAAAAGACTGACGGTGCTGAAGCGGGAGCTTGGAAGTGATATTAAAAATATAAAAAACATGTTTAAGAACCTTGTGAACCGCATTTCGGACAATTTCGACAAGCAGGAA
Source organism: Crocinitomicaceae bacterium (assembly GCA_042095055.1). Lineage (GTDB taxonomy): Bacteria > Bacteroidota > Bacteroidia > Flavobacteriales_D > Sanyastnellaceae > UBA8752. The sequence continues at coordinate 413 of JBELBZ010000057.1, read as the reverse complement.
TTCGGTGTTGCGCCTCAGAAAAAGCTCAAAACCATTTCCAATGATTTTGAAGCCGCTTTTGGCTTGGAGCTCATTTTTTACAAAGGCAAAAAGATTGCCGATGGGGGCTTAACCCTAGCAGGCCTGAACAAGAAAACTGCTGATGCCGTTGATGCAAAGGCGGGTGACATGAAGATCAAGGCGAGCATGTCTGTGGAACAAGTTGAGGGTCTGTTCAAGTCTCAGTTTGGTACCACTGTTCAGATTAAATCTGGCGGCAAACTCGTGGACGACAAACTTTCCCTTGGGGATGCGCGGCGCGCCTCGGAAGATTGAGGCTGCCCGGCCAATTCGTATGTAAGACGAGCCTGCTGGATTTTTCCATTTGAGCGAGGAAGAGGCCGTCCAGAATGAAGTTTCTGGCCGTTTACTCT
>JBELBZ010000056.1:0-8224 GCA_042095055.1 Crocinitomicaceae bacterium | reverse complement strand
GGCTTGAAAGGTGACTTCATTCGCCTCTACACTTCCGGAGAGGTTGAGCCAAGAGGGGCAGTTGTTCGTGGCGATGTAAGGCATGTCGTTGCCGCCATAAAAACCGATGTAGCCCGACCCACTTCCAGGAGTCTCTTCTTCTGTTGCGATGCTGATGGCCGGCATTTCCGGAGTGATGAAAGGGGCCATGGTAAATTGAATCGAGCCCATGGGTACTCCGCCACGGTTGTATTCCACCCAGAATGTCTCCTCTGGAAATTGCAAGCCGTTTAATGACCAATTCAGTTCCGTGTATCCCCCGGTAGCAAGGCCATCACCGTCCATGGCCATGTCAAAGGATTCGTAAGTAAAACTGAATTGACAGCACATGAGGCTATCGAGTGCGCCTGCGTTGTCGCTCAACAATGTGAAGGATACTTCTGGAGAGAGCGGGTATGTCAAGCTCCACGGTATGGTGAAGGTGCCCGATTCTTGCCCACCGACTTCCATGGGGGGGACATAAACTACATCTTGACCATGGGAGAGGATCGCACTGAAAAAAAACAGCGAGCAGCTCGCGGTGAGCTTAAGGAGACAGGCAATTAGGCGCATGACGATTCGGTTGACTCTAAATTAATTTCTTCATATGCGCTATGAACAAATTATTGTTGTTCATGGTGTTTTCTGGAGTTTCACCCCTTATTACTTCCACTTAAATACGTTATGATCACGCCATATGATTTATAATAATGTTACTAATGGGCTTATGTGTTTATTCGGGACGGTTGCAAAACTTTTGTGAGTAATGTCTAATCCGCCTTATTGGTCTTTTATTATATCGGCTCTTTTCTGTTTTTTTTTTGGGGTAGTATGATGGTGCTCTTCATGTTCAAGCGACCAGGATCAATGAGGCGATGTCAACGGTCACTGAAGTGTGTTTGTTGAAATAATGGAGGGCCATTGAGATGTGAGAGCACCAGGCCCAAAACAGGGCCTTTCGTGGACTGTTGATTTGGCTTTAAGGAAACCCCTATTTTTGCACGGCGAAACCCCACTTTACATTAGAAGACCATGGCCACAAACCGCACCTTCACCATGATCAAGCCGGATGCTACCGGCGCTGGACACACCGGCAAGATCATTGACCGCATCATCGAGAACGGATTCACCATCAAGGCGATGAAGTGGACCCAGTTGACCCTCGCAGAAGCGCAAGCCTTTTACGCCGTGCACAGCGAGCGTCCATTTTTTGGTGAGCTCACCGAGTACATGAGCAGCGGCCCCATTGTGGCAGCCATCCTTGAGAAGGACAATGCCATGGCGGATTTCCGCACCCTTATTGGTGCCACCAACCCTGCAGAGGCTGCGCCTGGAACCATCCGTGCCGACTTCGCAGAGAGCATTGCAGCCAATGCAGTGCATGGAAGCGATTCCGATGAGAACGCTGCCATCGAAGGCAGTTTCTACTTCAGCGAACGCGAGCTCGCCTGATTCTCCCTTCCGCAAAAGCGGTGTATTCAGGACACGATTTGACCGACCCCTCGTGTCGGCAGTACTTTCGCGCCCCGTCTGTTCCTCACCAAGACCGGACTCCTACACAGAAGAACCATGGAAAAGATCAAGGTCCACAACCCGGTCGTCGAGCTCGACGGCGATGAGATGACCCGCATCATCTGGCAATTCATCAAGGATCGCCTCATCCTCCCTTACCTCGATATCGAGCTGCTCTATTACGACCTCGGCATCGAGAAACGCGATGAGACCAATGATCAAATCACGGTGGATGCCGCTGAGGCCATCAAGAAGTACAGCGTGGGCATCAAGTGTGCCACCATCACGCCCGACGAGCAGCGCGTCGAGGAGTTTGACCTCAAAAAGATGTGGCGCAGCCCCAACGGGACGCTCCGCAACATCATCGGGGGCACCGTTTTCCGCGAGCCCATCATCATGAAGAATGTTCCGCGTCTGGTGCCGGGTTGGACGCAGCCAATTTGCATCGGACGTCACGCTTTTGGCGACCAGTACAAGGCGACCGACACGGTGATCAAAGGCAAGGGCAAGCTGACCATGACCTTCATTCCTGAAGGGGGAGGGGAGCCTACCGAGTGGGAGGTGTACAACTTCGAAGGTGAAGGCGGTGTGGCCATGAGCATGTACAACACCGACGAGAGCATCTACGGTTTTGCTCGCAGTTGCATGAACCAGGCCCTTGCCAAAGGGTGGCCGTTGTACCTCTCTACAAAGAACACCATCCTCAAGGCCTATGACGGACGCTTCAAGGACATCTTCCAGGAGGTGTTCGATGCAGAGTTTAAAGACAAGTTTGAGGCAGCGGGCATCACCTATGAGCACCGATTGATCGACGACATGGTCGCTGCGGCCATGAAGTGGAACGGTGGTTTTGTCTGGGCGTGCAAGAATTACGATGGCGATGTCCAGTCGGACACTGTGGCGCAGGGCTTTGGCTCACTCGGCTTGATGACCTCTACGCTTGTTACACCTGATGGCAAGACCATGGAAGCCGAGGCGGCACATGGAACGGTCACGCGTCACTACCGCCAGCACCAGCAAGGCAAGAAGACCTCAACCAATCCCATCGCGAGCATCTTCGCATGGACCCGGGGACTCGACTTCCGAGGCAAACTCGACGGCAACGACGCGTTGCGCACGTTTGCCCAGACCTTGGAGCAGGTGTGCATCGATGTGGTGGAGAGCGGCCGCATGACCAAGGACCTCGCATTGCTCATCCATGGCAAGGACATGACGGAGGCGCATTGGCTGACCACCGAGCAATTCCTCGATGCCATCGATGGAGACCTCAAGTCGCGAATGGTCTGACTTTGGCGGACTTATGGAGACACGAAAAAGGGCCCTCGGGCCCTTTTTTTTATGTCAACGCTTTGAGCGCGGTGAGTAGGGTTTTGAATTCGGGCTCAATGGCTTTCCAATGCTCCAATAAGTCTGCTGATTCCAAGGCCATGAGCTGTGTGTCCAAGGTGACGGTACCCCACTGTTGCAGGGAGGGACTCAATGCATGCCTGACGTCTGAGACCACCTCCATGTCACCGGCATCCGAAGCCGCTTTCAGCTTGTCGAAGCCTTCACTAAAAGTGCGAACATTCACCGCCACAAACTCTCGCCACTCCTCGGGGAATTCTCCCATAATGGACTTGAAGTAGGTGGGGTTGAATTCAGCTGAGGTGGTGCTGTTCATCTTTCAAATGGTCGTTTAAAAATGTCTCCAGCTGATGGGGCGTCAGTGGCTTGGTCAAAACACCTGCAAATCCGTTGCGCATGAAACGGTTGGACTCATCTCCACCGGCATGGGCGGTAAAGGCGTAAGTGGGGGTGTTGTTGTCAAATGCATCATGTTTGAGCAGCGCCTTGTATGTTTCTACGCCATCCATTTCTGGCATTTGGATGTCCATGAGGACCAAGTCAAAGGAGCCCTGGGCGCACTGTTCGATCGCCTCCATACCCGAAGAAGCCAAGTGCAAGTCAATTCCAAGGGGCCGTGACATGGCCTTCATGACCATTTGATTCGGCGCCATATCCTCGACATAGAGCATTTTTAAGCCGCGAATATGGGGGCTTCGGGTGTCGTTTGAAGCCGCTTGTATTGGTGTATCCACCACAGGGAAGGACACGCTAAACTGGAAAGTGGAGCCTTTGTTAAGCTCACTTTTGATCTCGAGTTTGCTGCCCATGAGATCGAGCAGTTTGGAGACGATGCCGAGCCCCAAGCCTGTTCCGCCAAAACGTCGCGTAATGCCTGAATGGGCCTGCTCAAAAGCGTTGAGCACTTTTTCTTGGTTTTCCTCCGATATCCCGATGCCCGTATCTGTGACCGTCCAGAGCATGTTGAAATCGGTTCCTTTCAACCCGCCCTTGATTGTCAACTTGACTTCGCCCGTCTCGGTGAATTTGAACGCGTTGGACAGTAGGTTTTGCAACACTTGATTCAGTCGGACTCTGTCGGCCAATACGACGATGCCCTCGCACCCTTCTGATTCCTTTGAGAAGGTGACATCCTTTAATTGTTCGGTGGTGTCGACCCGTTTCAGCCCATGGATGAATTCTCCGATGTTGACTTCTGTAGGGCTGAGTTCTAGGCGCTTTGCACTGGCTTTGGAGAAGTCTAGAATGTCGTTGACCAAATCGAGCAAGTGTCGAGAGGAAGAGCGGATGTTGGCGCTGAAATCTGGGATTTCACTGGTCCGGTCCGGTTGATTCAGCAACTCTGCCAATACGATGATGCTGTGCAAAGGTGTGCGGATTTCGTGGCTAATGGTGGCCAGGAATTCGTCTTTTGTCTTCAGGGCCTGTTCCAATTGCGCTTGTGCGGCTTTGAGCTGTGAGACTTCAAAACCATAGGTCAAGAGGTAGGAAGTGGGGGTGTCTGACCCCAAGGTGATGATATAGCGTCCAATGAGAAAGACCCTCGGCTTGTTCTGGTGTCGGAAGGTGTATTCGAGGGGCTGGATGTTTTCCCCTCCCCAAATGCGTTGGTCCAGTTCGGCCGATTCTTTGACCCATTCGGTTTCAAACACTTCGCTTTCGGTGCGGCCGATCATGTCTTCTCGGGATTTTCCGAGTACTTCTTGGGCCCGATTGTTGACGAAGGTGTACTTGAGATCGCGCTTCTTGAGGCTGATCATCAAGGGCAAACCATTCAATACTTCAGAATTGAGCTCGCGCTGATGTTCCAAATCTTGCGCCAGTTGCTTGGACTGTGTGATGTCCCGGATAAAACTGGAGAAAATCTCCTCGTTTCCAATGCGCACTGAAGTGATATAGAGCTCGATGTCGAACTCCTCGCCATTGCGGCGCATGGCCCTGGTTTCAAAGCTTTTGTTTAACACAGGGCCGTGGCCTGTGGCATGATATTTCGCCATCCCCTCGTTGTGTCCATGGCGGTGCACTGTGGGAATAATGAGTGCGGTTAGCGACTGACCAATGGCTTCTTCGCGGCTCCATCCGAAAATCATCTCGGCTTTGCGGTTCCATTCCACAATGAGCGATTCTCCATTGGCGATGACCATGGCGTCGAGTGCAGACTCAATGACACTTCCAAAAAGATTGCGGCTGTCTTGTAATTCGTCGAGGGTTTTACGCAGGTCTTTCGTTTGTCGCTTGATTTCATTTTCCATGCCTTTGGTCAAGGTCATGTTGGTATTGCGCTGTTCGAGAAGTCCCGACCTAAGCCCTTCGAGAGCGAGGTTCAAGGAACGCAGTTCTCGAATTTTGGAGTTGTTCTCAATGGGTTTTTTCAACTCGCCTTGGCGAATGAGCTCTGCTACTTTCCGCACTGTATTCAAGGGCTGGGAAACCCTGGCAATGAGGAAGAAGTACATGAGGGTGACTGCCAGTAGCACCAGGCCCAAGGCGATTTGCAAAGGGAAGTTCAGGCGAGCGAGTTCACTGTCTATGAAGGCTTCTGAGCCCATGACGACCACCTGCCCTTTGAAGGTGCCACCGTCAAAGGGTGCCTTGACCAAGAGGGGGTTGTCCTTTGCCGCTTGGAGCGTGGCTTCCGTTAAATTGGGGGGGTTGGAGGCCACCAATGAAGACATCCCGCCTGACTCCAAGATCAATGCGGCAAATTCTAGACTGGGCCTGTCGCTGGCACCTTGGAAAATTTCGTTCAGATTGCTCCAGTCATCGTACTGTCCTGCAACGCTGATGTTGTCGGCCATCACCTTGACGACTTCACCGAGTTCCGCAAGTTGAAACTCCCTCAAGGTCCTGGCTTGCTGACGCGGAATGTAGAAGCCCACCGTAAAAGTGAGCAGCAGGCCCATCAGCATGAAGGGCCCCCAAATTCGAGCAATCAGAGAGTTTAGAAAGGTCATTTCACCTCGATCACCAATTCAGCAGGAGCGGTAGTATCGTAGAGAATGCCTATCGCGCCAGGGTGTTCCTGAACGTAGGTGACGACTTCTGATTCGTCTTTCAAGAAAACAGGAGCATTCGCTCTGCCCTGAAATACAAGGGAAAGCCAGTGTTTTTGGAATTCAAAACCATCTGAATCCAATGCCCATTGGGCCGTCAGCTCAAACCCTTTGGAATTGCTTGAGGTCAAAACAACGGTGACGGGATTTTGATTGTTCCAAATCGATTTGTTCCCTCGGAAGACACTTTGCAGTGCTTCGTCTGACATCCTGGTTGTGCCCAAATCTTTGCCAATAGGCGTTCTCGACTGTCCGAATGAAACCATGGACAGCCCGAGCAGCAGTATTGCAAGTAGCGTTTTGTATTTCATCAATACAGGCAATAGGCTATGCGCACCTTGATTTCCCATTTGTCATCGGCGGGAACCTCATACCCAGTCTGGCCGGTGTAGCGCTCAAACTGCACTTGGCTCTTTACCAAAGCGCTGAAATCATGGCTCCAACCGACACCAAACTTGGTGAGTTTATTGGATTTTAAGTGCAGGTCTGCTTCTGACACATTGGAGATGTCTAACAAGCCGTAGATCCGGTCCACCTTGCTGACTTTCCTCCCTGCGTAGGCATATAAGGTGGTATTGTCTGTTCTACCTAAGCTGTCCAGCACCGAAACCAAGTCGGGGTCATTGGTGTCGCTCAGACTGTTGCGGTTCCATGTGGTTTCAAGCAGTGTTTCCCATTTCCCACGGTTCCGGTAAAAGCTGAAGCAGTAGAGTTCGAAATTGAGGTCAACGGGGTACCAATTGGCCTCGCCCATGGTGTAATGGAAAGTGCTCGAATGTCCCGAGTGGGAGCCTACCGAGTTTTCTTTGATCAGGTCCCGATATGCACTCAGCCCTATCCTCATGCCCTCCTTTGGCTTGATGTGAACGGCTGCGGTGAGGGACTTTTGAAGGGACCCATCTGAGATGTCAGTGGAGCTCATGCCATTGCCAATCACGAGGTCGTACCCCAGGTTGATGCCTCCGATGTTTTGGCCCTGCAGTCGCAGGCCGAGGGTATGAATGGGTATGGCTGTTCCAAAGGACCGCGGCCGGTCTATGGTTGGGAAGAACAGCCTGCCGTGGTGGTAGACATCGTTCCAATAATTGACGGGCGTATGCATCTTTCCCACGATGATGGACAGCCACTCGCGGTGTTGGTATTTGAGGCGGGCACGTTCAATGCTCACTTTAAATCCTGAGCTGCTGTGCCCCATCCCACCTGTTGGAGCTACAACCGTCTCACTCAGAAAGGAGATGCGTGGGGTGATTTTGCTGACTACAAAGAAATCGTGCTCACCCAAGCTGAAATCGCTTTGCCAATCGTTCTCAATGATTTCCGCAGTTGAGGTGAGGTGGCCGAACATTTGGAACTGGGTCACAGGTTCTTGTGCCTGCAAATGAGCCCCGTTGAACAGCAGCATGCCCATAAAGGCTGCGCAACACGGAAAAGCGCCTCTAATCATATTTTAAAAATACGACGTGTTGGATGTGGGAATAATCTTGTTTTTGCTGCGGTATCAACGGTGGGCTGATCAAAGTCAACTCAAGCACAAAATTGTCTCTGCAACACGTGCAAGGTTGACATGGGTCGGGCTTGGCATGGCTTCGTTGAGGCATGGCCAGCGCCTGCAGGCTCCTTGAAATCCCCCGATGACTGAGGATTTAATGGCCTTGCGATGAAGAAGAGGTCGGCACGCTGCGGTTGAAGGGCAGCCCCATTTGGTAACGGATGTTGTCGCTCTTTTCGGAATCGGTGATGTCGAGTCCGTAAACCACTTCTGAAGTATCGCCGTACACGAAGGTGCCGAACAGCCGGTCCCAGATGCTCAGCACGTTGCCGTAGTTGCGGTCCGTCCACGGCACTTCGTGGTGGTGGTGGAACTTGTGGAGGTTGGGCGTCACCACGATCCAGCTGAGCGCCTTGTCCAACCCCAGCGGCAGCGCCACGTTGCTGTGGTTCCAGTAGGTAAAGAAGACGGTCACGATGCGGTAGAACCCGTAGAACGCCACCGGCGCCCCCGTCACGATCACCCCGATGAGCGCAAAGGTCTCGCGGCAGATGAAGTCGATGGGGTGGTGGCGGGTCCCAGTCGTCACGTCCACATGGGTATCGCTGTGGTGCACCATGTGCAGCCGCCACATCCATTTCCAGTTGTGCAGCAGGTAGTGGACCGTGTACTGGGCAATGAGGTCCAGCGTCATCACCGTCACCAGCAACTGCAGCCACAGCGGCATGGCCACCCAATGCAGCAGCCCAAACCCGGTCGCCGCCGTCCACTCGAACAGCCCCACGGCCGCCGCCCCAAAGGCCAC
>JBELBZ010000055.1:0-8404 GCA_042095055.1 Crocinitomicaceae bacterium | reverse complement strand
CCTCGATGGATTTGTGGCCGAAGGCGGCTCCATTTCCATTTCCAATGACGCCTTTGACGGAACCTGCGCCTTGAGCATGCTCCACGCAGCCGGCGACCCTGCCCACAACTTCTACCCTGAAGACATCATGGCAGGAAGGGGAACCTACCGCGTCATGGCCCGGGCCGATGGCTTTATCAGCGACAACATCATTGAAGTGCTCGGAGGAGACAATGCCGGCGATCCTTCCTTGAAATTGACCCTGCGCCCATTGGGAACTGACAACCCTGGAATTTCCCTGGTCGGTTTCGGCATAGACGAAGCCGCCGACGCCACCATGCAACTGGACATTTGGTACGAAGTGGTGTTGGTCATGGGAGAATCGACCGTCGCTGTGAGCGTGGATGGCACTCCGGTTTTGGAAGCCGCTCTCCCTGCCGAATTGCCTGAGCAGGGCCGGTTCAAACTGGCTTCGGCATACTCCGGCTCCTATGACGACATGTCGTACTTGCCTGAAGACCCTTGCCCCGTGGTGGAACGTCTGATGCGCACTGTTTATGCCATGGATGGCTGCAGCAATGTGGATTCTGATTTCCAGATCATCGATGTGATCGACACGGTCGCTCCTGTGTTGTTGTTCGTCCCCGCGAATGCCGACATCGACTGCTCCGACCCTTGGCCCATGCCCTCGGACTCTGAGCTTTTGATGGCTACGGCTGAAGATGCTTGCACAGAAGTTCAGGTGACGTGGAGCGACGAGATCGTACCGAACGCTTGTCCTGGAAGCAGCACCCTCTTCCGGACCTTCACGGCAACTGACGACTGCGGCAATGCCACTTCTGCGGTACAGACCATCGCGCAATCCGATGTGGAAGGTCCTCAACCCGACCCCGCCTTGTTGCCCGCGGACACCTTGGTCAGCTGTGATGCGGTTCCTGCAACCTTGGACAGCACAGCATTCGGGACTACCGACAACTGCAACACTTGGACGTTTGCAGTGGAGTCAGACACCATTGCTGGAGACTGCCCTTTCAACTACACCCGAGTGGACACCTATACGTTCACCGATTGCGATGGCAATGCGACTGAATTCGTGCACCAGGTGATGGTCGAAGATGTCACTGCACCCTCCTTTGATTACGTCCCTGCAACCGACACCATCCCCTGCACGCAGGACTTCCCACTGCCCACAGACGGTGAGACCTGGATGGCTGAAGCTTCAGACAACTGCAGTGAAGTGGAGGTGACTTGGCTGGACGTGATTGTTCCCAATGCATGTCCTGGCAGCAGCACTTTGACCCGCACGTTTACCGCGGTAGACTCCTGTGGCAACACCACCGTCGTATCGCACGACATCGTGCAGGTCGATGAAGAAGCTCCCCAATTGGATGTGGCCCAGCTGCCACAGGACACCACCGTCAACTGTGATGCTGTGCCCTCGACGCTGGACAGCCTCGCGTTTGTAGTGACAGACAACTGCAACACCTGGACTTTCGGTGTCTCTTCGGACACCCTCCCCGGTGACTGTGGGCCTGCTTACGTCAGGTTGGACACTTACACCTTTACGGATTGTGACGGCAACGCTACCGAGTTCTTGCACACGGTAACGGTGCAGGACACCACAGCCCCCTTGTTCTTGTTCTTCCCCTCTGACGACTCCCTGACGTGCACTGAGCCCTATCCCTCCCCTGCGGATTCGGACCTGCTGCTCGCCACTGCAGAAGACAACTGCAGCCTTGTGGACGTCTCATGGAACGACCTGATTGTGCCTGGAGATTGTCCCGGAGTCGACACCCTGTTCCGGACATTCACCGCCTTGGACTCATGCGGCAATGCCACATCACAAGTCCAAACCATGTTCCACTTTGACAACGAGGGTCCCGTCATCAATGTCTTCCCGAACGACACTACGATCGATTGCGACCCTGTCAACGAGATCGGCACCTTGGACAGTTCATTCTTTGCCGTAGAAGACAACTGCAACCCCTGGACGTTCGAAGTCTCAACGAACGACGAAGGTCAACAGGACAGTCCCTGTGACTACGAGCGCTTCGACACTTACACTTTCACGGATTGCAGTGGCAATTCCACGAGCTTCGTCCATGTCATTACAGTGCAGGACACCACAGGTCCCGGCATTACTGAGGAGCCTGTAGACCTGTACTTGATGTGTCCTCAGGAAGTTCCTGAATTTGATACAACCCTTCCTGTCAGTGCTTGGATGGATGACGCCAACCTGGACATCACAGACGATTGCAACGGCGATCCTGCGGAGATGACAGCCACGTATGAAGACGAGGTTTCGGTGTATGTGGATGACACCCACTACACCTTGACGCGCTCTTGGGTCTTTGCCGACCACTGTGGCAACACCACCGCTTACGATCAGCTGATCGATGTGAACGAGCCGCAGCCCATCCTGCCGAATGCCTTTAGCCCTCCAGGTGACAATGGCGGCAACGGATTCAATGACACGTTTGTGATTGAAAACCTCGGCACCAATGGTGAAGGTTCTGCGTCCTACCCGCCATGCTATTGGGGAGAAGACCCCTCCTTTGTCTACTTCCAGGTCTACAACCGTTGGGGAGGATTGGTCTATGAATCTGCCCCTGGAGAGATGTACCGGAACGATTGGGACGGCAAGAATTCTGTCACGGACAATCAGGTGGTCAACGGCACCTATTTCGTCTTGTTGAAGTTTGAGGACGGCCGGAGGTTCGGATCGTATGTGGATGTCCGCAAGGACTGACCCGCAATGAACGTGAATTGAAGAAAGACATTCAGATGAAACGCATCAAACTCTTCCTCCTGATTTTGCCGCTGCTGGGGTCCGCCCCACTTTGGGCACAGCAGGATGTGATGATCAGCCAGTACTTGTTCAATGGGCTGTTGATCAACCCGGGATATGCTGGTTCGCACCCTTACACATCCTCCAGCCTGCTGCACCGCAGCCAATGGAACCAATTCGATGGTGCCCCGACCACCAGCGTCGTCGCCCTTGATGGCGCCTTGCGCAACAACAGCATGGGTGTGGGCATCCTCATGGTCCACGATCAAATTGGACTCACCACACAAACCGATGTTGCGGTCAACTTCGCCTACCGCATGCGGTTGGGTGCAGGTCGCCTTGCGCTCGGCTTGAAAGGTGGTCTGGCCAACACCCGGGCCGACCTCTTCGCCGCCGAATTGACCGATCCAGGTGACCCGAACTACAGCGAGAACCAGCAGATTACCCAATCAGCGAGGTTCGGATTCGGAGCTTACTACCACATGCAGCGCTTCTATTGCGGCGTTTCCATACCCACCCTGACGGCACTTGGACCTTATGCGGAAACCATTGAACCCCACTTGCTCACCACCGCGGGCGTAGTACTGAAGGCTTCAGACGGAGTGATGCTCAAGCCCAGCTTTTTGCTCAAAGCGGTGCAGGGTGCACCTGCCCAGCTGGATTTGAACTTCCACGCCTTGTTCCAAGAGCGGATTTGGCTGGGCGCCGGTTGGCGTTCTGGTGACGCCATCGTCAGCATGATGGAAATTCAAGTCACCTCGGAATTGCGCATTGGATACGCCCATGACTTCACCTTGAGTGAGATTAGAAATTACTCGACTGGATCGAATGAGATTTTGATTGGCTTTGATTTTGGACAGGGCACCAGTGCCAAGCGTTCCCCCCGTTATTTCTGACCCCATGAGCGCGCGAATTTTCTCCCTTTCTCCATCATTGTTGCTCGGCATCGTGTTGGGCGGTCTGGTCACCCTATCCAGCTGTGCACGCCTTCACATTGAAGAAGGACAAGCGGCCTACGAAGAACTCCGCTACCAGGACGCCATTCATCACTTCGGCAAGGCCGTGCAGCGGATCCCCAGCCCGGAATCATATCGTATGCTGGCTTCCTCCCATGCCCTCGTCAATGAGCCACAGGAAGCTTCTGCTGCCTATGCCATATTGGTCGCACAGCCAGAGGCTACGGATGCAGACCGCATCTCCTATGCCGAGACGCTGTTCAAACAGAAGCGTTACCCAGAAGCTGAACGCCTGCTCAATGCGGTCAGTCAGCGTGATCCTGGCAATGAAGTCGCCGCCGCATTGCGCCAAAGTGCAATGCTGGCCCAAGACGGTTCGCGAGACACCACGGCTTTTGAGTTGGAACCCTTCGTTACTGACGGCATCCGCTCTGCTTTTGCGCCCTACCGTTTCGGCAACACCTTGTATTTCACCGGTGCGCTGGAAAAACCGGGAGCTCGAGACCCTTATACCGACCTGAGTTACACCGACCTGTATCAGATTCCTGTTTCCGGAGGTGTTCCCACCTTGGTTCCTGGCGTCAATGGACCCTACCACGATGGCATTGCGACCCTTTCTCCGGATGGGTCCAACATCTTCTATACCCGAAGTTCCCACGCTCCAGAAAAGTCAGGCAAACTCTTGCTCGATGATGCATCGGTCAACAACACCACCATTTTCTATGCGAGAAAAGGCCTCGAGGCTTGGACCAATGCCATTGAGATTGGCCTGAGTGATGGTTCCAACATGTACGCTCACCCCGCCTACAGTCCTGATGGATCTGCCTTGTACTTCTCCAGTGACATGCCCGGCGGATATGGAGGCATGGACCTCTATCGCTTGGACCGCAACGGTGACACCTGGTCCTTCCCTCCTGTGAACTTGGGCGCGGCAGTCAACAGCGCAGGAGACGATGTCTTCCCCAGTCTGAAAGGCAACGACACCTTGTTCTTTGCTTCTGACGCCCAGATCACTTTGGGTGGATTGGATGTGTTGTATTCCGTAAAAGAAGCAGATGGCTCCTGGGGCAATCCTGTTCACCTCGATTACCCCCTCAACAGCCAAAGCGATGACTTCTGTGTCTCCTTTGATGAAGGAGGAAAGTCTGGCTTTGTATCGTCGGACCGCTTCGGCTATGATCGAATCCTGAAGTTCCGTGTTGTGGAGCGGCCTCTGACCATACGCGGCATGGTCATCGACAGCGAGACTGGTGAACCCATTGCCAATGCCAATGTGGACTTGCTCGATGCTGAAGATGGAAGTGCTGTATCGCTGCAAAGCGACGGTGAAGGCCGTTTTGAGCTCAATCTCCCTCATGGTAGAAGCTTCCGCGCCGAAGCGACCATGGAGACTTATTTCGCCGAGAACATCACTTTGGACACCCCGGACGACGTCTTGGTGCGGGATATGGAGGTCACCATTGTACTGACCCCAACCAGCGAACTCAACAGCGATGAATACGCCAGTGCCATCCGCGAAGGCGACAGCTTTGAACTTCCAGAAATCCGCTGGGATTACGACAGCTATCGTTTGCGGGATGAGGCCAAGCCTGCCCTTTCATTGGTGGCAGAATTTCTGCGCAACCGTCCAGGCATCGAAGTCGAACTTCGGTCCCACTGCGATGCGCGCGGAACCGACCGCTACAACCAGCGCTTGAGCGAGCGCCGTGCAGCTTCCGCTGCCCGTTATCTAAAAGACCTTGGTGTTCCTGACAATCAAGTCTCCCCAGTCGGTGTCGGCGAAGGAGAGTTGCGCAACGAGTGCGGAAATGGCATCCCGTGCTCAGAAGCCAAGCACCAAGAAAATCGAAGAACTGAGTTCCTCGTGATCCGCACTCCGGACCGCGAGAACTGAAGCCCCTTCGACCTTTACCAACCAACCACCAAAAGAAACGGGGGACCATAAGGTCCCCCGTTTTCTTTTTACCCTCCCTGAATGAGAGGAGTCTAATGGCATGCATTCCTCAGGCGAAATGCGGACCGGGATAGTATGCATTGTCCCCCAACTCCTCCTCAATGCGGAGCAACTGGTTGTACTTGGCGATCCGGTCACTGCGTGAAGCGCTGCCCGTTTTGATTTGACCTGTAGAGAGTGCCACAGCCAAGTCAGCGATGGTGGTATCCTCTGTCTCACCACTCCGGTGGCTCATGACGCTGGTATAACCGCAGCGGTTGGCCAACTGCACCGCCTCGATGGTCTCGGTTAATGTTCCAATCTGATTCACCTTGATCAAAATGGAATTCGCCACACCTTCTTCAATGCCTCGGCTCAGGCGCTCTACGTTGGTCACGAAGAGGTCGTCTCCCACCAACTGGGTGTTTTCACCCAGGGCGTCGGTCATGAGCTTCCAGGTGGCCCAGTCGTCTTCGTCGCATCCGTCTTCGATGCTGATGATGGGATACTTGCCACGGAGCTCCTTCCAGTAATCGACCCAAGCGGCACCGTCCATTTGCTGGCCCGTGCCCGAGAGGATGTACAGGCCCTTCTCCTTGTCGTAGAACTCACTGCTCGCTGCATCCAGTGCCAATTGGAAGTCCTCATTGGGCTTGTAGCCCGCCTTCTCAATGGCCATCAAAATGGTGTCCAGCGCCTCTTCGTTGGAATTGAGGTTGGGTGCGAAACCGCCCTCGTCTCCCACATTTGTGCTCAGGCCCTTGCTGCTCAAGACCTTCTTGAGGTGGTGAAACACCTCAGCTCCCATCCGCAATCCATCCGCGAAAGTATCTGCCCCAACAGGCATGATCATGAACTCCTGAATGTCGATGGCATTGTCGGCGTGCGAACCCCCGTTGATGATGTTCATCATCGGAACCGGCATCAGGTTGGCGTTCACACCTCCGATGTAGCGGTAGAGCGGCTGCCCCAAGGAACCCGCAGCAGCTTTGGCGGCGGCAAGGCTTACCCCCAACAGGGCGTTTGCACCGAGGTTGCCTTTGTTTTCGGTTCCATCGAGATCAATCAACGTGTGGTCAATGCCCACTTGATCGAAGATGTCCATGCCACCAAGTTCCTCGGCGATGGTGATGTTGATGTTGGACACCGCCTTCTTGACACCTTTGCCGAGATAGCGGGCTTCATCTCCGTCCCTGAGCTCCACGGCTTCGTGAATGCCAGTGCTCGCCCCGGAAGGAACAGCTGCACGGCCTACGACGCCTTCGCCAGTAATGACTTCAACCTCAACGGTTGGATTGCCCCTGGAATCCAGGATTTCACGGGCATGAATGTGATCAATGTATTGCATGTTCAGACAGGCTGTGTTGCGCCTTGTTGTGTGATGTGCGTAATGAAACGGTCAAATAAATGCCGGCTGTCGTGCGGCCCTGCACTGGCCTCGGGGTGGAATTGAACCGAAAAGACAGGTTTCCCGTCAATTTTGATGCCCGCCACGGTGCCGTCGTTGAGGTGCTCATGGGTCACCGTGACGCCCTCTACTTCGGAAAGAGAGTCCCTGCTGACCACAAAACCATGGTTCTGGGAAGTGATTTCACACTTTCCGCTTTCGAGGTCTTTGACCGGGTGGTTGACACCGCGGTGGCCCTGGAACATTTTTTCGGTGCGCAATCCCTGACTCAAGGCAATCAATTGGTGGCCAAGACAAATGCCGAATACGGGCTGACCGAGTGCGATGATGTCCCGAATCAAGGAGATGGTCTCCGGCATCGCTGAGGGGTCACCAGGTCCATTCGAGATCATCCAACCGGTGGGATTCCATGCCCGCATCTCCTCCAATCCGGTCGACATGGGAAATTGACGTACAAACGCTCCCCGCTCTGTGAGGCAGCGGGTGATGTTTTCCTTGTTTCCGAGGTCCAACAATGC
Source organism: Crocinitomicaceae bacterium (assembly GCA_042095055.1). Taxonomy (GTDB): domain Bacteria; phylum Bacteroidota; class Bacteroidia; order Flavobacteriales_D; family Sanyastnellaceae; genus UBA8752. The sequence continues at coordinate 822 of JBELBZ010000055.1, read as the reverse complement.
AATGCGAACAGGGCTGCCCGGATCTCCGGCATCCTCAGGATCCTGGCGTGTCACTCCACTAGAAAGCTCTAGGCCTTCCATAGAAGGTGTTTCTTTCAAACGGCCCAACAGTTCTGACTCAGGTGTGCCATCATTGGAAATCAAGGCGTTCATGGCTCCGCAGTCACGGATGTGCTGGATGAGGGCGCGTGTATCGATGTCAGCAATGCCTACAATCCCATCCCGCTCCAGCCGGTCAGCCAAAGGCTCGATGTCTCCGATCCGGCTGGCGACTTCACTGAAGTTGCGGACCACCAGTCCTGCAATCTGTGTGCTGCCGCTTTCGTTTTCTTGGCTGTGGATTCCGTAATTCCCAATGTGAGCTGTGGCCATGACCAACACCTGACCCTTGTAGCTCGGGTCAGTGAAGATTTCTTGGTACCCGTACATCCCCGTATTGAATGCCACTTCTCCAGTGGTAGTGCCTGTGGCACCGATCGCGCCCCCCTCGAAGCGTGTGCCGTCTTCCAGAAGAAGGACGGCCCGCCTTGAAGCGCCTTGTGAATCGTTGTGCGTCATCGGAGCGCGAAGATAGACCGCAAAAACAGCGCTGCACGCATTTATAGACAGCAAGCCAAGACAGGATTTGAACAGTCTTCAAAGGGGGCCAACGAAAAAAGGAGGCCTTTCGGGCCTCCTTTTTCATTGATGTGTTACACCGCCTTATTCGGCAGGCTTCTCTTCTTCTCCTTCGGCAGGAGCAGCGTCGTCAGCAGGTGCAGCATCGTCAGCAGGCGCTTCCTCAGCAGCAGGCGCTTCCTCAGCAGCAGGCGCTTCCTCAGC
>JBELBZ010000054.1:0-8572 GCA_042095055.1 Crocinitomicaceae bacterium | reverse complement strand
TTCGTGGAGATGCCCCCAGCGTTCGTGGAGATGTCCCCAGCGTTGGTGGCGATGCTGCCTGAATTCGCAGAAATGGAACCCGAGTTTGCTGAAATGGCTCCTGCATTGGTGGAAATGCCCGACTCGTTGGTAGCGATGTTGCCTGCATTGGAAGCAACCAACCCTGCCAGTGTGGCATTGTCCGCGGCCAATCCAGCATCACCCGCTACCCGGTCCGCAATTTCTTGCGCGAGCACAGCAGACAAACTATCCGCCGTTCCTTCCGGAGCACTGGCTGCGAACAGGGCAACAGGGACGGCCGTCACGGCCATCATGCCAAAGGAGGCGAATCCGCCACCACTGTTCACCTCCACTTGGAAGGAATAGCCCCCAGCAGACCAATCGACTGCGGCCAGATCATCCGCACCGGCAACACTGCCTATGGTGAGGTTGATCAAACCGAACTCATCGGTTAGCACACCGGAGTGCGTCTCCGACCACACCGAAGAGGATGCAGCATCAAGGAGTGTAAAGCGGACGTCCAAGGTGGCATTTTCCAAAGCATCACCTCCCGCATCACGGGCGACGGCCTGGTATGCAATCCCATAGTTTTGCTGGGCTTGGAGACCAAAAGAAGCAGTCAGCAGGAACGCCGACATAAGTATTGAGCGAAATAGTTTCATCTCGGTTAAGATTTCTCGAAGTGTGAAGATAGTAACAAAATTCGATAAAACATCAATTTTCATCTACGAAACTTCAGATTACACAATTTAAAGCCCTGTAAACCCCGAACAATGGCCAAAACACACATTATATATAACGTGACCATCTCTGTCGATGAGAATCAAAAATCAAGCTGGATAAATTGGATGCTCAACGAGCATTTACGCGACATGATGGGCACGGGTTGCTTCCTCGGATTCAGGTTTTGTGAGCTTCACACCGAACAAGACTTAGGCCCCACATACACGGTCCAATATGAACTGGCTTCCAAAGAAGATCTCGACCGGTATGAGCAAAAATTCGCCACCACCATGCGCGCAAAAGGGGGCCAAAAGTTTGGCGATAAAGCCCTCGCTTTTCGAAGCACGATGACTGTCCTTGCAAAGGGCGAACTTCGCGATCAATGAAAACCCGAGGACCTTCCGGGCCCGTTAAAGCCAAAAAACACCTCGGCCAGCACTTCTTAAAGGACAGTGCCGTTTCCGAGCGGATAGCCGGGTTGGTTCACATCGCAGAAGGGCAACAAGTGTTGGAGGTCGGTCCTGGAACAGGGGCTTTGACCCTGCCCCTCATCCAGCGGTTCGGAACCGCAGTGCACGTAGTTGAAATCGATACTGAGTCCGTCGGCTATCTCAGTACTGTGGATTGGATCGACAATGCCCACATTCACGCTGCCGACTTGCTCAAGTCTTCGCCCGAAGCTTTGGGCATGACAGGGACCTTTGGCCTTGTCGGCAACTTCCCCTACAACATCAGCAGCCAGATCCTATTTCGCGCGCTGGACTGGAGGTCTCAAGTAAGCTGCTGCATCGGCATGTTCCAAAAAGAAGTCGCCGAACGGGTCTGCGCAAGCAATGGATCCAAGGTGTATGGCATCCTCTCCGTATTGCTGCAGAACTACTTCTCATGCGAATATGCATTCACCGTGGGCCCCGGCGCATTTGACCCCCCTCCAAAAGTCGACTCGGGGGTCATCCGGTTGGTCAGGACACCAGACACCGACCCCGATGTGCCCTATGAAGCACTCAAAAGGGTGGTCAAAGCTGCATTTGGCTTGCGCCGAAAGACGCTCCGCAACGCCCTTCGCGCAGGAGGTTTCGATGATGCATCCATCCCAGAAGAGTGGAGGGGACAGCGCGCCGAGCAACTCTCTCCGTCCGATTTTGTCGTCTTGACGCGCGCGCTCTTTGCAAAGACCTGACCCTTGACTGCCTTCTTCCCCTGCTCCTACAGACAACGCAGATAAGTTCTGCGCCTCTGTAAAGTGCTCACAGGCAGCCATCGCCTATCTTTATACCAACGCTCTATGCAATGATCGGAGTGAATACGCTACAAGAATTTGTGGTTGCGCGACAGGCGGATTTCGCCGGTGCGACCGGTGACCTATCCAGGCTGCTGACCGATATCGGTACGGCGGCGAAGATGGTCAATATGCACGTCAACAGTGCCGGTCTTTCCGGCATCCTTGGGGTGCATAAAGCCCAAGGGAACACCTCCAAGAACGTCCAAGGAGAGCTCCAACAAAAGCTCGATGTCTATGCTGACGAGACCTTTACAAGGGTGCTCAAATCGTGCTTGAAAGTCGGGGGCATCGTGTCCGAGGAGCAACCGGGCATCATCCATGTGGACCACAGCGAGCGCGGTGAAGGGCGCGGCTATGGCAAGTACATGGTCTGCATCGACCCCCTCGATGGTTCATCCAATGTCGACGTCAACATCTCCGTCGGAACCATATTCGGAATCTACAGACGCAAGTCGCCGCTGATTGATCCCGCCTCAACATCGGACTTCCTGCAACCTGCGGGTGCACTCGTCGCCGCTGGCTATGTGCTGTACGGAAGCTCTACCATGTTGGTGTACTCCACCGGGGGAGGTGTCAATGGATTCACTTTTGACCCTTCCATTGGAGAGTTTTTCCTCTCGCATCCCAACATGCAATTTCCTGAAGAAGAGAGGGTGTACAGCGTCAACGATGCGCGCATCAGCAATACTGACCCCGCCATCTCTGCCTTTCTCTCGGATTGCCGCGACAGGGGCATGACAGCACGGTATACGGGCGCTCTGGTCGCCGACTTTCACCGGAACCTCATTCAAGGTGGCATCTATCTCTATCCCGGGTCTTTCGACCAACCCGAAGGCAAACTGCGCATGTTGTATGAGGCGCAGCCCCTTGCCTTCCTCGCCAAACAAGCGGGCGGTGCGACTTGCTGTCACCACCATGATTTGTTGGACATCACACCCACTTCTCTGCACCAGCGCACGCCGCTTTTTACAGGGCACGCTTCCTCGATCGCAAGATTGCGGTCTATGATGCGGTCCTCTGCACACCCCATCCCCGAGCCTGAGGGGGTATAGGTGTTGCGCTGACCCCGATACTCAAGCATCGGATTCGTTCCATTCGTCCCCAACATTTCGTAGGCTTGTGGTGCCAAAACGCCCCGCATGAAGGCCCACTTCCCATTCGCTCTTTTTTTGTTGCTCTTGTCCAAGCCCATGGCTGCGCAAGACACCTTGATCATCGCTGAAGCCGTCATTCAAACGGGCTTTTCAGACCGGCCTGAGAGCCTGCCCCGCAGCCTTCAAACCTTGGGTCCAGCATTGCTGTCTGCTGCAGCGCAACCTTCTGTAGACGGCCTCTTAGAAAACATCCCTGGCGTGGACGCCAGGCAACGCGGTCCATTTGGAGCCCAAACTGACCTGTCCATCCGCGGCGGTTCATTCGAACAGGTCGCCCTGTGGGTAGATGGCATCCGCTGGAGCGCGCCACATACCGCCCACCACCTGCTCAACCTTCCCATCGACCCAGAAGACATCCAGCGCATTCAAGTTGTGCGCGGCGGCGGGGGAGCACTCGGCAGCGGAGGCGTTACCGGAGGCGTCATTCTCCAAGCCGGACCCACTTCAGAAAACGGAATGGCCGTGAGCGCTGAAGGTGGCAGCTACGGGTGGAACCGGCTCAGACTGAGCAAGGATTGGGGCAATGCCACCTTCCGCCACCGCATCAGTGCCAGCCGCGCTTCTTCTACAGGGTACCGCGACAACACCGACCTGCTCATGCACAGGCTGCGCTATGCGGGTCAAGCCACCACCGATTGGGGGACCATCAACATGAGCCTGGGTCACTTGTCATCAGCGTTTGGTGCCCAGGACTTTTACACCGCGAATTTTCCTCAGCAGTTCGAAAAGGTAGGCCTGTGGCAAGGGCAACTCTCTTGGACGCACACCTCCGGAGACTGGACGTATGAAGCGGGAGTGCACCACCGCAACCACCGCGACCGGTTTGAGCTGTTTCGGGAAGGAGAAGGGTATTACACCGATGACGGCGGCGGACAACTCGTCTCAGCAAACGGTGCCGCCCCTTCTTGGTATCAAGGGGCCAACCAACACCGGTCTTCTACCACTGGCGCTCGGGGACTGGCGCGGTGGACAAATGCCGCTGGCGAAAGTGTGATCTCTGCCGACTACCGGCAAGAAGGGGTCATCAGCAACCGGCTGGGTGTTGCCGAATATGGCCGCGACGGCGACAGCACCTTCACCTTGGGCGACCGCCGCACCAACCTCGACTTGGCTGTTGGACAACTGGCGCAATGGGGACGCCTCACCGCACGCGGATTGGCCGCTTGGAACATCAATTCCGCCGCTGACGCCCCCCGCTTTGTTCCAGAAGCATCCTTGTCCCTCCGCATCGATGAATCTGGCCGGGCCGTCGCCTTTGCCTCTGCCCGCCGCTCCGTCCGCATGCCTTCTTACACCGATTTGTACTACACCGTCGGAGGAGCACAAGGCAGCCAAGACCTGCTTCCCGAAGAGGCGGAGCATCTGGAGTTTGGCTACCGGTTGACCACGGACCTGTCCAGCGGCCACAGGCTTGTCATCTCACAGCACCTCTTCCACCGGTGGGGAAGGAACCTCATCGACTGGGTCCGGTTCAACGGTTCTTCCATCACCGAGGCCACCAACCTGCGCGAGGTGCATTTCACTGGCCAAGAACTCAACCTGTCCGCCCAAGCCAACAACGCAGATGCCCGGTTGAGGTACTTCACCCTTGGACTCACCTTTATTCAGGCAGACGAAACCAGCGACGGCTTCGAAAGCAACTACGTTTTGGATGTCCTCAACACCAAGGCAGACCTGCTGTTTGGATACCGGCTCGCGCCCCAACTCCACCTCGACGTGCGGTGGAGCATCCAAGAGCGCAACGGCGGATACTTTGACCCCGTCGAAGGAAGCGAAGTAGACTTTGGTCTGGTCAACCTGCTGGGGACCACCCTTCAATGGACACCCGGGGCGCTTCCCCTCACCTTCCATGCACGCATAGACAACGTCCTCGACGCGCAATACGTCGACATTGGCAACGTGGACCAACCTGGGCGTTGGGTGCGGGCGGGCGTAACCTGGACCCCGCAGGACAAGGACTGAACAGTCAGCAATCCACTGTGGGCCTCAAGCCCCGTGCTGCTCACAGTTCGCTGGCGGCAGAAGGCGTTGCTTTTACAGGTTGCACCGTGCCGCTGAGCTTGCGCAAAAGAGACATCGCCGCATTGAGGTCGTGCACGGGTTCGACCCGCAGGCGAAGGGCACCATTGCGCTGGTACATCTGAACCCCTTTGAGGTTGGCCTGCATGTAATCCAGCACCCGCTGGAACCGCACGCCTTTGTAGTAGCCGCTCCCTTCTTCGTCGTGGAAGACGCCGATGAGCTTGCCCCCTTTCAACACCAATTTTCCAAAGCCCACCACTTGCGCCATCCACCGCAGGCGAATGGTCTCGAGCAGGTCTTCTGCCTCCTTGGGCAATGGGCCAAAACGATCGAGCAAACGGGCTTCATAAGCCTGCAGGCCTTCTTCGTTGTCCATCTCATCCAACTCCCGGTACAGGGCAATCCGCTCTGAGATGTCAGAGATGTAATGGTCGGGCAACATCAAAGCGAGGTCCGTTTCGAGCACCGTCTCCTCCACGTAGTGTTCGCGTGAGTCCGCTTCCTCTTGGGCCAACTCCGCGAACTCCTCGTCCTTGAGTTCCCGGATGGCTTCGGCCAAGATCTTCTGGTACATCTCAAAGCCGATGTCCGTGATGAACCCACTCTGCTCTCCCCCCAAGAGGTTGCCCGCCCCGCGGATGTCCAGGTCACGCATCGCGATGTTCATGCCGCTGCCCAGCTCACTGAACTGCTCCATCGCCTGCAAGCGCTTCCGGGATTCTGTAGGCAAAGCATGCAATGGCGGGGCCAACAAATAGCAAAACGCCCGCTTGTTGGAACGCCCCACACGGCCGCGCAATTGGTGCAGATCACTGAGGCCAAAGGTGTGGGCCTCGTTGATCAAGATGGTGTTGGCGTTGGAGATGTCGATGCCGCTCTCGATGATGGTCGTGGCCACCAAAACATCGTAAGACCCATCGATGAAATCCGACATGACCCGTTCCAACTGCTCACCGTCCATCTGACCGTGGCCGATGCCCACGCGCGCATCTGGCACCAACCGGTTGATCATGCCCGCCACCTCGCGGATGTTGCCGACGCGGTTGTGCACGAAATAAGCCTGGCCGCCCCGTGAAATCTCATAGGAAATCGCGTCCCGAATCAACTCCTCGTTGAACGACCCAATCTCGGTCTCCACAGGATAACGGTTGGGAGGCGGCGTGCTCATGATGCTCAGGTCACGGGCCCCCATCAACGAAAACTGCAGCGTTCTTGGAATCGGTGTGGCCGTGAGGGTCAAGCTGTCCACCGTGGCCCGCAACGTCTTGAGTTTGTCTTTGACCGCTACGCCAAACTTCTGCTCCTCGTCGATGACCAACAGGCCGAGGTCCTTCCACTTGATCCGCTTGCCGACAATCGCATGGGTGCCGATCAAGATGTCGATTTCGCCAGCCTCGAGCGCCTTGACCGTCTCGGTCATCTTCTTTCCCGTTTTGAAACGGTTCACGTAATCCACCTTGACTGGAAAATCTTTGAGGCGCCGCGAAAAGCTTCGGAAATGCTGCATCGACAAGATGGTCGTCGGAACCAAAACAGCCACCTGCTTGCCATCGGTCGCCGCTTTGAATGCCGCCCGAATGGCAATTTCCGTCTTGCCAAAACCCACGTCTCCGCATACGAGGCGGTCCATGGGCACCTCCTTTTCCATGTCCTCTTTTACCGCCTCGGTGGCCGTCAACTGGTCCGGGGTGTCTTGGTACATGAAGCTCGCCTCCAATTCCGTTTGGAGGTAGGTGTCGGGGGTGTATGCAAAACCCTTGGAGGCGCGGCGCTTGGCGTAGAGCTTCAGGAGGTCAAATGCGATTTCCTTGACCCGCTTCTTGGTCTTGCTTTTGGTCGCTGCCCAGGCAGAGGACCCCAGCTTGTGGACTTTGGGCGGCATGCCCTCCTTGCCCGTAAACTTGGAGATTCGGTGCAGCGAATGGACGCTCACATACAAGATGTCTCCCCCCTTGTATTTAAGTCGGATGGCTTCCTGCTCCTTTCCGCCCACATCGACTTTTTGTAGGCCGCTAAACTCCCCGATACCGTGGTCAATGTGGACCACAAAGTCACCCGGCTCCAAACTCATCAACTCCTTGATGGTCAGGGCCTGCTTGTTCTTTTTGAAGCCGTCTTTGAGGCGGAACCGGTGGTAGCGCTCAAAAATCTGGTGGTCGGTGTAGATGGCCAACTTCAGACCCACATCGACAAACCCTTCGCTCAATTCCGCAGGAATGGGGGTGTATTTCACCTCATCCCCACGGTCTGCAAAAATGTCGTGTAAGCGCTCCAGTTGCGTCCCCTGTCCCGCCACTACAAACGTGGCATAACCGTCCTGGTGGCGGTGTTTCAAGTGCTCGGCAAGGAGATCGAAATTCTTGTTGAAACCCGGCTGGTCCTTCTGACCAAAATCCACGACGGTGCGATCGGTGAAGCTTCCGGCTCCCCCAAACTCTACGACACAGTGGCGGCCCAGACCACGCTCGAAACTCAGGCCCGTGGTATACAATTCACCGGGACGCAATGCTTCAGTTTGCCCCGTCCTGCGGTCGTAGAAGGCCTGGGCCTTGTCGACCTCTTTGTCGAGTTGGTCGACCACCCCACGCACGTCCCAAGTCCATACCGTGCAGCCATCACCCAGAAACTCCAAAAACGGCTCCCGCTCCTCCTTGAGCATTTGGTCGCCCACATCTGGAACGATGACAGCTCGGTCCATCTTGCCCACACTCAGCTGATCGGCCGGGTCAAATTTCCGGATGCCATCGACCTCGTCGCCAAAAAGCTCAATCCGATAAGGGTGGTCAAAGGCAAAGCTGAAAATGTCCACGATGCCGCCGCGAATGGCATACTGGCCCGGCTCATACACGTAGTCCACCTTTTCGAAACCGTAATCGATCAGGATGTCATCGAGGAAGTCTTGACTGATGCGGTCGCCCCGCTTGATCGTGTAAGTGTTGCGCTTGAGCTCCTTTCGCGTGGTCACCTGTTCGGCCACAGCCTCCGGAAAACTCACGATGCACACCTTGCCACGCAAGGCACTGAGCTTGCTCATCACCTCGGCCCGCATCGCCACATTGGCATTGTCCGTGCCTTCTTCTTGGTATGGAATCCTGGCGCTCCGCGGATAAAACAAAACCTGATGGCCCCCCTCTCCGAGCAGGTTTTCCAGGTCGTTCATAAAGTACGCCGCACGCTCTTTGTCCTCTAGCAAAAACAGGTGGTCTCCGCCATTTCGCCTTATGGCTTGCGCCGCCAGAAATACCCGGGCAGAGCCAACAAGGCCCCGCGCTTCGACTTTTGCTCCCGCAGAGGACAGCGCATTGACCACATTGCCCGTTCGGGCATCATGATCATAAAAGCCGAGGAGATCCTGAAGGGTCATGGGGCGCACGAAGATAACCGCCACCCC
>JBELBZ010000053.1:0-10137 GCA_042095055.1 Crocinitomicaceae bacterium | reverse complement strand
CGCCCAATGGCCGGCCACCTCAAAAGTGCGGTCGCGCTCGGGGTCGTGTTGGAAATCGCCGAGGGGCAGAAACCCGACGCGCTCTTCCATCGCCTGAATCACGCCTTCCAGAGGGAAGGCCGGTTCAAGCGCAGTGAACAGATGTCCGGCCCACTGCTTCAGGTCGAACCGCTTCAGGTGGTCGCAAGGACGTGGGAATCCTTCCACGTCAACGAATTCCGGCATGGAGCGAAAGGTGCCGTCGAGGTCGAACCGCCGGCCGTGATAGCCGCACACCAGTTGGCGAGCCTTGCCCGGCTCGGCCACCAGAAGGTTGCCGCGGTGGGTGCAGACATTGGACAGGCAGCGCACCTCACCGTCCGGTTGGCGGCTGAGCAGCAACGGTTCATCGATCATGCCGCAGAGCAACGTTATGGGAGCTACGGAACCGTTTTGGGGAAGCTGTGTGGGCGCGTGGCCGACCCATTGCCAGCTCTTGGAGAACACAAGGTCTTTGGACGCCGCAAACACGTCGTCCCGGGTGTAGAACTCAGCGGGCAAGGTCTCCGCCTTGCGAATGTCAGGATCGATGTGGAATGTTGTCATGGGCGGCTTCGGAGCGAGGTTCTGGCGGCGTAGAGTGCAAGGCCGAAGCCGAACAGGAGTCCTCCGTACAGCAATACCTCACTTCCACAGCCGAAAATAACCCAGGCACAAAAGGCCACAGTGACCATGCCAAGCGAACGCCCCCATGCCCCTTCCTCACGTCCGCGCAAAAGACGACGCAACGCCAGCCCAGAAAGGAGATAAGGCACCAAAGCTGACAGCGTGGAAAGGGTCATCATAAAGGTGAACGTCTCGACCAGTGAGTCCGAAAATTTCAGGAGAAGCACGGCACATGCAAGCACAGAAGAAAGCACGATGCCCAACCAAGGAATACCCGCCCGGTTGCGGCGGGCAAAGACCGCAGGGAACAGGCCATCATCTGCTGCCGCCATCGGAAATTCACCTTGAATAAAAAGCCAACCGTTCAAGGCACCCAGAGTCGCCATGACGGCTGCCCCTGCCATGATCGGGCGGGCCGCCTCTCCCCAGAATGCACCAGCAGCCTCTGCAAATGGAGCGCTCGAATCCATCAACAAAACAGGGGGAATCGCCCCCATGATCGCAACAGAACCTAAGAGGTAGACCACCACCGTCAGCATTGTTCCCAGCATACTAGCACGGCCCACATTGCGGTCGGGATTGCGCAACCGTCCGCTCGAGATGGCCGCGGATTCTACACCAAGGAAGGCAAACAACGTCAAGGTCGTCGCAGCCGTGACCGCGCCGAATGCACTGCCTTCATAAGACCCGTCAGCCCAGAGGTTGGACATTTCAATAAAGGGCAGCCCGAGCAACCCGACGGCCATCAGCGGCAACACCTTGAGCACGGTGGTGACGGTCTGTACAGCTAAAACTTGGCGCACTCCTGCCCCATTAATCGCCGTGAAAACGAGAATGAGCCCTACACCCGCAGCCGCTGCGAGGGCGGCACTTTCTGATAAGGCGGGAAAGAACACCGCCAAGTAGCCCACCGCCGCCACTGCAATGGCCGCATTCGTGCACCAGATGGAAACCCAGTAGCCCCAGGCTACCGCAAAACCCGGCAGGTCACCAAATGCCCGCCGCACGTATGAATAAGGCCCTCCGGGTGCATGCGGTTGTACCGTCGCGAGTTGCCGGAAAACGGCCGCCAACAGGATGGCACCAACCGAAGCCATGGCCCAGCCGATCAACCCCCAGCGACCGTAAACAGCCAAACCTGCGGGGAGCAGGAAGATCCCCGAGCCAATCATGTTGCCCGCAACGAGTGCTGTGCCCGCTCCGAGTCCCAATTTGCGCATGCCGCAGGTTACGAAGGAATCCAGCGATCAACGGAGCACGTTGACCGTTCCGCAAAATTGACGGGGGCCATCGCATTGGAAGGACTTGGGCCAGTCCATGTCGGGAGTGTCACCCACAAGCGTCAGGCGCAACAGCCAATTGTACACCCCATCGCCAAGAAAGCGGTCGCCTTGGACGGTTTCGCCTGGTCCCCGGTGGTCCGCAATCCAAGGCTCATCAGGATCTTGAGAGTAGAACACCTGATTGCCCCAGCGGTCAAACACCCAGAACTCGTACTTCCGAATCAAGGACCAACCGCGTATCACAGGAGCGAAAGCATCGTTGATCCCATCAAACACCCCGTTGGTCGCTGGCGTAAAGGCGGTAGGCACCCACACTTGGATGTCATCCTCAATGGTGATCCGCTCTACCTCCAAATCTGTGCATCCGAATTGGGTCTGCGTCTCCAAACTCACCACATACTCACCCGAACCCGGGAAGGTGTGGTACAGTGACCGGTCAAAAGACCCATTGCCATCGCCAAAATTCCACGTGTAAAACATCGCCGTGGTGTCATAAGGCGAGAATGAAAACGTCGTGTTGTCCAAGCCGGACCCCACCGCACCCACATTGAAGTCCGCCGAAGGCAAGGGGTGGACCACAAAAGGGTCCAAGGTCAACGTGTCCCGACAGCCATCCGGAGAAACCGCCACGACCATGCCAGGGTAAGCGCCCGGTTCAGTCAAGACGAGCCCCTCCTCAGGGATATCACCGGTATACACTGAGGTATCGACCACCAACACCGTCATGGCAGCATTGACACTCCAGTCCTCGAAATTCACCACGTGGGGCACACAGCCCGAATCGGGGAACGCCACCACCGCCGCTTCTGCTGGAACATATACGTCGAAGACCCCCTGGGCTGTATCGCTGCAAGCGTAGTCATTGGAAGCCACCAAGGTGATGTCATAGGCACCCGGTTCCTGCACCGTCCAATTGGGGACAATGCCCAAATAAGGGGGTGCGGCATCCAAGCCGAGGCCATCTTCGATGTACCACTGGCCCACAATGGCGCCAAGAGAACCATTGGCCAACGATACAGCTGCAGGGGCACCACAGTGTGCCTCCTCTAACAGCGTAAACGCCGCATCCGGAGTCGGAAGCACGGTAACAGAAATGGAGTCTTGCGCGCCGCACAATTGATCGCTCTCAGCGGCATAGTGCACGACAAACTGAAGGATGCTGTCCGTAGGGTTGACCAAGGTGTGCGTGGGAGTGGAGCCCAAAGCCGGGGGCGAACCATCTCCAAAGGAAAACTGATGGAACAGGGCGCCGGTGCTTTGGTTGGCCACCTCCACCGTCAACGGACTGCAGCCGGCTGCTGGCTCAGGATACCAATCCAAATCAGGCGCTGGAAACACCGTCACTTGCACAGAATCCACATTGGCACAACCACTGAAAGCACCCTCGGTCTCAAAGACCGCAGTAAAGGTCCCCGGCTCGTAAAACGTATGTTCCACAGACAGGCCAATGCCGAGGCCGCCATCAGAAAAGGACCACGCCGCCCATCCAGGGTTTTCAGTCAGAGCAGTCAGTGTTGTGGGGGCATCCTCGCAGGCAAAAACATCGACTCCACTGAGGTTGATGGTCGGCGGAGCGTAGACTTCCACCTCCTGCTCGAGCGTATCGAAACTGCAACCGTTGGTCGCCACCTGCCTGATGGTAAAGGTGCCCGGGTCGGGCATGGTCAAAGAGGCCACCGGATCGTTGGAGAACCCGAATCCGCCAAAGTCAAAGACACTTTGGGTCGCCCCTACACTCTCATCCACCGCCGTCAGCGTCAAGGGTGGACATCCCGCATTCTGACTGAGCGTAAAAAATGCCGTAATGCTGTTGGGCAAAATGGTCAAGCTGACCGTAGTATCGTGGGTGCCACACTGGTTGGTACCGCTCAATGTGATGGGGTAGGTCGTCACCGGACCGGTTGGATCATAAAATGGCGGCACGGGGTCTTCGCCGTCTTGAAGCGGCCCCACGGCCCAATCCCACTGGGTCACATCGGGCGCCCCCAGACTGTTGTTGACCACCGTAGGCTGGAAGGGCGCGCAAGCGGTGTCCTCGAGCAAGGCAAACCGCATCAAGGGCTCGGTCAACACCATCAAAGTATCCTGCAGGATAGCCGTGCCGCAGAGGTTGGTGACCTCAAGGGACATGGTCTCTTGGTAGGTCGTGTCGTCCTGCACAAACACCACAAATGGCGGCAGAGGGTCAGACCATACCGAATCCTGAAGGGTCCATTGAGCGGTACCATAAGGGGCGTAAGACAAGTCCGTGACTTGCACCGGAAGCGGAGTGCATCCCTCGTCTGTATCCAGAGCGAAATCTGCAATGGGAGGACCCACTACCTCCACATCCTGGCTGTATACACTTTCGCATCCATAGGCACTGGCCACCTCCAATGAAACCGAATACAACCCCGTATCTGGATAGGTGTAATTGGGCTCAAACCCCACTTCACCGGCTCCATTTCCAAACTGCCAATCAAAAAAGACCCCATCACTGCTGATGTTGGACCAAGGTGCGTTGTCGTTGTCGCAGATGACAGAAGGGAGCGCAAACTGCGCCCATGGAAGGGGCCGCACTTCTACCGTGTAGTTCGCCGACCCTGCACAAAAATTGCCATCCAGCACCTCAACGGTAACCACAAAGGATCCTGTGCCCGCGTCCGCCGCAAACAGCGCCGAGTCTGCCCCGGACAGCGGGTTCAATACCTCGACGCCCGACCAGGTGAAAAACAAAGGATCCGCACCAACATCATCGTACGCGTGCAAAAACAAGCTGTCAGACAAGCAAAGGTCAGCGGTCGCTCCTGCCACAGATTCCATGATCTGCGGTTCAGGCAGGGGCAACACCGTCCAGGCCACCTCATCGTCGGTTTCACAGCTGTTGACACCGTAGTGATAGACCCAGGCATGGTCTCCCGCATTCAAACTGGCCACATCCACCACGCCCCCGATGTCATCCGCCAAGGCCGGCCCGGTCCAGGAGCCCCCGGGAGGATAGAACAGCTCCAACTGCACTTGACCCGCATCGGCACACAGCAACTGGTCATAACCTGCATCGGCCGTATCGGGCTCTACCACGGTCACCCCCATCGAATCCACAGAAGTGCACCCGTTGACATCGGTATAGGTGTACAAGACGGTGTGAAAACCCTCCCCTACGGCACCGGGATCGAATCCCCCCACGGGGTTGGTGATGCCTGCCCCTGCCCACGTTCCTCCCGGAGGGAAAGCAGAAGGCAATACCTCTTCGAAAGTCTGGTTGCAATACGGTGGACTGGGTGCGGTCAGATCCAATTCGGGCAACTCAAACACATCGGTTACCCACGTGTAACTGCGGGTGCAACCGGCGGCATTGGTCGCGAGCACCGAAACAGGAAACACACCTTCCACCGCCTCCAACACGAGCGGCACATCCCCATCTCCGCCGGGCAAAGTCTGCCATTCGAGATCGGCCCCCTCCGGCTCTGTGGCCGTAAAAGTGAGGGCGTCCCCCACACAAGCTGATCCGGGCCCCACCACTTCTGGGTCGGGTGAATCGGTGACTTCAATGTCCAAAGTCGCGGCATTCACACATCCAAAAACATCGGTACCCGTGACTTCGATGCTTACATCAAACTCGGTCACCACCCCCACCGTATCCCAGTAAAGCTGCTCGCTCACGATCGCCCCCGCCTCCGTCCAGACGTAATTCAGCGCTCCTGTGGCTTCTACCGTGACGGTATCTCCCTGACATACCTGCGCCGGCGCCACAAAATCCAGTGCGGGCAAGGGCAGGACTTCTACCATCTCCGTGTCCGTGTCTATGCCACAATAGTTTTCCAAGAGCACAGAGACCTCGTAGGTGCCCGCCGTATCGAATACATGATAGAGGGCGTTGGTACTGCTGCTCACCTCTTCCCCCTCCACGGACCAACCGAAATCGAGGATCCCTCCGATGCCTTCGAGGTAATCGTTCCACTGAAATTGGACACCATCACCTGCGCACACATTGCCGGACTGGGAGAAATTCACCACAGGAGGTTCGGTCACCGTGATCGTCCAAGTCTCGGAGGCCGTCACGCAATCATACCGGGCTGGACCCGGCAGTCCAATCTCCAGGGTCACCGTGTAGATGCCATCATTGAGAAAGGTTACCCCGTCCCCTGCAGACTCCCAGTCTGGGTCGAATCCACCGCTGGTGCCTGAAACGAACCACCGCACATCCCACTCGCCGCAGAGTTCTGGCTCGGGCGTCAAATTTTCCCACGCGATGGTAAGCGGGGTGCAACCGGACAAGGGAGCCAACGTTCCAATGGCCTCAGCAGGATCTGGGTAAACGCAGACCGGAATAGCGCCTGTAGAGTCCTGACAATTGGGGTGGGACTCGGTGAAATACACGGTATACTCTCCCACCTCGGGGAATACCGGGGCAATCTGAAAGTCCGTGCTGCTGGAAGGCGCCGGCAGGTCCTGTCCTTGCTCGGGGACAATGTTCCATTCACCATAGGCAGGCACACAGTAGGTGGGGGTGGCGATCAAGCCGCTGCCGAGGGCCTCATACAGAAAGGTCGGTCCGGCACAGACACTTCCGATGCCAAACATGTCCGGCGCAGGGCTTTGGTGAATGCGGATGGGCTCCACAATGTTGGTGGCATTGCCGCAGAGGTTGTTGGCACTAAGCGTGACCGCAAAGGCATTGGCCTCGCCGCCAGGCGTATTGGAGAAGCAACTGCTGGACCCATAGGTATGGCTGACCTCGTTGGGGGGCGGGTGGCTAAAAGACGCGGTATTGCCATCCCCAAAAGAGACCGAATACACCGTGCCAGGAAGGTTGTTGTCTGTTTCTAGAATGGGGAAGGTCAATGCGTAAGGGCTGCAGACCGTCACACTGTTCCCTGGCAAAGCAGAACCTATGGTGGGGTTGGTCCCTACAAAGAGGCTGTCTGTCGCAGCGGAAACGCACCCATTGCTTCCGCTGGCAACGATGGTGATGCCGTACAACCCTAAAGCGGGATACGTGGTCCCCACCGTATCCAAAACGGGATTGAAGGCATTGACCAAGGTGTCGCTCCCATTGCCCCAATCCACCTGCCATGCGTCAACACCAGCACCTGAAAACGTGGTGGCTGGAAGAGCAAAAGCAGGAAATCCGTCTTGGCCCAGGCAAATCGCCGACAGGTCTGGTAGGCCGGGATCGGGCAGCGCCAGCACCGTCACGGTCTGGGCAGATGTGCACCCCGCAACCCCACCGGGTCCTCCCGCTCCGCCTTGGACCGTCAAAGTCACCGCAAAATCGATGGAACCCACGCCTACAGCCCCTTGAAACACATGCTCTGGCTGAAATTCTGTGGAGGTGGCACCGTCTCCGAAGTCCCACGTGTACGTCAGGCCTGCATCGGGAGCTGTCACATCAAAAGAAACAGGAAGATCAGCACATTGGTCCGCCCCCAACACCGTGAAATCGGCCACAGTACCGCAGGGCGATTGTCCTTGAACCTGCAGCACCATCCCCCACCACATCGTGGTCAAGCAAACAGCAACAATTCGGGGCATGAACAAGGACATGGGCCCACAAAATTATCGGAGAACGAACCAAGGGCCACTATTTCAACAAACTAAAGGCACAAATCACCGCAGAAACATGGCATTCAACAGCCCTCAGACCATGGACCGGACCCACTGCGCCACTCCCACGGTAGCCGGAGCCACAATGAAGTCATGAATCCTGTCTTCAAAACCCTGGATGGCCTCAGGATCTGGATTGACCATGGCGACCCGACAATCCGGTGGCGCATAGTGGACCAGACCCGCCGCTGGATAGACCTGCATGGAAGTACCGACCACGAGCAAAACTTCGGCCTGAGCCACAGCCTCAGCAGCGCGTTCCATCATCGGGACAGCCTCGCCAAACCACACCACATGGGGGCGCCACTGCACCCCTCTGCCATCGACATCACCCAAGGCGATATCCGGCCCAGGAACCGCTGCACTGCCCACCTGTTCCAATCCCGCCGCATCCACACCGGGATGGTCCTCAGGCCGCACCTTGCGCAGCTCTCCGTGCAAGTGCAAGACCTGCGTGCTGCCCGCCCGCTCATGGAGGTCGTCCACATTTTGGGTCACGATGCGCACATCGAAAGACTCCTCCAGGCCAACCAAGGCCAGGTGGGCGGCATTGGGCTCCACAGCGGCGAGCTGGGCCCGTCGCTTGTTGTAGAAATCGAGGACCAAAGCCGGGTTCGCAGACCAAGCCTCTGGCGTTGCGACCTCCATCACATTGTAACCCTCCCAAAGGCCATCGCTGTCCCGAAATGTCTTGAGCCCGCTTTCCCGGCTGATCCCTGCTCCGGAAAGCACCACCAATACCGGCTTCTTTATCGACTGTGCCATACCGACAAGTTCGCCCAATATGACATTGGTGAGAACCCCTTTATCCATCGGTAAGCGCCTGTTTCAAATCCCTTAGTTTCATCCTGACGAACCCCACCATGGCCGCCGATCAGCAAACCCCCTCCCTCGCCACCCATCAGATTGTGCGTTACGCCATCCTGATGTTCTGGTCCATTTTCTGGCTCTTCAACCTCTTGGACAAAATCATTGGCGGCGCCCACTTCCTGTGGGTCGGACGCGACCGTTTCGCCCAGTTTCAGAAATACTTTGCCTCCACCGGACTCGACTCCCCGCACATCGCCAACGCTGGATTGGCCGTCGCGGGCGCCCTTGAAGCTTTTGCCTTTGTCTTCTTTGCAGGCGCCTTGCTGCATGAGTTTAGGAAAAACAGAGACGCTACCCGGCACTGGTTCTTCATCGGCACCCTGCTCACCATGGCCACCTTTACCTTCTTCTCCATCGGCGACCATTGGTTTGGAGACCGTTTCGAACTGCTCGAACACACCCTGTTCTGGTTCCTCTCGCTCTCCTCTTGGGTGGTGTTCATCAGACTCAATCCGGCCCCAGCGGGCAGGGCCTCTGCGCTGCCACGCAGTCAAGTGCTCACGGCTTCCATCGTGGGCGGGGCGCTCATCCTGATCACGGCCTCGGCCATATTTAGCCACAACACCACGGATTTCTACCGGCGCAGCGCCGCCATCACGGCAGAACCCGTGGGCGACAACATCTACAAGGTCGCCTTTCCCTTTCTCGGAGGCAGCAGCGTCTTTGAAAACAGCATGGCCCTGTTCATGGAGGAACATCCCGACAAAGCCATCCACCACATTTACACGGTGCCGAACCCGCTGAGGCTCAAAAAAGCGGATGCCCTCATCTTCTACATCATCACCGAAGACCAACCATGAAAGCGCGCTCCACCCTCCGCTTGGCCATCCTCGGCTATTGGACCCTCTTCTGGGGACTCAGCGTGGTCGACAAGATCATACCCGACGTTACGTTCCTCTGGGTGGGCAAGGATTTCTTTGCCCTCTTCATCAAGTTCTTTGGCTCTTTGGGCCTCAAGAACCCCTTATTTGCAACCGCTGCGCTTGCGGGAGTATCGGCCTTGGAAGCGGTCAACTTCGCCCTCTACCTCACGGCACTGCTGAGCCTCCGCCAGCGCAACGAAGACCACACCAACACCTGGTTCTTCCGGGCCATTCTCTCCTCCATGGTGCTCTTTAGCCTGTTTACCATCGGAGACCAGGTATTCGGAGACCGGTTCCAATTGCTGGAGCACGGACTCTTCTGGCTGATTCTCCTCGCGTCATGGATCGTGTTCAAGCACGTGGAAATTCCCGAAGATGCTGCAGGGGAAACCCGCAGGGCGGGGATGAAAGGAGCCGTTCTACTGGGCCTGGCACTGACCGCCATTACTTGTGGATCCATCTGGCAGTTTTCGGCTGAGACCTTCTCCAACGTGGATGCCCCTGTTCAAGGGCAAGAGGTGGTCGATGGCATTTACAAGTTTGATTTCCCTTTTCTGGCCGACAAAATGGTGTGGGAGAAGACCATCAACACCTTCAAGGTCCTGCACCCTGAGTTGGAAGTCCAATACGTCTATACGGGGCCTTCGGAATTGAATTCCAAGAAGAAGACGCACCTGCTCCTGTACGTCTTTACACGGCCCAAAACACCCAGCACCAGTCCTTCCTCAGCACTCCAATAAAGCGGGGATACACGCGAAGAAAAGGGCCCCGGAATAGGAATGCCCACCTCAATGAGGTGGGCATTTCTGGTAAGAAGCGCTTCGATTCAAAAGCAACTTCGTTCAGGGGGATTGTATGAAGACCGCGAAATCCTCCGTGAGAAACCAACC
>JBELBZ010000052.1:0-10527 GCA_042095055.1 Crocinitomicaceae bacterium | reverse complement strand
CCAAGCCCGGTGCTGACCGGTGCAGGTGGCGTGCTGGAAGGCGTGCCATCTGAGAGGTCCATCACGTAGATCTGGTCACATTCTGTGCCCCAACTGGGATTGCTGGCCTGAAAGACCAGGCTGCGTCCATCAAAGGACCAGTAAGCTTCTGCGTTGTCACCGCCGTAAGTGAGCTGTCGGACATTGTCGAAATGAACCTCTTTTTCATAGCCGCGGTCCAGGCTGTCGGGAAGCTCTGGCATCGCCAAGGGCTCTGGGGCGGAAATCGCAGTTGCCGTTACAGTATGGCTGTCGTTGGCGGCTTCTTCTGTGCCGGATTCGGCACATGAAAATAGAAGCAGGGTGCAAGCAAATGCAAGGGCCTTGCCAGGGTGGAGGGAGGTTGTGTGCCGCATGGGTTGAAAAAGCGAAGCGAATGTAGAACTTCGCGGCTCCATGTTCAGTTCATTCTCTATGATTCATTTTCGTTCCAGTGTTGCGCAAGCTCAACGCACTGCAATTGCCATCGGCACCTTTTTTGCTACCCTCGCCTTTTCCGGTTGTGCAGGTGGGAGCGACACCGACCTCGTGGTTCAAGACATGGGTGCGGCGGCCACGGTTGCTGCGATGAAAAAGGACGTTGAAATTTTGACGTCCGATACATTCCAAGGCAGAGAAACGGGCCAGCCTGGTGCTTACGCTGCTGGCGAGTGGCTGGCAGGCCGCATGGCACAACTGGGACTTTCTGCAGCAGGGGACTCGGGATTCTTTCAAACGTTTCGCTACAAACCACACCCGCCGATGCAGGTGCATGGTGGGGCCATGAAAACGATGGGAATGGCTGTTGTCGGAGAAATTGTGGGCCGCAATGTCTTAGGTGCCACAGCTTCAATGGCCGATACGGCCCAGCGTTGGGGTGTGATCGGTTGCCACCACGACCACTTGGGTTGGGGCGATGAAAACAGCCTCTGGCGCGGGGTGGCGGATGGAGATTCTGCGATGCACCCTGGCGCCGACGACAATGCGAGTGGTGTCGCGACTTTGTTGGAGCTGGCTTCGCGTCACGCGGTGTCCCCGTTGGCAGAACACCCATTGCTCATGGCCAGTTTTAGTGGGGAGGAAAAGGGCCTGTGGGGGTCCAACCATTTTACAGATGAGCCTACAGTCGGTCTGGACCACGTCGATTGGATGATCAACTTCGATATGGTAGGTCGCTTGCGGGGCGACACCTTGGCCATCTATGGCAATGGGACATCCCCGGTGTGGAACGGCGTTTTAGATACTTGCAATGCGCGCGAAGGAGCGGGGTTTGAAATGGTATTGAGTGAAAGTGGAGTGGGCCCCTCAGACCACACGTCCTTTTACCTTGCTGACATTCCTGTATTGCACTTCTTTACCGGGCAACATGAGGATTACCACAAACCCTCCGATACCGCAGACAAATTGAACTACGAAGGCATGGTGCGTGTGGCTGATTTTGCAGCGTGTATTGTGACTGAATTGTCTGCATTGGACTCCATTCCTTTTACCAAAACAAAGGACAGTTCAAATGACGATGCCCCTCGATTTAAGGTCACCTTAGGCGTGGTCCCAGACTACCTGTATTCTGGAATAGGAATGCGGATTGATGGTGTGAGTGAAGAACGGCCTGCGCAAATCGCAGGACTTCAAAAGGGAGATGTTGTTGTTCGCATTGGAGATGTGGAGGTCGCCGATATGATGGGATATATGGAAGGCCTTTCCAAGTTTGAAGAGGGCCAAACCACCGACGTTGAAGTCCGCCGCGGTGAATCCACCTTGGTGGTGGAGGTGACTTGGGATTGAAGGGTATCTTTGGCCTTCAAGGTTTTCCACCGCGCCTCGGTTTACTGGGGTGAGGAAAGTCCGGACAGCGCAGGGTACCGAACTCTCTGAAAGGGGAGGCGCCCGCAAGGGTGACAGACAGTGCTTCAGAAATTTAGACCGCCGATGGCCTTCGGGCACAGGTGAGGGTGAGAAGGTGGGGTAAGGGCCTACCAGCGTGTTGGGTGACCACACGGCTTAGGTAAACCTTTCGGGCTGCAAGACCATGTAAACCAGTGCTTGAGGGCGACCCGTCCGATGCTGGAGGGTAGGTTGCGCAGATCAATGGTGGAAGTCCTTCGGGACAACAGAATCCGGCTTATGGCCTTGACGTCCCCGGGGCTTGCCCCGGGGATTTGTTTTTATTACCTCTCTAAAAAGTTGCCGTTCACAGTGAATTTTGTTTCTTCGCCGTCCTAGCAAATGCGCAATGAACGTATTTACTCTATAAAACTTTGAAAATCAATGGCTAAGAGCGCCAAGGTCCAATTCAAGGACGCCGAGCTGCAGTACATCCGCAGCTTTTACGAGCAGGAAAGATTTCAACTGCTCTCCCGACTTCAACATGTTGATCAGGTCATCGCCAGACTCAATGGAGGCACAACAGCGATTACAGATAGGATGGCTGCGCCGGTTGCACCACTGCCAACAATGCCTGTGGCCCCTGCCATTGCCGCTGCACCTCAAGAGGTGACGCCAGCCCCCAAGCGAAAGCGAGGCCGCCCTCGAAAGGAAGAAGTGGTGGAGGTCAAGGCCAAAAAAGCGGGCCGACCGAAGAAGCGAGGTCCCAAGAGTGTTTGGGGCAATTTCATCTTGCGCAGGCTGCGCCAGTGCGACCGCCCACTGAGTTATTCGGAATTGATCCGCGATGCGATGGTGATGCACAACCTTCCTGCGGCGAAGGAAAAGAATGCCAAGGCGAGCATTCTCAATGCGGCGTTCCGCTTGAGGACGCATTTGGGAAAGGTGGATACTGTTGGAATGCCTGGCAAAAAGGAGCGGTTTTTGGTGTTGACTTCTTGGATGGAGGGTGAAGGAGCGCTCAAGGCACCTTACGATGAGTTGCTTGCTGAGGTGGTGGACACTCCTATGGATGACCGTGGACGCAAGCCGCGCCGTCCATCTGCCACTTCCCGGGCGGAGTCCAAGGTGAAGGCACGCATGAAGGCTGCTGCGCCTGCTCCGAAAAAGGCCCCCGTAAAGAAGGCAGCTGTCAAGAAGGCACCTGCGAAAAAAGCGGCAGTCAAAAAGACGGTGGCTCAGAAGAAGGTGGCCAAAACGGTGCGCGAGTCTGAATTGGCTTAATCCGTTTGACCTCCAATGAAAAAGGGCGCCTTGGCGCCCTTTTTCATTCACAACAGTTTTGTCTTACTTCTGGTGAAAGGCGTAACGGTAATCCGTTGGAGGAACCAAGGTTTCCTTGATGGTCCTTGGGCTGACCCAACGGAGCAAGTTCAGCAAAGAACCCGCCTTGTCGTTGGTGCCTGACCCACGGGCTCCGCCGAAGGGCTGCTGGCCAACCACGGCCCCGGTGGGCTTGTCGTTGATGTAGAAATTGCCTGCAGCATTTTCCAACGCCCGCATGGCATCGTCAATGGCATAACGTTCGCGCGCAAAGACTGCACCTGTGAGCGCATATTCGCTGGTAGAGTCCACCAGTTCGAGCGCGCCTTCGAAATCGTCAGCAGGATAGACATAGATGGTGACCACAGGGCCAAAGATCTCTTCCTCCATCGACTTGAAATGAGGGTCGGAAGCCACGATCACTGTGGGCTGCACGAAGTACCCGACACTGTCGTCATAGGTTCCACCGCACAGGATTTCGCCGTCAGGGTGCTCTTTCGCGTAATCGATGTAGCCTTTGATTTTGTCAAAGGACCGCTGGCTGATGACAGCGCCCATGAAATTCTCAGGGTCGCCAGGCGTGCCCACCTTGATGGTGGAGACTTCGGCGGCCAACTTCTCCTTGACTTCAGGCCAGATGTTGTCCGGCAGGTATACCCGGCTTGCGGCGCTGCATTTCTGCCCTTGGAATTCAAACGATCCCCGCAAAATGCCAGTGACCACTTCATCGACCTGAGCTGATTTGTGGGCGATGATGAAGTCTTTTCCACCGGTCTCGCCGACAATCCGTGGGTAGGTTTTGTACTGGGCGATGTTTTGGCCAATGGTTTGCCACAGGTGGCGAAAGACGCCGGTGCTGCCCGTGAAATGCAGGCCTGCGAAATCGGGGTGATTGAAGACCACATCGCCTGCAACAGGACCGTCTACGGTCACCAAATTGATCACGCCATCGGGCAGTCCGGCGGCATGCAACAGCTCCATGATGACGTGGGCAGAATAGATCTGCTCGTCCGATGGCTTCCACACCACCACGTTGCCCATCAATGCGGCGACAATGGGCAGGTTTCCTGCAATGGCCGTGAAGTTGAATGGGGTGATGGCGAATACAAAGCCTTCGAGGGGGCGGTATTCCAATCGGTTCCAAATCCCAGGAGAACTCTCGGGTTGCTGGGCATAGATTTCTTGAGCGAAATGGGCGTTGAAGCGCAAGAAGTCGATGAACTCACAAGCCGCATCGATTTCTGCTTGGTGCATGTTTTTTCCTTGCGAGAGCATGGTGGCCGCGTTGATGCGGGTGCGCCACGGGCCTGCCAGCATGTCTGCGGCTTTCAAGAAAATACTGGCGCGGTGTTCCCAGCTGAGGGCGGACCAGCTGTTGCGCGCCTGGAGTGCCGAATCGATGGCCGACTGAACGTGTTCGGTTTTGCCAAAGTGGGCATGGCCGATGACCCGTTTGTGGTCATGGGGCGGTGTCAAGGGGCGTTGGTCGTCGGTGTAGACGGCTTTGCCGCCGATCACCATGGGGACCTTTACCGGCTCTTGATGGAGCATGCGCTCGTATTCTGCCAGTTGGGCAGCACGTTCCGGACTTCCTGGGCCGTAACCCAAGACCGGTTCATTTTCGGGATAGGGGACTTGAAAAAATGCGTTGGACATGTGGTGCGAATCTGGGCGCAAAGGTAGTGGGCGAGAGCGGCGGCAAAAGGTCAGGCCTTTCCTGTTGAAAAACCGAGCGGCTCCTACGCATTGGTGTTGCTCTCCGTGTGAATTTGCTGTCATGCATCCAATCGGGATCGCGCGCTCAATTTGTCAAAGCCATATGCGGCCTTGTTTGGCCATGCTCTGCCTTGTTTTTGGAGCGTTTGGGTCAGGGGTCTTTGCTCAAGGAGATGCCGTTCAAGCCGATGTGCGGGCGCGTGCAGAAGCTGCTTATGATGCAGGAGACCTCTTGGGGGCTTTGCCAGACTACGAGCGGTTGGTCAGCCTTTTTCCCGAGGAGGCTTGTCTCCATGGCCGATTGGCTGGATGCGCATTGAAAGAGCCGGGCCGCTTGTCTTTGGTCCGGAGGCATCTGCGCATCGCCTTGCGCATGGGGTGCAGCGATGTGGATTTGGGCTTTCACCAGGCCCGGTTGGCCCAACTTGAATACGATTTTGACCGTGCGCGAGACCTCTACGCTGCTTATTTGGTGGCGGCAGGCAAAAAGGGCCGGTTCAAGGCCGAGGCTGAAAGCGGGGCCATGTTTTGCGAAAATGCAGATTGGCAGCCTTCTGAGGCGGTGCCATTGGAGGTGTTTGAGCGGATCCCTTCTGACCCCGATGCGGCGTTTCGTTATTACGACCCCGAAGTCGAAGGTTTGCGCTTGGTGGCCACGCCAGCATCTCTGCGTTCAAAGGCAGACCTGAAGCTGGGACAAGGCCGCATGGCGCTGCACGATGGAGACACTGTATTGGTGTTTGCTTCTTTGGGCAAAAAAGGCGCCACAGGTTGGGACCTTTACCGCGTGTCGATTCGGCAAGGGGCTTACACTGAGCCTGTTGTGCTGGAAGGTGATGTCAATTCTGAATTTGACGAAAAGGACGCTTACCTGTCCAAGGAAGGCATTCTGTATTACGCTTCTAACCGCCCTGGCGGACTGGGAGGCTTCGACATTTATGCCGTCACGTGCGGATTGGATGGCTCGCCCACGGGAGCGCCTTATCGGTTGCCCTATCCGATCAACTCCGTCAATGACGACGTCTTCTTTATTCCCGAGGCTGATGGCGGTGCGTGGATGGCGTCAAATCGGGCCGCTGTTGAGGGCAAGGTCCACGCTTACCGCATTGGTTTGGGGGAAGGGGAGATGGCCACGGGTTCTATTGCGTGGTCTGCTGACGAGGTTGAAGGAGAGGGATTTAAACTCCGGGTGTTCGCCAGTGGCGAGGAGGTTTCTGTTGGTGAGTTAAACGGCGACGCTGCTGCGCACTTGGCATTTTCTGGAGGCGAAAGCGTTCGGATTGTTTTGGAAGATGCCGAAGGGCAGGTGTTGGCAGAATCATTTGGTGCTGGTGAGGGGGCTTGGGAACTCAAAAAGACGTCCGAGGGATGGAGTTTCGAGGACAAAACAGACGTCTTGGCCGACTGGGCGGTGCTGTCTGATTTGCAAGTGGGAGCTGCCATGGGCACGGAACCGTCTGTTTCGCCTGCGGCATTCAATGATGGTGGCCTTGCCGACAACGACGGGGCTGGCGAAACCACTGGTCGCGGATGGGCGGCTTTCATCGATGCCAGGAGCAATGACATTGCAGCGGTGGTGGCTGTCAATGAAGGTGCGCCTTTAAGCGAAACTCCGGAAGAGACGGTGCCTCCAGTGTCCATTGCTGCTCCTGCGGCAGAGGTCGTTGAAGAAGGCGGGGACACCGCTATTGACATTGAACCCAGCGGGGAAGCTGACGCCTCGCCTCCTCTCGACCTTTGGACCTCAGGAGATGTGGAGTCTTTGGTGAGGCAAACTCCTGAAAGCCCAGAATGGGTCGAGGAAATGCTGGCCGCCACACCTGAGGTGGTGGTTGAAATTTGGGAGGCCAAGGCAGCGCAGATTTTGACCTTGGAGCAGGGATTTTTGGATGCACCGGACTTCAACAAGGCTGGAGCCTTGTATGACTTGCTCGATGAGATGGACGCTTGGGTTCCTCAGGGCGAGTTGATGACACCATTGTTGCAGGATGGAGCTGATGTTGCGGATATGCGCGACATGTTGGATGAATGGAGTTATGCTGTGCAATCGGCATCCAAGTCTTCGCTGGCCAAGGTGGCAGGGGAGGCCGCACTGGCCTATCGCAGGGATCGGCTGGCCATTCGTGAATTGTGGGAAGTTTCAGAGATCGACCTGACCCCGTTGAAAGGACGTTGGTCCAATTGGAGGGATGCGCACCGGGAATTGCCCGGAACAGATCCCGAAGATGCCGATTTGACGAGCGAGGAGGGCAGTTTGCTGCTCGGGCAGTGGGAAGGCGTGTTGACTGCAGCTGGTGATGTTTGGTCCCGCAAGGAGCGCAGCGGATGGCGAGGGGATTGGTTGCGGCGCCAAGAAGTTGAGTTGGAACTCAGTAAAGAATTCTGGGAGAGTGAATTGGAGCAGGCCGCTCAAGCAGAAGTGTCTGAGGATCTGCTGTCAGAATCCGACCAAGTTGCCGTCACTCAGGCTGCTGCAGAGCCACCCTCTGCCGATCAAGGCAGGAGTGCATCGGACGAAGAAGTGCTCACTGATCTTGATGAGGACAACAGTTCCCGTGTGCTGATCGAAGGGGATGCGGATGTCTCACTGGTGGCGCAGTTGATGCCCGCAGCGGAGACCACATCTGAAACCCTGACCGCTGGCAACGCCCTCTTGCCGAACGGGACCGATTGGGCGAATTCTTGGGATTCAGCTGTGGCCCTTTCCAAAGACGTTTCCCGACAGTGGGAGCGTTTGTCGAAGGCTTCGGACGGTCAAGGTGTAGCCCCACTCAACAATGGGGCAGACTTGGAAACGCTATCGCCTGCACTCCGCAGCGCCTATACCGGTTTGGTCCAGTCTGTGCTGGACGAGTTGGTGGCCTTGCGCTCCCAATGGAGCCGGTCGCGCCGTCCTGTGGTGGCGCAATGGGAGGAACGCGAATTTGCAGGCATGGGCAACAGCGATGCCATGACAGAGGTTCGCAACCTCTGGCGTTCTGCGCAGCAAGCCGAAGAAGCGGCTGAAGCGCTTCAAAGGGGACGGAACGAAGGAGAGGCGGAAGCATTTGACAGGTTGTTGGCCCAAAGGGAGGCGCTGGCCGATGCAGAATCCGCTTGGCGGGCATGGGAGTCCGCATGGATGCAAATGCTGGAATCAGAGGCTGCACAAGAGGAACCCCTCGAGGCAGAGGCCACAGAAGCCGTCACAGGGCCTTTGGATGGGGCTGAGGTTGATGTGACGGACGCACAGTCGGAGGACCTCCAGCAAGAGGATACGGCCGATCAGGCTGAGCCTGTTGAGGTTGTGGAGCCTGTTGAGGTTGTGGAGCCTGTTGAGGTTGTGGAGCCTGTTGAGGTTGTCGGGCTTACCGAAGATCCTGGCCCCACTGAAAATTCAGTGGCTTTGGCTCCAGAACCCGAAACGTCCACCGAATCAAGCGATGCACCCGCGGTTTCAGATAACACCGAGGTGGCCACGTTGGATTGGACTGAGGTACTGGAGGGCAGTTCGCGTGAGAGGATAGCGCGGGTCTCGTCCATCATGGCGGCGATGGATGCGGACCAGCAATCTGATCAGGCTTTGGTCTTAAAAGCTTCAGAAATGGAAGCCCTCTCGGCGTGGCGGGCCCGTCTGGAGCTGATTGGAAACGATCCCGGAGTAAACGCTGGGCGGGCAGCGAGGATGGCCTGGGACAAACGGATGTTTTTCAACGAACGGCGTTTGCGCGCTGCATTAAATGCGCTGGACCTCGATCAAATTGAACGCAAACTCAATGGGGAAGCCGCAGAAGAGCCGGAAGTATCGGTATCCGTTTTGGAAGAGGCCCGCACGGCGGGTGCTGACCTGATTGACATCAACCCTCCTGAAGAAGGGCCTGCCATGCAGGATGACGTTGTTTCCACCTCGGAGCCTCAACCGGCTGAGGATGCCATTGAAAGCACGCCACCCAATGCTGTGGTGTCCGAGGAGGTGGCCTTGTCGGAGACTGCCAGTGAGGCGATTTCTGAAGGGGTTGAATCGGCAGCTGTGGAACGACAGAATGCAGATGTGGCCGCCTATGGTTTGGTGTTGCCTGAGGCAGAAGTGTGGGGCAGTTCCTCAAACCGCAGCCGCAACGGTGGGCTGACGCTCAGGCCTATTGACAGGGTTGATTTAGAACGCTCCATCTTAGGTCGTGCTCAGACTGCC
The DNA here is from genome assembly GCA_042095055.1 of Crocinitomicaceae bacterium. Taxonomy (GTDB): domain Bacteria; phylum Bacteroidota; class Bacteroidia; order Flavobacteriales_D; family Sanyastnellaceae; genus UBA8752. The sequence continues at coordinate 1,475 of JBELBZ010000052.1, read as the reverse complement.
CCGGAGGATGAAGCGGCGGAACGGTTTGCCAGCCCGTCCGGAGCGCCTGTAGCAGAGGGGGTGGAATACAAGATTCAAATCGGGGCATTCCGCAAGGCGCTTCCTGCCGCCTTGTTCGCAGCATTTGATCCCATGTGGGCCCAGGAGCTTCCCAACGGAATTACCCGATATATGGCAGGCAGTTTTGATTTGTACGACCCTGCTGTTGCGGCCCGGGATGCGATCCGAGCATTGGGATATGAAGATGCCTTCGTAGTGAGGTTTGTCGATGGAGAGCGGCTGCGCGCGTCCCGTCCAGAGCCCTCGCTTTTGGCCGAAGAAAGGGCCTCTGCTGCAGGTGCTGATGTCCTTTCGCCCCGCCCGGTGGGCGCCACCTTGGGTGATGCTGCTCCGATTGAAGGTGCCGCTCCATCCACGGCAGTCAATGACGAAGGTGGGGCGACCTCCGTACCTACCCGCCGCGAGGACATTCCAACCTGGGATGGCATTGCTGGCCGTGTATACAGTGTTCAGGTTGGAGCCTTCCGCGGGGTTCCAGATGCAGAGGCGATGGCCTCATTGGGGACATTGACAAGAGAGGATGCGGGTTCTGATGGTTGGTTGCGCTTGTTTTCTGGGAGATTTGCCACGCAGTCAGAGGCAGAAGCGCACCGCCGTGATTTGAGGAATCAAGGAAGATCTGATGCCTTTATTGTCGTTTACATCAATGGAAGGAGAATCCCCTTGTCGCAGGCTTCATTGACTTCTGTGGCACCTCTTCCTGGAGCGCGGGATGAAGCGGCTTCTGTTGCAACGGTGGAAGTGGTGCCTGAGTCCCTTGAACAGGAGGAGGACGCCGCATCGTGGTGTGTTGAGCTGGGTGTATTTAACAGTACGATTCCAGTGCGGTTGGCCAATGCCATCTTGGATGCTCCCTTACAATGGCAAATCCGATCGGTTAGAAACAACGGGCTCACACGCTACCGCACGGCATTTGTGGCCGAGGGGCAGGCGCGGACTTGGCTCATGGCTGCCCAAGCTCAAGGCTTTACAAACGCCCAGTTGGTCCAGGAATGAGAGGTCACGTGTGATTTTTGGTCCATTTGACTGATAACCGGGAGATTCACCCTATTTTTGCCGCCCTAATTCTGCCCAGCGTCAGTGGGCTTTTTTCATCTCTCTGTTAGGACGGCGCATCCAACGGATACAATTAGACCTTCGAGTCCTCATGACCGAAGAAAATCAAAAGCCTGAAGATCAGGCAAATGCACCTGAGGGTGCAGCGGCTGACCAGCCGCAGGAAGCCCAAGACGCTACACCGTCTACAGAAGAGGCTCCATCCGAAGAAGTTCAACCTGAAGAAGCTGTTGCCGAAGCTCCTGCTGCTGAAGAAGCTCCCGCCGAGGAGGCTCCTGCTGCTGAAGAAGCTCCCGCCGAGGAAGCTCCTGCTGCTGAAGAAACTCCCGCCGAGGAGGCTCCTGCTGCTGAAGAGGCTC
>JBELBZ010000051.1:7106-10639 GCA_042095055.1 Crocinitomicaceae bacterium | reverse complement strand
GGAAGCGATGTAGACGCGCATCGGTACAGAATTTGGCACTTGCAAACTACTCCGAAGTCTGTATAACCACGCATCTTTAGTCGGCCTCAGGCGGCTGTTTATCTATTTATACTCTCCGCTGACAAATTAGTTCGGGCCAAAATGAAAAGCCCCGCTCGAGGCGGGGCTTTTCGTGACCGTGTCAAATTGCTCGGAATTCAGGCCTTTTCACGGCTCAAATCCACTACAGTTGGGGTGGCGATGAAGATGGAACTGTAAGTTCCTACCACGACTCCAATCATCAGAGCAAAAACGAAACCTTTGATGTTGTCTCCTCCAAAAAGGAAGATGGTGAGCAACACCACAAAGGTTGAAAGTGAAGTGTTGATCGTTCGGCTCAACGTGCTGTTCAAGGCGAGGTTGAATACTTCTTTGCGGTCCTTTTTCGAGCCATACAAGGTGAAGTATTCACGAATCCGGTCAAACACCACCACGGTGTCGTTGATGGAGTAACCAATGACCGTCAGGATTGCAGCAATAAAGGCCTGGTCGATCTCCATTGTGAAGGGCAGAATCCCCCAGAAGATGCTGAACAGGGAAAGCACAATCAGCACGTCGTGCACCATGGCGACCAATGCGCCCAATCCGTACTGCCATTTGCGGAAACGGATAAAAATGTACAAGAAGATGACGATGAGAGAGAATACCGTGGCGTTGGTGGCTCCTCGGCGGAAATCATCACTGATGGTGCCATCGACCTTGTTGTATCGGTCTACGGTGTAGTCAATTCCGAGTGTTCCGAGGCCATCGGCCAATGCCTGTTGTATGCGCTCGTCTTGATCTTCAGCCTCGCTTTCAATCAGGAAGTTGGACATGATGCGCACCTGACGGTCATTCTCCTTGGTCTGCACCAATGGATTGCCGGGAGTGCCATCTTCTGTGAACGCAACGCTCAGTGCGTCCCTGACCTGCTGAACATCCACAGTTTCTGCAAACGAAACGTCAAACGTGGTGCCGCCAGAGAACTCAACACCGTAGTTGAGGCCCTTTGTGGAGAGGCTGGCCAATCCACCTGCGATGACCAAGGCACTGACGATATAGGCTGTTCGGCGACGTGCGATGAAAGGCACGGCCGTATTGGTGAACCAATTTTCGGTCAGCTTGGAAGAGAAGGACATGCCCTTCTTGCGTTCCATGCGGCTGTAGAACACCAAGCGTGTCAAAACGATGGCACTGAACAGCGAGGTGAAAATACCCACCATCAGGGTCGTTGCGAATCCACGAATCGCGCCGCTACCGAAGCTGTACAAGATGATGGCGGTCAACAGCGTGGTGATGTTGGCATCGATGATGGCGCTGTATGCCTTGCTGTAGCCCTCTTTGACGGCGCCGGCCAAACCTTTGCCTGCGCGCAGCTCTTCTCGAACGCGCTCATAAATGAGGACGTTGGCATCAACGGCCATTCCAATGGTCAAAACGATACCTGCAATTCCTGGCAGGGTCAAAGCCGCTCCGAGCGATGCGAGTGCACCAATCAAGAAGAAGAGGTTGGCGATCAAAGCAATGTTGCTGACGACACCAGCTCCGCGGTAATAGAAGATCATGTAGACCAACACTACGAGCAGAGCGAAGACAAATGAACTGAGACCAGCACGGATGTTTTCCTCTCCGAGCTGGGGTCCTACGGAAACCTCATCTACAATTCTGGCAGGGGCGGGGAGTGAACCCGCTTTCAAGAGGCTGGACAAGTCTTCGGCCTCTACAAGCTTTTGCTCTGCAGATTGACCGGTTCCGAAGCTGATTTGTGAGCGGCCATTCAAAATGGCGCTGTTGACGTTGGGTGCGGAGAAGACAAGGTTGTCGAGGACCACAGCCACAGCACGGTTGTTGTCTGCTGAGGCCGCTTTGGTCATCTGGCCCCAAATGGAAGCCCCTTCGCCGTTCATGGTCATGTTACAGACGATGTCGCCGATTTCGTCATATCCGACGCGGGCGTCGACAATGCTCTTTCCGTCCAATTTGGCCTTTCCGCGGCCGCTTTGGTCTTGGATGGCGTGCAATGTTGCCACGCCGCCATCGGTCTTCGCGCTCCACAACAAGCGGAGGTCTGAACCGAGCGCCGTCCGAACCTCTGGCATGTTGAGCACGTCATTCACCTTTCCGGTATCGGCTTCCACAGCAAAACCGACGATGCTCGTCTTGGCCTGCTGGTTGGGCTGCATCACAGCAAACAAGGGGTTCTTGGCCCGCAATGATTCAGTGTCGAGCGTGCTGTCGGCAGGAGCGTTTTCTCCAAAGAGGTCTGGGCGCAAAGCGCGTCCTGCAGCAGCATTTGCATCAGCGATGCGCTGCACAATCTCATCATTGAACCAGGTCTCCCAGAATTCGAGGTTGGCAGTGGACTTCAATTGCTTCCGGGCGCGAGCGGGATCGTCGATGCCGGGGAGCTCCACCAAAATGCGGCCGCTGAAGGACAGCTTCTGCACATTGGGTTGGGCGACACCGAGTTGGTCGATTCGCTTGCGGATGATGTTCTCGGTGTTGTTGATCGCGGTCTCCGCTTCGGTCCTCAGGATCGCCAGAATCTCCTCGTCTGTGCTCTTCTGTGGGAAGAGGTCGCGGCTCTCCATGTTGTAGAAGATGCGCCAGAGTTCGTCGGTGGTCCCGTTGGCAGTCCATGCTTGTCCAAACAGCGTCACGAAATCGTCGTTTGAATTTTTCCGATTGGCTTTTGCCTGAGCAATGGACGTTCGGAACGATTCGTTCGTGCTGTAGTCCGCCAAAGCGATAATGAGGTCTGGGATCGACACCTCGAGGGTCACGCTCATGCCACCACGGAGGTCAAGGCCGAGGTTCAGCTCGCGTTCTTTGGCATCCTTGTAGGACTTCCCGAAAATGGGAACAATGGCGGAATCGCCCTTGGCACGGAGGTACGACTTTGCTTCTTCTGCGGCGGTGGCATCGAAAGCATCCTCGGAGATCGTTCCCGCGGCGAGCATTTGTTCTGCTTCGTAGACGCCCTGCTGCTGTGCTTCTTTCTCAAACTGACTTGAGAAGTAGTTGAAGCTCAACGTATACAGGGTGGCCAATGCGAGCAGCACCGTAAAGATCAAGACGGCACTCTTATTCTGCATGGTTCAGGTGTTTTTGAAGGTGCGCAAAGATAGATAAAACCGGTCGGCCTGAGCGGCGGGTTCTACCAATGGGCAGGGGGTTTGGATTAACTTCGCCAACATGGGGCAAGCACTCGGTTTTCGAGGACGGACAATACGCTGCGCAAGCGCAAAGGGTTACAGGGGTTTCCACGTTTTTTCTGTGGTGGTCCTGTGGTGTGCGGTTTTTGCATCCGAGCCAATGCATGGGCAGTCAGTGCAAGTGGCTGTGATGCAATACAAAGGCGGTGGGGATTGGTATTCAAACCCCACCAGTGTTCCGAACCTGGTGACCTTTTGTAACGAAGAGCTCGGAACGCGCATCGATGAAGAAGTGCCGTATGTAGAGGTGGGGTCCCCAGCGCTGTTCAATTACCCCTTCATTCACATGACGGGCCACGG
>JBELBZ010000051.1:4926-7006 GCA_042095055.1 Crocinitomicaceae bacterium | reverse complement strand
TTGCTGGATGGCCGTTTGGTCTGTTACTATGACGTCGAGTGTGACCTCGGCGACGGTTGGGAAGATTACGCGGTCCACCGCGATCCCGAAATGGTCCGGCGCAGGGCCCTTGAAATGGGGGCGAACCTTCTCACCTTCGCTATGAAAGGCGGAAGGGACGATTGAATCAATGCATGATTTGGACCTCCTTTCCTGTAAACGGGGGGTAGTCTGGGGTCATAAAGTAGAGGTACGCATTGATGCGCATGCCCCAGCGCATCTGTTCCACGAACCAATCGAACCAACTCTTGGGATAGCGCTTGGTGAAGAGGATGGACCAGAAAGCCAGCAGATTCAAGAAGAGTACCAAGAGGTTTCGCACGCTCAAGATGAACAAATGTGGGATGAGTAGAATCGGCCCAAAAAGGCCAACAATAAAAGTGTGGCTCCGCGAAACGGCTTCTGGATATGGGATGTCGAGGTGAACGCAAGGGTGCCCAGCTGACAATCCAAAGGCCGGATAACCATCTATGCAGTTAAAGATGGATGCGGTGAACCGAGCATTCCAATTCAAGAGTCCCAATTGTGTGTCAAACCATGCCCGAGGGTAACGCCCCGTGAACAGGATGGTCCAGAAAGTCAGAAACAGCAATATGCTGCTCAGGATGCTCACAAAGAAGAGGGCAATGCTGTGGGGAATCAACAAATAGAACACACCGAAAAAGGTGCGCAGCAGCAATTCCTTGCGAGAAAATTCTTCTTGGTGGTCAATGTGAAAAGAGAGGGCCATGAGGGATGGTGAGGTTTGAACGCCTCTCAATATGGGTCAACCGGGGAAGCTTGCCAAGCTCGGCCGTGCAAAATACCCCGAGCCAAGCGGGATGGCAATGGTGTTCTCATGCTCATGCACGGAGTCTCTGAGCCACGAAACCACAAGCTCACTCCCTTCTTCTTGGCTGGTTTTGATGACGTCTCCATGACGCAATCCCGCCTGCCATGCCGGGCTTTCTGGCCAGCTAATCTTGACCTCGTTGCGGCCTTCTCTGCCCTTGCCGCATAGGGCGCCACAACGGGCCAGACCGTCTTTGTGGGGTTCCAAGGTGGCTTGCATGCCTTGGTGCATCAGGGCATCGACCAGCGCAGGCCAAGTGTCTTCTGTTCCATCGCAATGTGCAGCTCTGAGCTCTGAGATTTCCTGAGCGCCTTCGGGTCCGCGCACGCTCGCTCGGCGCTCAAGGGTGGCCCACCAGGTTGCTTCATCCAAGCTTCGGTTGCCATCGGGACCGGTCAGTTCAGCCAATGCGTCGACCAGCCATCCGGCGCCAGCCCTGTTCAAGGTCACGTCACAGAGGAACGCCAGGACTGCCCCTTCAACGTAGATGTTGCTCCGACGGTGGGGAACCCCCATGGCGTAACCATCGAGCCAAGTATCGTAACTGCTGTCCGCCACGGAAGTCTGCAGGCGGCCCGGGTTCCACAGATGTCGTGTAAGGAGCTTTTCGAACCGCCGCATCCAGCCCTGCATGTCGATCACGCCGGATTCGAGCAAGAAGAGATCGCCTAGGTAGGTGGTGACCCCTTCCGCGATGTAGCCCATGCGGCTGGGTGATGCTTGCGAGAAATCATAGGGCATCCATTCGGCAGGCCTCAGTCGCTTGACGTTCCATGTGTGGACCAATTCGTGGCTCGCGATGTCGATGACCTCCTCCAAACCCGAAGAAGGTCCCTCGGCGCCGTGGGTCAATTCACGGGCAGGCCCCCAAGCAATGACGGTCGAGGCCTCGTGTTCCACTCCGTGGCGCGCCTGGAATTCCGGAAAGAGATACAGAAAGTGGTATTCGGGAACGGGCAGCCAGCCAAAAGCAGCCATCTGCGCTTCGGTAAACTTTTTATGGGCCTCCACAAAGGCGGTCTCGTTGAAGTGCCGCTGGCCCCAAACATGGACATAAAAAGGAACGCCGTCGACGGTGTATTCTTCTCGCCAAAGGTCCTCTGCTGGGGCAGCGATCCAAGGGTTGTCCATGAGGTGTTGCATGTCCTCGGCATGCAACTGTCTGCCATCTGGAGCGCGGCTCGAGAGCAGGGCCGTAGCGACCTTCCA
>JBELBZ010000051.1:0-4826 GCA_042095055.1 Crocinitomicaceae bacterium | reverse complement strand
GCAACTGTCTGCCATCTGGAGCGCGGCTCGAGAGCAGGGCCGTAGCGACCTTCCAATCCGCTGGAATGTCAGGCAAACTCACGGTAATGGGATGTGCTGCAAGATCGGGGTGAAAGACCAGGCAATTGACAGGATTCACATACAGCAGTTGGGCATCGCACCAAGTACTCCCGGCGTCGAGCCGCGCTGCGGTGAACCGGTACCTCACGGTCACCGGTTTTGGCTCTGCTGCTTGGGCATGACATTGCCACACATGGAGCTCTGTTTTTTGTAACGGTTGCCACGAACCTTCGGTCCATTGTTCCATGCCACGGACGAGTCGTCCAAAGTCGCCCCGTTCGTAGCGTCCCGGGCGCCACATGGGCAGATGAACCCGGTCTGTGCCAGCAGGGAATTGCGCTTGAATCAGAAGTTCGTGCCGGCTTTGGCGCGCCACACTGTAATGGATGCCGTCCATGGAATCAGTCAAAAAGGGCCTGCATCGGTTTTCCGGTGCATCCGGAAGGGCGCGGGAAGCCCAGCAATGCAGAGAGGGTAGGCGCAATGTCCCGGATTTCAGTTCTGCTGTACGTTGCTTTTTTCGGGACGCCGGGGCCCATCATCAAAAAGGGGACATGGGTGTCGTAAGCATATGGACTTCCATGGCTCGTTCCGGTGCGGCTGTATTCGAGATAGCCGGGTTTCAGGATCACGATCACGTCTCCAGATGCCACAGCGTGCCATCCCCGTTGAATGTTGGCTTCGGCGCCTTCGGTGTAAGTGCTTCCCCTCAAGTCGGAAGCAGTCATGGTCTTTTGCACTTCTGGAAAGGTGGCAGCGACGGTGGCGGCGAAACGCGCCACATCATCAGCGTTGATGCCCTCTTCTCGCAGAACGGCTCGGTTCAAAAAGAACTGGTCATTGTCGTATTCTCGGATGAGGTCGCTGCGCCCAAACTTCTCGTTTACAGCAGCGTACACGGTGGCTTTCATGGGCTCTGGATTCCAGTAATCGACGGGCAATCCTCTGTTTTTCTCAAGTCCGGGCACAGTGACTGCCCCGTGATCTGCCGTCAGGAACGCCGTCCACTGACCGGTACCGATTAGGCTGTCAAGTGCTGTGAACAGCCGACCCAAATCGCCATCCAACCGCCTGTAGGTGTCCTCTGTTTCCATGGCGTGAGCGCCAAATTTGTGGCCCACGTAATCGGTGCTGCTAAAGGACAGCGCCAATACGTCCGGAACGCCACCAGCACCGAGTTCTTCGGCCTCCAATGCGGCGAGGGCGAAGTCTACAAGCAGGGTATTGCCATGCGGGGTTCCCTTGATGATGTCTTGCCCGCCATTGCCTTCTTCCAAGGCCTTTAAGTCATAGGGGAATGTGGGCCGTTCACCTCCGCGCCACGTGCCCTCGTATGGCGTGTTGTCAGCCATGCTCCCTGCGTAGGTTTCTGGAGCGTCCTGAAGCGACCAGCCCTGGGATATCAAGTCTTCGACAGCGTCTGATTTGTTGAATTGACGCACCCATTTTGGCAGCGTCTGCATGTAGTGTGAACTGCTGATAAATTGGCCGCTCGATAGCCAATATGCTGCATCCGCAGCGTGGCCAGCAGGCAGTATTGCGCCGCGGTCTTTCATGCTGGCTCCAATGACCTTCGGTTGGACATCACCCCGCTGTGTGAAGTGAAGTTTGAATTCATCGGCCCAGGTGCTGGCGTTGAGTCTTGCAGGAGACATTTGGCCTGCTGTTCCGGGGTCGATGCCGGACATGCCAACCCCTTGGACTTCTTTGTCTTCGACGCAATACACTTTGGTGCTGTCTGCCCTTGAAAACCAGTTGTTTCCTATGATGCCATGCACCGCAGGGGTGGTGCCGGTTGCAATGCTGGCGTGGCCGGGGCCGGTGTAAGTCGGTGCATAGCTGAAGTGGTGATCCATGCCGATGAACCCCTCTCTAAAGAAGCGCTTGAACCCTTTTTCCCCGAAGCCATTGGAATAGCGTGTGAGATAATCGGCACGCATCTGGTCTACGGTAATCGCGACGACCAATTTGGGTGGTTTGTTTTCGACCGTTACTCCCTGTGGCGTTTGGGCTAAAACAGCATTTGTAGGGGTGCAATTCCAGAGGCTGGCCAACAGCAAGGGGAGGATGGAAAGGGCAAATTTGGTCGACATAAACAAAGGAGTTCGGTGCTGAATTTAACGCCGGAAGAAGCCGCTGACGAGGGCAAATACAAGGACACACCCCAAAACGCTGACCAAAACATTGGCCAGAGCCCATGTCCATTGTCCATCGGCGAGCAGTTTTTGGGTGTCTGCACTGAACGTGCTAAATGTGCTGAACCCTCCACAAAAACCAATGGCCACGGCGGCGTGAAGGGTGTGTTGATCGGGCCATTTGGAAGCGAGTCGGGTTGTGGCCCAGGCCAAGATGGCAGTCGCGGCCAAGTTCGCGGCCAATGTGCCAAGGGGAAGGGCTGCTTTACCATTGAGCCAAACACCAAATGCATGGCGCATGACAGAGCCAAATCCGCCACCAAAAAAGACGGCCAAAAGAAGGGCGGGAGCCAGGGGGTTCATGCGGTTATTTTTTCCTTAAAAACTCTGGAAAACAGCTGATGTGTTGCTGCTGCAAATCCTGTGCCGAAAAGCGCTCCAAATACGATGTCAGCCGGATAATGAACGCCTAAATATATTCTTGTCCAACTCACAATTGCGGCCCAGAGCCACAGCCAACGGGTGGCTGTTGAACCCAATAAAAGAAAGGCCATTGCAGCCAATCCAAAGGTGTTTGAAGCGTGGGATGAGACAAAGCCAAAACGGCCTCCTCGGTAGACACTGCCGTCCTCGTGTTGGTGCAATATCAGAGCCTCAGAAAGGTCGGGGTTGTGGCTGGGCCTGAGCCGCTCGAATCCCGGTTTCAGAACGCGGCTGCTGATGGCATCTGTTCCCGCAAACGTGACCAATACCATGGCCAGTCTGAGCGCTCCCCGTTGCCAAGGCACCCCTTTAAAAAGGCGCCAAATCACAAACAAATAGACCGGAGTAGACGACCACGGCTGACTCAGCCACCAGCCGACCGCCGAAAGCGACTCAGGTGCACCAGTGAGCAGCAGCAACACGGCTTCATCCCATGCCTGCAGGGTGTCCTTCACGTTCAGGTATAGATGGACTCGATCACGTCACCATAGCGCGCCAGGATGGGCTTGCGCTTGAGTTTGAGGGTCGGTGTCAATTCCCCCCCGTCAATGGTGAAGGGCTCTGGTAAAACGCGGATTTTTTTAACCCGCTCCCAAGTGGCAAAGGGCTGCATAAGTCCATCGAGGTCTTGCTGTATGCGTGCCAAGATTTCTTCGTCCGCGGGCACCTCAGATGCACTGGGGCAGGGCCTGTCGTGTCGTTTGCACCATTCTGCGAGGAAGACCATGTCTGGTACTACCAATGCAGCAGGGTGTTTGCGGCTTTCACCGATGACCATAACCTGTTCCACAAATCGGGAAGCCTTGATGGCATTCTCGAGCAGTTGAGGCGCAACATATTTACCGCCTGATGTCTTGAACATCTCTTTCTTGCGGTCGGTGATGCGCAGGAAACCATCCTCGATGACACCGATGTCACCAGTGTGGAACCAGTTGTTCTTCAGTACTTCTGCAGTCTTCTCCTCGTCCTTGTAGTACCCCATCATCACCTGTGGGCCTTTGACCAGGATTTCACCGTCTTCTGCAATGTTGATTTCGGTATCGGCAATCAGTTTTCCTACCGTTCCAATGCGCAACATGTCGGTGGCATTGAGGGAGTTTACGGATACCACTGGCGATGTTTCGGTCAGGCCATAGCCCTCATAAACTGGAATGCCAGCTCCGTTGAAAAAGCGTGCCAGGCGGGGCGCCAAAGCCGCAGATCCGCAGGCCACTGCCATGATTTCGGTGAGGCCAAGTGCTGCTTTGACTTTGTCGAATACCAGCTTGCGGGCGATGCCCAATTTCCATTCGTAGAATCCGCCATTGCCACCATCGGGCTCCCATTCCAAAGCCAGGCCAACGGCCCAGTTAAAGATGGCCGATTTGACGCCGCCTGCTTCGCGGCCTTTGGCGACGATGGCGTCATGGAACTTTTCGAGCAGCCGTGGCACTGCGGTAAACATGTGCGGCTGTGCAGCTCCCAGATCGTCCTTGACTGTTTCAAGGCTTTCACCGAAGTGGATTTTGGCGCCTTCGTGCATGTACAGGTAATGCAGCATCCGCTCAAAAATGTGGCAGACCGGCAAAAAGCTCAATACGCGGTATTCTGTTCCCGGAACCCGTTCGGGCAGCCTTGGAATGCTGTGGAGCGCGTTTTGCGCAATGTTCATGTGGCTCAACATGACACCTTTGGGGCGACCTGTGGTGCCCGAAGTGTAGATGATGGTGGCCATGTCCTCTTGGACGACTTGATTGCGCCGCTTCTCCAACTCTGCCTTGGTTTCGGCTTCGGCAGCTGCTCCCAATCCTGTGACTTCCCGCCAGGAACGCGCACCAGGAACGTCTTCAAAAGTGAAAACCGCTTCCAAAGAAGGGACTTGGTCTTGGATGGAGCTGACCTTTTGGAACAAATCTGCATTGCTCACAAAACAGAAGCGCGTTTCACTGTGGTTTAGGATGTACACATAATCATCCGGTGTCATGGTCGGATAGATGGGAACATCAATGCCGCCGGCTTGCAAAGTGCCGTGGTCCATCAGGTTCCATTCGCATCTGTTGTTGTGCGAAATGAGTGCCACCCGTTCGCCGGGTTGGAGCCCCATGGCAATGAGCCCGAGGCTCACGTGGTCCATTTCGTCCACAAATTGGGACGTAGAGTAGGAGATCG
>JBELBZ010000050.1:0-11377 GCA_042095055.1 Crocinitomicaceae bacterium | reverse complement strand
GGCGGCGTCCGCGGGCGTCGAACCACTGCACTTCTGCCAGGGGCGCGCTGGACTGTAAGCGGCCCTGGGCGTCGCGCCACAGGCGCAAACCGCCGTCACCGGAGAGGCCGGTTTCGAAGACGCTTTCAGGCACCCCGGGGTGGCCCCAACCGGGCGGCGACCAACCGATCCAATCTTCCATCGTCATGGGCTGGTCCGCACCGCAGCCCTCGCTGGCATCGAGCAGCGTTGCGACCTCTTCGAGGAAGTACAGGGGGTCGCCCTCGGCAACAGCGCCTTCAGCGGGCACCTCGAACGAGGTGGACAGGTATTGGCCAGGCGTGCGCTCCCACTGGTCGCTGGATTGCATGAAGTCCACGTGCAGCCGCTCCAGCGTGAAGTCGAGGACCGAGTAGCCGGTGCTGAGCGTGTTGTCGATGTCGCCGTGCTCCAGCCATGGGATGATCTGCTGGGCAGCGGCTTCTGTGACCGGCCAAATGCGCGGATCGTTGACCACCGAAGTGGCCGTAAATTCTGTGGCCACCGAGCCTTCCTGCACCCCGCCGACGTCCGTGAAACTGCCGTTGGGGTGGGGCACCTCAAAGGCAAACTCTTGGTGGATGTCGCCCGTCAGGACCACGGGGTTCGAAAGCTCCGCAAAGCGGTCGATGAGCCAGTTGCGGTCGGCTTGGTAACCGTCCCATTTGTCGACGATGCCGTTGCCCGGGTTGGATAGGGGATAGGGCGGGAGGCCCCATGCATCGAGGTTCACAAACGATACGGGCACAAACACCACCTGCTGTGCGAAGAGGTTCCATACGCCCATCTGTTGGGGCGTAAGGGTCGATTGCAACCATGCCTTTTGGTCTGTACCGAGCATGGTCCGGCCTGTGTCCACGAGGGCTTCGAGCAAGGGGGTCAATGTGGCGATGGTGGCACTGTCTTCGAGCACGGCAGGGTTGGCCGCCACGGTCAAGATGTCGGGAACGAGCTCCACCCACTGCGACCGGAAAGTCCGCGTGTCGAGCATGCTGAGCTTGACCAGCGAACCCACATCAAACCCCCGGTAGCAGTGGAGGGCATAGGTGTCCAGTTGTTGCGAAGCAGGGTCGTCCAAAAAAGGCGCCTCGCGGATGGGGTTCCAATGAAAGAAGGAGGCCAGGGCGGCGGCCTTGCGGTCCAGGTATTCGCTTGGCGTCCCGTTGTGGTATTGCGAGCCATCTGCAAAGGCCTCGTTGGCCACCTCATGGTCGTCCCATACCATGTACCACGGATACTGCTGCGCGGCGGCTTGGAAGTCCGGGTCAAGGCGTTGGGTCAGCCACCGTTGGTTGTATTCATGGCCTTGCACGCATTCTCCTTCCGGGTATTGGAAACGCTGGTAATCCAGGGCGACGGACTGCGGGTTGTAGTATTCGTAAATCTGGTCTCCGAGGGCCACCACAGCGTCCAGGTCGTTGCGCTCTGCAATGCGGGCCAGCGCATTGAAATACCCGCTTTGGTAATTCATACAGCTCACCGCTGCAGCGCGCCAGCGGCCACATGCGGGCAAGGTTCCTGGAGCGGCCAGCGTCTTTGTGCGACCTGTCACACTGGTGTGCTCTACGGGGCCGTTCACCGACCCGATCTCGACCCTGAAACGGTAGTAATACCAGGTGTCGGCTTCCAGGCCGCCCACATCGGCTTTGACGCACCAATCCCGGCTCTGCTGGGTTTGCACGGGCAGCGCCGCGACGATGTCGGCAAAAGCGGTGTCCGTTGCCACGTCCACTGTGCCAAAGGCGGCAAAGGGCAATTGCGCATCGGAGAAGCTCAACCGCGTCCACAGCACAGCGGCTTCGTGGGTCGCATCCCCCGAGGCCACTCCGTGGTAGAACGGATACTGGGCATCGGCAGGGTTGGGCTCAAAGAATCCGGGAATGGCCTGCCCTGGGCACACCGTCGGGAGCCACAGCAGGAGGACCAATGGAAGGCAGGCACGCAGGCGAATTTGATTCAGCATGCACCCAACTTACCACTTTCCCTCAACTCTGTGAGGCGGTGGGCGGCATGAAAAAAGGGTGGCCTGCCAAAGCAGAGCCACCCTTTCCATCCTTGGAAAAAACGCTGATTTACTCAGCGGCATCGGGGCCTTGTCCAGGACAATAAGTCCCGAAGTGACCGAGCATCAGCAAGAGGTCGCCAGAAGTTGTGGCGCCGTCGAAGTTGATGTCCGAGGGGCAGTCGTTGTATCCAATGCAAGTACCGGAGGCAGCATCCCAAACTGTTCCGTTTCCGCAAGCGGATTCGAGGTTGGGGATCAGGCCTTCGAGCTCGTCACAGATGCCGTCGCCGTCTTCGTCGTTGTTGCAATTGCCGTCGCAGTCAAAGTTGGCGTGCGCGGGGTAGGTGCAAGAAGCTGAATCATCGATGGTTGCCGTGCCATCATAATTGCACGCCGTGGCGTCCATACATCCCGTGCAGCTGCTGTTGTCACCGCCGCAAACGCCGCAGTTGTCATTGGTCTGGCAGGAACCGTCGTCTTGGCTGGCATCGGCGTTGTAGTTGCACGCTGTGCTGTCCATGCAGCCTGGTGTGAACGAACAAGATCCGTCGTCGACCGTAACGTAGCTGACGTAGTTGTCGGCGGTGCTGTCTGTGCAGCCGTCCGTGGCCCGGGTGAAGCTGAAGCGCCACCATCCGCCGCCGACATGGATGTCCACAGAAAGGTTGTCGTTGTCCACGCTGTGCAGCTGATAGGTGATGGTACTGGCCGCGTCAGCTGAGTTGGTGAGTTCACCGCCATTGTACACTTTGGAGAGGCCGAGGAAGGCCCCCAGTCCATTCAAGGTGATTTCACCTCCGGCAGCGGACCATGTGGCCGCATTGGATCCATCGTGAGGCGCAACGGGTGTACCGCAACCTTCGGCTGCTCCCTGCCAGGTCTCCAACCACGTTTGGTCGCCCATGATGTTCTGGAAGCTTCCGTCAGCATTCAATACGAAGAGGTCGTCCTCCAGGCAACCGCGGTCACCAGGGGCAGTATAGGACCACCATTCGCAGGTGCCTTGTCCTCCTCCCACGCACATGTAAGTGAGGTTCCAAGCGCCTTCCACGTTGCCGCATGAACCGTCGTCTACCGTGGCGGCAGCATTGTAGTTGTCGGCCGTGGAATCCGTGCATCCTGGCACATCGCTTGTGCATTCTGAGCAAGTGTTCCAGCACACCACACCGAGGTCGGTGGTGGCATCAAACGTCGCCGTTCTGTTCACGAATGAACCGTCCTGAGCGGTGCAAGACTCGCCGCCCGCAAACTCCTCTTGGGCGTTCCAGCCATCGAGCGTGAACTTGTATTGAATGGTTCCAGCCTCTAAGGGGAGCGTGGTGCTCCAAACTCCGTTTCCACCGTCGGTCAGGGGGTTGCAGGAACCGCACCAGTTGTTGAAGGTGCCGTTGACAAAGACCCCGTCATAGGTGCCTTCGTACTGAGACATGTCCACCTGAAAGGTGACGTCCACTGTGGTTGGTGGTGCTGGGCATTCAACCGTGCATTCGCCAAAGCAGAATTCCAAGTTGGCGGATGCTGCCAATGGAGCGAGGTAGCGGTCGTTGTAGTTGTTGACATCGGCGCAGGTTTCTCCAGCCAAATCTTCCTTGGTGTTCCAGTCGCCACCGTGGGTGGGGCTGTTAAAGAACACCCAGTTTCCTGAAGTTCCTTCTAGCAAGTCCAGCGTGATGGACCAGTTGTTGTCGCCGTTGTCGGTCAGTGCATGGGCGTCAGATCCACCGAGGAATCCGCCACCTACATACATGCCGAGCGGACCCACTGTGATGTTGTCCGTATGGACCGAAAAGGTCACGGCGTAGGTTGTGGTGGGGGGCGCCGGACAGGTGCCATCTGTCGTGCACTCACCGAAGCAGGTGCTGACGGTGGTGTTCTCGGTGATGTTGCTGAGCAGGCGGTCGTTGTAATCGCCATCCGCACAATCCTGTCCAGAGATATCTTCCTTGCAGCTCCAGTCCCCGCAGTTTCCATTGAGGAAGGTGTAGTTGCCGGTGTAAGGAGAAGCCACAGACTTGGTGATGGTCCAAATGCCGCCACCAGCGTCTGTCATGGGGTTGTCTCCAGGGAAACCAAAATCGTTGCCGCCAGCGAGGAATACTCCGTCAGTCGAAACATCCTCATTGCTCATGTTGACATTAAACGTGACGTCGACATAGGTGATCTCGGTCGTGGTGCCAGAACCATCGTTCCAGAAATAGATGTTATCGAGGTAAACGTCCCATCCGGCAGCGTTGGCAGAGCCATCGCTGTTGAACTGGCCATCAAACTTCAATTGAAAGACACTGTCCCAGGTCATTCCGTCAAACGCAGATTTTGGGAGGTCCACGCTGTTCCAAGCCCCGGGGGTCAAGGGCACTTCGACGAGGGTCTCACCGGCACCTGTACCATTGTTGATGGGGGTAAACTTCAGTTGGCGGTCGGTGCCTTCGGCTACCCAAACGTCGATGTGGACGTGGGTCATGGACGAGAGGTTGGTGGCTGTGACCTCCGTGCCTTGATAGTTCAAGTTGGCATACTGCATCACGAGGTTGCCCGTCCCCGGATCAAAGTCGGTATTGACCACAGTGGATTGTCCCCAGCCGGGGTTGTAGTTGGTGGCGATGTCGGTATAGGCACCGCTGTAGATGGAAGCCACGTCAGCTGCATCCAATGTGGGGTCTGCAGCATTGTCAATGGGAGCGGTCAGCGGGGTGCTGGTGGCCTCGCATTGCAGGGCATTGCCATTGAGGGAGAGCGCATCAAATTCGATGGCGCCGCTCGAAAATTGGAGCTTGACCGAGCGGTCAAAGCTCACACCGGTCACTGTAATGGTATTGCTGCCCAAGGCGAGGGGCTGGGCATTGCCGTTGAACCAGTTGCCATTGGCTACGGTCTTGGCTACGCGGTAGTTGGCGCCGCCATCAGGGAGCGCGGTGACGTTCATGACCACCGTTTGTGCGGCTGCGCTGTTGCTGCTGTCCGGCGTGGTCAAGGTCAGGGCGTGGGTCCAAGTGGTGTTGGGCCCGTCCGCAAACAAGCTGCAATCGCTCAGCGCAGTTCCGTCTGCAGAGGGAAAGCAATCCGTCTGCGCTTCACCATTGATGCTCAAGGCATCAAACGCGATGTCGCCACTGGAGAATTGGATTTTCACGGTTCGATCAAAGGACACCGCCGCAATGGTGGCGCTGTTGGATCCAACGCTCAAAGCCTGAGCGTTGCCGAAAAAGGAGCTGCCGTTGGCCGTTGTCTTGAAGACACGGTAGTTGGCACCTCCATCGGGAAGGGACGCAATGTTGATTTCAAAAGACTGGGCACCGGAACTTCCTGCATCGGCTGCAGTAGTGAGGGTGAGGACATGGGTCCATGTATCATTCGGTCCCGTAGCAAACTGACTGCAGTCAGCAATGTTGACCTGTGCTGCCAAGCTTGACCAATAAAAGGCACAGGCGAGGAGCCCAAATCGGGCTGTAAAAGAGAAAAAGTGCGACATGTTAATTTGGTTGGATAGTGTATAATATACACCTTATGGCTCGGAAATGAAAGGAATTGAGCCGATGTTTTGCCGCTGAAGACCGCCTGATTGCGGAATTTGGGTGTGAATTTCAATTCGCAGACATCGGCTTGCGAATTGCATGTGCGTTTTCTGTAAATTCGCACCTGCTTTCCGAAGGGGAACAATGGGAGAGGTGCCAGAGTGGTAATGGAGCAGATTGCTAATCTGTCAACGGGAAACCGTTGCCAGGGTTCGAATCCCTGTCTCTCCGCAGAAAAGCCCGGCCAAATGCCGGGCTTTTTCATGTCCCAATTTTGGGTGAATAACGGGTGGATTGTAGGGCATAAAGAACGTGTCCTCATAGGCGTGAAGCCCTTAAATTCGTAATGCCGAAGGACCTGTTGGATTGAACAGGTGCTCTGATGATTTCGCAACACAAGTAGACCATGAACGACCATATGAACGGAGACGTGGCCAAGTGCCCCTTCATGAATGGGGAACTCAACCACGGAGCGGGTGGAGGAACCCGCAACACGGATTGGTGGCCCAATCAACTCAACCTGAGCATCCTTCGGATGCACTCCAACATGTCGAACCCCATGGGTGAGGATTTCGATTATGCTGAAGCGTTCAAGAGCCTCGACCTCGCTGCTGTCAAGCAGGACCTCACCGAATTGATGACCGATTCGAAGGAATGGTGGCCTGCAGACTGGGGACATTACGGTCCGTTCTTCATTCGCATGGCCTGGCACAGTGCGGGGACTTACCGCATCAGCGATGGCCGCGGTGGTGCGGGCGCGGGTATGCTGCGTTTCGCGCCGCTGAACAGCTGGCCTGACAACACCAACCTCGACAAGGCGCGCCGCCTGTTGTGGCCCATCAAGCAGAAGTACGGCCACAAGATTTCATGGGCCGACCTCATGATTTTGACCGGAAATGTGGCCCTCGAAAGCATGGGCTTTGAAACGTTTGGTTTTGCAGGTGGACGTGCCGATGTATGGGAGCCTGAAGAGGACGTCTACTGGGGCAGTGAAGCTGAGTGGCTCGCTGACAAGCGCTACAAGGGAGAGCGCGAGTTGGAGAATCCCCTCGCCGCTGTGCAGATGGGATTGATCTACGTGAATCCAGAGGGGCCAAACGGCAATCCCGATCCCCTCGCGGCAGCGCGTGACATCCGTGAAACGTTCGGCCGCATGGCCATGAACGACGAGGAGACGGTTGCGCTCATCGCCGGTGGACACACCTTTGGAAAGACCCACGGAGCTGCCGATCCCGGTGAGTTCGTTGGGGCGGAGCCCGCAGGTGCCACCATCGCTGAGCAAGGCACAGGTTGGAAGAACACCTTCAATACTGGAGCGGGTCCCGACACGATCACCAGTGGTTTGGAGGGCATCTGGACGTCTACGCCAACCCAGTGGAGCAACAACTACTTCGAGAACCTCTTTGGCTTTGAGTGGGAGATGAGCAAGAGCCCCGCCGGCGCCACCCAGTGGGTGCCCAAGGGAGGTGCTGCTGCGGACCTCGTGCCAGATGCACACCACGCAGGCAAGCGCCACCAGCCCACCATGCTGACCACGGACTTGAGCATGCGCTATGATCCGGCTTATGAAAAGGTGTCCCGCAGGTTCTACGAGAACCCCGACGAGTTCGCCGATGCCTTTGCGCGCGCCTGGTACAAGTTGACCCACCGCGACATGGGGCCACGTGACCGCTACCTCGGTACAGAGGTGCCTGCAGAGGTGCTGATTTGGCAAGACCCCGTTCCCGCTGTAGATCACGCCCTCATCGATGCCGCTGATGCCGCACAATTGAAGGCTGACATTCTGGCGACGGGCTGCTCCGTGGCCGAGTTGGCTTCCGCGGCATGGGCTTCGGCGTCCACTTTCCGCAACAGCGACAAGCGCGGCGGCGCCAATGGTGCACGCATTTGCTTGGCCCCCCAGAAGTATTGGGAAGCCAACAACCCTGTGCAGCTCGGCAAGGTCCTCGATGCCCTGACCGGTGTGCGGGAGGCCTTCAACGCTGCCAATGGCGACAAGAAGGTGTCCATGGCCGATATGATTGTCCTCGGTGGATGCGCTGCGGTAGAGGCTGCTGCCAAGGCTGCCGGTCACGATGTGAGCGTCCCCTTTGCTCCAGGCCGCACCGATGCTACAGCGGAGATGACGGATGTCGAGAGCTTTGCAGTACTTGAGCCGCAGGCCGATGGTTTCCGCAACTATTTCAACGGGACACGCGCCAACGTCACTGCAGAAGAGATCCTCATTGACAAGGCGCAACTGATGTCGCTCAATGCGCCTGAGATGACCGCCCTTGTGGGAGGCATGCGGGCGATGGGAGCCAACTGGGACGGCTCCAAGCACGGCGTCTTTACGGAGCGTGCAGGTGCCTTGACCAACGACTACTTCGTGAACCTGCTCGATCTTGAGACGGAATGGACGTCACTGGACAGTGGAGAACACGCGTTTGTCGGCAAGGACCGGTCCACAGGGGAAACCAAGTGGGTAGGAACGCGTGTGGATCTGATTTTTGGTTCCAATACCGAACTCCGTGCTTTGGCTGAGGTCTACGGATCAGGCGATGGAGAGGCCCGTTTTGTGCACGACTTCGTTGCCGCATGGGACAAGGTCATGAACCTCGACCGCTTCTGAGTAGCTTCACAAGAGCTGCCATCAAAAAGGCCCGCTTTTGCGGGCCTTTTTGCGTCTAAGGGTGGCGTGATTCAGACGTGGCCGAAGTCGCCGCGCTGGTACTCTGCGTAGGCGGTTCGGATCTCTTCTTCGGTGTTCATCACGAACGGGCCGTAGGAGACGACGGGTTCTTCAATGGGGTCACCATGGCACCACAACAGGGTCGTATCGGCTTCGGCGGTGAGGTCAAGGGTGCCCCCGGAACGGTCAAAAACAGGGGTCGTAAAGGGCTTGAGCTCAACGTCCCCCAACCGCACGGCACCCGTGACCACATACAGCAGCAGGGTCCGTCCCTCGGGAACGTGCCCAGAAAACACGGCACCTGCTTCCAACTTGAGACGTGAAGTAAAAAGACCGGTCAATGATGCCACAGGACCTTCTGCAGCGGTGCCTTCGCTTTCGGCTTTTCCGCTGATGACCTCCCACGACCAGCCGGGCCCGGTGAGCTTGGCCATGTCCTCAGGTTCCACAGCGTGGTATGCGGGGGTTTCTCCCTTGAGGGCGGCAGGCAGGTTCATCCAAAGTTGCAAGAGGTGACACGGTCCGCCATCCCGCAGAAAAGCTGGGGGGGAGACTTCGGCGTGGACAATGCCGCTGCCAGCGGTCATCCATTGGGCCCCTCCCGGCCCCGATATGTGACCGCCCCCGGTAGAATCCCGGTGAGCCAGTTGGCCTTCCTCGATGAAGGTCAGGGTTTCAAAACCCTTGTGTGGGTGGGGTCCAAAAGGCAGCCCGTTGTTGCCGGGAGGGTATGTCTGGGGGCCGTGGTGGTTCAGGAACAAGAAGGGGTTGAGGCCGTCTAAGGCCCCCGTTGGAAACGCGCGTTGGGTCAGCAAATCAGCGACGGGTTCATTGTGGGCGGGCACCAAACGAAGGAGGGTAGGAGAGGCCATTGTGTGAATGTGGGTAGCGGGTTTGCAAATTGAGGTGAATCCTGTGCTCAATCCTTGAACAATCATGAATAAATGAAGTTCCTTTGGAAGTCAATGAATGCGCTCCGACATACCGCCTTCGTGCTCTTCAGTGGGTTGCTGTGTGCCTGTGTGGTGATGGAAGTCACAGAGGCCATGTGCATCCTTCAGGGAGATGATGTGGTACATGCCTTTGATATGGAGTCCGAGGAGTCCGAGGAAGGGCAGGAGGAGGAGCGCGAAGGCCCTGAAGAGAAGAAAGACAAGCAAGCCGAATACGAGGCTTTCTTGAACGCCGATCGGATGAGGTTGGCGACAGATGTACAGCGGTTGCACCAAAGCCCGCCCCCTTCTGGTTTGAGCGCATTGGTGGACGCCAAGATTTGGGAACCTCCGGAATTGGGCTGAGTGTCGGGCCGATGTGCCCATGAAGCCAGCGGCAGGATGGCCCTGCTGCCCCGCTCTTTTCCAACCCCAACCTCAACGCTATGTTTAAGCACCTCAAGCAGGACCTTCCTGCCTCCCTCGTTGTATTTCTTGTCGCACTGCCCCTTTGCCTCGGCATCGCCCTGGCATCCGGTGCGCCCCCATTGGCCGGCCTGATCGCCGGCATCCTTGGCGGCCTCGTGGTCGCCCCCATCTCCGGCAGTGCGGTCGGTGTGTCAGGTCCCGCTGCGGGCCTCGCCGTGATCGTCCTCAACGGCATCAACAGCCTGCCTTCCTATGAAGTGTTCTTGATGGCCGTGGTGATCGGCGGCCTCGTTCAGCTCGCACTGGGCGCGCTCAAAGCCGGTGTTATCGGATTGTATTTCCCCTCCAGCGTTATCCAAGGCATGCTGGCTGCCATCGGCATCATCATCTTTTTGAAGCAAGTGCCCCACGCCTTCGGTTACGCTGGCGTCGAAGGGGTCGATGGCTTCATCGACGGCCTCAGCCACATCACGCCGACCGCCATGCTGATCGCGGCGACCGGTCTGGGCATTGTCATCCTCTGGGACCGTCCCTTCATGAAGAACCAGGCCTTCACCAAGATTCTGCCGGGCTCTCTCGCTGCAGTGTTGGCTGGTGTCGGCATCCACCTCGCCACCCGCGGAGACGGCGGCCTCTCGGCGGCTCAGCTGGTGCAGCTTCCCGTTCTTCAACCCGAAGAGTGGGGTTCGCTGATCACCTTGCCCGATTTCAGTGCCATCGGCAACGGAGCGGTCTGGACCCTCGGTGTCACCATTGCCATCGTCGCCAGCTTGGAAACGCTGCTTTGTGTGGAGGCCACCGACAAGATCGACCCCGAAAAGCGCATCACACCGACCAACCGCGAGCTCATCGCACAGGGCATAGGCAACACCGTCAGCGGTCTCATCGGCGGCTTGCCCATCACGCAGGTCATCGTCCGCTCTTCAGCCAACATCCAGACGGGCAATGCCACCAAGATGAGCGCCATCCTTCACGGTGCGTGGTTGCTCATCTTGTTCTTGCTGGTTCCCCAGGTGCTCAACCTGATCCCACTCGCCAGCCTCGCCGCTGTGCTCTTTGTGGTGGGGTACAAGCTCGCCAAGCCTGCCAACTTTAAGAAGATGTACGCCAAGGGCCTTCGCCAATTCGTGCCATTTGTGGTCACCATCCTCGCGATTTACTTCACGGACTTGCTGGTCGGCATCGGCATCGGACTGGTCGTGGCCATCCTGAGCATCCTGCTCGACCACTACCAGCATCCTTTTGTGGGATACCGTTACGAGGAAGGTGAGGGTGCCGGCGGGGTGTACCACTTCGACCTCAGCGAGGACATGACATTCCTTCACAAGGCGGGGCTGCGCCAGGCTTTGATCCGGGTCAAGCCAGGAGGTCACGTCGTACTTGACGCTTCGACCACGCTCCGCATGGACGCGGATGTGCGAGAGGTCATTGAGGACTTCCAGTCCCGTGCTGCAGAGCACGACATCTCCTTGGAGATTCTGTCTCCCGACGACGCTGAGGTGACGTGGTTGCTGCGCGACTACAATAAGCAGGCGAGCTGATAGGCAATCTTCAAAGGTTGCCGTATCTTCGCCGCCCGCTCGGGATATGGCCCAGTTGGTAAGGCGCCTGCTTTGGGAGCAGGAGACCGCAGGTTCGAGTCCTGCTATCCCGACACAAAAGACCTCCTTCGGGAGGTCTTTTTGTTTTCCCCGCCTTGAATTGGATTACTGCAGCCCAGATTCAGAATTTGAATGGAGGGGGCTCAAGATCTTACCACCATGAATTCTATGATGATTTTCGCGGTCATGGCGCTGGTATTGCCCATTCT
>JBELBZ010000049.1:0-12560 GCA_042095055.1 Crocinitomicaceae bacterium | reverse complement strand
GGTCCGAGTGGCACGTATTCCCAGGCTTGGATGTCGCGGGCGGACCAGTCGTTGACGAGCACGAGGCCTTCGATGTAGCTGTCGGCCTCGGCCATGGCAATGGGCTTGCCGCGCTCGGAGTCGCGGCCGATGACCACGCCGACCTCGAGCTCGAAGTCGAGTTTGCGGGTGGGGCCGAAGGTGATGCTGCCGTCAGCTTCCTTGCGCTGGCCGGAGGGCCGATAGACGGGCTCACCGCTCGCAATGATGCTGCTGGAGCGCCCGTGATAGGCAACAGGCATGTGCTTCCAGTTGGGCAGCAGGGCGTTCTCCGGGTCGCGGAACATCTTGCCCACGTTCCGGGCATGGTGTTCCGAAGAATAGAAGTCCGTGAATTCACCCCACTTGCGCATGCCCACTAAGGTCGGGCAGGGCGTTCGGATTTACTGTGCGCCGCTTGCGGTTTCTCCCAACCATTGGCGGTCGAAATCGCAACCCGAAAAGTCGTCGATGAGCCGGACGTAGGTTTCGGCGAGGCGGCGGCCGACCCATTTGTCGAGCTTGGCTTGGCGCAGGTCGGCTTCGACTTGCATTTGGAAGAGCTCGTAATCCTGCTGTGGATTGGCGGCATGGGCAGGCTTCCGCTCATCCAAAAGGTAAATCGCGTAAGCCTGTTGCTCAGCGCCTTGCACTGCAGTAGCACTGGAGTGTTCCCCGGTGCGCAGCTCGTTGATCAGAAAGAAGTCGGTGCGGTCGAGCTCATCCACACCGTGGAAGAGGC
The DNA here is from genome assembly GCA_042095055.1 of Crocinitomicaceae bacterium. Classification (GTDB taxonomy): domain Bacteria; phylum Bacteroidota; class Bacteroidia; order Flavobacteriales_D; family Sanyastnellaceae; genus UBA8752. The sequence goes on along the minus strand of JBELBZ010000049.1, from coordinate 11,800 downwards.
CGCCTGTGCGGGGGTTGGTCACCCGTCCCCCTTGGTTTTTGGTGTCTTCATCCGTAGAAAAACGTTCAACGGCCTGCACAAAAGTCAGGGAGTCTAGGGTGATGAGCTGGGCAACACTGTCTGCGAGGGCAGCGGCTTCGAGCATGGCGGTCTCCGGGACTGTAGGCTTCATGAGCACGTGACACATGGAGAAGACCTCACCGCGAATGTTTGTGGTCTTGACGAAATGGAATCCAAAGTCGCTCTCGAAAACGGGGCTGAACGCGCCTTCTGGAGTGGCAAATACCTGCGCCTCGACCTCTGGCACGAAAGCGCCACGGCGAATGTCTTCGTAGCATCCGCCTTTGTATTTGGAGCCAGGGTCCTCACTGTGGCGCATTGCTGCAAGCGTCAGACTCAGGCGGCCGGCGACGACTTCGCTGCGTATGCTGTCCATAAAGACGCGGGTTTCCAGCTTCTCTTCCTCGGAGAGCTCAGGTTCAATGACGATTTGGCTGTACCGAATTTCCTCGGGGATGAGGGGAAGGCTGTCTGTCGGGATGGACTTGAAATGGTCGGAGATGTCGCGGGGGGTGGCGCGCACCTGCCCTTCGATTTCGCCTTGCATGCGGTCGGCCATGATTTGCTCGCGCATGGGCTCGCGGAACTCGGCTTTCCAAGCGGCCACCGTCTTGCCGTACTCGGCCTCAAATGCCTCGATGGAGCCAAACATGCGAACGTAGTACTCCAAGCGCCTGTCAATTTGGCTCGCGACCTCACCGTCGTCGACCATAATGGAGTCGAGGCGCGCCTGGTGCAGCAAGAGCTTTTGCAACATCAGCTGGTCCACCACGGGGCATACATCGTCGACGGGCATGCCGGAAGCCTCCATCTGGAAAAGCTGGGCGTCCACGTCGCTTTGCAGGATGATTTCGTTGCCCACCACCGCGATGATTTGCTCGAGCTTCTGCAGGTCCCGTTCTTCTTGAGAATGAACGTTTACAGCGGTCAACAGGAGCAAGCCAACGAGGGCCAGTGATGGGGAGGTGGCGGTGCGCGCGGTCATGGGGTGTCGTTGCGGTCGTTGGGGTCAGAGGCTGCTGGGGAGGAAGGACCGTTGTTGCCGCTGCTGAGGGCAGCTTCGGCCCAGGCGGTTTGGACGGCTTGCTGGCGCATGGCCTCCAAGGTAAGGTTGCGGCGGCGGTGAAGCAGCAGCTCTGATATGCGGTCGGCGACCCTTTCCAGCGGACTGACAGAACCAGCGGAGAGCCTTTCGGTCACCAGCAGGAGGGCCCGCTGATCAAAAGGCCTGCCGGCGGCGGTATCCGCCTTCCATTCAATTTTGGAGACCCAGCGGCTGGATTGCTGCCTAGAGGCCCGTCTGGGCTCGAGTGGGACGCGTTGCCCCAGCTCTTCCCAGGTCCACCAATGGTCGGCTTCGAGGTCAAAGGGGATGCCCGCATCGGTGCACCTGCTGGCCAAGGCCGAGAGCTTTTCGGCGTCTTTGGATGCCAATTGCTTGGTCAGCCCGCGCACATCGCTGGGAAAGGGCTGGTCGTCGGCAAAGACCATCCAACGCGCTCGAAAAAGCGGCTCTTCCAATCGAAAAAGGTCGGGCTGTGCGTCCAGAAACGCTTGGAGCTCCGCCGTCGTGAGTGACGTGTCGAGGTGATCGCGCAGGTAGCGGTCTTCGTATGCGTGAATGAACAGGGATTCGCGGTACCTGTTGACGGCGCGGTCAAAGTCGCGTTCTTCCTCTGGCAGTTCGGTCTCAGCCAAATGGACAATGGCCTTCCGTTCGAGCCATTCCGCGATGGCGCGTTTGGCACGCGCGGCACTGTCGGCCGAACTCAAGCCGGTGGAAAAACCGCTCAGGAGTTCGGAGGCTTTGAGCGATTGCCCATAAGCCGTGGCCACTATGGTGTCAGGGGTTGTGGCAGGTGCAGGCTGTTTGCAGCTGCCCATGAGCAATGCAGCACAGCACCATGCGCAGCTGCGCATGCCCAACCCCATCGGCATCACGGCGCGGCGCATCACCGGATGGCGTGCAAAGCTTCGCGGTTGACTTCGAAGGTGTAACGCTTACGAAGCTCGTCGATCCAGGTCTTCTCGAGGTAATCTTGGAAGTCGGCGATGACCTTTCCGCGCGCCTCATCGAGGGTTTTTTGAGCGGGTGGCGTGACTTCCCGGATTTCGACAAAGCGCACCTGACCGTCCACAGTTTCTGGAGCCGTGATGCCGGCCGATCCGAGGGCTTCGAAGGCAGCATCGATGACCGGGTTCATCCCCATTTCGATGCGGCTTTCCTCGATGGTGATGCTCAACGGGTTTTCCGACACCATTTCACGGCGTTCGGTTTCTACGTCACCTCCGGCGCTGGCAATGGCCATGATCCGCTCAGCAGCAGTGGCATCGGTGCACCGGTAGATGACCGCTTCCAACCGGGTTTTCCATTGGTAATCGGATTGGTGCTCTTCCCAGAAGGCCTGCAGGCCGGTGCTGTCTTTGACGGCGCGGCTCCACACTTTGCGATCGGTGAGTTCGAAGAGCAAAATGCCATCGTGGTATTCTTCCATGAGCAACCGGAAGTCGTTGTGCTTGCCTTCCAATCGGGCATCTTCGTATTCGATGACTTCCCCATCGCCGAAGCTGGCAAGGGCTTCGCTCAAGAGTTGCTCGGCGGTTTGACCCGTGATGTCAATGCGGTTGCGCTTGGCATTGATAAAGGCCACAAACTTTGAGACGGGCACTTTGGTGTCGCCCACCGTCAGAATGGGCTTCTTGGAGAGGCCTTTTTTGACCACGAGGGGTTGCAGGGCGCTGTCCAAAACTGTGGCTTCAACGACTTGATTGAAACGCTTCGAGTCAATGGTGTAACCGTATTCCTGCTTGCGCTTTTCGATGAAGCTTTTGCGCACTTGCTCGGAGCGGCTGTCGCGCTGCAGCTTCTTTTCCAATTCGCGCTTGGAATCGTCAAAGGAAGGCGGCGCCTTGTACTCGAGCCTTTTGATGATGTGCCAGCCGTATTGGGTTTGCACCGGAGCCGAGATGTCGCCATCGGCTGCGAGGCCAAAGGCGGCTTCCTCAAAGGATTCCACCATGCGGCCTGTACCGAACCAGGGGAGCTCTCCACCTTTGGTGCGGGAGCTTTGGTCCGCGCTGTGTTGGAGGGCGAGTTCAGTAAAGTCTGCACCCGCAGCCAATTCCGATGCCAGGGCGTCGATTTTGGTTTTGGCTTCTTCCGGTCCGCCTTTCTCGGAGTCGGGGCGGATCATGATGTGGGCGCACCGCATCTCGCCGCGGGCTTCACGCTTCCCCGTGACTTTGATGACGTGGTATCCGTAACGGGTCCGCACCGGTCCGACGACGTCGCCTACGTTGGCCTTGAAGCAGGCATCTTCAAAAGCGTAGAGCATCATGAAGGCACTGAACCAGCCCAAGTCGCCGCCGTTGTCTTTGACGCTGGGGTCGTCACTGCCACCCCGAGAACGGGCGATGCTCGCAAAATCTTCGCCGCTCATGATGCGCTCCTTGAGCGCCTCGGCTTTCCCATGGGCGATCGCGGTATCGGCGGGTGTGGCGTCCGCGCTCATTTTGATGAGCAGATGGGAGGCCCGCACTTCTTCGAGGGTGCGGTCGTAGGCTTCGGCGACGAGGGCATCCAGGAGTTCGTTGTCCACCAAATAAGGGCGTGCGAGTTGCTTGCGGTAACCGGCAAGCTCATTGACAAAGGACGTGGCCGTATCCATCCCAAGGTCCTCCGCGGCCTTGACCTTCAGCTTGAAATCGATGAACAGCTCCATGTATTCATCCAAGCTCTCAGCCGTGATGAGGCTGTCGCGGTTGTTTTTCTTGAAGATGTGAGAGAAGTCCTCTGCGGACACCGCCTCGCCGGCAATGTTCAACACGGTTTGTGCTTGAGCGTTTCCTGCTGCAGTGCAGGCGATAACGGTAAAGGCGAGGACCAGTTTATGGATTCCGGGGAAACAGCGTGGGCTCATCGTTGCGAATTGGACGCCGAATTTAGCGTCTTACGCGGTGCCAAGAAGTATAGATGTGCTTTGCTTGACTTCCTTTATCGTTTGTTGACCACGCGCGGGCCCCTAAAACGCTTTTTATGGAAAGTCTCTGTGCGGCTTGGAGTCAACGATCGGGCGACTTTGAAGCCGATGGTGAAATACATGTCGCGGGTTTCCGCATTGCCGCGAACGGGCTGTCTTTCTATGTCCAATCCCTGCTGGAATTGAAAGGTGGAGAGGCTCGGGGGCTCCGCGCATGGAGGCAGATCGTCCGGGTTGGATTGGGTGGTCAACGCAAGGCCGAGGGGCGTCATCTCCCACGGATTGGCATAGAGATCGTGGATGTCGTCCAAGCGGTCGGTCCATGTCCAGCGCCACAGTCCGTTCAAGGTGAAGTGCCACGGTCTTCCAGAGCCATTGTCAATCGACATGGTCCAAGAGAACCCGAGGGGAACGGTGGCGATGTATTCGGCATAGGCATCGCCTTCTGTGCGCATGCTGCGGAGGTCGTGCCATTCGCCGGGAGAGGTATAGCCCATCTCGATGAGCAGGTCATAGCACGTGTTGTCTCTGTCGACCTGCGCCATGGGGGCATGGTGAACCAAGGCCAGCCCTGCATTGGCGCGGAGGCTGTGCATCATGGTGAAGCCGCCCCATTGTCCTCCGAGGCGCAAGAGGGGGTAGTCGGCGCTCAGGGCCCACTCCGTCATTTCGTTTTTGAAGTGAAGGTTGCGGACAAAGGCGACCACCTTGTTGGACATGCTGTCTGCCCCTTGGATGCGGATGCGCCTCACGTCGAAGTTGATGCCGATGCGCTTGCCGCTTTGTTCGGCCCTCGCGCTCAGGCCGCCGCCCATTTGAACGAGGTTCCATTGCGTGTCACTGAACACACCGTATGATCCTTTGTGGCCGATGTCTCCGACATATGCGGCAACATGTGCGGAAGCGCCCAATTCTATGTTCCATCCTTGGGCCAGTTTTCCTTGCGCACGGGCATCCATGCAGGCACTCAGGGCCAGGAACAGGCCAATAAAGAAAATGGAACGTGACAAACCCATGGTTGGCCACAAATATACGACGAAATAAACTTTTACGTCGACGAAATTATAAAACCCGTCTGAAGTTTAGAACTTCATGCGTGTGGACTTCCTGAAAAGTCCGCCGCGTTTTTTGTTCCCGTAGGTACTGCGGTTGCGGTTGAAGCTCTGGCTCCTTCCATTGAGGACCTTGCCATAAGTGATGACAAAAGAGCCGTAGGCGTCATCGTTGACTGGATTGCCGCGTATGACCGGGATTTCGTCTCCAATGTAGCTGTGTGCCGTCAAGCTGCCCGCTCCAGGACCTGCAAGTTCGAGGTCTACGAGGTTGGATTGTGAGGACAACGCAGCGCCCAAGGTGGACATTTCCGATGGGTCGGCATAGAATCCCGTGACGTCGTCGAGGTAATCGGTATCGGTCATCCGGATTCCAATTTCGATGCCGAAGTAGAAGTCGGCTGCCCCTCCTCTTTTCTGTCCTGTGATGACCGCACTCAATCCAAATGGAATGGTGTTGATGTTGAGTTCGTCGCTGTAGTCGACTCCTCCCGTCATCAATTCGGGCAGACTGTGCCATTGTCCATCGCTGGTGATGCCGGACTCAATGAGCTGATCGCGCATCACGTTGTTGACGTCGACCCTGGCCTCGGGGTTGTGGGACAGCTTGGCAAATCCAACAAAACCTCGAATCGTGAGCATGGCCCTGCGTTGGCGCGCCCAGACCAAAGGCCTTTGCATCAGATCGCGCTCGATGCGAATGGACCCTTCGGTCATGTGGTTTCGAAAGTGCAAGTTGCGGCCACGGCGCGCTGGGTTCTCCGTGTCCTTGTCGCTTCCTGAAATGTGAAGTTGGCTCAAATCAACCCGCACGTGCCAGAGGCCATCTTGATCCAGCTTGCGCCGGGCAAAGACGCCGAGTGCAGGACGGGAACGCATTTCTTGCAAATCCCAGATGAAGTTTCTGGCGTTTCCAGCACCGTCACCAATGTCCCCCATGTAGTTGGCTACACCCGCTGAGAGTCCCACGTCCCAATTGCCCTGCGCAGAGAGGGAAATGGGGTTGGATAGCAAAGTGGCTATCACCAAGGTGAGCGTGGCACTCCATCGTGTCATGACACAAAATTCAGCTCCGAAACCGGTATAATTAGGGGGTTTAACGCTCATCAGTGAGTTCCTACGTGTGGATAAGTCATTTGGTGACACAAGGGGTATACGGGGCCTACACGCTTGGGGTTTCAGGAAACGTCCCATTTTGCATCATGAAAAAGGACAAGCCTTGCCCTGATGTGCTCTGTGCCTTGCTTGGGACCCGCCATCCCATTGTGCAAGCGGGCATGGTGTGGTGCACCGGATGGGAGTTGGCAGCCGAGGTGGGCAAGGCCGGCGCTTTGGGCACATTGGGTGCCGGATCGATGTATCCCGAGGAGCTGAAAGCGGAAATTCAGCGGTTAAAAGCGGCATGGGATGGGCCTTTTGCGGTCAATGTGCCGCTGCTTTACCCGGATGTTGAGGCGCACATGGAGACGATTGCAGCAGCAGGAGTCCCCGTGGTCTTTACCAGTGCTGGATCGCCCAAGAAGTGGACCGGTTTCCTCAAGGAGGCGGGTGCCACAGTCATCCACGTGGTATCGAGCGCAACCTTCGCGCGCAAGGCTGAGGATGCAGGGGTTGACGCTGTGGTGGCTGAGGGCTTTGAGGCCGGTGGCCACAACGGAAGGGAGGAGACCACGACCATGTGCCTCGTTCCGGAGGTGGTGGATGCGGTTTCCATTCCCGTTATCGCTGCGGGCGGTTTGCACGATGCGCGTTCCATGCTGGCTGCGCTTGCTTTAGGTGCTTCAGGCGTTCAAATGGGCAGCCGATTTGTGATGACCCAGGAAAACCCGGCGCATGCCGCCTTCAAGCAACGCATTGCTGATGCAGTGGCCGGAGAGACGCGCCTCATGCTCAAGGACGTGACACCGGTGAGGTTGTTGCGGGGGCCAGAAGGCAGCTTCTTTGACCAGGTCCATCACGCGGAAGAAGGAGGTGCCGATGCACAGGCCTTGCGTGATTTGTTGGGCCGTGGTCGCGCCAAGCGCGGCATGAGGGAGGGCGATTTGATGGAAGGAGAACTGGAAATTGGCCAGGTCAGTGCCCTGTTGGATGACCTTCCCCGGGCCGGTCAGCTCGTAGATCAATTGGTCCAAGAATTCAAGGCTTTCAATACGCGCCAAATGCCCAAGGGTTTTTTCTGGAAGGGCTTGGAATGACGTCTACATGAAATTCAATGCCGGCGGCGGATAACATCCTCGAAAGGCAACCGTTCTGCCTTTGCGCGCGTACATCTTGCAGAGCAATGTTGAGGACCGTCACCCATAGGGTATCCGTGCTGTGGATACTGACCATGTGCCTGACCTTCATGGGTCGGGGGCAAGTGTGGAATTGCACACAGGTCAACAACGATGGGACCGTCACCCTCAATTGGCTCTCCGATGCGACGGGTGCAGAGTTTTATGCGGTGACGCCGATGTTGCCCGCACCGGACTTCACGCCTCTGCCAGGGTTTGATGTGGACCTCGAGCCTGACAATCCCATTTCTGATGTCACCGGGTTTAACACGCCACTGCTGACCGCGACACAGGGGTTCTGTTACACTTTGACGGCACTCAACGCCGCGGGCAGCGCCATGGCGGGCCCTTCTGACACCCTGTGTACCATTTTCTTGGAGTTGGAATCGGGCCTGATTCCAGGCACGGTGGACTTGGCGTGGAACAGCCCGTTTCACTTCAATCCCCCCGCGGGATTCGGGGGTACTTATGCTGTAGAACAGCTGTTGCCGGACGGTTCATGGACGGTGATCGCATCGGCGCCTTGGCTCCTCGGCAACTCCAACACCTCTTTTCCGGTAACGCAATGCGAAGGCTTGGTCACGTATCGCGTGACGTTGACCGAAGCCGGTGGGTGCACCCACCAATCCAACCAAGCGTCGATCGAAGTCTCGGACCAACTTGACCCTCCTCCGCCACAAATCGTCGCGGTGGATGTAGATTCTCTCACAGGGCAAGCCACGGTCTCTTGGCAACCCAGTTTGGCCCCCGATGTGGCGGGATACATCGTGTACATCTGCTCAGGCTCCATCGAAACGGTGTTGACCACGATCGAAGACCCCAACACGCTGAGTTGGACCAACCCCTTTAGCATGGCTGGTCAGAACATTGAGTACTACAATGTGGCGGGTTTTGACAGTTGCTACATCGGAGGAATGCCCGACCCCGGTGCGGCCAATCCCGCGTGTGCGCCTTCGATTTATCTCGATGTGGATTGGACGGAGTGCACCGACCAAGCCGATTTGCAATGGTCTCCCGTGGTCCAATGGCAAGGTGGGGTCAATCGGTACGAGGTGTGGGCGACAGAATTGACCCAAGATGGCGTCCAAGGAGGTCCCCAATTGCTGGCAGAGGTGCCCGGGAACCTCAATTTTTTCGAGCATCAAGGGGCCAACATTGGGAGTTTGTACCGGTACCGAATTGTGGCCCATGCTGAAACAGCGGATTGGACGCAGTCTTCCAACACGGCTGAAAACCTGTTCTCCTACCCCGGTGGGCCAGAGTGGATGCGGTGGCTCGAAGCGAGCATTGTAACGGATTCCGTGGCCGTTCTCCGGGTGGAGGTCGATGGTGCAGCTTCTGACCCGCACGACTATGAGATCTGGCGCAACGAACCTTTTGACGACGACTTTGAATTCGTGAACAGTCTGACTTCCCCAGGGGGTGTGATTCAACTGCTGGACAGCTCCATTCAGGGACAGGTCGGGCAGTACAAGTACTACATCAAAGTGGTCAACGCTTGTGGAGACAGCGTCTTGGGGACGCCGATAGCCGAGACGATTTTCTTGACGGGGACAGTGCTCGAGGACCGGCTGTCCAATGCGCTCGCTTGGACCCCTTTCGAAGGTTGGGAGGCCCCACGAACGCGACAGGTGTTGTTGCGGGGCATTCAATTCGGGGGGCAACTCGACGAGGTTGAGGATTTTAGTCCTTATGATTTCTCCTATGACGATGAATTGGAGGACCTGATTGGCACGCCCGGGGAGTTTTGTTACCGGGTTCGCGCCGAACAGGGGGACAGCGGTTGGGCGGCCACGTCCAATGAGGTGTGCTTGACCTTGCCCCCGGTGGTGTGGGTGCCCAATGCGCTCGTTTACAATGGCTTTAACAACACGTGGAAACCTTCCATTGCCTTTGCGGATGTCACGGAATACCGGGTGGACATTTTTTCCAGGTGGGGCGATTTGATTTGGGAGTCGGAGGACCCCGATGCCGCATGGGATGGAACAAAGGACGGGGCCTTGTTGCCTGAAGCATTCTACCCTTACACGCTCCGGCTGCAGGACGGTGCTGGTCGCGTTGTGACCCGCTTGGGACACGTTCAGGTCGTGCGCAGGCCGTGAACAACAGGGGGGGTGAATCCCCTTGCCACCATCGGTTTCTGGACTATTTTCGTCGGAATATCCGGACGCCTCCCTTTTGCTCATGCCCACTGACCACCCCCATCCGAAGTTTACCGAAGAAGGCCTCACCTACGATGATGTCCTTCTCGTTCCTGCCTACAGCGAGGTGTTGCCGCGGGATGCCGACTTGCGCAGCCGCTTTTCGAGGAACATTGTGCTCAATGTTCCCGTGGTATCTGCCGCTATGGATACGGTGACCGAGGCCAACATGGCCATCGGAATGGCGCGCCAAGGGGGCATCGGTGTCATTCACAAGAGCATGTCCATCAAGGCCCAAGCGGCCTTGGTACGCAAGGTGAAGCGCAGTGAAAGTGGGATGATCCAAGACCCCATCACCTTGCCCGTAGAGGCAGTGGTGGGCGATGCGCATCAGATCATGTCCGAGCACCGGATTGGTGGCATTCCTGTCGTGGACGAAGCCGGTTTCCTAAAAGGCATTGTGACCAACCGGGACCTCCGATTCGAGCACGACACTGCACGCCCCATTGTTCAGGTGATGACCTCGGAAAACCTGGTCACCACGCCCAATGGAACAGATTTGAAGCGTGCGGAAGAGATCCTCAAGGACAACAAGATTGAGAAGCTTCCCGTCGTAGATGCCGTCGGCAAGCTGGTCGGCCTGATCACCTACCGGGACATCATCAAGCTGCAGGAGTTCCCCAATGCTTGCAAGGACCAATACGGCCGCTTGCGCTGCGCCGCTGCTGTGGGCGTGACGCCAGACACCATGGAGCGGGTGGATGCCTTGGTGAAAGCCGAGGTTGACGCCTTGATCATCGACACGGCCCATGGGCACAGTGCGGGTGTGATTGCCATGCTCAAAAAGGTCAAGGAAGCCCACCCCAAGACGGACATCGTGTGCGGAAACATCGCCACAGGCGCTGCGGCGAAGGCCCTTGTCGAGGCCGGAGCGGATGGAGTCAAAGTGGGCATCGGTCCGGGATCCATTTGCACCACGCGTGTGATCGCTGGAGTGGGTGTACCGCAGCTCGGAGCCGTGATGTCAGTGGCCGAGGCGCTGGCGGGAACGGATGTCCCGTTGATCGCCGACGGCGGCATTCGCTACACGGGTGACATCGCCAAGGCGCTGGCCGGTGGTGGCCACAGCGTGATGATCGGAAGCATGCTGGCTGGAACGGAAGAGAGCCCCGGCGAGACCATCATTTATGAGGGCCGTCGCTTCAAAAGCTACCGGGGTATGGGGAGTCTGGAGGCCATGCAAAAGGGGTCCAAAGACCGTTACTTCCAAGACGCTGAGGACGACTTGAAAAAGCTCGTCCCTGAAGGCATTTCAGGGCGCGTTCCTTACAAGGGGTCGGTCCAAGAGGTCATGTATCAAGTGGTGGGCGGATTGCGCGCTGGCATGGGCTACGTGGGTGCACGGGACATCCCCGCATTGCACCAGGCTCAATTCGTGCGGATCACGTCTGCAGGGGTCAAGGAGAGCCATCCCCACGACGTGATGATCTCCCGAGAGGCCCCGAACTACAGCCTCCGCTGATTGCATTCCCCGCGGGAATCAGCGCTTTAGGAATTGCTTGATTTTGCGCAAGGGCTTGGCCAAGCGCAAAAGCGGTGGGGGAGCGCTTCCATTGATCCGCCACGCTTTGGCGTCTTCGGCATTTGCTTTGACCCTGTTGGTGAGCGAGGCATTGGACTGTCCTCCAGCGCGCATTTTGACGGTCGTTCTCGGGAGATAGGCGAGCTGCGCCCCCCTGAAATGGAAAAACCGCAGCATCAATTCATAGTCGGCGGCGCTGCGGAGTTCAAGGCTGAACAAACCGTGCTGCTCGTAGATCTCCCGCTTGACAAACAGGGTCGGATGCGGTGGCATCCATCCCTTGCGGAAGTCCCCAGGCTCACCAGATTTCCAGTGTCGGGTGACCACGGTGGCGGTTGCTTCATCGACGTAATCGAGGTCCGCGTAAACAGCGTCCGCTCCAGTTGTTTCAAAGGTCTTTAGGATGTCGGCGATGACGTGGGGGTCGGCATAGGCGTCGTCGGCGTTGAGGATGCCGATGATGTCGCCCTTGGCTCTTGCCACACCACGGTTCATGGCGTCATACAGTCCGGCGTCGGGTTGGCTTGTGATCGCTGCGATCCGCGCCTTGTGCGCTTCCAGGATGTCCAGGGTGCCATCGGTTGACCCCCCATCCACAATGTGGTAGTCGAGCGCAAAACCGCCTTGTTGATCCAGCACGCTGCGCACCGCCTGATCAACGGTCGAAGCAGCATTGTAAGTGACGGTGACGACAGAAACGGTCATGGGTTGA
>JBELBZ010000048.1:5570-12946 GCA_042095055.1 Crocinitomicaceae bacterium | reverse complement strand
AAGCTTCAAGTGGTGGAGCCGTTGCGCATGTTGTTCAAGGATGAGGTGCGCAGGGTGGGCCGCGAAATGGGCATGTCTCCTGAGCTGCTGGGCCGACATCCTTTCCCTGGTCCTGGACTTGGCATTCGCATCCTCGGAGAAGTTACCCCCGACAAAGTCAGGCTCCTGCAGGATGCTGACCGGGTTTGGACGGACAAGTTGCGTGAGCATGGTCATTACGACCGGGTCTGGCAAGCGGGCACCATTTTGCTGCCCGTTCAAAGCGTGGGGGTGATGGGCGACGAGCGCACCTATGAGCAGGCAGTGGCTTTGCGCGCTGTGACATCAACCGATGGCATGACGGCAGATTGGGTGGATTTCCCCCATGCGTTTTTGGCCGAAGTGTCCAATGCCATCATCAACAAAGTGCGGGGGATCAACAGGGTGGTGTATGACATTTCTTCCAAGCCGCCTGCAACGATAGAATGGGAATGATGCGCCTCATCCAACACCTGTGCTGTGTGCTGAGTGCATGGTTGCTGTTTGTGCAAGTCGCTGCCCAGCAGCAGACCACGCATAAGGTCTTGCGCAAGGAGACGGCCTATGGAATTGCCAGAACCTACGGGGTGGATTTGAATGCGTTGTATGACGCCAATCCATGGGCAGAAAGCGGAATCCGCAAAGGGGATGTGCTCCGTATTCCGCAAATCCCCGCTGTTCAAGAGGATGCGAAGGCTGCAGTGGGTAACAAAAATCAGCCTGTTCCAAGTGTTAAAGACAGCTTGCCCTCTCCAGCGGTGGTACCGGAATCCGGTGTGGAATGGGCTGCAGGAAAACCGGACGTTGGACCGCTGGACTCCATGCCCAAGCCCCGGCCAATACCACCCACGTGGTCTCTGGACACGGTGAGGCTGGCGGTCTTCTTGCCGTTTTTTTCTGGACGGGACAGTTTGAGCCGCCAAGAGGCTCGGTTGCGAGAGATTGCGGAGGACTGTGCCGCCGGCATTCGTTTGGCGTTGGACGATGGCCAGCGTGTTGGCGCCCATGTAGAAGTGCGGTTTTTGGATACAGGAAGGGACACTGCTGGAGCTGTGATGTGCAGTCCGCAGGACCTCGATGCTTTTGGTGGACCGGTCCACATGGCCATGGGGCCTTTGAAGCGCTCGCAGTTTTTCGAGGTTCGCGGGTGGCCCGGAATGGAAGGCGCGGTCCATATCGCGCTGACAGATTTGGGTGCGCAGTTGGCTGAGGGCAGGCCGGGTGTGTTGATGCCTTATTCCCAGGTTTCTGATCGGATGGAGGTGTTGGCCAAACATGTGGCCTTGCGGCACCGTGGTGAGCGTGTTTTGCTTTTGGCCACTGGGGACATTCGCAATTTGGAGTCGGAGTCTGCATTTAGAGAGGCTTGGAGCCGACAGGCATCGATGGACAGCCTTCTTGTGATGAGCGAAGTCGAAGTCGCATCCCGTGGACTGGGAACCTTGAGAGATTCATTGACAGACGTCCGGCGCAACATCCTCGTGGTGCCGGGTGGAAAGGCCAACCGTTCTTTTGCAGGGGTATTGCAAACGGAGATTCAGTTGGGCGACTCGTTGGATTTTGTGGTATACGCCGACGGCGACTGGAAGAAGTTTGACTTTCTGGACGCGGATTTGCGCGAACGGGTCGGCTTTACAGTGGTTGATGGAGGCGGGGTCTTGCCCGATTCGTCCCTGTTTGGCGCCTTGGACTCGTCCCATTTTTGCCTGGCGCGCCGCCTGTCTGAATTGAGGGGAGGCCCGGCGGGTGCTTACGGTTGGATGTCTTTCGATGTGCTGAGGAATGCGCTGCGTTGGACTTTGGCACACGGCCCAGAGTGGCCGGTTGTATTGGCCCAAGGAGGGCGGCCGATGTGCACATGGAATGGCGCTGAAAGGGGGCAATTCACCTTCGACTGGAGGGCGGTTGAAGGGCCGACTGGAGGGCTTGTCAACGGTGCCGTGAGGTTGATGCGTCAAGAAGATTTCAAGTGGGTGGAGCTCAATCCTCAAGACGACAGGGTGCCGGCAAAACATGAACACTGATGGTGGATTCAGATTTCCTTTCCAAAGTCCAACGGTCCTTTCAGGCGGTTCAAGACGAGCAAATCGCTGCGTTGATGGAGTTCGACGCGGAAGCGTCACTCACACGCGACCATTGGGAGCGCGCTGATGGAGGAGGAGGGGATACCCGCATCCTCAAAGAGGGCAGGGTCATCGAGAAAGGAGGGCTCAACTATTCGGCTGTGGAAGGGGCAGTGACGCCTGCACTTGCCCAACAATTGGACACCACTGCTACACGTTTTGCGGCAACAGGTGTTTCGAGTGTTTTGCATCCAGGCAATCCCCATGTGCCCATCATCCACATGAATGTGCGGTACTTCACCCTCGACGATGGGACGTGGTGGTTTGGCGGAGGCATCGACCTCACGCCGCATTTCGTGGTGCCCGCAGAAGCCCGGGCTTTTCACGGCGACCTCAAAGCCATTTGCGACCGCCATGCAGTGGCCGATTACAGCGCATTCAAGCCTTGGGCGGATCGTTATTTCAGCATCCCGCATCGCGGTGAATCACGTGGTGTTGGGGGCATCTTTTTCGATCACATGGGGCGCGAAGGGCAGGTCAGCCGCGAAGAGGCCTTGGCATTTTGTTTGGACCTCTCCGGACACTATGCCGCCATATACAAGGAGCGCGCTGCACCATTTGTCCAGAGTTTCGTCCATGCCGATGACATGCACTGGCAAGGTTTGCGCAGGGGACGATACGTGGAGTTCAATTTGGTCCACGACAGGGGCACCCGTTTCGGTTTGGTTTCTGGGGGACGCACCGAAAGCATTTTGATGAGCATGCCCCCCCGTGGACACTGGGAATACGACCATGAGCCTCCAGAGGGGTCTCCCCAAGCCGAAACCCTCACCTGGTTGCGGAGGGGCGTGGAGGGCGTAGACTGGCTCGGCCAGTAATCAGGGGATCCCGATGTACTTGTGGGTTTGGAGGCTGATGCGCCATCCCGGCTTTGTGGCGATCCAGGACAAGATCCAAAAAGTGGCCTCATCGCGCTTGTCCCACTCGGGCTGCAGAAACAAGGCGCAATCCGAACGCAGGCTGGCAGCGTGCACTGCGGCCCAATCCATGTCGCTGCGGTGGAACACCACCACTTTGAGTTCGTCGGCCAAGGGGTAGACGTCCGCGCGGCACGCTTTGAATTTCTTTGGGCTGAGGGTGACCCAATCCCAACTCCCCGTGAGGGGGTGCGCTCCGCTGGTTTCGATGTGGGTCTTGAGTCCAGCTTGGTGCAAGGCCTCAGTCAAGGGGGCGAGGTTGTGCATGGCGGGCTCGCCACCGGTGACGACCACGATTTTTCTCCCACTGTCAACGGCGGCCGAGACAATGTCCTCAATGCTTTGTTTTGGGTGGGCATCCACATCCCAGCTCTCTTTGACGTCGCACCAGACACAACCGACGTCACATCCGCCGAGCCTTAAAAACCAACTCGGGGTGCCAGAATGCGCTCCTTCGCCCTGCACGGTGGCAAAGGCCTCCATTACGGGGTAGGAGACCTTGCTCATGCCAAGCGGCCGAAGAGGTCAAATTCAGTGGCGGACTCGATGGTCACATCGGCAAAGTCGCCGAGGCGGACATAGGTGTCCTCTCCAGCCTCCACACGAACTTCGCAGTCCACGTCGGGGCTGTCGAACTGGGTGCGGCCGATAAAGACCCCGGCATCGTTGCGGTCAAAGAGCACCCTGAATGTTTTGCCAACCTTGGCCGCATTCAGTTCTGCACTGATGCCGGCTTGCAGCGACATGACCTCTTCTACGCGGCGGCGCTTCACGTCCTCAGGGACGTCGTCCTCCATGTTGTAGGCGTGGGTGTCTTCTTCGTGGCTGTAGGTAAAGCATCCCAAGCGGTCGAACCGGCTTTCGGCCACCCAGTCCAGCATCTCCTTGTGGTCTTCCTCTGTCTCGCCTGGGAATCCGCAAATCAGTGTCGTACGAATCGCGATATCGGGAATGCGCGAACGGATGTCAGCAAGCAGCTTTGCCGTCTTCTCGCGGGTGATGCCGCGGCGCATGTTTTTGAGCACCTGATCGGCACCATGCTGCAGGGGCATGTCCAAGTAATGGCAGACGTTGGGCTTTTCTGCCATGACATCAAGCACATCCATAGGGAAGCCGCTTGGGAAGGCGTAATGCAGGCGGATCCATTCAATGCCATCGACCGCACTCAATGCATCCACAAGGGGGGCAAGACGGCGCTCTTTGTAGAGGTCGAGGCCGTAATAGGTCAAATCTTGCGCAATGAGAATGAGTTCCTTCACGCCTTGTGCCGCCAATCCTTCGGCTTGTTTGACCAGCTCTTCGATGGGGGTGGAGCGGTGCTTGCCCCGCATCAAGGGAATGGCGCAAAACGCACAAGGGCGGTCACACCCTTCGGCAATCTTCAGGTAGGCGTAGTGTTGAGGAGTGGAAAGCAAGCGCTCGCCCACAAGCTCTTTGCGGTAGTCCGCATTGAGCGTCTTGAGCAGCTTGGGGAGTTCTCTTGTGCCGAAATACGCATCTACATCTGGAATTTCCTGTTCCAATTCGTCGCGGTAACGCTCACTGAGGCAGCCCGTTACATAAACGCGTTCCACGCGCCCGTCTTGCTTGGCATCTGCAAACTGAAGGATGGTTTCTATGCTCTGCTGCTTGGCACTTTCGATGAAGCCGCAAGTGTTGATGATGACCACAGGAGCGGCATCAACCGGAGTATCGTGGGTCACATCGAAGTCATTGGCCTCGAGCTGGCGCATCAAGACCTCCGAGTCAAATGTGTTTTTGGCGCACCCCAAGGTGACCACGTGGGCGCGACGGCGAGAAGAAGTACGGGCCCTCATGGCGCAGCGTTTTCAGACCCAAAGGACTCGGGCAACAATGAATCGACGAATTCCATGGCGTTAAATACTTGAAGGTCTTCGGGTTGTTCGCCTACGCCAATGAATCGAACGGGAATCTTGAATTCTTCCGCTATGCCGATGACCACGCCCCCGCGCGCTGTTCCGTCCAGCTTGGTCAGCACAAGGCCGGATACCTCAGTGGCGGCGGTGAATTGCTTGGCTTGCTCCAAAGCATTTTGGCCCGTAGAGCCATCGAGCACCAGGAGCACTTCATGGGGCACGCCGGTGGCAATTTTCTGCATCACACGCTTGATTTTGGACAGTTCGTCCATCAAGTGCTTTTTGTTGTGGAGGCGTCCCGCTGTATCGATGAGTACGACCTCGTGGCCCTTGGCTACGGCACTTTGCACCGCATCAAATGCCACGGCAGCGGGGTCGGCATCTTGGCCTTGGGAGACAAAATGCGCGCCGGTGCGTTCGGCCCACACTTTGAGCTGATCGACGGCCGCGGCCCGAAAGGTGTCCGCAGCCCCCACCGTGACTTTGAGTCCACGGGCGGCAAATTGATGGCAGAGTTTGCCGATGGTGGTGGTTTTGCCCACACCGTTGACACCGACAACCAAAAACACATAGGGTCCTTCTGTGGCCGGTATCGACAGGTCCGTGGGTTGGTCGCCGCGGTTGTTTTCCAGCATGCCCGCGATTTCTTCGCGCAGCATAGGCAGCAGCAAGTCCACCGACTTGGAGGAGGCGCGGGAAGTCCGGTCTTCAATGCGCTCGATGATGCGCGTGGTGGTCTTCACCCCGATATCACTGGTGATCAGTGCCTCTTCTAATTCCTCGAGGACATCTGCGTCGATGTCTTTTTTGCCCATGACCGCACGGGACAATTTCTCCAAAACACCGCGCTTTGTGCGGGCCAAACCCCGGTCGAGGGTTTCCTTCTTTTCCGAGCTAAAGAGCTTCTTGAAGAATGACATGCGTCTAAGGTAGGGGGTGAATGCAACGAGGGCCGGCTTCCCGGGTATGGAAGGCGGCCCTCGGGGTGCCCATTAGGGCAAGGGGATGGTGCGAACTCAGTTCGCGAACCAAGCCTTGATGTTGTCGTTGTGCACGACTTCTTGACGGAAAGCGTAGGCCCCAGTCTTGGGGCTCTTGTACATCTTGATGCACATGGTGTGCTGCTTTCCACCTCCTTTCTGCAGCGATGCAACGGTCTTCTTAGCCATAGTTTCTCAGATTGGGGGTTATTTGATTTCCTTATGCACCGTCATCTTCCGGAGGATTGGGTTGTATTTCTTCAACTCAATCCGCTCGGGAGTGTTCTTCCGGTTTTTGGTCGTCACATAACGTGACGTTCCAGCCATGCCGGATTCCTTGTGCTCGGTGCACTCGAGGATTACTTGTACGCGATTACCTTTCTTCGCCATGCTCAGGGAAAATGGAGGGCAAAGATAGGTATTTCTCACTCCCATTCCTCTTGTGAATAAGCAAGGAAGGCACATCGCGTTCGAATCAGTGTCAAAGCTATTTTCGAAATGATGTCACGACGAGCCTCAGTCCCCCGTAAATCAAGGAAGTCCAACGCCAAAAGTGCGCCGAGGAACCGCCGTCTCGACCAAGAAGAATGGGTCAGCGCTGACAAGGTGGCCTCGAAATCGACGCGAAAAAAGGGGGGAGGAAAGGCTTCTGGAAAGAAATCTGGCGCCACCCGCAGGGAACAAAGGGCCGAAGAACGGCGGCTCAGGATGGAAGAGCGGGATGCACGCCGCATCGAACGCCAGGAGGTCTGGCAAGAACGCACCGCTTGGTTGCGTGACCCAAGGGTAAAACAGACGGGAGGCGTACTCTGTGTGGCGCTGGGCAGTTTTATGCTCCTGTCGGGCATCAGCGCAATACTGACGGGTGCGGAGGACATTCGGTTCATTCAAAGTGGCACAGAAGCGGGAGAAGGAAGTTTCCGCAATATCCTGGGGGCATTGGGTGCACGTTGGGCTTTCACCTTCATGCGCGGTGGATTTGGTGTCGCTGCACCCTTGTTTGGAGCTTGGTGCCTGGCGGCTGGAGTGAGGTTGATGGCCCCTGAGCGAATGCCGCATATCGGAAGGGCATTGCGCAACGTATGCGTGGCTGCTCTTTTGCTGCCGTGGACAGTCGGGCTGCTAACCTTGAGTTTCGACGTGGAAACCGGTTTGATTGCCGGTTGGGGAAACGACCACTTGGTGGGTGCTGTTGGTCTGTGGATGACACAGTGGAGCCGTTTCGCGTTGGGCGTCACAGGATCGGTTCTGGTCATGGCTGCTTCGTATGCCATCTGGGCCATTGCGCATCCTTCGGTCAGTGCGGGTTTGAAGGCATTTTTTGCGCGAGATGCAGCCTGGGACGAGGCTGGCGAAAACGCCATGGATGAGGGTGCAGATGAAGGGGACAGCAGCATCCAAGACGGTGCAATGGCAGAAGAGCCTGTTTCACAAAGGCAGAACAGAAGGTCGGAAGGGCCT
>JBELBZ010000048.1:0-5470 GCA_042095055.1 Crocinitomicaceae bacterium | reverse complement strand
GAAGAGGCGGCTTTGACCGAGGATGAAATTGATGCCAAGGTTCAGGCCTTTGGCGAATACGATCCAACGTTGGATTTGAGCCATTTCGAATTGCCCAACATCGATTTGCTCGCTTCCCATGGTTCAGGCAGGACGCAAGTCAGCCACGAGGAGCTCGAGGCCAACAAAAAGCGCATTGAGGATACCCTGCGCAACTATGGGATTGAAATCGCCAGCATCAAGGCGTCCATCGGGCCCACGGTGACGCTGTATGAGTTGGTGCCCGCCCCCGGTGTTCGAATCTCCAAGATCAAAAACCTGGAGGATGACATTGCGCTGAGTCTCGCGGCTCTGGGCATCCGCATCATCGCCCCCATACCCGGGCGCGGCACCATCGGCATCGAAGTGCCGAACTCCAACCCGGATGTGGTGAGCATGCGTTCTCTGATCGCCAGCGACAAGTTTCAAAACAGCGATGCGGCCCTGCCCATTGCCATCGGAAAGACCATTTCCAACGAGACTTACGTGTTTGACCTCGCCAAGATGCCCCACATGCTGATGGCCGGCGCCACGGGTCAGGGTAAGTCCGTTGGCCTCAACGCGATGCTGGTTTCATTGCTCTACAAAAAGCACCCCAGCCAACTGAAGTTCGTCTTGGTCGACCCCAAGAAAGTGGAGCTCACCTTGTTTAACCACATCGAACGCCATTACCTCGCCAAGCTGCCGGATACGGAAGAGGCGATCATCACGGACAACAGCCAGGTGGTCAGGACCATCAAGTCCCTGTGCTTGGAAATGGACCAGCGCTATGAGCTGCTCAAAAATGCGCAATGCCGGAACTTGAAAGAGTACAATGCCAAATTCGTCAGGCGCAAACTCAATCCGGAGAACGGACACCGTTATCTGCCCTACATCGTTCTGGTCATCGATGAGTTCGCTGACTTGATCATGACGGCGGGCAAAGAAGTTGAAATGCCCATCGCCAGGTTGGCGCAACTGGCAAGGGCCATCGGCATCCACCTCATCATCGCTACCCAGCGTCCGTCGGTCAACATCATCACTGGTACCATCAAAGCGAACTTCCCTGGACGGGTGGCCTTTAGGGTGACCTCAAAAGTGGACAGCCGCACGATTTTGGATGCAGGTGGAGCCGATCAGTTGATTGGCCGCGGTGACATGCTGCTTTCCACTGGAAACGACCTCATTCGATTGCAATGTGGGTTCGTTGATACGCCAGAGGTGGAGGCGATTACCGACTTTATTGGCAGCCAGCGGGGTTATCCCGATGCCTTGATTTTGCCTGAGGTGCCAGATGAGCACAGCGAGCAAATGTCCGACATCGCCAGTGAGGAAAGGGACAGCTTGTTTGAGGAGGCTGCGAAAATCTTGGTCTTGCACCAGCAAGGTTCCACTTCTCTGCTCCAACGCAAGCTCAAATTGGGCTACAACCGGGCGGGCCGACTGGTCGATCAGCTGGAAGCAGCGGGCATCATTGGCCCATTCGAAGGGTCCAAGGCCCGCAAGGTTTTGGTGCCCGACGAACTGACTTTGGAACAGTTGTTGCGTGGAAGTGGTTCTGAAGATGAAATCTCCGACTAATTTCGCCGCCCCCATGAAGCTATCACTGTCCCCAATGGCAGCCTTTTGTGCAGCCTTTATTGCCTGGTCTGCCATTGCATCGGCCCAGTCTGAAGACGCCCGTGCTGATGAATTGTTGAGCAAAGTCTCGGCCCAAATGCAGCAGTATGGGTCTGTGCACGCCAAATACGCCTCTCAAATGGTCGATGTCCAAAGTGACTTTCAGATGGACCAAAGCGGAGAGGTTTGGATTGAAGGGGAGCAGTATCACCTCGAATTGGGAGACTATGTGATTGTCTGTGATGGCATAACAGTGTGGACCTATGAGCCTGAGATGGGCGAATGCTACATCGATGACGCCGAAACCATCGCCGAGGACGGGGTGGACCCTGCACGCATGTTTACCATTTGGGAAGAGGGCTTTAAGAAAGTGTGGAAGGGAGAAGTAGAATCCGACGGAAAACAGCTGTCAAGGGTGGATCTCCATCCCATTGGAGCGGACGACCGGAGTTTTCACACCATTCAGTGCTTCATTGACGCACAGGCCTTGCAGGTGGTCAAGTTGATCGTGAAGGGCAGAGAAGGCACCGACGTGCACTACGTCGTAGAAACTTTTGAGGGCGACACCCCCGCACCTGAGGGGGCTTTCTCATTCGACAAGACCCGTTATCCGGGGACGACGATGATCGACAACAGGCTCTGAATCAGCCTACTTCGATTTCTACTTTATCGCTGCCCGGGCGTTCTTGACAGCATAAAATCCATCCATTTTCAGGTCTCCGGCCCGTGGAATTGGCTGAGGCTTGGAACGTTTGACCCGAAATCAACTTGGCCTTGCAACGGTGGCAAATGCCGCTTTTGCAATTGGCAGTCATCGCAATGCCCGCCTCGTCTGCAGCATCCAAAAGCGTCTTGCGCTTGGAGACAGCAGGCAAAGTGTGCCTTACACCATTGACCGTAACCACCACTTCGGACTTCATGGATGTGGCGCCTGGCTCTTCGGGGTGCACAAAAGGCTGCTCACCAAAGGAATAGCGCTTGACCTCGAACGGCTGAGGCTGCTGATATGCAGCTTCTTGGATGAGGTCCATGAATCCAGACGGCCCGGATTGAAAGGCCACTTCTGGAAGGTCTTGGGACCGGTATTGCTCGAGCAGTCTTTTGAGTTTGGCGTGGTCCAAACGTCCTGTAGACAAGTCTTCTCCAGTGGCACCATCGCCGAGGACGTGAAAGACTTCGAAACGCTTTGAATGTGCCATGTGGTCCAGCTCCTGCTGCAGCATGATGCTTCTCGCAGTGGAGTTGGCATAAATCATGGTGACGCGGTGGTCTGGCCTTGCCCTTAGGGCGTGCTGGGCGACGGAGTACATCGGGGTGATGCCGCTTCCAGCAGCAAAAAGCAACAAGTGGTGGGCTTTGTGATCCAGGTCCTGGTCGTAGAAGTGACCAGTGGGAGGCGCAACCTGCAGGACGTCTCCGGGCTGCAGGTGTTCATTGAAGAGCTGAGAACCGCCACCTTCCGCCACTTGCTTAACGGCCACTTGGGGAAGTTCTCCCAAGGGGTTGACCAGGTTGTAGCTTCTAAAACACCGGGCGTTGTTGACGTCCAGGCAAAAGGTCACCCTCTGAGCAGGAGTATGCCGAAACAGGGGAAGGGAGGCGCCCGGATCCAAGGTGACAACCACACTGCGCGGGGTCATCCTGCGCACTGCGCGGACCGTGCATGGCACCATGGTTGGCTGCCATTGCTCAGTCGAAGTTGGTGTTTTTTTAGGCTGTATCATTACTGAGTACATGGGAGTTACACCGCTGCACACTGTAAGGTTCAACCAAAAACGAAGGAATTTTATAAATGAGGAACCAAGTTGGCAAATAGGGGGACGGAATGCCCTCAAGCAGACTAGAAGTTCAGCAGCATCCGACAGGCTTCGGAAACACGCTCAGCATTGGGCAGCACCGCTGCTTCTAAATCTGAGTTGAGCGGGATGGCGGGAACCTCCATAGAGCCGATGCACCGCACCGGGGCATCCAAGTGTTCGAATCCATGATCGGCGATGTAGCCGGCCAACGACTGGGCAAAGCTGCACAATGGGGGCTCCTCTGTCAATATTAAGCAACGGTGACAGCGTTGAACCGCCTGCAGCATGGCTGCGTAATCGACAGGTGAGACGCTTCTCAAGTCGAGTATTTCAATGCGGCCAGGATGATCTTGAGCTGCCTCTAAAGCCCAGTGAACACCTCGCCCGTAGGTGATGACGGCCACTTTGGTGGGGGCGTCCGCATCGCAGGACAACACCGTATTGGCCCTTCCAAGTGGCAGGACATAGTCGGAGTCGGGCTCTATGGTCTTGGCGGAATCGGTGCCGGGCACTTTGGACCAGTAGAGGCCCTTGTGTTCCAGAACCACAACAGGGTTGGGATCCATGACCGCCGCTTTGAGCAGCCCTTTGAGGTCCGCTCCACAACTCGGGTAGGCGACTTTAATGCCCCGTATGGCGGTCAATACGCTTTCAATGCTCGAACTGTGGTAAGGGCCTCCTGAGCCATAGGCGCCAATGGGGACCCGGATGACACTGTGAACGGGCCATTGACCATTGCTCAAGAAGTGGCTTCTGGACAATTCGGTAAACAGCTGATTGAGTCCTGGCCACAGGTAATCGGCAAACTGGATCTCAACGATGGGCTTCAGCCCAACTGCGCTCATGCCCGCCGTGCTTCCTACGATGAAAGCCTCTTGAATGGGGGTGTTAAAGACACGGTCGTCACCGAATTTTTGGGCCAAAGTCGCGGCTTCGCGAAAAACCCCGCCAAGCCGCCCACCGACGTCTTGGCCGTAGAGCAAAGTGAGGGGGTCTCCTGCCAAGATTTCTTGCATCGCATGCAAAGCCTGGTCAACCATCAGCTGGGGCTCGGGCTCTGGCCCTTCGCGTTCCCCCGTTTCCTCGAAAACAGTGGATGGGGCCATCGCAGTCAGCATCAGTTTGGAAGCATCCGGCTCACTGGCGTGGCGGGCGCGCTCAAAAGCCTCTTGAACCAACGCTTTGCTCTCCTCTTGGATCTCTTCAATGACATGCTCCTCTGTGCCATTGCTGCGCATCGCTTGTTTGAGGTGAGGAAGGGGGTCGCGCAGCTTGGCTTCTTCCAGGTCATCCCGGTACCATTCTCGACGGACTCCACTGGTGTGGTGTCCGAGCAAGGGAACCTTGGCGTGAACCAGGACAGGGCGGCGCTCTTCTCGCACTGTGCGGAAAGCCCATGACATGGCCTCGAAAGACGCCTCATAGTCATGACCACTCACTGAGCGCACTTCCAGACCCGGATATGCCTGGGCCATGGTCGTGGCGTCTCCGAATCGAATTTCACTGGAATGGGCAGAGATGTCCCATTCATTGTCTTGTACCAGATATACAATGGGCAGTTGTCTCAAGGTGGCCATGTGAAGGGCCTCAGAAACTTCGCCCTCTGTCATGGCGGCATCTCCGATCGAGCAGAGCACGACGGGCGGGTGGTCCCCCATCACCTCTTGAGCGAGGTTTTGGTCTTCCCGGTATTGCAGACCCATGGCAGCGCCCGCAGCGGGAATGGCCTGCATACCAGTGGCTGAGGAGTTGTGTGGGATGCGGGGGAGGCCCTTGCGCTTGAGCGAAGGGTGTCCATAGTAGGTGCGGCCACCGCTAAAGGGGTCGTCAGCTTTGGCAAACAACTGCAGCATCAGCTCCTCTGGGGTCATTCCAAGGGCCAACAACATGGCGTCATCTCGGTAATATGCGTAGAGGTAGTCTTGGGGTTCGAGCTGCAAACCTGCCGCAATCTGAATGGCTTCATGGCCATTGGCGCAGGCATGGACGTATTTCGAGGTCAGCTTGGCATGGGCCTCGAAGAGGTCTGCCATGGCCCGGCTGGTGCTCATGAG
>JBELBZ010000047.1:0-13901 GCA_042095055.1 Crocinitomicaceae bacterium | reverse complement strand
GAGGAGTGCATGCGCTCGGCGACTTCGTAGCAGTAGACCTTCATCATGGCGAGCTCGTGGGCCACAGCTTCTTCGCTGCCGCGGATGCCGGAGAGCTTTTGGACGCGCAGCACGAGGGACTCGGCGGCGTAGGTCCAGATCATCATGTCGGCGATGTGCATCAGCACCTCTTGCTCTTTGGCGAGGGTCTGCATCAGCTTTTGCACGGCGGCACCGGCCACCAGCAACACGGCCTTCTTGAACTTCTCGACGTATTCCAGGTGGGCCTCAAAGACGTCGGTGGGGGGCATGCCGAAATCGGGCACGCCGGTGATCTCCTCGGCCACCGCCATGGCGGGGGTCATCAAGTCCATCTGCCCCTTCATGGCCTTCTTCAAGATCATGTCCACCGTGAGCATGCGGTTGATCTCGTTGGTGCCTTCGAAGATGCGGTTGATGCGGGCGTCGCGGTAGCCGCGCTCCACGCGCGTCTCGGCCGAGTAGCCCATGCCGCCGTGGATTTGCACGGCCTCGTCGATGACCAGGTCGAGCACCTCTGAGCCCAGGACCTTCATCATGGCGCACTCCGGAGCGAAGTCCGCGATGCCTTTGAGGGTGGCTTCGCCGTGTTCCATGCCGCCTTCCTTGAGCGCCTTGATGGCGTCGTCGATGTTTTGGGTGGCGCGGTAGGTGGCCGCTTCGCAGGCGTAAATCTCGATGGCGCTTTGGGCCAACTTGTGTCGGATCGCGCCATACTTGGAGATGGGCCGTCCGAACTGGTTGCGCTCGTTGGCGTAGATGATGCCGCCGGTCAGTGCGCCTTTTGAGGCACCGATCACAGCACCGCCGAGCTTGATGCGCCCGATGTTGAGGATGTTGACCGCGATTTTGAATCCCTTCTCGCGCTCATACAGCAGGTTCTCCACCGGCACCTTCACATCGTTAAAGAAGATCTGGCGGGTCGAAGAACCCTTGATGCCCATCTTCTTTTCCTCGGGGTTCTTGGTGATGCCCTCGCTGTCGCCATCGATGATGAAGGCGGTCAGGTTCTTGTCGTCGTCGATCTTGGCAAAGACGATCATCACGTCGGCAAATCCGCCGTTGGTGATCCACATCTTCTGGCCGTTGATGACGTAGTGCTTGCCGTCTTCGGTGAGCTTGGCGGTCGTCTTGCCGCTGTTGGCGTCCGATCCGCTGCTGGGCTCGGTCAAGCAGTAGCATCCCTTGAGCTTACCGCTGGCCATGCCCGGCACATATTTCTGTTTCTGGGCGTCGTTGCCGTAGTACAGGATGGGCAGGGTGCCGATGCCCGTGTGGGCGGAGAAGCTGACGCTAAAGGCGTGCCCGTCACCAATGGCTTCGGTGATGAGCATGGTGGTCTTGAAGTCCATGCCCATGCCGCCGAGGTCTTCCGAGACGGAGCTGCCGAGGAGGCCGAGCTCGCCGGCTTCTTCCATCAACTTCTCGATCAAACCAGGCTCCTGCTGGTCGATGGCTTCGATGTGGGGATGCACACGCTGCGCGATGAAGTCGTGCGTCATCTTCTTGATCATCCGCTGCTCCTCGTTCCACTCCTCTGGAATGAAGATGTCCTGTGCGGCGGTTTTCCGGATGAGGAACTCGCCGCCCGTGATGGCCTTGCCGGCCTGGTTTTTGGGATTGCTTGTCATGACAGTTGGATTAGAGCATTTCAATGACGCCGGCGGCCCCTTGGCCTGTGCCGACACACATGGTGACCACGCCGTGCTTTCCACCGCGGGCCTTGAGTTCGTTGAGCATTTGAACGGTGAGCTTGGCTCCGGTGCACCCCAGCGGGTGTCCCAGGGCGATGGCGCCGCCGTTCACGTTGACTTTTTCTTGGTCGAGCCCGAGTTCGTTGCAGACGGCCACGCCTTGGCTGGCGAAAGCCTCGTTGAGCTCCCACAAATCGATGTCGTCCTTCTTGAGTCCCGCTTTTTCGAGGGCGGGGGGCACGGCGTGTACCGGGCCCATGCCCATGATGCGGGGGGCGAGGGCCGCCACGTGGTAGGACTTCAGTCGGGCGATGGGCTCTACGCCCAGCTCCTTGACCATGCGCTCAGAGGCGACCATCACAAAGGCCGCGCCGTCTGAGGTCTGTGAGCTGTTGCCGGCCGTCACGCTGCCGCCGGCAGCAAACACAGGGCGCAGCTTGGCCAAGCCTTCCATGCTGGTGCCGCGCCGCACGCCTTCGTCCACTTCGAACTTCACGTGGGTCTCGCGCCGCTTTCCGTCGCCATCCAGGTCCACCCGCGTAAACTCAATCGGCGCGATGCCCGCTTGCAACCTTCCATTGTCGATGGCTGCTGCGGCGCGCTCGTGGGAGCGGACGGCAAAAGCGTCTTGGGCCTCACGGCTCACTTTGAATTCATTGGCCACCGCTTCGGCGGTCAGTCCCATGCCCCAATACCAGTCGGGGTTTTCCTGGGCCACGCGGGCGTTGGGCACAATGCGCCAGCCGCCCATGGGCATGCACGACATGCTTTCGGTGCCGCCTGCGATGATCAGCTCTTGCATGCCGGTGCGGATCTTGGCCGTCGCGATGGCGATGGTCTCCAGTCCGCTGGAGCAATAGCGGTTCACAGTCATACCCGGCACCTTTTCGGTGGAGAGTCCCATCAGCGAGATGAGGCGGGCCACGTTGAGGCCTTGCTCGGCTTCAGGAGAAGCGTTGCCGACGATGACGTCGTGGATGAGGTTGGGGTCGAATTCCGGCAGGGAAGCCACGAGGTGGCGCACCACCTGAGCGGCGAGGTCGTCCGGTCGGACATCGCGAAGGGTGCCCTTGGTGGCCTTGCCGACCGCACTGCGGGATCCGGCGATGATGTAAGCGTCTTGCATAATCGTAGGGTTCAAGGGGTTCAGTTGCGGAGGATCTTGCCGGATTGAATCAGGCTCTGCATGCGCTCCAGGGATTTGCGCTCGCGGCAGAGTGAGGCGAATGTGGCACGTTCGATGTCGAGCAGGTAGCGCTCGCTAACGGTGGTGGGTGCGCTGAAATCACCGCCGCACATGACGGTTCCGAGCTTTACCGAGATGAGCTCGTCGTGGTCGGAAATGTACCCGGCCGACTTCATGCTGTTGGCGCCAACGTGCACGATGCCCAAACCCTCTTGGCCGAGCACAGTGATGTCGGTGCGTTCGCGCGGTGGCACGTATCCGCTGTCGGCCATGGCCAATGCGGCGACCTTGGCGCGTGCCGTCAGGCGGGATCGGTCGAGCTCCACCTCGTCGACGCCGGGGCGCAGGTACCCGAGGTCAAAGGCTTCGTAGGCGCTGGTGGCCACCTTGGCCTGTCCCACGGTCAAAAAGCGCTCGCGCAATACTTCCAAGCGGATGCCGCCCTCGGTAAATTCATCGGAAGCACGCAAGGCGAACTCCTTGGTCCCGGCGCCTCCTGGAATCAGGCCGACACCAAATTCTACAAGTCCGATATAGGTCTCTGCATGCGCGATCACTTTGTCGGCGTGCATGGTGAGCTCGCATCCCCCACCCAAGGTCATCTGGTGGGTGGCCACCACAACTGGGATGCTGGAATAACGCGTGCGCATGACCGTGTTTTGGAACATGCGGATCGCGTAGTCGAGCTCATCGTATTCCTGTTCTACTGCGAGCATAAAAACCATGCCCACGTTCGCTCCCGCCGAGAAGTTGCCGCCCTCGTTGGAGATGACCACCCCGCGCCACGGCGTAGATGGGTCTTCGGCGATGTCATAAGCGTGGTTCAACCCCTGCAGGATCTCCGCGCCGATGGTGTTCATCTTGGTGTGGAAGCCCACATTGAGGATGCCGTCGCCGAGGTCGTGAATGGTCAACCCCTTGTTTTGCCACACCACCTTGTCCTCTCCGAGGTAGGCGAGCTTGATGCGGCCTTCCTGTCCGGGCACCACCTCGTAGGCCTTGGTTCCTGGATTGTAGCAGGAGCGGACGCCGTCGGTCACCGTATAGAAGGTCTCGTGGCCGGCGGCCAAGAAGTCGTGCACCCACTGGGCCACCTCCTGTCCGTGCGCCTTGCATTGTTCCACGGCTTTGGCAACGCCTACAGCGTCCATGGTCTCAAAGGCCCCCATTTCCCAGCCAAATCCGGCGCGGAGGGCGTCGTCAATGCGGTAGGGCTCGTCGGCGATTTCGGGAATGCGGTGGGTTACGTAGGCAAACACATCGCTGAAGACGCGGCGGTAGAAGGTGCCGGCTTCGTCTTGACCGTCATAGAGGACGCGCGTGCGCTCGGCCAGGTCGTCCACTTTTTTGGCGGCGTCGAGGGTGGCATACTTGACCTTGGGCTTGGGCCGGTATTCGAGGGTGTCGAGGTCGAGGCCGAGGATGGCCTTCTTGCCATCCACCTTGGTTTTCTTGTAGAAGCCTTGGCCGGATTTGCTGCCGAGGTGTCCGTTGTCCACCAGGTGCTGCACAAACTTGGGGGTCTCAAAGACCGCCTTGCGCTCGTCGTCCGGACAGTTGTCTTTGACGCCATTGGCCACGTGGACCAGCGTGTCGAGCCCCACCACATCACAGGTGCGGAAGGTGGCACTCTTCGGGCGCCCCATGGCTGGTCCGGTCAGCTTGTCCACCGCCTCAATGCTCAGGCCCATGTCCTGAACGGTGTGGAACAATGCTTGGATGGCAAATACGCCGACGCGGTTGGCAATGAAAGCCGGGGTGTCCTTGCAGAGCACCGTGGTCTTGCCCAACCGATCGCGGCCGTAGGCCATAAAGAAGTCGATCAGCGCGGGGTCGCTGCTGCCGTGCGGGATGATCTCGAGCAGCGCCAAATAGCGCGGCGGGTTAAAGAAGTGGGTTCCACAGAAGCAGGCCTGAAAGTCTTCGCTGCGTCCTTCGGCGAGGTCGCCAATGGGGATGCCGCTTGTATTGGAGGTGATGGGCGTACCGGGCTTGCGGTGCTCTTCGACCTGTGCAAAGACGATTTGCTTGATGTCGAGCCGCTCTACGATGACTTCGATGATCCAATCGCAACCTGCGATTTTGGGCATGTCGTCCTCGAAGTTTCCCGTGGTGATGCGCTTGGCAAAGGCCTTGCGGTACAGGGGACTGGGCTTGGACTTGATGCAGGCCTTGAGGTGGCCATCGGCGACGGCATTGCGCGGACCTTCCTTGGCGGGCAGGTCCAGCAGGAGCACATCGTGACCGGTTTGAGCGAGGTGGCAGGCAATGGCACTGCCCATCACGCCTGAGCCGAGCACGGCCACGCGGTCAAATGAATGGGGGAGGGTAGGTGAAGCCATGTTTAGGCGGCGTTGGAATCGGGGTTGTCGTCCTGCTCGAGTTTCGGAAGTGCGTCCCGGGTCGGATACTGGACGATGAGGTCGTTGAGTTTCTGGAGGTCGCCCATGAGGCGTTCGGTGCGCTCGGCGCCGAGCTGATCGGCAATCCAGGCGTTGAAGCTGCGCACGGCGGTACGTGCGCGGTCGCGCTCCTTTTTGCCTGTGGGGGTCAGGTGAATGCGGACGATGCGGCGGTCGGCCTCATCGGTTCTCCGCTCGATCATGCCGTGAGACTCCAGGTTGTTGAGCAGGCGGCTCAATGAAGTCTTTTCCATGCCCATGCGCGGTCCGAGCTGGGTCGAAGGCGTTCCGTGCTTTTCAATGTTGAGCAAGGTTTGCCCCATCGCCATGGTGGTGCCGCGCGCTGCAGCCAGCTGTCCATACTGTCGGGCAATACCAGCCCACGCGAACCGCACGTGGAAATCGATGGTGTCTTTGGGTTTCACGCCTTCAATATACGTTATGCACGCATACATTCTGCATGCATAACATATTATTTTGATGTGTGCGGGTCTTTTTTTGGTGCGTGGGGATCGCCCCAGCGTCTGATTTAGGACTGTATCCGTCCGTCGCGCAGCCGGATTTGTCGGTCTGCACGTTCGGCCAAGCCTTCATTGTGGGTCACCAATGCAATGGTCAGGCCGTGCCGGTCCCGGAGGTCAAAGAAGAGGTCGTGCAGGGCTTCAGCATTGGCGGTATCCAGGTTGCCTGAAGGTTCATCCGCAAAAAGCAGGGGAGGGTCATTGACCAGTGCCCGGGCCACCGCGACCCGCTGTTGTTCGCCTCCACTGAGTTGGCTCGGCAGGTGTTTCGCCCGAGCAGCCAACCCCAGCTCTGTCAATTTTGCCATGGCCGAGGCTTCGGCCTCCTTTTCGGATTTGCCGCCGACGAGGGCGGGCAGCATGGCATTTTCGAGGGCGTTGAATTCCGGGAGCAGCTGGTGAAACTGGAAGACAAAACCGATGTGGGCGTTTCTGAATCGGGCGAGTGCCTTGTCTTTGAGCCCTGCCAAATCGATGCCATCAACGGTGACGCTGCCGCGGTTGGGGCGGTCCAGCGTCGAGATCACATTGAGCAACGTTGTCTTTCCTGCGCCAGAGGGGCCAACGATGGAGACGACCTCTCCAGCCGTCAAGGAAACGTCTACGCCCCGCAGAACTTCGAGGTCTCCATGGCTTTTGTGGATGCCGGTTGCTTCGAGCATGTGCGAAAGCTACGTCCGAAGGCTAACTTTGCGGCGCCGATTCGGCCACAACAAGAACACCCAACGCCATGAACCTTCACGAATTCCAAGGCAAGTCCATCCTCAAGCAATTCGGTGTATCCATCCAAGAAGGCCGTGTTGCCTCTACTCCAGAAGAGGCCCACGCTGTGGCTGTTGAGCTCCAAAAGGAGACTGGAACGGGATGGTTTGTGGTCAAGGCGCAGATCCATGCGGGTGGCCGCGGAAAGGGAACGGTGACCGAGACAGGCAGCCACGGAGTGGTGCTGGCCAAGGGGCTGGAGCACGTCAAGGACACGGCTGCGGGCATCCTCGGTGGACACTTGGTGACCGCGCAGACGAGCGACAAGGGCAAGCAGGTGAACCGCGTATTGGTGGCCCAAGACGTTTACGAGCCAGGCGACAGCGAGCCTCGTGAATTCTACATGAGTGTATTGCTCGACCGTTCACAGGGCCGCAACATCATCATGTACAGCCCCCAGGGCGGCATGGACATCGAGGCCGTCGCCGAAGAGAGTCCCGATCAGATTTTCAAAGAGACGGTCGACCCGGCCCTCGGTCTTCGCGACTTTCAGGCCCGCCGCATTGCCTTCAATTTCGGCTTGTCCGGAAAAGCCTTCAAGGAAATGGTCAAGTT
This sequence comes from Crocinitomicaceae bacterium, assembly GCA_042095055.1. Classification (GTDB taxonomy): domain Bacteria; phylum Bacteroidota; class Bacteroidia; order Flavobacteriales_D; family Sanyastnellaceae; genus UBA8752. The sequence goes on along the minus strand of JBELBZ010000047.1, from coordinate 6,763 downwards.
CGTCAAGTCGCTCTACGCGGCTTATGTCGGCAGCGACGCTTCTATGTTTGAGATCAACCCTGTCCTGAAGACTTCGGACGACCGCGTCATTGCAGTGGATTCCAAGGTGACCCTCGATGGCAACAGCCTGTACCGTCACCCGGACTATGCGGCCATGCGCGATACCTCTGAGGAGGATGCGACGGAAGTGGAGGCAGGAGAAGCGGGGCTCAATTATGTCAAACTCGACGGCAACGTGGGGTGCATGGTCAACGGCGCTGGACTGGCCATGGCCACCATGGACATCATCAAGCTCAGCGGGGGAGAGCCCGCGAACTTTCTGGACGTTGGAGGAACGGCCGACGCTGAGCGCGTCGAAAAGGCGTTCCGCATGATTTTGCGCGACCCTGCTGTAAAGGCCATTCTGGTCAACATCTTCGGCGGCATCGTTCGCTGCGACCGCGTGGCCCAGGGTGTGGTGGATGCCTACAAGAACATGGGGTCCATCGATGTGCCCATCATTGTGCGCCTGCAGGGCACCAATGCGGTCGAGGCCAAGAAGCTCATCGACGAGAGTGGCCTCGAAGTGCACAGTGCCATTTTGCTCCAGGAAGCTGCCGACCAGGTGGCCGCCGTGCTCTGAGCGCCACTCAGAACGCTATGCTTTCTTAACCACCGTGAGCCCGTCGCCCACGGGAAGCACTACTGTGTGGAACCTGCTGTCCTCGGCCAGCCTTGCATTCAGGGCGCGCAGAGCGTCGGGTTTGGGTCCCTTCGCTGCTGTTAGGGTGCCGTTCCACCAGGTGTTGTCAAAGAGCATCCAACCGCCTTCGGACATCAGGGGCAGGAGTGCGTCCAGTTGGCCGTTGACCCCTTGTTTGTCGGCGTCGACGTAGACCAGGTCGATGGGGCGTTCCACCGGCCATTTTTCCAACACATCCATGGCCATGCCATGGTGACGGGTGATGGCCCCGTGACGCGGGTGCTGCATCCAAAACTCATCTTGAAGGGCGAACAGCTCATCGTTCCGCTCGACCGTATGCAGTGCACCATTTTGGTGGAGGCCTTCGAGGAGGCACAGGGTGCCGTAGCCGCTAAACGTGCCCAGTTCGAGGGCGACCTTTGGACGCACCATGCGGGCGATCATGGACAGCATTTGGCCCGTGTGAACGTCCGTCATCAGCCGGCCATGTCGGGTGCGCTGCCAGGTGGCCCGGCGCAAATCCGTCAGCAGGGGCGGTTCAGGTGAACCCTGCTCTTGGGCAAATTTGAGGAGGTCCAATCCGCGTGCTGAGGGGGTCAGCAGAACAGGCCAATGGTGCCCAACAGGACGACCAGGTCGGCCACCCCTACGAGGCCATCTCCGTCGAAGTCTGAGTCTCCACAATTCGTGTCACAACCAAAGTTCCCGAGGAACACGACCAGGTCTGCGGCACCTACCAGACCATCTCCTGTGAGGTCGGTGGGGCATCCCACTTCAGCGATTTCGCTGACTTCCATGAGCCCATTGCAGTTGTTGTCGATGCCTTCGTTGGTGCCCGCTGCTCCTGGGTGTTGCAGGGGGTTGTTGTCGTCGCAGTCGCAGATGTTGTTGTGGGTGTCATTGTCGTTGTCGACGATGCCCGCACAGGATTCAAATGCGGGTTGGCAGTTGTTGTAAATGCAAGCGTCACAGGACGCGGTGCTGCCAAAGGCGCAAATGGTGGCGCAGTTGTCCAGTACGCAATTGGCTTGCTGCGCAAAGCAGTCGATGCACCCAGCGGACATGGTGGGAAGCAGGATGGTGGCTTCGTCCGTGAAGCATCCGGCGGGATCGGGATTGAATGCGCAGTCCAGACCGGCCGAGGAGGTGGCAATGTCCACCTGCGCTGCACTGTCGCAGAGCAGCATGAGGTCGTACTCATTGCACTGGGCTTGAACGGCGGAGACCGAATACATCAAGGCAACGGTCACCACCAAACGTTGAAGGAGTAAAGAATGCATCCTATTTCATCTTGAATTATATAAAGATACGAAATCTCGCACGGCGCCGTCTATCTTCGTTTCCAAGGCAAAGAGACTGTGCCATGAAGAAACTAAAAGGGTTGGATGCGTTGGCCGAATTGCACCAGGCCATGGGGGGAGAGCGCGCCGATTTGCCTTCGGAGCAACCAGAAGGCACCCCCATAGCGGGTCCTGGCCTCTTGTATGTTTCCCGTGACAAAAAAGCCCGCAAAGGAAAGGAGGTGACGCTTGTCGAGGGGTTTGATCCCGCTCAGAACGCAGATTTGGCCAGCGAAACAGCCCGTTCGCTCAAGGCACACTGCGGCGTCGGAGGAGGGTGGAAGAATGGGGTCATCTTGCTGCAAGGAGACCACAGAGATCGGGTGGCGCAATGGTTGCGCGACAAAGGCTACACAGTGAAGCACAAGGGGGGATGAGCACAGAACAAGAAGCACAGATTCAACCGCAGGAACGGGTGACCCGTTACGTGGTGCGCACGCTCATGGGGCTCGAGCCTCAAGTGGTGAGTGAGTTGGAAGAACACGGCGCTGTCGAGGTAGAGCTTGGCCGCAGAAGCGCGTCTTTCGGCGCTACAAAAGCCACCCTTTATGGCTACTTGCAGAGCACGCGGTTTGCCGTTCGGGTCCTGCGTCCTGTTTTTGAATTCAAGGCCAAGGGGCCCGATGCCCTCTACGCTTCTGCTTTGAAGCTCGATTGGGGTCAATGGGTGGACCCGCGGCGCTCCATGGCGTTGGATGTCACGGTCAACAGCGAAGAATTCCCGCATGACCAGTTTGCGATGTTCCGCCTCAAGGACGCCATGAGCGACCATTTCAAGTCTTTCGGACGAGCGGGAGCCGTTCACCATTTGGACATCAACCGCACAAACCCGGAGCAGCTGATCCATCTGCACATCGCAGCAGATCAGGTGACCATTTCATTGGATTTGATCGGCAAGGAGGCTTTGTTCAAAAGGGGGTACCGCGCTCCACGTGCTCGGGCGCCGCTCAATGAAGTTTTGACTGCAGGCTTGCTGGGGTTGGCGGGTTGGCAGCCGGGCGAAACCCTGGTCGACCCCATGTGCGGTTCTGGCACCTTTGCCATAGAGGCTGGGTTGTGGACTGCAGGCGTGCCCATTCACGCAGGTCGCAGAACGTGGACCCTGTTTGGGATGCCCACTTTTGATGGTGATTTGTGGCGTGAGGTGGCGGAGGCATCCCGCCAAGAGCGCATCGAGCGTGCGCCCATTTTGGCTTCGGATTGGAACAAACACCCGGTCGGGGATGCGCGCGAAAGTGTGCGGACGGCTGGATTGGAGCACCTTGTGCGGGTTGAGGTGGCGGATTTTTTGGAAATGCGTCCTCCCCGCGATACCGAGCCTGGACTGGTGGTGTTGAATCCCCCTTATGGACAGCGCGTTCATGCGGACGACCTCGAACACCTCTACGGGGGCATCGGTGGTGCTTTGAAGCACCGCTGGTCTGGCTGGCGCGCCGGCTTGCTGTTCCCCAAGGATTTGGAAGCCCAACACCGCATTGGCCTGAAACCGAGGGTGAAGCACACGGTGATGAACGGTCCATTGACGTGCACCTGGGCGGTGTATGACCTCTTCAAAGGGAAGCGGGCGGATCACCTGGCGGGCGATGAGCGGGCGAATTCCGATGTGGAGGCTCCCTCACCAGATGGTGCGGATGCCTCTGCTGCACAGGAGGGAGAGACCGTGCGTTTTCGCCGGCCGCGCGTTCAGGTGCCCAAGGAGGAGGACTGAACCCTTTCCATTGGCGACATTCGCCACATGATGAGATTGTTTTTGGCGCTGGTTTGTGCGGCGGGCGTCACGCTGAGCGGCTGTGGATTTCGTGGAAATCACGCTGATGTGGTGCTGCACAACGGTGTGGTCTTGACGCTGGATGCGTCTTCAAGTCAAGCCCAAGCTGTGGCCGTTCGAAGCGGACGCATCGTTGAGGTTGGGCCAGAGCGGGCCATCCTCAACAAATACCATGCAGACTTACAAGTGGACCTGATGGGCGCGGTTGTGGTTCCCGGTTTGATGGATGCCCATGCACACTTTGTGGGTTTTGCCGATGGGCTGGGGGCAGCGGATTTGGTCGGAACAACTTCGGTGGAAGAGGTGCTCGACAAAGCATTGGCCCATGCTGCCTTGTTTCCAGAAGGTTGGGTGATTGGAAGGGGTTGGGACCAAAATGACTGGGCCGTGACTGATTTTCCGGACCGGGCAGACCGTTTGGACGTTTTGTTCCCAGACCGCCCGGTGATGTTGGAGCGCGTCGATGGGCATGCCGTTTGGTGCAATGCGGCCGCATTGAAGCTTGCAGGTATGGAGCCTGGCCTGCGCATAGCAGGGGGGGAGCTGATCGCAGCAGAAGATGGCCGGTTGACAGGGGTGCTTGTCGATGGTGCTGCAGACAGCATGCAGTCTTGGGTCCCTGAGCCAGACAGCCTGATCCGCGCGGGCTATTTCAAAGAGGCGGCACGCCAGCTCACGGCGGTGGGTTTGACGCACATTACCGATGCTGGGTTGGAGCCTCAAGACGTAGAGGCCATAGTGGCCTTGCAGGCTTCGGGTGAACTCCCTTTGCGCTTCTCGGTGATGGTGGCCGACCGTCCGGAAGCATTGGACCACTTTCTACCAGCGGGCCCGGTTATCGATACAGCGGGGATGTTGGACGTGCGCGCTGTCAAATTCTACATGGACGGTGCCTTGGGCTCGCGGGGCGCCTCTTTGCTCGAACCGTATGCGGACCGCCCAGAGACGCAAGGGCTCTTTCTGCAAAATGAAGCTGACTATATAGACAAGGTCAAGCGCACGAAGGCTGCCGGTTTTCAGGTGGCCACACATTGTATCGGAGATGCTGCCGTGCGCAGGGTGCTTGGCGTTTATGGCGACTTGCTGGGAGGGGTCAATGATTTGCGATGGCGCATTGAACATGCCCAAGTCGTGCACAAGGATGACCTCGCTGCATTCCGCACCCACACGATCATTCCTTCGATACAGCCCACCCATGCCACGAGTGACATGTACTGGGCAGGCCAGCGATTGGGCCGCAACCGCGTGCGGCGTGCCTACATATATAAGTCCCTTCAATCGCAATTGGGTTGGCTGCCGTTGGGCACGGACTTTCCCGTTGAGGGGATTGCACCCTTGCGGACGTTTTATGCGGCTGTTGAGCGCAAGGATGTTGAGGGGTATCCCGAAGGGGGATTTCAGCACGAGGAGGCATTGGACCGCATGAGTGCTTTGAAGGGCATGACCTCATGGGCGGCACTGGCGTGCTTTAGAGAGCATGACCTCGGTCAGATTGCGCCTGGGTACCGGGCAGACTTCACTGTGCTCGATCGAAACCCCTTGACGGCAGCTGCGCCCACCTTGCTTGAGACGAAGGTTCTGCAGACGTGGATAGGTGGCGAGCGCGTCTTTGAACGACAAGGCCATTGAACGGTTCCTCTAGTATGAAAGCTGCAAAAACAAACCAGTCCCGCTGGGCCCTCTTCGCTTATGTCGGCATTGCGGCGGTGGCCATCGCCATCGGAGGGTTCTTGTTGACGCCTGAGCGACAGCTGCCGGTTTACCAACCCTCAGACTTAAACCCAGCTTTGGTGGATGCCACTGTGCTGGGCCATGAGGACCACAGGATCCTGTCTTTTGAATTGGTCAACCAACTCGGGGACACGGTGCGCAATGCGGACGTGCAGGGCCAGGTGCTGGTGGTCGACTTCTTCTTTACACGTTGTGCGACGATTTGCCCTTTGTTGACCACCAACATGAAGCGGGTCCAGGACCGCGTGATGGAGGATGATCGCGTGCGGCTGATGAGCCATTCTGTGACCCCTGTTGCGGATTCTGTTTCGGTGTTGCGGGACTATGGAGAAGCAAAAGGTGTCGATTCTCGGCGCTGGTGGTTGCTGACTGGAGACAAAACAGAGGTCTATAAGCTGGCTCGAAAGAGCTATTTCGCTGCTTTAGATGAGGGGGATGGGGGCTTTCAAGATTTCGTTCACACCGAGAACATGGTGCTAGTAGACACTTTGGGTCGCTTGCGTGGTTTCTATGATGGGACAGACTTGGGCGATGTGAACCGATTGGTTCAGGATTTAGAGTTCTTGTTATCTCCTTGAAATCAGGGCGTTATGGAATCAATTTCAATATGCCCGAAAAAAAAATGAAGGGGGGCTTGCCGGTATAAGAAACGGCTCTACATTTGCCCCCGCTTTGAACGCAAGGCGCCGCTGCAAGCAACGAGGAGAAGGAGAAGAAAAAAGAGAGAAAGAGCTTGCCGGAATTAAATAATGAAGTATCTTTGTCGCCCCGTTTACGGGAGACGTTTTGAACCGAAGGGTTCAATTCAGATAGAAGTTCTTTGAAATGATGTGATAGCCCAACCAACGTTAATTTACTTTGAGAGTCAAATTTTCAAACTTTTACAATGGAGAGTTTGATCCTGGCTCAGGATGAACGCTAGCGGCAGGCTTAACACATGCAAGTCGAGGGGTAACAGGGAAAGCTTGCTTTCCGCTGACGACCGGCGAACGGGTGCGTAACACGTATGCAACCTACCTTCCACTGGGGTATAGCCCAGAGAAATTTGGATTAATCCCCCATAGAACCAAGAGCCGCATGGCTCAATGGTTAAAGGATTCCGGTGGAAGATGGGCATGCGTCCCATTAGCTAGTAGGTGAGGTAACGGCTCACCTAGGCAACGATGGGTAGGGGGTCTGAGAGGATGATCCCCCACACTGGTACTGAGACACGGACCAGACTCCTACGGGAGGCAGCAGTGA
>JBELBZ010000046.1:0-14309 GCA_042095055.1 Crocinitomicaceae bacterium | reverse complement strand
AAGGCCATCGACGTCGAATGGGCCAAGCTCGACCTTGATGCCATGCGCCGGTTCTACTCCGACACTTGCGTTTATGAATGGAACGACGGCGATCAATTCCAAGGGTTCGATGCCTTTGCTGACAAGCTCGACAAGGACACGCTCGATTACAGCTGGAACATGATCTGGGCCTACTCCGTGGACGACAATCAAGAGGAACCTGGCGACTGGGTCCATGCCGGATTCGATGAAGTGGGCACCCTGGAGGGTGATACCATAGAAAAAGCGGTCATCGAAGAGTGGTACTTCATCCAAGATGGGCAGGTCCAGTATTACTCCAACACCAAGCGGCTCACACCCTGACCCACTTGGAGCTGACCTGCAGCGGTTCAGCCCGAGCCCGCCTTTCTCTCAAGTTTAGGCCCGTTAAAAGGCCTCGCCGATAAAGATGTACACGCCACTGCCCTCTGGGGTAAAGGCGACATCAATCCGGGTGTAAATGTCCTTTTCGGGGAAGAGCAGGAAGCGCAGGCCCGCTCCGCCGGTGGGCAGGAATTGCCGCCACTGGAAGGCGTGGTCTTCCCCGTAGACCTGTCCTGCAGCCAGGAATACGCTGGCGCCGAAGCGCTTGGAAAAGGAAAACGGCAAGATGCGGTATTCGACCTGACCCGCGATCAGATTGCGGTCGCGAAAGCGACCCAGGTAGTAGCCGCGCATGAGGCTCTCGCCGCCGAGGAGGGAGAGCATGTTGAACGGTGGATTGCCCGCCGTGAACTGCCCATAGAGCTGGGCGGCCAAGACGGTATTTTCCCGAATCGGGCGGTAGATGCGGGTGTCGACGATGTATGACGTGAAGCTGAAGTCGCTGCCCGTACCCGCACCGTAGTTCAAGAAAGCCCACTCGCTGTAGAAGGCATCCCGAGGATTCATCGCGTTGTGGATGTTGTCGTACAGCACGCCCAGCCCCACCCCTACGTTGGTCGACCCCATGGCGCCGACTTCTGGTGTGGAGAAACCGGGAGCAGCGTCGACATATTCAACCCGGCTCAACGCTTGGATGTCGAGCTCCAGCCCCACGTAGAGCGAAGGCCAGGTCTCGCGCAGCACGCGCTCCCGGAACAGGATGTACTCGCCGTCGATGACGCTTTGGACCTCTTTCGGGCTGTCCCGTCCGACGCCGTAGTAGAACAGTGGGAAGCGCTGATAGCGGGCCCGGCCATAGAAAAACCACTTGTTCTGATCCGTGTACAGCGCGTGGTCCAACCACAGGCCGTATTGGTTCTCCAGCGTGTAGAAGGTGAAGGCCTTGAGCTCGCTCAGCCGGTTGGTCAAATCCCGCTTCGCGGAATAAACGTACAAGCTTGACACCCCAAATTCCCAATCGGTCTCTGGCGAGAAGGCCAAGGTGGGATAGTTGATGAATTTGGGCGCCGACGGATCACCGCCATCGCCGAGCAGGTTGTCGAAATACCGTCGGATGAAGTTGACCGAATCGCCCTGCTGCTGCTGCTGCTGCGCCTTGACCGACATATGCGATGCGGCCAAAAGGAAAAGCACCATGGCGATGCGATGTCGAAATCCCATCACCCAAAGAACGGAGGTACACCGTGGTTTCCACCAAAAAGAAAGGTGCTCTTTGTCATCGAATTCAACCCATGAAAAAGCCGGCACAAGGCCGGCTTTTTCATGGGGCGTCCAAGTTCAATCAATGCGCCACCTGCACCTGAACTGAAGCAGTTCCGGACTCGGTCTTCACCCTCAGCACATAAGCACCTGTTGGGACATCCAATGTGATTTCCTCACCGCGAATGACGTTGAGGATGAGCCCCAATTGACGGCCTGTGACATCAAAAACACCCACGTCACCGCGGACATCCTCTCCACCCCAATTCAAGCGCAAGCGCCCGTCGGTGGACGGATTGGGAAAAGCTTCCAAGCTGAGGTCCTCGCGCAGGGGTACGCTGTTCACATTGCCAGGAAAGGCCTGGAGACAGAACGATCCGCCAGCCACCCATTCAAAACCGTTGAAATTCCAATGGAACCCGTCCATGCGCAAGAAATAAGTCTCCCCTTCTTCGCTGTCGAATCCGACTTCCGCCCACCATTGGAACAGGTCACCATCGAAGTCCTCAGCACAGGTAACGGGCACCATTTCATCGCAGTTCCCCTTGTAAAGGGCCATCTGGCTGTCCCACCCCCAGAAGTACGTGAAGTTGTCTGCATCGCAGAAGGTGTGGGTAATCGTGTAAGGATTGCCATCCCCTTCAAAAGTGAACCACACCGAACCGTCGTCTGTGGGTCCATCGTTCCAGCACTCGATGCCCAAGGGCGTCGCATTGGGAGCTGGCTCGATACCACTGCCGGCTGGTGTGTTGTCGAAAGGACCAACAATTGAAAGGTCATTGCCCTGGGCCTGGAACACTTCATCGATGGCCAGCGCTGCATCGCAGGATACGTGATCGCCCATGTTTTGGGTCTGCATCACCGTCATGCAAAAAGTACCCTGGGCCACGCCCTCCCAGAAGTCATTGTCGGTCCAGTTGAAACCATCTACCATCAGGAAGTAGTCCGCTCCTTCGTCAAGCTTTGCGTCAACAAAGGAGTAATACCAACCGTAATTGATGTCCCAGAATCCATTGAGGTCATCATTGGCATGGACCAACTCTAAAGCATCGCAGCTGCCTTTGTAGAGGGCCATCTGGGTGTCGTTGCTGTAGAATGCCGCTCCGGCGCAATTCAAAGTCCTGAATTGATAGGTGTTGCCATCTCCAGTGAAATGAAACCACACAGATTGGTCTACGCTTCCGTCCCCCCAATCCGCAGGAAGAGCGTCTTCGAGTTCCTCTTCGCCAGTGGCTTCAAGGTTGCTGTAGCTGTCTGTCTGCTGCAATGCTCCCAGGCCATAACCCAAGAATTGTGTGAGGTCAATCGCGTCCGAGCAAAGGTCATTGGATGGAGCTTGAGCCCATGATGTACCCGCCACCATCGAAACCAAAATGGACAGGAAAAAATGTTTGATCTGCATGCCGCAAAAGTAGGATTTATCTGACGCTATGCAAAACCCAATCCACAGGAAATCACACTTCTAACCTGACTTTTTTGTTATTGCCCCCCTCAGAATGCACCCCTTGATGCAGAACACTGTATTGGAATGGCCGGGTACAACACATCGCCATCCTTGGGGTATCGAACCCATTCCCGACCCTCACTCTCAAGTAAGATTCCTCGGCTCATGATGGCCACTGGGGCCATTCACGCCTTCATATTGACCGGCAAGAAAAAGACAGAATGGACACCTAAAACCCCTTGATTCCGGCCCTTAGCCCGTCAAAAAGTGATCAGTACTTGCGCTTTCCGGGTTTGCTAAAGCCTCCGGTTCCGCCGCTTTTTTTGTAGCCGCCCTTTTTGAAGCCGCCTTTGCCAGCGCCTCCTTTTTTGAACCCCCCACTCTTGGGGCGGAAACCGTCAGCACGGGTTTCTCCGTCAGGAAATCCGCCGTCGTTAAAGCCGCTGTTAAAGCCGCTGTCGGACGCATTGCCTCCTTTGCTGTGGTCTTTTTTGTAGCCGCCCTTCTTGAAGTCCTTCTTGTAGCCGCTCTTCTTGTAACCGCCCTTGAAGTCCTTCTTGTAGCCGCCCTTTTTGAAACCGCCCTTTTTAAAGTCTTTCCTGCCCTGGTAACCGTCGTCGTCCTTTCCGCCTCCCTTCTCGTTGAGGTCCTTGCGGTTGCTCAGGTTGAGGCGCGCCAGTTCTCGCGAAACAAGGCGGGCGATGATGTCCTCCTTTGACAGGGGACCAAGCAACAAGTCCACTTCTTCCAACAGGCCTTCGGGCGCTTTGACTTCATCCTGCTGGTCTGCCAATCCGCGGGCCCAACCCCGCAATCGCTCTTCCACAATCCGGTCCGAATTTGGAACTTCGACAGAGGTGAACTCCACATCCAAACCGCGGGCGAGCTGGTTGACTTTGCCCTTCTCCTTGCGGCTGATAAAAGCCAGCGACACCCCCTTTTTTCCGGCGCGGGCGGTACGTCCCGAGCGGTGGGTGTAGTAAGCCTGGTCATTGGGAAGGGAGAAATGGAACACGTGGGTCAGGTCATTCACGTCAATGCCGCGTGCGGCTACATCCGTGGCGATCAGCACCTGAAGCTCCTTGCGCTTAAAGCGCAGCATCACGCGGTCGCGTTGGTGCTGGGAGAGGTCGCCATGGATGGCATCCGCGCGGTAACCTTGCTTGATCAGTCCCTCTGCGAGGTTCTGGGTGTCCCTTTTGGTGCGGCAAAACACCACGCCATATAGATTGGGATCGAGGTCCATGAAACGGGTCAAAGCCTCGGCCTTGTCCGTGTGCCGCATCATGGCATACTGGTGGTCAATGTTGGTGTTGACCGTTGTCTTGGGATCCACGCGGACCTCAAAGGGGTCCTCCATGTACTCCTTGACCATGCGCCGGATCTCCTTGGGCATGGTGGCAGAAAAAAGCCAGGTCTTCTTGTCGTCAGGGGTGAAGCTCAGGATGGTATCAAGCTCTTCTTTAAAGCCCATGTTGAGCATCTCGTCGGCCTCGTCGAGCACGAGAAACTTGATCCTGTCGAGCTTGACAGCCTTGCGCTTGGCGAGGTCAATCAAGCGGCCAGGGGTCGCGATGACCACTTGACAAGGACGCTTGAGCTGGTTGATCTGCGTCACGATGTTGGCCCCGCCGTATACCGCCACGGTGCGGATGCCTTTCATGCGCCCGGCAAACAGGGCGATCTGCTCCGCAATCTGCTGGCCCAACTCTCGGGTCGGTGCGAGGATCAGCGCCTGGACGTGGCTTTGGTCGGCATCGAGGTGCTCCAGCAAGGGCAAACCAAAGGCCGCAGTCTTGCCCGTACCTGTTTGGGCGAGCCCAATGAAGTCACGGTCTCCCTCGATCAGGCGCGGGATGGCCTGCTCTTGGATTTCTGTGGGCGTCTCAAAACCGAGTTTGCCGATGGCTTCAAGAATCGGGGCCGAGAGGCCGAGGCTGGCAAATGAATTCAACGTGGGGAAATTGGGCGCGAAGGTCCGACCATATGTGCCTGAATGGACGCTGCAGGACAGGTTTTTTCAGCGGTTACAACTTATGAAGCCTCCTAAAGTGGTGTTTTGTTCTTTGTGCCAACTTGTGATTCATGCGTTTTGCCATCCTTCTGACCACTGGAATTCTCCTTTCTTGCCCCCTGGTCCAAGCCCAATTCAATGTGGAGCCTTACCTGCAAGATGCCACGCCCACTTCCATGCGCGTCATGTGGGAAAGCGCTTCAGAGGGCACCGCCACTTTGGAATGGGGACCCGATGAATCGCTTGGAAACGCAGAGGTTTCCGAAGGTGTTGCGTCGCCCGGAGGTGCCATGCACGATGTGCTACTCGACGGGCTTTCGCCCAGTTCAGCCTACTACTATCGGGTGGCCAGCGGTGAGGCCTCTACCCTCATTTACCGGTTCAAGACCCCTCCCCTTCCGGAAGCCGAATCCAGCTTCTCGTTTGTCGCCATGAGCGACATGCAAAAGAGCAACGATGACCCTGATGTCTTTGACGAAATCGTCCACCAGGGTGTTTTGGACTATTTCGGAGGCGAAACTTCTGAGGAAATTGCCTTGGTGTTGATACCCGGCGACTTGGTTGTCAACGGCAACACCTACGATCAGTGGTCCGGCGACTTTTTTGCCCCCTCTCATGATCTTTTTGCCCAGGTCCCCCTCTACCCTGTTCTCGGCAACCATGAGGTGAATTCAACCTACTATTTCCAGTATTTCCACTTGCCCGAGAACGGCACTCCAGGCTATGAAGAACACTGGTGGTACAAGGACTATGGAAACGTCCGGTTTATGGGACTCAATTCCAATGCCCCTTACGATGGCGAAGACCAACTTGACTGGCTCGCGGACGTTTTAGATGCCACCTGTGACTTGGAGCACATCGACTTTGTCTTTGCAGAGCTTCACCACCCCCACAAAAGCGAATTGTGGACGCCCGGTGAGCGCGATTTCACCGGAGAGGTGGTCACTGCCCTTGAAGCATTCTCCCAATCCTGTGGCAAACCCAGCATCCATTTCTTTGGTCACACCCACGGGTATTCTCGCGGGCAATCACTGGACCACAAGCACCTGTGGATCAACGTCGCTTCGGCCGGCGGTGCCATCGACTACTGGGGACAATGGCCCCAATTCGATTACGATGAGTTCGAAATCACCACCGACGATTGGGGCTTTGTGGCCGTCGATGTGGAGGCCGGTGACGCTCCGCAATTCACGGTGAAGCGCTTGAGCAGAGGAGACAACTACGGATCGCTCGACAATGTTTGCACCGACAGCCTGGTGGTCACCAAGTCCGACCTTGCGCCGCCGCCGCCCAGCCCAGTAGCACCCATCGGAACCACACAACCCCCTGAGTGCATCGTCTTGGCAGCTTCTTCTTTTGGGCCGGGACCTTCCGGTGCGCAGCACGGCGCCAGCCAATGGCAGGTCGCCGACAACATCAATGGTTTTGCCACCCCTTTGGCCAACGTCTGGGAGCGGTACCGAAATGTCTACTTCAACGCGGATACGCAAGCCGGTGCCTCCCTGACCACAGAGGCCATACCCGGACTGCCCGAAAACGCGGACTTGTTTTGGAGGGTCCGTTACCGGGACCGCAACCTGGATTGGAGCCCGTGGACGTTGCCCGCGCCCTTCTTCACCTCGGAGTCGCTCCAAGGTGAGAACCTGCTGGCCAACCCTGGGGCAGAGGAGGGACTCGACGGCTGGGTGGTCACCGAAGGCGTGGCCGAAGCCCTCACCGCAGGTGAATGCAATGGAGTCAACCCCTTTGAAGGCGACCTCTACTTTGCCGTCGGAGGGCTGTGCACGGAAAGCGATGTGGCCCGAATGCACCAAGATGTGGACGTCACTGAATGGGCGGACTCCATTGATGCTGGCGTTCAAGCTGCCTACGCCAGCGCCATGATGAGCGACTGGAGCGGCGCCGACATTCCCGCCATCAGGATGCGCTTTCTGGACCAGTCTGAAGCCGTCCTCGGCGAAACAGGCTGGTTTGAAATGCCCACAGCGACGTGGACCGCGGCCAACATCGAATCGGTCTTGCCCGCGCTGACCCGTTGGGTGCGCTTCGAAATGCAAGGCACCCGCATCGCAGGGCAGGACAACGACTGCTACTTTGACCTCCTCTCATTGCGCCTCGGGAGCTTCACCGATTGCGACGGTTTGCCCACGATGGTCAACGCTGCTGCGGGCTCGCCTGCCCCTCTGCGCATTTATCCCAATCCCGGCGACTCGGACTTGGAAGTGATTTGGCCCGGATGTGCCTTGCCTTTACAAGACCTCAGGGTGGTGGACAATGCGGGAAGAAAGGTGCAGGTATTGTGGGGTGACTCCACCACCGGGTGGCGCATCCAACGCGGCCAACTCCCGACTGGACAGTATCACATTGTGGCCATAGACGCCGCTGGACATACGGCCCGCGCAAAGTGGCTGATCCCGCAATAACCACGCAGGCTACAACTCCCGCTCAAATGCCGCCGCCAGAGGCAACGGAGTGGCTCGGGGAGCAGATCGAAAGGAAGTCCTGATCAAACAGATCTCCCTTTAGGCAGCGGCTGTTTTCGTTCCAATCCAGTGTCACTTCGGCGCCTGTGAAGTACAGCGTCACCGTGCGCATGGCCGGATTGTAGAGGTAGCGCAAAGTGATGCTTTGTCTGGCTTTTTTGACGAATGGCTCGTCGCCTTCACCGGTCCAACCGGCCATTCCCATCCCATCCAACTCCAACATGAGGCGCTCACCATCGAGCCACTCCAAGCTGCCGCACCATGTTTCGGCAAGGTCATCAGAATCAATGCACACCTCCACAGGGGTCAACCAATCAAACCCCAATTCGAGCACAGTGCCCGCCCCGGGATCGGGAAATGCGGCATCCTTTGTGCAGCCCAACAGAACAGAAACAGCCAAAACAGTGACCAAAGGAAGTGCGATGCGCATGGCGCCTTGAATTTGCGAGGTTGCCCTCAGGGTTATAAGTGGCCGTTCGATGCCCGCGAACGAAACGGGAGCTTGCGCTGAACCTTCTACGGATGATGCCATCATAGGTTTCATTTCAAGGCCCCACCAAACGGGTCCCCTTTTGCCACTAAATTGACCTTATGAAGCCACTCCTCATCTTCTTCTCATGCTGCCTGACCCTGTCATTGGCTGCGCAAGACACCTTTAGCATTGTCGCCGTTGACCTGGCGACGGGACAGGTTGGAAGCGCCGGTGCCACTTGCTTGGACGACACCGAAATTGCCGGAGGTGCGGTCATCATCAGCGATGTCATTCCCGATGTCGGGGCGATCCACACGCAGAGCTATTGGGTGCCTGCCAACCAAAATGCAGCCCACGATCAGGTGGCCGAAAATGGACTGTCCCCCGATGAATTGATGGCCTGGCTGGAGGCCAATGACGTGGAAGGCAATCCTGCCATCCGCCAATACGGCATGGCCGACTTGGTCACCGGGACTGCTCGGGCGGCGGGCTTTACTGGCGCCAACTGCTTCGATTGGAAGGGCCACATTGTAGGGCCCAACTACGCCATACAAGGCAACATCTTGCTCGGCGAGGAAATCCTGACCCAAATGGAAGCTGGGTTTCTGGAGACCGAGGGGTCACTGGCCGAGCGGCTGATGGCCGCCATGCAGGGGGCCAATGTGGCCGGTGCCGATACCCGTTGTCTGGATGAAGGCGTGAGCAGCCGCAGTGCTTTTTTGCGGGTAGCCTACCCTGGTGATGCGGCCGACGGCCTCACCCTCGACATTGTGGTTTCCATTACTCCGGAGGGCGTAGAACCCATCGATGTCCTACAGGCTGAATTCGATGCGTGGAATGGGACCAGCGCCTTGTCGGAGCGCGAAGGGGATGCCCCGCTGCTCATCACCCGAAAAGCCAATGGTGAGGTGATGCTCAAATGGGAAGGGCCTACGCCCGCAGAACTGATCGCTTTTGATGAGCGGGGTGCGCGGGTGGATGCCCTGACGCTGTCCGGGCCTTGGACGACTTGGACATTGCCCACGGATGGCACGCTGTTCTTGCGGCTTGTCGATGCCAATGGCAGCCAGCTGTCCACCATGAAGTACAGCGGCCGAAGCCTCGCGCCAAATACGCAACGCAACGACCGGAACAGGGAGTAAACAGGGACACCCGATGCTATGGGGCCTTGGCTGCGATGACACACCGCGTGCCTCCCACGTTCACCCCGCACCCCCCTGCTCAATGAGCAACAAGGAGACTTTGTGTGGCCTGTTCCCCTGCCGCGGTTAAATGCAACTGATAGAGCCCTGCCGGGATGTTGGATACATCAAAGGACACCACGCATTCGGCATCGGGATGGGCATCGGTCGTTCCGAGATCGCGGACCTTCTGTCCGGCCATATCCAACACTGTCGCGTGCACGCGGAGCGGCTCTTCCACTGCGAAGCGCAGCACGACGTCGCCGGCCGCAGGATTGGGAGACAGCCCCGTCATTTGAATGTGACCTGAGCGGCCTTGTGGCAGCGCTTCTGTGCGGTCTGCCGTTCCGCCTTCCAATTCGGGACAGGGGTCACCTGAGGACTGCAATTGGTAACTGAACGTCGCCGTGTTGCCTGCGCAATCCGTCGCCGTGTATGTTCGGGTCACCGTGAAGGGCAAACAGCACTCGATTTCTCCGTGCAAATCGCCACAGCATTGGATGTCGGTCGCAACGACAACACCATTGTCCACCACATCTCCCGAATAGGTCAAAGTGCTGCCGAAGCCGTAATCGGCATTGTGTTGGTTGGCCCCCTCGCCCACCTGCGTCCCGTAGAACTTGCTCTCGGGCTGATGGGACAAGGTCAATGCGGACCCCGCATATTCCCCCCAACCGGTGAGGGTGCCTTGGTCCAAGATGTAATACATCCAATTCTGGGCCTGAGAAAGGTCCGCACAGGCCCCTTTAAAGCCAGAGGGAATGCCACGGTTGTTCCACCCTGCCCAATCGAGGCCCTCGCTGAAATGAGCGGTGATGTCAAAGCCGGCATTGGGGTTGTCCAAGGCCATCACAGACCAGGTCAGGCTCCAGGTGGCGTCGTCGAACACCTGCACTTCCCCCACCCCCATGCCGGTAAAGTAGGCCACCTGCTCGTCCGAGCCTGGAAAGCAGAACAACCGGAGCGCATGGGCCGTGTCGCCTTCGCAAGTCCGTCCATTTTCAAAGGGCTCAGGTTGCTGGGCTGCGCAAGCCTGTTGGGCACCGGGGACCGGGGCATATCCGCTGGTCGCGGTTTCACTGTAGACCACCGTTGCTCCGCAATTGTCGGCAACGGTGACCAGACAAGGCGGTGGCAAGGTCGCGGTCCCATCCGAAGAGCAACAGACTTCGATGACTTCGCCGTTGGCCAATCCACAGGTATTTACAAATACAGGCGCTTCCGAATCGGTCACCGTGATGGTCTGAAGGCAAGTGGCCATGACGGAGTTTCCGCAAGCATCTGTGGCGGTGGCCGTCCAGGTCCGCTCCACCACGGTCTGGCCATTGCATGGGGAGGACACTTGGTCCTCAAACGCAACCTCCACGGTTGGATTCGGGTCCAACGCATCGGTGGCCGCGGCGGTGGCTTCTCCATAGAGCTGCAATTCCAACGGGTCATTGCAACCGCCATCAAAGGTCAGCTGGGTATCTGGCGGACACACCAACTCGATGGTCGGGGCAGTGAAATCGGGCAACGCAATGGCCTGCTCGCATGAGGCTGAATTGCCGCAGGCGTCCGTGGCCGTCCACACCCTCAAGATGCCCTCCGCATTTTCTTGAGAAAGTTCCAGGGCCGCATCTGAATAGGTCACGACGACCGTTCCGCAGGCGTCCGTGGCAGTGGCCCACCCCGTAGAGTCCGGGTCAGGTGCATCACCACAGCCCAGCTCTGCATCGGGTGGACAGGTGATGACCGGTGCCGCTGTGTCGCTCAGCAGAAGCGTTTGCGTGCAAGACAGTGTGGTGTCAAAGTCCGCATGGGACCATTGAGCTGTGAAAGTGCGGACCACGGTCACGGGGCAGCTTCCAAAGGTGATGTCAGACCAGGTCCATGACAACGTTGGGACGACCGTATCGCAGACCAAGAGGCCCGAGGCCACCTCGGTGGAACAGCAGGTGTAAGTCACCTGGGGCAAACCCAGCGACAGCACAGAAGTATCGGCCGCCACCAAGCAGCCTAAAGTCACTGCATCCGGGCAATTCACGTCCAAGGAGCATACAGTTTGCGCGCAGTCATTGCAATCCTCCTCCCCTTCTTCGTCTTGCTCACATCCCGGCCAAATGAGGTCCTCGGTGATCCCTTCACCGTCGACAAAAGCCTCATTGAGCTGCGTCAGCGCTTCCACCAGTTCAGAGAGCGCAACCTCCGTGGTTATGCAACCTCCGATGATCCCGTCTGCGGTATCAATGAGCGCTTCAACGGTCCATCCGGCAAAAGGGCCCTGAGCGAAAACCAGCGCTTGCAAAGCTGTGTCAGCAGCTCCGAAATCCTCATCAACGCCATCGAACCCCAGCGACAGTTTCGCCGCCAAGAGCTGTCCTGACAGCACACCGGCAGCACCCGTTGGGTTTTCCGCGTCAAAAGTGAAAACAGATGCGGGACCGCCTTGGGGCAGAAATGCTGCAACACTTGCTGCATCTGCGAATGACCATTGGTATCCATCGCCACACCCCAAGGTGACACCTTCGGGAAAAGCCGCATTGAATTGGGCCTGGAGGTAACAACCGGGATTTGAACCCGAGCATTCCGCAATGCCCCATCCCCCTTGGGTCTGGGTTCGAAAATCACCAGGCTCAAATGGGGGACAAGGACTCTGTGCCAAGACTTCACCGCATGACCATACCCCCATGAATACGGCGGCTCCGACCAAGCGGGGCACCAGCAGGTGCAAAGGCCTTTGGCTCCAGGTATTCAAACATTTCATCAGAACAGGGGTTTCATACCCTTACGTTGAGTTGATTTTACAGGTTACACATCGGCTGCGATGACAAATCTCATTGCCCGCGGGCCTCTTCTGCGTCGTAAATTGATGTTGCGTCTTCACCAGCGCACTAAACCAAAGGCATGAAGTTTCCCATCCTTACCCTCCTGACCATGCTGTCGGGCTTTGCTTTCGCCCAAGCGTCCTCGTTGACCGGTTCTGAAACCGCCACCAACACCTCTCCGCAACGGACTTGCGCTACCCATGAAAAGCACATCGAGATGATGGGGCTACAGAAGTACGCAGAAGCACGCGGGCGCATCGACAGCCACAGGGCTGAATGGGAGCCCATTGTGGAGCAACAGCGGGCCACCGGTCAAAGCGTTGTGGTGACCATCCCTGTGGTGTTTCACGTTTTGTATGCCAACAGCACAGAAAACATCGCGGACAGCGAAATTCTGGAGCAATTGCAAACCTTGAATGACGACTTTCGGCGCCTCAACAGCGACGCTGACAACATCTGGTCGCAGGCCGCAGACACTGAGATTGAATTCTGCCTGGCCTCCTTTGACCCCGACGGCGCGCCCACCAATGGCATTTTGCGGGTTCCGACCACCGTTTCCAGCTTTGGATCCAACAATGCCATGAAATTCACCGCTCAAGGTGGATCTGATGCATGGCCCGCCTCCGATTATTTGAATTTCTGGGTGTGCAATTTGGGTGGAGGCTTGCTCGGATACGCTCAATTCCCAGGAGGTGCTGCGGCCACCGATGGTGTGGTGTGTGGATATCCATTCGTGGGCAACAACGGTCCCGGCGCCGGCATTTACAACCTCGGCCGCACCGGAACCCATGAGGTCGGCCACTGGCTGGATTTGCGGCACATCTGGGGAGATGGAGGTTGCGGAGTGGACGACGGCGTGTCCGACACCCCCGAATCTGACGCCTCGAACTTCAACTGTGCCATCGGCCACGAAAGCTGCGGTACGGTTGATATGGTGCAGAACTACATGGACTACTCGCAGGACGCCTGCATGAACCTGTTCACCGCTGGACAGGCCGTGCGCATGCAAGCGCTGTTCCAACCTGGCGGAGAACGCGCCAGCTTGTTGAATTCCAATGGTTGCGCACCCCCGTGTGAGGTTTCCTGTGGATGCACCGACGATGCTGCCTGCAACTTTGACGCGAATGCCTTGAACGACGATGGGTCCTGCGACTTCAGTTGTTATGGGTGCACCGATTCCAATGCTTGCAACTACGACGCCGACGCGACCATCAACGACGGGTCTTGTGTTTCTGGCACCCCGCAAGCCTTCGAAATGACGGTGAATACCGACAACTATCCAGGCGAAACAACATGGTCTGTGGTCAACGATGCCACGGGTGCTGTGGTCATGTCGGGAGGCCCCTACGGAACCTCTGGAACGGCATATACCTCCAGCGAGCTCGTATGCGCCAATTCCGCGTGCTTCACCCTGACCATCAACGACAGTTATGGAGATGGCATTTGCTGTGGTTTTGGCAATGGCAGTTATGCGCTCACAGTAAACGGAGAAGTCGTGGCTTCTGGCGGCAGCTTTACAACCTCGGAGTCCAGCAACTTCTGTGTAGAACCTTCCACCCTTGAAGGCTGCACCGACCCCACGGCATGCAACTATGACAGCACAGCAGAAGTGGATGACGGCTCATGTGCCGTTGTGGATGCCTGCGGAGAATGTGGTGGCCCCGGAGCCGTTCTGGATTGCGGATGCTCTGACATCCCCACTGGAGATTGCGACTGCAATGGCACCCAACTCGATGCCCTTGGCGTATGTGGTGGTTCTTGCGGAGCAGACCTCGACGCCGATGGGATCTGCGACGACGTGGACGATTGTGTTGGTCAACCAGACGCCCTCGGCGTGTGCAACGGCGACTGTCAATTCGATGTGGACGGAGATGGCATTTGCGACCCCTCCACCCCTCCTTCCGAGCCCTGTGTCAATGGGTTTGCCGGCATTTATCCTTGCGATCAAGTCGACTTGATGTCACACATGAATACCACTGCAGTTGGCGGAGGAGAGATGAATGACATTTGGGGATGGACCGACCCGCTCGACGGCAAGGAATATGCCCTCTTGGGCAAAACCACGGGTACGGCATTCATTGACATTACCGACCCCAACAACCCGGTGTTCTTGGGAGAACTCCCCACCCACACGGTGAGCTCTTCTTGGAGGGACATCAAGGTGTATGCAGACCACGCCTTCATCGTTTCGGAGGCCAGTGGCCACGGCATGCAGGTGTTTGATTTGACCAATCTGCGCAATGTGGCGAACCCTCCTGCAACGTTCAGTTCCGATGCGCATTATGGCGGTTTTGGCAGTTGCCACA
>JBELBZ010000045.1:5443-15388 GCA_042095055.1 Crocinitomicaceae bacterium | reverse complement strand
CCTCCTGCAACGTTCAGTTCCGATGCGCATTATGGCGGTTTTGGCAGTTGCCACAACATTGCCATCAATGAGGAGTCCGGTAGGGCTTACCCCATCGGCGCCGGAACGTTCTCGGGCGGACTGAACATCATCGACATCAGCAACCCGTTGAATCCCACTTTGATCGGCAGTTTTGCCGAAGACGGGTATTCACACGATGCTCAAATTGTCAATTACATCGGCCCAGACGCCCAGTATGCGAACAGTGAAATCGCGTTCTGTTTCAATGAAAACACCGTCACCATCGTGGACGTAACCGATGCCACCGATCCGGTGCAAATCAGCGCTACAGGCTACAGCACTTCAGCATACACCCACCAAGGTTGGCTAACTGAAGACCACAAGTACTTGCTCGTCAACGACGAGCTCGATGAGGGCAGCGTGAATACCCGGACTTACATCTTTGACGTGCAGGACCTCAACAATGTGAGCCTGATTGGCACACACCTGGGCTCCACCCCTGCCATCGACCACAACCTCTACACCCATGAAGGCCTGGTCTACCAATCCAACTACCGCGCGGGCTTGCGGATTTTGGACTTGACCAACGTCGCCCAGGGCCAACTCGAAGAAGTGGCCTTCTTTGACGTTTACCCTGCCAGCAACTCTGCCCAATTCAATGGCACATGGAGCAACTACCCCTATTTCGGTTCGGGCAATGTCATCGTGAGCCACATCGAGGAAGGACTGTACGTTTTGCGCCCCAACATCACACCGCCGTGCGATGTGGCATGTGGATGCACCGATGCAACCGCTTGCAACTACGATGAGAATGCCTTGAACGATGACGGCTCTTGTGACTTTGGCTGCTATGGTTGCACGGACTCCAATGCCTGTAACTACGATCCTTCAGCGACCATCGACGATGGCTCATGCATTGCACCGGACCCCAATTTCGGCTGTGACTGTGCTTTGGATGGCAGCCAAACGGCCACACTGAGCGCCTCTGAATCCAGCGCGCCTCTGTTGTATAGCGCTACGGGCAATCCCTCGCCTTCCACCTTTGACATCACCTTGAACTTCACAGGTGCCGGTGGAAGCTGGCCTGCTGATATGGCCTTTACCATCACGGACCCGAATGGGGTTTGCGTGTCCTTTGGCGGCTACAACGCTTCGCCTGCAGGATGCAGCAGCATCGGCAATTATTCGACCATTTGGCCGTCAGACTGGAACACTGCCACGAGCGGAACCTACACTGCAACGGTCGATTTGAGCGGCACGTCACTGAGCGGCAGTGGCACCTGGAGCTTTTCGATGTTCAATGGCTACAGCTCCAGCAGTGCTGTGACCTATGACGCCACCTGGACCCTCAATGACGTGTGTCCCGATGGCGGAAACCCCGACATCCCCGGTTGCACGGAACCCTCCGCGTGCAACTATGACGCCAATGCAACACTGGACGACGGCTCCTGCCTGTTTGATGATGCCTTGGGCGTTTGCGGCGGAGATTGCACGGCCGACACAGACGGCGACGGCGTCTGCGATGACCAGGAAGTTCCCGGATGTACGGACCCAGAGGCGGACAACTACGACCCCAATGCTACTGACGACAACGGCACGTGCGAATACCCTGCGCTTTGTCCAGGTGATTTCGATGGGGACAACATCATCACGGTAAGCGACGTACTGGTGTCACTGGGCAACTTCGGATGCACTGGATCCGACTGCCAAGGTGACCTCGACGGAGACGGAATTACCGGTGTCACTGATATCTTGATGATGCTTTCCTCCTTTGGCGAGCCTTGCCCTTGACGGGTTGCCCTTGATGGGGCTTGCTCTTTACCAATTTCCCAGGAAAACGCCCAAGATGATGACCCATACCAAGACAACCACTGCGAGGTAGATGACTCCCAACAACACAGGGAATCCTGCAATCCACCTGGCGGATTCGGAGAGTCCAGGTCGCGGGTAGCGTTCGGGATTTGCCTTAGAAACCCGGTAAGCAGACCGAGAAAGGAAATATCCAGCCAAGCTCACCAACAGCCCCAGACCAAAAGCAATGCCTGGATTGGCGGACCCAAGCCCATCCAACACGACGGTTGCAAGCAAGCCCATGAGCCATCCGAGCGACAGAATAAAACCCGGAACAGCATCGGGGTGACGACCGGCTTCAGCTTCGGGAAGTCCTGCTGTTTCTGGCTCGCTCTCATCGAAGGGAAAGAACACACCGTTCACCTCATCGGGAAATGCTGATGATGACGGCAAGGCAGCCTGATCATGAGGATGGCGGTTTCCGATGAAATCGCCTTGGCCATCGGCCACCCCCGCTTCAAGCACAGAAGGGTCGGGAGAAGGCCACGTGTTCTGATCATCGAAAAAGACCATGTCACCGGCGTCTGCCAACACATCACTGCCCTCCTCTTTCAACACGCTTGGACGCTGGATCACCACAGGCTCTTCTGCAGGCAACGCAGCATGCGCCAAGGTGCGTGAAGAAGAGCTGGCGTTGTTGACGTGCCAGCCCTTGCTGTAACGGCGGGCTTCAATCCGCGACTCTCCGAGCCTTTTGTTGGAAGAACAACCCGATGACATGAGCAAGAGCACGCATGCCCCAAAGCCAAATAGGGCAGAGATGAAACGGTTCATGTTTGAAAGCTAACCAAAACCAAAAGATGGCTTGCCTCAGCGCAGGACAACGACCGTCCCCGTATACACCTCAAAGGCATCACAGGTCCCCTCAGCTTCAATGCGCCAAGCGAACATCTCTGTCTTGGAGGAGCGTCCGGCGTTGTCCGGACTTCCATTCCACCACAACTCTGGCTCATCGGTCTCAAAAACGGGATCTCCCCAGCGGTTGTACACCCACATAGAGAAGGATTCCACGCCTGTCATCACAGGGCCGAACCCATCGTTGAGCCCATCGTTGTCGGGCGTGAATGCCGTGGGCACATACACCGACATGCCGTCGTTGACTTCGACCACCTCAGTGGCGGAGGACAGGCAGCCTTCGTCATTGATCACGGACAACTCCACCTCGAAACTGCCTGCCGACAAATAGGTGTGGGTGGCCTCCTCGAATTCACCTGTCACACTGGCTGCGCTGCCATCGCCAAAATCCCAACGCCTGAAACTGACTTCATCCGCAGTCAGGTCCAAAAATTCAACATCAGCTCCGGGGAAGCAGACTTCAGCTGGACCGGTGATAAAAGAAACTTCTGCCGGATAGGTTGCCGTAACCTCGGACTGCAGTGTTGTGAGGCAGCCATTGCCATCCAATAGCTCTACTTCATACACCCCCGATTCGAGCCCCGTCTGGAGCTCGGAGAATGCGGTCAACGCATCGGGCTGTCCAAACCCGTCGGGCCAAATGACCGTTGCCGGTGGCACATCCACCCCAAAGTCAGCCCGCAGCATTCCTTGACCCGACAAACACGTATCCGCCTCTGCATTGAGTACCAGCAAGGGTGGAGAAGGTGAAGACAAGATCACCGTGTCTTGGGCGGTACAACCGTTGGCATCGACCACAGTAAATACGTTCAATCCAGCCGACAAACCGGAAAGCGTATCGCTCGAAGCCGCTCCATTTTCGGCGGGAAAGGCATAATTGGGAATGCCCCCATTGGCATCCAAGGACACCACACCGTCTTCTGAGTCGAAGCAACGCACAGCGTACCCATTGAAATCAGAAACGGCAGTGGCCATGACACTCAATTCGGAGGGAGCAGTCAAAACGACTTCAATGGTGTCGGTGCATCCGATCATGTCTGTCACAACACCTTTGTAACTGCCCGCGGACAAGCCAGAGGTATCTACAGGGACTTCATTGGATGTCTGCCACTGCCATTCATAGCCTCCCCCCTCCAAAAATCCGCCCACGGCAGCTTCTGTAATGCTCCCGTCTGAAGCTCCCGCACATGACACCTCAAACCCGTTGTAGGTGTCCGGTGAAAATGCCGCCGCCTCAACCCCATGCCACTCGAACTCTGCTGTCCAGCTGACTGCCCCACTGCACTGCGAGGTCAGCGCCACTGCCAATATCCCCGGTTGATCAAAGACCAACTTCAATGTATCCTCCGTCCCTGGGAGCAATTCAGCGCCGCTGACCGTTCCTTGCAATTCCCACAATTGCTGGCAGCGCAGCCCCACCTGGGTGGAGTTGACCAAGGTCAGCGTGTCGCCCACACAGAAGTCTGTAGCATTGAATTCAAATTCGGGCTCATTGAAACACTCCTGACACTGGTATACATCTTCGGGTTCAAAGGCAGAAACGGTCACAGAAGCAGAGAAACTTGAAGTAGCAAACGGCTCCGAATTAGACAGGTCACCAACGCTGACGCTGACGGGAACGCTGATCATGTTGACAGGAATATTCTGACACGACACCATGCCTTGGAAATCTGCCCGAATGAACAAAGGGTCCATCGAACCGCCCTCATTTCCAAAGACACCCGATGAGGTATAGGCAGAAATGGTGTAGCCCAATTCGTTGTCATACCGGACCCCCACTGCTTTGTCTCGCTCATTGCCCCCGTAAGACTGCGCCCAATTCACGAAGCCCGAAGCGTTCATTTTTGCAAGAAAAATGTCTTGCTCCTCCATGCTTTGGCTCAATGCATCAGGATGCTCGGCCACCGTTCCTCCGAAGCCATCGCTGCTGCCCAAAAAAGCAATCCCTCCTGGGACAAAAATGAGGTCCCTGCCCAAATCATCTCCGAGACTTCCGTACGCCCGCGACCAAACAGGCGCTCCCGTATCCAGGTTGAGCTTCATCAACAGAATGTCTTCGCCGCCTATGCCGCCCGAGGTGGTGGGCCCCATGACATAGGCCACCCCTTCATTTTCCTGAACCAAGGCGTTGCATCCCCAGGCGATGTGTTCGTTGGGATCGAACCCTGCCCCGAAGCTTTTCATCCACATTGGATTGCCCAAGGCGTCCACCCGAGCCACCTCCACATCTCGGCCGCTCAATGGCTGGTTCGCAACAAAGAAGAAGCCTCCATCAGCCAGTGGAGCGACGGTGAGCGCATTTTCGCTCAACGAAGGGTACCGCTTCGCCCACAACACCCCGCCTGTATCGTCGAGTCGCACCAAAACAGGCCGACCTGAAGCTTGCCCGACGGCAATGAACCCTGAGGCCAAAGGCTGCACATCGAATATCCAGGCCACATCGGCGAGAAAAGAATACCACTCCAACGTTCCGTCGCCTGCAATCTTCATCACAAAGCCCTGATCTTCAGTGATGTTGTTGCCAAATGAATCCACCCCAACCAAGGTTGCCCGAGACCCACCAATGATGTAACCGCCATCTGACGTGGGCTCTATGCTCTTGCCTCCTTCGGACTCCGCACCGCCGTACAAGTTGAACCACTCCCTGTTGCCGCAGGCATCCACCTTGTAGACAAAAACATCACACCCCCCCGCACTGCCATTGTTTTGGTGCTGTCCAGTGGCTATAAACCCACCATCTGCTGCAGTGGTGATGGCCAAGCCGCCCTGCATGGCGTCCAAATTGTAACGCCGCAAAAACGTTTGGCTCAATGCCCCTTGGCCCTGAACATCCCCAAAGGCGCACAAAATCAGCACCACAAGGGACACACGCACAGACCAGCTCATGGGGTGGGTACTTGGGGTTGTACCAACAGTGTGTCGAACTGCAGAAAATTCACCTGGTGTCGCTGGTAACCCAGCTTCTCCAACCAGTCGATGTACCCCTCTTGGCTTCTGGCCATATCCAAGGGCACACAAAACGCCACCTCACTTTCTTGGGGTCGGCACACCACCCAATTGGCGCCTTTGTCCTCCAGAATCCCAATGAACATGGGGGTCAAAAAAGGACACATGAAGCCGTCATCGGCCATGGCAATTTCCACTTGAAGCCACGCGTCCTCAGGGGAGTCCTCCCCTTTTAGCCCTCCAAAAATGAGGGCAACGACGATGAGACTCCAGTGCAGCATTTGGTTTGGCTCTACACGTAAAATTATAGCATGAAAGGCCGACCTCGGTCATAAGAGGGCTACACTTCGCTGCCGTTGCCTTTTCGTCTGTTTTATACTTATGTTATACGAATGAACAGGATTGGGGGCTTAGAACGCACAATTCCCGCATTGGCCCCATTTATCATGGAATAACGGTAGGTTTTCCGTCCAAAACACCGCCTCAAGTAACACACTTACACTCAATTACAAATTTTGACCTTGGGATTTACAGCACTCCGTGTTTTTTTTCACCGCGCCCCTCGTAAATTGTAGGAATTAACTTACCTCATGGACCGCCTTATCTCACTGAGCCTATTGACCGCTGTACAAATTGCATGTACGGTAACCTTCGCCCAAACCGCCGGGCTTTCCTCATCAGATTCTCAAAATTCAGTTCCTGCTGAGCGCACATGTTTTGCGCACGAGAAACATGTGCAAATGATGGGCCTGACGAAATACGCTTCGGAAACAGAGCGTATTGAGCAACACACCGCTCAATGGGCGCCCATTGTAGCCCAACAACGCGCTGCAAATCAAAACGCCGTGGTGACCATTCCTGTGGTGTTTCACGTCGTCTACCGCACTTCAACAGAAAACATTTCTGACGCTCAGATTCAAAGCCAACTGGATGTGCTCAACGCGGATTTCCGGAGGTTGAATTCCGACGTCGATGACATTTGGCCTCAAGCGGCCGATACTGAAATCGAATTCTGCTTGGCCAGTTTTGATCCCCAAGGAAACCCTTCTAACGGAATTTTGAGGGTCTCTACAACAGTGAATGGCTTTGGCACCAACGACGCTGTAAAATCAGCATCATCAGGAGGTTCGGACGCTTGGCCAGCAGATGAGTACTTGAACTTCTGGGTATGCAACATTGGCGGCGGCATTTTGGGATACGCCCAATTCCCAGGCGGAGGTGCAGCCACCGATGGTGTGGTGTGCGGATACCAATACACAGGAACCAACGGAACTGCCACAGCACCCTTTGATCTTGGCCGGACTGCAACACACGAGGTGGGTCACTGGCTCAACCTCCGCCACATTTGGGGCGATGGAGCATGTGGCGCCTCCGATTTTGTGAATGACACACCCGATTCTGACGGTCCAAACTACGGTTGTGCACTGGGCAACGTGGCCTGCAATACCACGGACATGGTCCAAAACTACATGGACTACTCAGACGACGGATGCATGAACCTTTTTACACAGGGACAAACGGACCGCATGTTGGCCTTGTTTCAACCCGGTGGTTTCAGAGAGGGATTGCTCAGCTCCAATGGTTGTGCGCCCCCTTGCACAGAAAGCTGCGGCTGTACCGATGACACCGCCTGCAACTTCGATTCCAACGCCCTGAATGACGACGGGACATGCGACTTTAGTTGCTACGGGTGTACCAACGCCTCAGCTTGTAACTATGATCCCTCAGCCACCTTGGATGATGGAAGCTGTGTGGCCGGAAACCAAAGCGAAATCACATTTGATTTGACCCCGGACAATTATGGGTCCGAGACGACATGGGCCATTACCGATGCAAACGGCACTACCGTGCTCTCTGGTGGACCATATACCAACAATAACAGCACGCCCATTTCAGCGTCCACGACACTGGACGAAGGATGTTACACCTTGACTGTCAACGACAGCTATGGAGACGGCATCTGCTGTTCATTTGGAAATGGAAGCTACTCTTTGACTCAATGTGGAGTTGTCATCCAGACGGGCGGAACCTTCACCACCACCGACACATTTGACTTTTGCGTTGCAGCCTCTGACGTTCCAGGATGTACAGATCCGGACGCATGTAACTATGACGCGACGGCCACTGTGGACGACGGGTCTTGTACTGTGGACGACGCTTGTGGTGTTTGTGGTGGTCCAGGAGCCGTGTTGGAATGTGGCTGTACGGATATTCCTGCAGGCGATTGTGATTGCAATGGAAACCAAGAAGACGCCATCGGCGTGTGCGGCGGATCCTGCACTGCAGATGCAGACAGCGACGGTATCTGTGACGATGTCGACCCGTGTATCGGCACAGTGGACGCCTGTGGCATCTGCAATGGCCCTGGCGCCATTTACGATTGCGGTTGTGCCGATATTCCCAGTGGAGACTGTGATTGCAATGGCAACGTAGTGGACGCCATTGGCGAATGTGGAGGGGACTGCACCGGTGACAGCGATTCAGATGGCATCTGTGACGATGTGGATACCTGTGTGGGTGATTTGGACGCTTGTGGCGTCTGCAATGGCCCCGGCATTCCGGCTGGCGATTGCGACTGCAACGGCAACCAGCTCGACGCTCTTGGCGTATGTGGAGGCGACTGCTTGGCAGATGCCGACATCGATGGCATTTGTGACGACGTCGACGATTGCGTGGGCAACTTGGATGCCATTGGCGTTTGCAATGGTGACTGTGCGGCTGACGCCGACATCGATGGCATTTGCGATGACGTAGACGATTGCGTCGGCCAATTCGATGCATTGGGCGTGTGCAATGGAGACTGCCCCGCCGATGTCGATGGAGACGGCGTCTGCGATAACGCTGAAATTCCAGGGTGCGAAAATGAAGCGGCCTGTAACTATGACATCAATGCCACGGACGACGATGGCTCGTGCATCTTCGTCGGCGATGCCTGCAACGACGGCAATGCATTGACCTTGGGTGATGTGTATACAAACTGTGCGCTCCCCAACTTCGGTTGCCAAGGTGTAGGTCCCGAAGTCATCTGGAAAGAGACGTTCGGCGATGAGCCTGTGCTGAACTACGGCTGGACGGGTTCAAGCAACACTGCTGCTCTTGAGACCGAGTGGAGCATTCAATATGGTGGTGCTACGGACTGGTTTATGACGGTTTTGTCGGGAGACACCATTTTCCAAGGCCGCGACACAGATGCCGATTGCATCTGGACGTCACGTGAAATTGATGTCAGCGGACACACAGAACTGGAGGTCAGCGCCGAATTCTCGGAAGTCGGGGGGCTCGAAAACTCCGATTTTATTCGCTTTGAAGCCATCATGGATGGACAGACGACGACCTTGTATTCACAGGTGAATGACTTCACTTCTGCCAGCTTGAATCAAGTGTCAATCTCTGATGGAACCACCCTTCAATTCAGGGTGGTCCTGAGGACCAACGCAAACAACGAACGCATTGCTTTTGATGACATCTACCTCTTCGGTGTTCCCAATTGTGTGGACTCCGACGGCGATGGCATTTGCAACGACGATGACCTCTGCTCTGACTTGAGCGCCTGCAACTTCGCCGACCCCGCAGCCACTTCTTGCTTGTTTGAGGATGCCTGTGGCGTGTGTGATGGACCAGGTGCGATCTACGAATGTGGATGCAATGACATTCCTGCGGGTGACTGCGACTGCAATGGAAACCAGCTCGATGCCCTCAACGTATGCGGCGGTAGTTGCACTGCTGACGTCGACGCCGATGGAATCTGTGACGACGTAGACGACTGCGTGGGAGACCTTGACGCCTGTGGCGTATGCAACGGACCGGGTGCCATTTTGGATTGTGGATGCACCGAAATCCCTGCCGGTGATTGTGACTGTGACGGAAACCAAGCAGACGCCATCGGCGTCTGTGGTGGAACCTGCAGTGCAGATGCAGACAGCGACGGCATCTGTGACGATGTCGATCCGTGTATCGGTGAAGTGGACGCCTGTGGCATATGCAATGGCCCTGGCGCCATCTACGATTGCGGATGTACCGAAATCCCTGCTGGAGATTGCGACTGCGACGGCAACGTTGAGGATGCCATCGGTGTTTGCGGTGGATCCTGCACCGCAGATGCAGACAGCGACGGCATTTGTGACGACGTAGATGACTGCGTGGGAGACCTCGACGCCTGCGGCACATGCAATGGACCGGGTGCCATTTTCGAATGTGGTTGCAATGACATTCCCACGGGTGACTGCGACTGTAACGGCAACCAGCTCGATGCCCTCAACGTATGCGGCGGTAGTTGCACTGCTGACGTCGACG
>JBELBZ010000045.1:0-5343 GCA_042095055.1 Crocinitomicaceae bacterium | reverse complement strand
GTATGCGGCGGTAGTTGCACTGCTGACGTCGACGCCGATGGAATCTGTGACGACGTAGACGACTGCGTGGGAGACCTTGACGCCTGTGGCGTATGCAACGGACCGGGTGCCATTTTGGATTGTGGATGCACCGAAATCCCTGCCGGTGATTGCGACTGCGACGGGAACCAACTCGACGCCCTCAACGTGTGCGGAGGAACCTGCACCGCAGATGCAGACAGCGACGGCATCTGTGACGATGTCGATCCGTGTATCGGAACGCTGGACGCCTGTGGCATATGCAATGGACCTGGCGCCATCTACGGTTGCGGATGTACCGAAATCCCTGCTGGAGATTGCGACTGCGACGGGAACCAACTCGACGCCCTCGACGTGTGCGGAGGAACCTGCACCGCAGATGCAGACAGCGACGGCATTTGCGATGACATCGACAGCTGCATTGGCACCCTCGATGCCTGTGGTGTCTGCAATGGGCCGGGCGCCATCTACGATTGCGGATGTGCGGAAATTCCAGCAGGTGACTGCGACTGTGACGGCAACCAACTGGATGCTGCGGGCGTTTGCGGTGGAGACTGTACTTCGGACATTGACTCAGACGGTGTGTGTGACATCGACGAGGTGGCCGGATGCGATGACCCCCTCGCAGACAACTATGACCCCGTGGCTACTGACAACGACGGCAGCTGCACCTATTTGCCTGCCTCTTTTGAAGGACTGGTGGCTGAGGCTTATGAATTGAACAGCGTTGAAGCTGGAACCCATACTTTCAGGGTTTATGCGCAGTTCAGCAACCCCAACGATCAATTGGTCTCCATCTTCGGAACCGCCGGTGATCCTTTGAGCATCTCCTCCACTGAACCGTTCTATCAAGACGACTTTGGCGGTCCGACCTCAAACTCCATCAACCCGCTGATTTTCCCTAATGTGCCCAACGCAGAGTGGGACAGTTTCGTCACCATCGGAGCCTCGGACAATTCAGGAGTAGACATCCAAAACGCCGGCCTCGACTTTACCGTCTTTGAATCCGGTGGCGCACTGAATTCGGACCCGATTACGGGTGGCAGCTGGTTTGTTTTCCCCAACCAACAGGCTACGGCTTTCCCCGATGCTCAAGGCCGCGTTTTGATTGGACAATTCACCACCTCAGGAACCGTGACCCTGACCTGCAACCTGCAGTACAGGGCATCCGACGGAACCAACCCTCAGGCCAACAACCTGACCTTGGTGTTCCCCAACAATTGCCCGGAAGATGTCAATGGTGATGGCTTGGTCGCCGTCGACGACATCCTGATCCTGTTGTCCAGCTTCGGATGTGTTGGCCCCTCATGCACTGGAGACATTGATGGCGACGGAGTCGTGGGTGTTTCTGACATCTTGGATGTCTTGGGTTCATTCAGTTCTTCTTGCTTCTGATCAAGCAGGTCATCCATCAGCTACGATACTTCGAATGCGCATTCTGAATACCCTGGTCGCATTGGCGGCCCTCCCCTTGTTCTCACTGGCCCAAACGCCTTGTGAGAACGGGTTCGCTGCGGGCTACCCTTGTGAATTGGTCGACCTGATGGGCTTCGTCCCTTCCTCCTCCATGGGAGGTGGAGATGCCGAGGACCTGTGGGGATGGACAGACCCCCAAGACGGCAAGGAATATGCCATCATAGGAATGGCCGGGAATACGGCTTTTGTGGACGTTTCCGCACCGACGGCGCCTGTTGTTTTGGGAACGCTCCCTTCGCATACCGGAACTTCGCTCTGGCGGGATGTCAAGGTCTACAACAACCACGCCTTTATCGTTTCTGAGGCTTCAGGACACGGGCTGCAAGTGTTTGATTTGACGCGGCTTCGGGATGTGACCAATGCTCCGGAGACCTTTACCGAGGACGCCCATTATGGCGGGTTTGGCAATGCGCACAACATCGCCATCAATGAGGAAAGTGGCCGCGCTTATGCAGTCGGCTCAGGCACGTTCAGCGGTGGCTTGCACATTCTCGACATCTCCACGCCCACAAGCCCCACATTGATTGGAAGCTTTGCTGAAGATGGGTACACACACGATGCCCAAATCGTGAACTACAGCGGTCCTGACGCCACGCATGTGGGCAAGGAGATTGCCTTGTGTTTCAACGAAAACACCATCGCCATCGTCGACGTTACGGATCCTGCAGATCCGCTGCTGTTGAGCAATACGGGATACAGTGCCGCCCAGTACACCCACCAGGGATGGCTGACGGAAGACCAGCGCTACCTGCTCGTCAACGACGAAGGGGACCAAGGCAGCATCAATACCCGGACTTACATCTTCGATTGCTTGGACTTGGACAACCCCACGCTCATCGGAACACACCTGGGCTCATCACTCGCGATTGACCACAACCTCTACAACCACGAGGGATACTGCTACCAAGCCAACTACAGGGCGGGTCTTCGGATCCTCGACTTAGAATCGGTCTCCAGTGGCCAATTGACCGAAGTGGCGCATTTCGACGTGTACCCTTCATCAGACGCGGCCCAATTCAATGGCGCATGGAGCGTCTACCCGTTTTTCGCTTCCGGCAATGTCATCGTCAGTCACATCGAAGAGGGCCTGTTTGTCCTCCGCCCAAACCTGACAAACGCCCCTCCCACTCCACCTTCCGATTTGACCTCGTTGCCATTGAGAGAGTGGCTTAAAACCAATTGGTACGACGGTTTACACAGCGACCTCGGCTACAATACTGCACGCGAACAGCTCTATGGCTCAGTCGATGAAACAGCAGGGCAAATCGCATGTGTATATACCGGCTTCCAGCAGGCTTCTGAGTTTGTCACATTTCCTGACCCGATCAACGCTGAACACCTCGTTCCGCAGAGTTTCTATGGCTCTTTGACGCCCATGAGGTCCGACATCTGGAGCTTGCGCCCATCGCACCAATCGCCGAATTCGGCCCGCTCCAACAATCCCTTTGGTGAGGTGGACGATGCCGCTGCCCAATGGTACGGGGTTGATGCCCAAGGCAATTATTTCAGCACGGGCACCATCCCCACCAATGCTGATGACTTCAGCGAGCTGTCCAACGGTGTCTGGGAGCCCCGGGAATCTCAAAAAGGTGACATCGCCCGAGCGGTCTACTATTTCTACACGATGTACCCCACGCAGGCAGGTGACATATCAGGTGTATGCGACCCCCAAACGCTTTACCAATGGCACCTTCAGGACCCCGTGAGTCCATTTGAGGTCCAGCGCAACGATAGGATTGAAGCCGCCCAAGGCAACCGCAACCCTTACGTCGACGATCCCAACTTGGTGTTCCGGGCCTGGAACTTTTCAGAGGTGATCAACGGCTGCACCGATGTAGCGGCCTGTAACTACGACGATGCGGCTACCGCTGATGACGGCTCTTGCATCCTGATTGGTGACGCTTGCAATGATGGGGATGCCTTGACGCTCGGAGATGTTTACACCAATTGCAGCGCACCCAATTTCGGATGTCAAGGTTCTGGTCCAACGACCATCTGGGAGGAAACCTTTGGCGGATTCCCCAATCTCAGCTACGGATACAATGGGAACAGCAACAGCGCGGCATCCGAGACCGAGTGGAGCATCACTTACGGGTCGGCAACGGACTATTTCTACACCGCCACCTTAAACGGTGACACGGCGTTTGTAGGCAAGGACATGG
Organism: Crocinitomicaceae bacterium; assembly: GCA_042095055.1. Classification (GTDB taxonomy): domain Bacteria; phylum Bacteroidota; class Bacteroidia; order Flavobacteriales_D; family Sanyastnellaceae; genus UBA8752. The sequence continues at coordinate 1,687 of JBELBZ010000045.1, read as the reverse complement.
ACTTCGATTGCACTTTGACCTCACGGGCGATTAACGTCTCGGACTTTACGGAGTTGCAGGCCTACGTCAACCTTGCAGAGGCAGGGAATTGGGAGAACACCGACTTCATTCGTTTCGAAGCCATAGTGGATGGAAACACGCAGGAGTTGTTCAGCGTGATCAATGACTTTGGCACACTTCAGTTGGGTCCTTTGGACGTGAACGAAGGCAACATCGTTCAGCTTCGCGTGGTCACCAGGACCAATGCAAACGGCGAGCGGGCCTACATCGATGACATCCGGTTGATCGGAGCATCGGCCTGCAATGACAGCGATGGCGACGGGATTTGTGATGGCCAAGATGGCTGCTCTGACCTTGCGGCTTGCAATTTCAACGACCCTACCGCAACCGAGTGCCTGTCTTTGGATGCCTGTGGCATTTGTGGGGGGCCTGGCGCTGTGCTGGAATGCGGTTGCTCTGATATTCCCGCGGGTGACTGCGACTGCAATGGCAATCAGAACGACGCTTTGGGGGTGTGTGGTGGCGACTGTGCCGCCGATTCAGACAGCGATGGCATTTGCGACGATGAAGACGAATGCCTCGGCGAATTGGATGCCTGTGGCGTGTGCAACGGACCAGGTGCCATTTATGACTGCGGATGCACCGACATCCCATCCGGAGACTGCGACTGCGACGGCAACCAACTCGACGCCATTGGCATCTGCGGCGGAGGATGTGCGGCAGATACTGACGCAGACGGGATCTGCGACGACATTGACCCCTGCATCGGAGAACTCGATGCCTGTGGTGTTTGCAATGGACCAGGCGCTGTATATGCTTGCGGCTGTTCGGAGATCCCCGCAGGAGACTGCGACTGCAATGGCAACCAACTCGACGCCCTCGATGTCTGTGGCGGTGACTGCACGGCCGATGTCGATGAGGACGGAATTTGTGACTCGGATGAAATACCGGGATGCACCGACCCCAATGCCGCCAACTACGACGATTCCGCCACCGACAATGACGGTTCGTGCGCCTATGTTCAAGGCAGCTTCTCTGGACTCTCCGCTGCTTTGGTGACCGAAAATGGAGCAGGCCAAGGACTCAATACTTGGCGTGTATATGCCAATTTCAGCAACCCTGGTGCCGACCTGCTCTCGGTCTACGGCACCCCAGAAAGCCCCATCGACATCACGACATCGACCGCTTGGTACCAAGACCCTGTGGGTGGTGCCACCTCCAACGAGATCAATGAATTGCTGTACGGTGACTTCCCATCCCTGAGCTTTGACAGCTGGATCACCATCGGCGGCCCATCCGCTTCTGATGGCGACATCCAAGAAGTCGGGCTGGACTTGGTGACGTTTGAATCTGGAGGCGACATCACCTCTGATGAAGTCGCAGGCGGCAGCTGGTTGGCCATCCCCGGTAACGTTTCAGGCACTGCACCTGATGCCGAAGGACGCGTCCTCATCGCGCAATTGACCACCGACGGAACCGTCGTCTTTGATTGCAACATCCAGTACAGAGAGCCCGATGGCTCCTCTCCTGTGGCGGTCGAATTGAGCCTGGTATTCCAAAATGGCTGTCCAGAAGATGTCAATGGCAGTGGCCTGGTTGACATTGAGGATGTCCTGCTCGTGCTCATGGATTTCGACTGCACAGGCAGCTGCACCGGAGACCTCAATGGAGACGGAGCGGTAACGGT
>JBELBZ010000044.1:0-15397 GCA_042095055.1 Crocinitomicaceae bacterium | reverse complement strand
ACCCCGGACCTCTTGCATGCCATGCAAGCGCTCTAGCCAGCTGAGCTATACCCCCTCCACTAGGTGGTTTCCCTCTTCCCTTCGGAAGCGGGAGGGCAAATATAGTCGGTTCGTCGGTACCGCCAACCTGTCTTTGGAGGTCAATCGAGCACCCAAATCCACCGGTCAGCAAGGCCATCCAAGCCCTCTGAATTCAAGCGCAAAAGGCCTGTGGATTTGGGGATGGGCGCCGCGCCGGACCCTCGGGCCACGAGTGCCCCAGAGGCATCGTACAACCTCCAATCTTCGCCGGGCAGCACAGGCATGGGGCTGCCGCTGCGGACCGCTGTGACCTGACGGGGTGAAGCGGGCTCCAAACCCTCAATGCCGACAAAAGCCAAGTCGACCGGCAGCACAGACGCTGCTTCACCATATCCAAAATCAGGGGTAAGCTCAAAGGAGGTGGTGCGGAACAGAACGGCATCGCTGCTGCCGTTGTCGGCATTTAATGCGGTCCAGCTGCTGCTCGATCCTGCCACATACAGACGTCCTTGACCGTCGCGGGCCAAAGCCCGCACGTCTTCATCCCCGTTGCCCCCAAAAATGTGGACCCCGAACCAAGCCCCCGTTTCACCAAACCTGCGCTGTACCATTGCCCCGGAGCCTTCTTCGCCTTCGGTGGTGATGTGGCCTGCGCATTGGAGGATGACCCCTGTCCACAGGATGGCGCGCCCGGGACGGTCTGCCTCGCTGGCCGTTTCCACAATCCACGCGTGGGACCAAGTGTCGCTGGTACCGGCATCAGCGCCAACCTCGAGCTTCCCGTAGAGGGCATCCAAACTGCCGTCGTCCGACTGCACGGTGCCTGACCATGCCACGCCCTGCGGGCCAGCGGTGATGCCGGACAGCGTGACCGCGGGGTCTGCGATGGGGGCCAACCCTGCCACTGCAGGATTACCGTTGTCGGCGGTCACCAACACCACCGCTGCCGGGGCTTCGGGTACTTCACTGCGGTGGACGGCCACGTACAAGGTGTCGTTGTGCCAATCTGCACCTATGGCTTTCATGCCTTCCGTGCCCGGGAGGGGTGCCCAACCCGGTGCCGTTGCATCTCCCGTCCACAATCCGACCATCAGCCCAGTGGCCATGGAGGAGGGCACCGCACTGTCTTCCCGGTGTCCTACGGCGATAAAGGTTTCCCCTCCAGCTGGCACCAACCCGCAGGTGGTCACCGCGCCTGTGCTTTCGAGGTCAAACTCGGCGACAATGCCAAGCTCAGGATGGACGCCCAACAGGTGTCCCATCCACTGTCCGTCCCTCGGAGCGTCATACAGAACCCAAGCTGTGGAGTCTGCGGTGCGCACCACCTCCCGGACGGCCAAGGTGGACGGGGCGCCCACAGGCGCTTCGAGGTCGCCGGCAAAAGCAAAAGACCAAACGTGGTTCAGGGCCGTGTCCAATACCGCCATGAAACCCTTGCGGCCCACTGGCCCATCGGGCGCCCACTGCGCCTGCCCTTCCGCCATGGAAATCGCAGACGTCGTTTCGCCAGCCAAAATGCACCCCCAATCATCCACCCAGACGGCTGTGGCCTCGTCCATTCCCTCTGCGCCAAAAACGCGCACCTCGATGGAGTCTGGACCTTGTCCAAAAGCCACCGTGGACCAACATGCAAGCCACAGGAATGGGAAACGCATGGGCATCAACGGGTCGCTGCGAGATAAGCCTCGCGCATGGTTTTCATCTGTTGGGCCAATGCTGCAAAACGCTCGAGCGCCAGCATATTGGCCCCATCGCTCTTGGCGGCCGACGGGTCGGGGTGGGTTTCGATAAACACACCGTCTGCACCTGCAGCCACCGCTGTGCGGGCCATGTGCGCGATCAATTCTGGCCGTCCGCCTGTCACACCAGAACTCTGGTTGGGCTGCTGCAAGCTGTGGGTCAGGTCCATGATCGTCGGTCCGAAACTGCGCATGGCGGCCAACCCGCGGAAATCCACCACGAGGTCCTGGTAGCCAAAGGTGGTCCCGCGCTCGGTGACCCACGCTTTGGGGTTGCCACTGTCTTGCACCTTGACCACCGCGTGCTCCATGGACTCCGCGCTGAGGAACTGCCCTTTTTTGATGTTGACCACTTTGCCTGTATTCGCTGCGGCCACCAGCAGGTCCGTTTGCCGGCAGAGGAAGGCGGGGATCTGGAGCACATCCACATGCTCGGCGGCCATGGCAGCCTCCTCGGCTGTATGAATGTCCGTGGTCACAGGGATGCCAAAGCGTTCCTTGACCTGCGAAAGAATGGCCAGTGCCCTCCCGTCGCCGATGCCGGTAAAGCTGTCGATCCTGGATCGGTTGGCCTTGCGGTAGCTGCCCTTAAAAATCAAAGGCAGGTCCAGTGCTGCGCAGGTTTCGACCAGGGATTCCGCGATGCGAAAAGCCATGTCCTCCCCTTCGATGGCACAAGGGCCAGCGATGATCTGGAGTCGGTCGCCTGCCGTCCAACCGGCGTTCTGAAGGTTGCGTTCCATGGTGCGAAGTTCGTGAAGCGTTAGAAGGTGCGGTGCCAATGAAATCCGAGCCCCATGCGTCCGCCCGTGCCGGCCAATGCCAGCCAGCGCGTTCGGATGGCGAGGGTGCCGCCCGGACGGCCTTGGCGCACGGCTTTGGAGGGCAGGTTGAAATTCAATGGAATAAACGTGCCACCAAAACCTCCGTAGGCCAGGCCGATTTCGGTTTGAAGGGCGCCACGGCCACTGCGCCGGACCAATGTCCACTCCCACCGTGGGGCAATGGAAAGCTTCTCTGCCGTCAGTGACCATACCACGCCCGGCAAGCGGATCGCCTCACGGTCCCAGCGGAAAGAAAGGGTGCGGGGAAGTCGGCGCGTAAATCCCGACAGTGCTGTGTCCCGCTGCACTGCCCCCGAAAAATCGGGGCCACTGCCAGACAACCAAGACCAACCCGCGTTTGAGAATGCGGTATCCACCCTGGCCACTTCGGTTTGCCAGCGGCCACCGCTGCCCCAGTTGCGCAAGGCCACCGACCAACGATCGGGCCGGCCATGGCCGCCGTTGGCTTCCTCCCATACCATGGCCAAATCGAGGCTGACCGCGCTGCCGGTGGTGAGGTTTTGGAATTGCATGGCATTGAAGGTGCCTTCCGCCACCTCATCGTTCCACAGGTATTCGCTCCCCCGCTGAACTCCGCCAGAAATGGAACGGTGCAACTCTCCCATTTTCACCCCCCACTCCATGGACCACAACATGGGGATGCCACGCACGGTTTGAGGCAGGGTCCGGATGCCGCCAATGTGGAGCAATGTCGCCGAAGTGAAATGATAGCGTGAGCCGCGCAAGCTGCCATCTTGGCCTATGCCGTGTCGTCCAAACAACAGGGTGGCCGCCGCCGGGCTCCAAGCGGCTGAGGCCCATTGTGAAGTTTCCAAACCGATGACCGTCTTCCAGCGCCCTCGGGTCTGGGTCTCAAACAACTCCAAAGCGGGAAGGACCATGCGCACCCCGCTGCGGGTAGTGCCACCGGCGAAGCCCTGGCCTTTCCAATGGGTCAATGCCGCCAAGGAGCGCACGGGCGAGGAAATGTCTCCACCAAATGCCACGCCCGCCACAACGAATTTGTTGAGCGCATTGGACGACCATTGGCCCTCTGCATAAAGGTCCATTTGGATGATCGGTGCGGGCAAACTGTCTGCCACACCCTGGGCAAAAATTCCTGATGTCCACAGGGACATGATGACCAGAGCCGCCCTCATTCGACAGAAAGTACAGCGTCACCATCCAGGTGCCCCATGACAACCAAACTTTGGGCCACATCAAACGTCGCGCCTGCCGCAGGCGTCTCGAGCGTCACATGGATTTGCAGTTGTGCGCCTTGGCGCAATGCGCTGAACTGAATGGGAAGCAGAGAAAGGACGACTTCGGAGACCACCGGTTCCGCTGAAACACCATTGCCGGAGGAGACCTCCACCACAGGATAGGAGAACCAATCTGTTGCACCAATGCCCGCCGCCAGCAGGCTTAAATGGTCGGGGACATCCACCAGAGACAGGCCAATGCTGGCACCTACGGGCAAAGAATTCGAAAACGAAAGAATGAGGTCACCGTCAAATTCGATGCCCTCGGGCAACTGCGGATTCAATGTGTCCAGCCAAACCGCACGAGACGGTCCAACATGGAGCGGGGCAGTGAGGGTCCATTCGACCTCGGGCAGACGGCTCAAATCGATGCGGTCATACCCACCTGAAACATCGCCGAACGGATTGATCTCCGCTGTCGCCTGGAGTGCAAAGGCATCGGGCACCGACGATAGAAACTCAGGTAAATTCCCATCCCCAGTCCCAAAAACATAACCGGCAGTGGAAGAAGTAATGGACCAATCCGCCATGCCACCGGTCTCGCTTACCGTTGCGCGGGGCAGCACAATGGGGGAAGCCAATGCAGGATCGATGAGGGGGGTCACGACGGGCACTTCTCCCCCATCGGTGCGCGACACTTCCCCTATGGTCATGCCCAGATCCATTCCTGTGGTGTTGAGGAATTCCAGCTCTAATTCCAGGGCCGTCCAAGCCACCTCTACATCTTGTAATGCATCGTCCCCATCGAGGGAAACCGATTCTTCCACCTCCAAGGTCCGAGAGCCGAACCTGCCTTCCACTTGGGCCACTTGCAACCCTTCAAAGCCGACATCCAAGGTGAGCATGTCGCTCCCAAAGAGTCCGACGTCCTCGGTGACATCTGCGGGCACGCCGACAGACCAAGACGTATACAATCTACTCCATTCTAAGTTGTTATCTCCATCTAAATCAAGTTCAACTTCAGAAAGAGGCAACACAAATTGGGTGGACTGTCCAGGGAGGATTTGCAGCACCACCTCGTTGCTGCCTCCATTTGTACCCTCTGGAAAAACAGCCCCTTCGATGCGGTACTTGAGTTCCAATGGCCCTTGCACTGTGCTGGATGCCGTTAGAATGAGTGCTCCTGACCCGATTCTGATTCGGCGCAGGTCCACGTCGGGCACAGACAGGTTGACCGCCTCTACTTCAGACCAGATTTCCGCTCCGGGTGCAATGGGAATTGGACCTCCTATGAAAGGCAGGACAAACTCTGAAGACCAGCTGGTGTCGAGGTTGGGCAGCAGCGCGTCGGCATTTAAAAGGGCCGAACTGCCAGAGGCGTTGAGTACGAGTCCCGTCTGCCCTTCGGTCCACAAAGTATCGGGGACGACGTCACCCCAGGTGAGCGTGTCATTCAGAAACACAACCCGGTGCAAGGGGGTCCGCCACGTTACCGGCTCGCTCCGACACCCCCACAATAGGAGCGCCGCACTGATGGCCACCAATGGAATGCCAACCCTCATTTCGATGGAGGTTTACGCCAAGGCTCAAAACAAAGGAATACCGCCAGACCTAAAGGAAGTACTGCAGGATGAAAGGCCTGCACGCTGATCGTAAAGTCGGTCATGCTCAACAGTGCTGTACCCCCCGCAGCCAGTCCCATAGCGCGTCCAAGGTGGCGTTTCCAGAGCGGCGAAGTGGCGCGCAAACCAGGGCCCAATAACTGCAAGGGAAAGGCCCAAAGGATGTTGAGGTTGTAGCGGGTATCGGAATGGTCGGTTCCAAACCATAAAAAGGCAAGCAAGCAACCCACCAGCCCCGTCACGGTGGGAAGCACCCTGCGCATCCAACGCTTGCCCAGTAACGTCTCCAATCCACACCACAGCAGAATGACCCAACCTGCCGTGACCGGCCAGCCGGCGCGGTCCGGCGAACGCGGCAACATGCTGGGCAACAACTCGCGTTGGGTGCGGACCAGGGGGCGCTCGTCCATGGTGCGCTCGTCCATGACCATTTCCTCCAGCTCCACAGCCAGGTGGTCGGGCAGAAAGGCTGCACCACACTTTCCTAAAGGCGCGTCTACGGGAAGCCCGAGCACCACATCAATGCCAAACCGGGTCAGCGGGATGCCTCCCAATTTGGCCCGCAGGAGGTCCCTGAAGGTGCTGTCGCGTCGGTCCACACAGTCCACCGTCAGGCGTGACCCGAAAACATCTTCCAAGACGGTGATCACGCGGGTCGCGCAGTTGTCATAGAGAAACAGGTAGCGGTAATCCCTGTGGTCTGGGTGGGCATGGGCCAAGAGGTGGGCATCCAGCCGGGCAATATCGCTGTTTGAAAGGGCCAATTCTTGCTCACTCACGCCCCTGCCGCTCCGGATGTATTCCTCCAAGAACCCTCCAAAAGTGCTCGTGCTCAGGGAGTAAATCAACTCTCCTTGGATGAAGCGCCCGTAGAAGCCGTCACTGAATTGAAAGGTTCCAAAGTTGTAGACCCGGTCCAGCGGCGGGTTGGCTGCCAAATCGGTGACCCGAATCGCAGTGTGTCCAAAAGCACTGTACAGTTCGCTGCCGGGGCTGCAGGTTAAAATGCTGGCTTTTGCAGCATCGCTGAAGTCGCGCAATGGTGCATTGGGGTCAGGCGGAAAGGGAACAGATTGTCCCGCCCCCGAACCAAGCACCGCCATCAACACCGTGAAAATCCAAAATTCCTTCACGACAGCAAGATGGTTCCTGAGAATGGCATCTCCACAGGCCCTGACAGCCATGCGCGTTTTTCGTCCGCAAAAACCACGCCGAGGGTACCTCCAGGGGCTCGGAACTTGAAGGCCTCCCCGCTCGAGCTCCACCGCAATACTGCGGCAGCGGCCACGGTGCCACTTCCACAACTCAAGGTCTCCCCTTCCACCCCTTTTTCATACGTTCTCATGGCATAGAAGCCATCCGCATCCGGCGTGGTAGCGACCACATTGACGTTGACCCCATTCGGCGCAAAATCACCGTGATGGCGCAGTGGTGTTGCCAAGGCATCCAAGTCCAGCCCGGACAACTCATCCCCTGGCATCCCCAAAACAAGGTGCTCCGTACCCGAGTGGACAAAAGCGCCATGGGCCGTATCGCGCGGCAACTCCGTGAGCATCAAATCCACACAGGGCTCGCCCTCTACCCAGTGTCCTTCGTGAAGTCCGTCGAGGGCCGTGAAATGGGCCTCATTGAACGCGTTGTCTGATAGGCTGCGCCACCAAGCGAAAGCCGCTCGGGCGCCATTGCCGCAAAAAGCCTCACTGCCGTCGGGGTTCAAAAAAGTGAGGTGAAAATCGGCCCCAACGCCCCCTGGCCGCATCAACAACACCCCGTCGGCACCGATGCCACGCCGGCGATCGCACCACTGGGACGTCTGTGCGGGGGTCGGGGTCCAAGGCGCGCCCTTTGCGCCCCTCAAATCAAAGGCTATGAAGTCGTTTCCGGCGGCATCCAATTTGACAAACTCCATCCTTTGCAAGGTACACCGTTGGATTCGTGGACGAGAATGATGGAGAGAGCGAAACGGGTATATTGGAGCATGAGGTCAAGTTTGAGCATGGCGGGTATGATGATGGGCGCAGGCATGCTCGTTCTGGGCCTGTCCGGTGCCCGGGCACAAGTGGACATCAACAACGCCCAACTGCCCCTGCCCGTCTTGTTTCTGCACGGGATGAGTGGCGATGCGAGCAGTTGGGGTGGCATGGCCGCATTGCTCTCCAATGATGCTGGCCTCACCGAGGGCCAAGAACTCCAATACTGCCTCAATGGAGATGGCTCTGCGAACCAGTCCACCTTGGACGAGGTGCTTCCGTTTACCGCACTGCCTGCGGGGCATGCCGATTTTTTTCGGATCAATTTCGAATGCAATGCCGGCGGGTCCTGTTGGTCCAACTCGGCCGCCAATTCAGACGGCGTTTTTAGCGGCCAAGCCGCTGCTGCCAAACAAGGGCTTGCGGTGGCCGATGCGGTGGCCGAAATCCTCGATGCCACGGGAGCGCCTGAGATTGTTCTCGTGGGCCACAGCATGGGTGGGCTCGCCGCACGCGAGTACCTGCAAAACCCAGAATACTGGCCCGTCGATGAAAATGGTGTGGCCCACCACAGGGTCGCCAAACTGGTGACCTCTGGCACCCCGCACAACGGCAGCAATTTTTCGGTCGGCTGGCTCGAAGATTTGGGAGACCTCTTTGGGTTCGACATCGAACAGCGGTCAGATGCTGTCCGGGACTTGCGCACGGACTACTTCTATTCGGGAGATCCCGGTGTCTTTCTGTTTGGCGGGTTGGAAGACAATTGGGTGCTGTGGGACTTCTTGTTTCAGAATTTCTGGAATGTGGACGTCAATTGTGATGGCGATGAAGGAGACATGATCGTCGGACTGAACGAAAAGCCCCTTGCCGACGACCTTGAATTTGCCTTTATCACTTCCTATGACGACGGCGTCGTGTCGACCTTTAGCTCGGATGCCATGGTGGCCATGTACAACCCGACCCACCGCGAACGGTTTTTTGTCAATGGGGTTTTTCATACTTCACTCAATGACGAGCTCGCCCTCACGCTGCGCGGAATGGACGAGCCGGATGACATCCAAACGGCTTACCCCATTTCAGCGGGACAAACCTGCATGGGCTTTACGTCCCAGCAAGGCACTGACGCGGCATACGCCAGCGAAGACCGCGATGTCTACGCACTGGAAGTAGCAGCCCCCTCCCTGGCCACCTTGGACACCTTGTGGTTCAATGGGGGGCTGACAGAGGCGGCTTGGTTGGATGCCAGCGGCAATTTCCTGGGCGACGCCCTCGCGGTTGAGGGTGTCACGCTCGAGGCGGGGACGGTGCACTTGCGCCTCATCACGGCCCCCGGTGCTGCCGTCACCAACCACCTTTTTGCCGCCCAAATCAACCCGGCGCCCACCACCTGTCCTGAGGACCTCAACGGCGATGGCTTGATCAGTACGGATGACATTCTGCAGGCGCTGTCTCAATTTGGATGCACCGAAGCAGACCTGCCCGGCACCTGCACCGCAGATGTCGATGGAGACGGGATCGTGGGTGTGGGTGACATCCTTGCGGTTTTGAGCCTGTTCGGCTCCTTGTGTTGAAGCTCCTCCGCGTCTTTGGTGCGGCTTTATCAAAGTCTGTCGCACACCTCTTCCGTCCATTCCACCAAAAAGGGCGGCCCAATGGGCCGCCCTTTCTGCATCCTAAAAAAGGTGCTGCGCGATCACTCGCAGTATGACCCAAAGCCATCCAAGACATCCAGGAGGTCCATGATGCCGATTTGTCCATCTCCATTGGCGTCCCCATCACAGGTTGATGCCACGGTCTCAGACAAATCAAACGTACACGAGCCATCATCGCTGGTCGCCGTTGCATCGTAATTCTCTGCATCTCCATATGTGCATCCCCTGCAGTCATAGTTGCACAAACCAGGATCACTATCGGTGGCCAACAAGCTGAAGTTGCAGGCGTCCGTATCCATGCAGCCCGCCAACTCGTTTTCATCGCATATGCCGTCTCCATCGGTGTCACTGACACATGACCCGTCACAGTTGCGGGCGATGTCAGAAGGATAAACGCACAGTCCAGCATCGGTAGCCGCAGCGAGGAAGTTGCATGCCAAGGTGTCCTGGCAACCTGTGATTTCAAGCTGGTCACACACGTCGTCTTCGTCAGTGTCGGAGATGCAATCACCCGATTGGTCATAGATGCCACCGAAATCGCAAGACCCATCGTTGAGCACCGCAGAAGCGTCGTAGTTCAAGGCGGTTTCATTCGTGCAACCGGAACACTCGCCAGCATTGCTGAACGACACGAGCTGCAAGCCCTCCACTGCATTTCCACAGGCATCCATAGCCGTGTAGAGGCGAATGAGCTGTCCTGGCTCCTCAGCTCCATAGGCAGAGAAGGAAGCGAAGGTCAAATCCACGTCACCACAGCTGTCTGCAGCTTCGGCGAGCGGCGTGAGGAACAAAGCGCAATCGGACTCCACAAAGGGCTCGAGCGTGACGAAATGCGGGGCCACCGTATCCACAAACTGAATGGTTTGGACGGTCGTATCCGCATTGCCACAGGCATCTGCCGCCGTGTGATGCCTCAATATGGTGTACTCCTGCGGGCAGTCTCCAGGCATGATGGAATCCATGTAGGAAATGAGCGGAGTAGCACAGGCGTCCGTAGCGCTGATGGCGCTGTCTGGAACGGCCTGATTGCACGACAACAGCAAGTCTGCTGGCCCAGCCGTAATGACGGGGGCAAGCGTATCCACAAACTGCACCTCCTGAACGGCAGACACCGCATTGCCGCATCCGTCTGTTGCAGTGAAAGTCCTGAGTAAGGTGTATTCGGAAGGACAATCTCCCGCCTCTGTTCCGGTGGTCATCACCAGCGCAGAACCGCTGCATTCATCCTGGTGGATGGGCATGTCTACCGGAGCCGCTGCATCGCAAGCCAGCTCCACGTCAGCAGGCATACCGGCAATGGTGGGCGGAGTGGTGTCCCGCACACTGATTTCATAGCTGCTGCTCGTTGCGTTTCCACACACGTCCGAAGCGAGGACGGTGCGCAGCAACATGTAGTTGCCTGCGCACAATGCGAGCGTACTGTCCACCCATGTGCTGTCTATAGAATAGGTGATGTCTGCCAAATCATGGCAAGCGTCGATGGCTTGCGCAACCCCAAAGTCCGCCGTGTCGGGACAACTGAACACCGTCATGGCTGGCATCACGGTAATCACAGGGCCAGTCTCATCCTTTACAGCATAGGTCTCCATCGCCACGGTCAAGAGGCCTTGGCTCAGATTGAGGCCGATGTGCTGGAAGGTGATGTATTGGGCGCAAGCCGTGAGCGTATCGAGGCTTACGATTTCCGAATAAACCACAGATACCGATGAGTCGCACGGATTGTAAGCGGTGGCGGCGGGAATCTCCATGGGAAGGTCGTCCACGCAAGCCACAAACGTCGTGTCCATCAGGGCAGGGTCAAAGACGGGCGAACAGTAGTTCGGTGGGTACGTGCACGGCCCGGAGAAAACTGCATCGGGCGCATAATTCACCGCATTGGGATCGGGACAGCCCACCACTTGAATTTCATCGCAGATGTCATCACCGTTGACATCCGTGTTGCAGGTGTCCGCGCATGAATACAGCGCCAGGTTGGCGCCTTCATCTCCTATTTCAGCCACTTCCAAACTCAAAGTCCAAGAAGCATAAGCGTCAACGGTCAAGGTATCGGTATTGCCTTCCTTGAACATAAAAGTCCAAGCCCCTTCGCCGAGGGTTCCGCCGAAACCGGGCATGATCAAACCGTAAAAATTAAAGGCCTGCGCAAGATCATCCAGTACATCATCTCCAGGAGCGGATCCTGGGTTCACACCGACCAACGCACCGCCGTCGAGCGCCATAGCCGCAGCATAGGCGTCAGCTTCAGACAACATGGGCGGCAAGGTGTCGCCAGGCCCCACGCCCATGAAACCACCGTTTCCAAAAGGGAGTACCAAAGTATCGTTGGCCACAGCGTAGCTGCTCTGGTCGTATTCGAGGAGCTTGATGCCCGTCATCTCGTACCCTGCAGGAATGTCAATGGTAAAGTACTCGGGGTCCGAATTCATCTGCCGGAAGTTGATGGCATCGCCGCTCATCCGATAGGCACCGGCCCCCATCCAGGGGATCTCCAAGGGAGACGTGGCGTCGCTTGATACGTCGCCATCGGTTTCTTCATCATATGACCAGACCGTCTCCAATTGGAAGGTCAAGTCGGGACCATCGCCCCCGCAAATGCCGCAATCATCGGTGTAGAGACACTCCATAGCAAAGGGGTTCATGTAGTTGCAGGCATCGGTGTCCGTGCACAAATCTGCAACGCCGCAAACGCCATCTCCATCCCCGTCCACGTTGCCGTTACAATCACAGTTTCCAGCGGGAATGCCATCGCCGCCGCACGTGCCGCACTCATCGAGCACGTTGCCATTGCAATCGCAGTCCCCCTCTGGAATGCCATCGCCACCGCACACCCCGCATTCGTCTGCATATAGACAGACTGCATTGGCGCCATTGTCGTAGTTGCATGCCGACAGGTCGGTGCAATTGTCTGCATCGTCACAAACCCCATCCTCATCGCTATCGGAGGCACAGTCCCCTCCACAAACGCCGGTGACATCCAAGATGTAGCAGGCGGCAGAGTCAGTGGCGAGGGTATCGTAATTGCAAGCCAGGGGATCTAAGCAACCGAGAACTTCGAGTTCATCGCAAATGCCGTCGCCATCTGTGTCGTTCAGGCAGAGGCTGTCACAGTCCAAATACTGATCCGCAAATGCGCAGGAGTCTGCGGCCTGCATAAAATTGCAAGCCAAGGTATCCACACAGGCGTCAGCATCATCGCAGTTGCCATCGGCATCTACGTCCACGCCGCTGCCATCGCATTGTGCGCATACGTCCGGCATCACACAACTGTCATCGTCTCCGAGGGCCGATGCGTCGTAGTTGCAAGCACCAGCATCGGTGCAGCCACAGAAATCCTGGCCCACCAAGGATCCTGAAATGACCGCATTGCCTATGTCGAAATTGGTCGCGGTGCTCGTGGACTGAATGGACACTGAGCCATCGGAAATTGAGATGGAAGGACCGCTGATGAGACCCACGATGTTGGAATCGATGTCCAATTGCACCGTGATGGTGCTCACCACAATCAAGTTGAGGCTTTCAGCCCCATCTGTGAGGATGCTGGTAAATTGAGCTGTGGAAGTCCACTCTCCGGTTGAGGACACAAAGTCGGAGTAGTCATCGGGCCCCAGCAGGGCTCCAGTCAAACTCCAGCTGCTGTCTGCAGCCGTGGCCTCGATTGTAGGTGGAACGTTGGGGTCAGCGCCGAAGGCGTTGTGATTGGTGTAGGTTCCGCCGACAAAAGCATCGCAGTCATCGGCAAGGATGTCTGCCAGGGTCTGGGCTTGGGACGGCAAGGTCCAGCAAGCTGCGGCGAGCAAAACAAAGAGGTGAATCGGAAATCGCATGGTTGAACGATTGAGGTTAAGGGTATGTAGTTGAGGTTTTTTCGAAATCGTCATGGACAGAAGGTGCCGAGGGCTACCAGCATGTCGAGTAGATCAGAGATGTTGACGCCGCCATCGCCATTGGAGTCGAAACGGCAGTCTCCAGTAGGGAATTCGCAAGTGCCGTCGTCATAGGCGGCCGCAAGGTCATAGTTGTATGCTTCGGGGTAGGTGCAACCACCAGAGCCGGGCTGGTCGCAAATGCCGTCGCCATTGAAGTCAAACCAGCACTCGCCCGCACAATCCTTCCATGGTTCTGCAAAAACACAGCTGCCATCCTCTTCAGAGGCCAAAGGGTCGAAGTTGCAAGCTGAAGAATAGGTGCACCCGTCTTGTTCGTCCTCGTCACAAACGCCGTCTCCATCTGTGTCATTGATGCAGGCACCGAGACAATCGAAGTAGGCCGCACCATAGAGGTCTTCGGGATACAGGCAGGCCTCCGCCAATCCATTCATGGCATCAACGAGGGGGTCATAATTACAGGCATTGACATTTGAGCAACCGCTGTATTCGTTGGCATCACATACGCCATCATTGTCGGCATCGCCCAGACAAGCTCCGGAACAATCATACCCGCTTACCGCATAGGTACAGGATTCATCACTGGCTGTTGCTGCAGGGTTAAAATTGCACGCCACAGGGTCATTGCAACCATCAACACTCGGTGGGATGGTAAGGGCAAGGCCCATCACTTCAGGGTTGCCTCCACTGGGGTTGGTGAACTTGAGGTTGACCAACAAATCAATGCTTCCCGTACTCGTAAACTGAGCAATCAAAACCTTTCCATCCGACCCCGAAACCGCCACATCCTCAGAGCCTGGAATAATGAAGATGGCCCCTCCTTCTTGATCGGACTCTTCGAAGTTGCCCCCGGCTTCAAACGTGGTAAAGTCAAGGCCTACGGACAACAGACTGACACTTTCGCTTTGGTCTCCGCCGATGGTAAACCACGAATCAAAGGGCGATGTCGCGGTGCTTACCGCGGGCAAATTGGAAGCCAAGGGGCCCCCATCTGGAGACTGATAGAATCCTGTGGTCGATGCTACAGTCCAAGGATGATTCTCGGTGCCAAAAATGGAAATCACCTCGTAACCAGAAGTATCAAATTGGGCATAGACCCTATGAATTACTGACCCTCCAGGTCCTGACCCTACCTCTTGCTGGACCAACCCTAAAAATCCGCTGGACGTCGTATCCGGTTCATTGGGCTCTTCTGTGGTACACGAACCGTCATCTTCCGTTGCGGTCGCATCAAAGTTGTCTGCCGCAGAATCGGTGCACCCTAAAATCTCAGCATCGTCACAAACCCCATCTACATCCTCATCCGAGGAACAGCCTCCTCCGCAAACGCCCAAGGCGTCTTCCGTCAAACAGCTCCCGTCCTCGGTGGTTGCCGTCGGGTCGTAGTTGCATGCTTCAGCATCCATGCACCCTGGCGTTTGTCCTGAAATCGTCAACTCTACACCTGTGATTTCCTGCGCGCCTTGTCCTTCGACGAGAACACTCAAATTGGTGGTCAACTGCACCGTGCCTGCTGTGGTCACTTGGGCCATCAGCACCTTTCCTGAGATGCCTGCGATGCCCGACTCCGAACCTGGAAAAACGGCGATGGCACCGCCAAATTCCGAATCGCTTTGGAGCGAACCACCTGCCTCAAAATCAGACTCACTGAGCCCCACTAAAATGCCATTGGCGTCGGTTCCGACGGTTACCCAACTGTCACGCTGTAAAGGTTCCCCGCCTGATACCGGATAGCCGGCACTCCCTTCTGGTACTTGGTAAAAATCCGTGGTCGTCTCCAAAGAAAGCGGGTTCTCTGCAGTACCAAACCAACTGACCAAGCCTTCGTTGGGGTTGTCGAAATTGGCGTAAATCCTGTAAGTCGGCGGCAACGCATCGGTCTCGGGCTGGTGCAGTTCATAGGTCAGCCCCGCGAACGAAGCCGATGACCAAATGCAGCTGCCATCGTCCCACAAAGCCTCAGGGTCATGGTTGAGGGCAGCCTCATCCGTGCAACCATAACCAGAAGGCAACAAGGTGGCAGTCAAACCTGTGGTGTATTCAGAAGGCTGACTGGGATCAGGCTTCCATTGCACGTTGAACGCGACATCGATGGGACCCGTAGAAACGAATTGTCCCAGCAACACCTCCCCCTCATTTTCCACCCCCTGCGGAGACAATGGCAACACGTAAAACGCTCCTCCAAAAGGATCTGTACTGGAGAACCCTAAACCGTTTTCAAAAGATTCCACTGCAGCATCCCAACCCGATCCTCCGGTGCTTTGCACTCCATTGAGCCCTGCAGGCAACCCAATGGTGAACCAACTGTCGGTCAGAACAGCGTCTGCGTTAGAGGACAGCAAAGCCTCTCCATCAGATTGGTAAAGCCCCATTTCGGCGGTGACCAACAAAGGGTTGGCTCCATCCGAAAAAATACTTTGAACTGAAGCGCCCGATGGCATGGCCAGGGAAACACGGTGCACAGTGCCTTGGGTTTCAACCCT
>JBELBZ010000043.1:0-15476 GCA_042095055.1 Crocinitomicaceae bacterium | reverse complement strand
TCTTGTCCTTTCATGGTTCGAAACTACGGGTGGAAAAACAACCACAAACCTCCTTTGTCATGGAGACAACATTTCGGTGCTTACCTTCGTTCCATACCTGTTATGCCGAACCCAAATCCTACCCCATTCAGGCGTCCCGCAGCGGTGAGCAAGGCGTCTACCTTGGATGCCAGCCAGTTGCACCGTCACTCCAACCTTCAACGGTTGTTTGTGGTGACCATGGGGTGCTTGTGGTTGCTCGCCTTTGCCACCGGTTGTAGCCGGAATGCCAAGAATTGCAGCGCCTATGACGGCGTTGATTTCAATCCAGGAACGGCCACAGAGCAGTCCTTGGGCACCCACTGAACTTCAGAGTCAGAATTGGAAGTAAATGAACGGCGTTCCTCCTGCTGAGAGGATGGCCGAAGCGAGGGATACCGCCACAATGGCGCATCCTGCTTGAAGCGCCAGTGGGGCGCGCACAAAAGCCTGCCGATACGCTTCTTTGAGCCGCGAAGGCAAGAGGTGGATCAGGTAGCCGAGGGCCATGACGCCGAAGACCATGCTGTAATGCTGCAAGACGTCGAGCCCCACATTCAGGGGCGTTGATTCCACCAATTTGGACAGAATGATCTGGGCGGTGCCCCACTCGCTGACCATGTCGTGTTCGGTGCCAAATGAGGCCCACGTGGTGTGGGAAGCACTGCGGAACCAGATGCGCGTGAAGGTGATGAAGTGAAAGGTCAGCGTCACAGCAATGGCCCGCTTCCAGAAGGTGTCTTTGGCCTCCCAAGGGCTGACCTTGCGCCACAACTTGTAGACGGTAATGCCGAGGCCATTGAGCCCGCCCCAGATGACGAAGTTCCAGCCGGCTCCGTGCCACAAACCGCCCAGCAGCATGGTCATCCAAATGTTGATGTTGGTGGTCACCCAAGCGTGAAATGCGGGAATGCGCGCCATGGCTATTGCGGCGGTGAACACCACCCCTGCAAGCCCTCCGAGGATCTTGGGGTTGGGCCACATCAAGGCCACAAAAGACAGCAGAAAAGCCCCGCAGATGGCGGTAAACCACGAGGCCCTGCGGTTGCCTCCCATGGGGATGTAGAGGTAGTCTTTGAGCCACCCCGACAGGCTCATGTGCCAGCGCTTCCAGAAGTTGCCACAGCTGTCGGCCTTGTATGGGCTGTTGAAGTTTTGGGGCAAGTGGTAGCCCATGAGCAAGGCCACGCCGATGGCCATGTCGGTGTATCCACTGAAGTCGGCGTAGACCTGGAGGGAATAGCCGTACATGGCCATGAGGACCTCAAAACCACTGTGGGTTGCCGGCGAGGCAAACACGCGGTCATTGAAATTGACCGCAATCCAATCCGCCAAAAGGACCTTCTTGAGCAATCCATTGAGGATCCAAAAGCCGGCGCGCCCAATGGTGGCTTTGGTGACCGGTTTGGGGTGCAGGATTTGGGGTATAAAGTCCGCCGCCCGGACAATGGGGCCAGCTACGAGCTGCGGAAAGAAGGACACATAAAACCCAAAGTCGCTGAGCCGCTTGAGGGGTTGGACCAGACCGCGGCGGATGTCCACCGTATAGCTGATCGTCTGAAAGGTGTAAAAGCTGATGCCAACAGGCAGCAGAATGCGGTCGACAGACCACGATGTTCCCGCTGCAGCGTTGACCCCCATGGCCAGCCAATTCCGCGGGATGATGGAGGAACCTGTGGCCGCATTCCACGACTCTGTCAGGAAATAGGTGTACTTGAAATAGAACAGGAGGGCGAGGTTCAGGCCGATGCTCAGCGCGAGCCAGCGGTTTTTGCCCCGGTCGCCATTGGCTGCAGCAATCCGGTGTCCGATCCAGTAATCGCTGACCGTAGAAAAGACCAAGATCAAAAAGAACCATCCCGAGGTTTTCCAGTAAAACAACAAGCTGGCCAGGAGGAGCCAGAAGTGGCGCAAACCGCGCTGCCGGTCGCGGTGCAGGGCCGCATCCAAGGCCAGGACAACGAGCAGAAACAGCCAGAAAGACCCGTTCAGGAACGTCCAAGGAGACGCTGCGTCGTGTTCTAAAATTTGCTGCAGCGCATTCATGGGGCAGGGGTCCAGTGTTGAATGGCAGCCCGGACGAGCAGTTCATACAGCAGCTCACCCATCAGGATGTAGCCGTCCCTCCTGAAATGCAGCCTGTCACTGGCCGCAAATCCAGTGGCGTTCAAGGCGTCTATGGAGCCCCTGCCTCCGAGGTGGCCGTAGAGGTCCCAGCAGGCCACACCGCGCTCTGCAACGAGGTCGAGCATGGCTTGTCGAACGTCTTCGGCATTGGGGTTGTGCCGGTGACGGTAGTGGCTGTCGTTGTTGGTGACCAGCAGGATTTCCGTATCCGCCTGGGCGGAGCGTATGGTGTCAATCAAGGCGCCATAATGCCGGGAGAAGCGGGCGGCATCGAACCGGTTGGGCGACATGTGGGCGTCGTTGATGCCCCATGCCAAGATGACCAAGTCGGGGGCCATTGCGCGGAGTTGTGCCTTGAAGTGGGGGTTCCGCATCCAAGACGTGGAGTTGGCACCGTTGGCCCCGAGGTCATGAAAGACAAAACCGGCGTTGTGGGGGACCCATTCCACCCCGTGCAAGAATGACGCACCTGTGGCCCCGGGCTCAAGGGTGAGGGTATCAGGAGCGGGGACTTCCTCTGGACCTGTCCACCGGGCAATGCCCGTAATGGCGGATGCATCGAGGTCCGCCGTCCAAGACAGGGGAAGCAGGGGCTGCCAATGCACGGCCGAGTCAGGGCGCGACAGCACCCGGATCTCGGAGGCACAGCGTTCTCCGGCAGGGGACCCGCTCCAACAGCGAACCGTTGCGCCGACCGGTCCCTGGGCCTCGACACCCGTAATGCCCCAAGGCGCCCGGTGTCGCCGGTTTGCACAGGATTGCCCCGACCATTCCACGGCAGAGGACCAGCCCCTTTCGGGCGGGCCATTGGAGTGCATCAAACGGTGTGGTGTCTGAATGCCACAGCCGACTGCGATGCCGGGACGGTCTTCCTGAAGCCGCTGGCGAAATGCCCAACCGATGCGCCCGGCCTGAACATGAGACCCGCCGAAATGCACCACTTCAAGCGGACTTTCATCGGAGCTTTCAGCCGGGACATCAAACAACAAGGTGTACCACGACTTCAAAAACCGAGAGAGGTGTTCCCCGCCGTGGAGGGCGGCATCCATAGAAGACAGACCGCCGAGGTCGCCATCGCGGTGCACGTCGCCCCGCAGCACGTCCCGGGTCGGCCCGACCCATTCCGATTCGGTGGCCGCAGAATCCCGCTGCCCCCAGCAAGGACCAGCCGACATAACACAGCTGGCGAGCAACAGGATGACCGCCAAAGGCGGGTGCCGATGGGCCCACTTCGGCCCGCATTGGATGCGCTCAGCGACGTCCATCGGTTTCGAGTGCAGGGGATGAAAGGCCGGAGGGGATCGCCGGAGCAGTGCTGCGCTTGGGCATGGCCGTCGGCGCCGGCTTCAACCAGTTGTGCTTCCATTCGCTGTAGCAGCCGAGGAAAGAGCGGTCCAGGAGTGTGCCGACTTTTTTGGCGCCCAGGGGGGTGAAGTGGACGTGGTCGGGGCCGGCAAGGGCGGGTTCACTCGCGACCCAAGCGGGCATGCTTCCCAAGCCACCCATGACTTCGAGCAGGTCCCAATAGCCGACACCGTTGTCCAATGCCGTGCGTTTCAATACGTCCCGCACCGCGGCCAGTTGTGGAAACGAAGTCCACTGGAGTCCGGTCTTTTCGGACATGTCCGAGGGGCCGATGACCAGGATCGCCGCCTCGGGCAGGACGCGTTGGAAGAGGCGGATCTGACTGCCAAACCACCCTCCAAAACGTTCAGCCTGTGCGAGGTCGTTGCAATGGGGGACCACGTTGCCGCCGTATTGTAGGATGACCAGGTCAGGAGACAAGGTCTGCAGTTGTCCGGTGAAATGCGCGCGATCCAGTTTTCTAAAGAGGGTGCCCGAACTGCCGCGCATGGGGACACCGTGCCATTGGACGCCTTGTCCCCGCGGCTCCACCGCAAAAATGCGCGGTGTTCCGCCTTGGAAGCAGATTTCTGTGGCAGGGACTGGAGCGTGGACCGCATGCGCAGGGGCCAGAGTGTCGCCTTCCGAGGGTGTGCCCTTGAGGCCCAACCCGAGGACATCGGCGGATGTGCCGGCCTTGAGGGTGTCAGTGGGCACACCATTGACGGAGATGAAACAGTCCGTGGCCACGGAATCGTGCCACACCCGCACGCCATCCCAAAGGCCAAATTGCCGGTGGTTGCGGGGCTCCGGAGCGATGGTCAAACACGCTTCTACGCCCGAGGAGTCGTCCAGATCGGCGTAACATGCCAAAAGGCCATACCGGTCATCCGCATCGGTGGTATCGCGCCGGCCATAGCGCGTATGGCGTTTCCATGGCCCTGAGTGGGATTGGCGAAGGGCAAAACTTTGCACCAAGGGCACAGGAGCCTGCAGGCCCGGTCCGGAACCTCCCCAGCGCTCTTGCCATGCATCGCGCATGACACCAGAAATGCGGTCGCCCTCAATCTGACTGTCGCCGTAATGCAGCACTTGGATGTCGCCGGACTGGTCGAGTTGGGCAAACAGTTGACCAAATGCCCCGCGGGCCGATTCGGGGATGGACAGCCTGAGGGCCGGCGGAAGGGCCGAAGCGTCTGGAATGGTCACTTGAGCGTGCCTTGGTGGAGCAGGAGTGGGGGCCTGCTTCGGCACGGCTGCAGCGACCGGCGTTGTCGAGGTGTCGGCAAGCATGGCAGCGGCGCTGTCAACGGGGACGGAGACAACCGCTGCACGGTCTGGTGCTGTCGGGTCAATGGAGGCCAAGCTGTCCGCTGGCAATCCCACAGCCGTGGCCGCCGTCCAATTGGAATCGTATTGGGCCAGCAAGTCCGAGACATCTTCGGGCTTCCAGCGCGGCACCACAATGGGGGCCGGAGCAGGATTCAGCCATGCTTGCCAAGCTTCCGGATAGGAGATGCGCACCGCCGTTCCGCCCAATGTGAACCCCTCGGACGGAGACAAGGCCGCCAACACCGTCACGGCGCAGCCCACGACAGACAGCGCCATGGCCCCTTTCCACCGGTCATCACGAGGGGGATGAGGCGCACTCATGGCGGAGGAATCTTCAATTTCATGCCCGGCTGCAGGCTTTCGGCAGAAACCGAATTCATGCCCATAATGGTCTCCAAATCGGTGTGCGGATGTTGCACGGAGATGGTCCAATAAGACTCGCCTTCGAGTACGGTATGCCAGATCCACGGCGCATCGGCACTTGCGGGCGAACGGGATGCTTCTGGTTGAGGTGAAATCCGGCCCACGGAGCCCGGGATGGTCAACCTCTGGCCCACGCGGATCAGGTCGCCCTTGAGTTGGTTGGCAAGCTGGATTTCGCGGATGCGAACACCGTAGTCCCGGGCAATGCCACCCAGTACTTCTCCCGGCCTGACCACGTGCACCACAGATCTCGCAGGCGCACGAGGAGCCGGCCGGCCGTTGCAAAAGCCGTCCCGCTCTGACCAGCGCAGCCCGACGCCTATGGGGACCAACAACTCGGGCCTTGCGGCATTGAACCCGATGGAGTCGGTGGTGAACCAGGGGTTCTCCATGCGCAAGGCACCGAAGATGGCCGGGACGGTATCGGCGAGGCTAAAGAATGCCGGCCCGGACCCTGGACAGCCCACCCTTTGAAGTTCCCCGGCTCTGAGCATCCAGAGCGCATGGGTATCGTTCCAATCGAAGTTGCGGTCCACCTGCAAAATGACGCGGAACAGGTGCAGCCATTCCAGCAGCGGGGCGTCCAATGCGGCGACATTCAAGTTGCGCGCCGCCTGAGGACCGCGCACAAAGGATATGATTTGGCGCAAAGGATCGCCGGGAAATGCGTCCGCACATTTGTGGGCGTGGGCAATGGCGGCTGGGGTCATTGTTTCCGGCAGGTGCCGTTCGTCCCAGCCACGCCGAATTTCGAGCCCGAGCGACAGGGCAGAAGTCATGTCCATGGCCCAAGGTCCAGCCCGTCGGCCCGGGCCATAGTAGGCATTGTTCCAACCTGTCAGCGCCATTGGGAGCATGGCCCAATCGGCGGGCAGGCCGGCTTGGTCAAAGGCGGTTTCGACCTCGGTTCGGTGCCGGTCAGCCGCTGCCTCCATCAGCCTAAAACACAACATGCCGTCGGCCAACAGGCGCTGCAAAGCCCGGTCTGCGTGGTGCTCGGCGTGGGGAAGGGCTTCGAGTTGTTGGAGCAAGGACTCCCCCCAATCGGTGCGACTGCGCCACCGGCTGGGGTCCATTTGGGGATCCATCGGCGTCAGCAGGCAGCCTGCTTCCAAGGATTCCAGATCCTCAACCCACGGCGCCCATTGCATGGAACGCACCAAGGCCTCCCAACCGATCAGGTCGGGCTGCGCCTGAACCCCTTCCTGCTGTAGGGTAGCAGAAAAGGCGGCCAGCAGCCCTAATTTTAGAGTCCGGAATGTGCGCATAGTGCTGCACGAATATGGAAAGTATTGGCAGTAAATTAGAGTAGAGCTGCTGAGAACATTCCCAACATGCCAACACCATCAAAGTCCGAACTCAAGAATAGGCTGTCTGCCCTGGAACAGGAGCGGTCTCTTTTGCGGGCCCAATTGGCCCGGTGGGAGGATGAACAGGGTGCAGTGGCTTTGTCTGGACCCTCGGTAAAGGACTTTCGGCCCGAGATCTACATCTTGGACCAAGCGGCGGACGGCATTTTCACCCTCGATCAGGAGGGGCGTTTCCGCTATATCAACATGGCAGGAAGCCGGATGTTGGGCGGCGACCAAGAGGCGTTGTTGTCTCAGCGCGTGGTTGAAGTCTTGGGCCGAGATGGCCAGAGCCAGTGGGCGGAAAAAATCGAGAAGTGGTTCCGAGATCCCCAGAGGTTGTCTCCCCAACTGTGGTTGGAGATTTCCAGTAAAAACATGCTGGGAGCCCAACGCTGGTTGAGCATGACCCTCAGTTGGAGTGGTGCCGAAGGCGGTCACCGAGATGAGGTCCACGGCATCATCCGCGACATCACCGATCAGAAGCGATTGGAGCTGGCGTTGAGGCAGTCCGAGGAGCATTACCGCGGCATCATCGAAAACATGGACCTCGGTATTTTGGAGGTGGACCAAGAGGAGCGCATCACCAGGGCGTTCCCGAAGTTTTGTGCCATCGTGGGGTATTCTGAGGAAGAGCTGTTGGGTCAAAAAGCATCGGAAGTGCTCATGACACCTGCGGAAAGGGAGCGCATGGAAATCCGCACCGAAGCACGGAGTGCAGGTGAGTCAGAGTTGTACGAGTGTGCCATTCGCAACAAGGAGGGCGAAGAAATGTGGCTGTTGATCAGTGGCGTGCCGCTGCGCAATGAGGCGGGGGAGACCATCGGTTCGATGGGCATACACTACAACATCACGGAGCGCAAAAAGGACGAGGAAAAACTGAAAAAAGCCATGCGCATGGCCAATGCTGCGCGGAGGGCGGAAAGGCGGTTCTTGGCCAAGATGAGCCATGAAATCAGAACGCCATTGAATGCGGTCATCGGGATGTCGCACCTCCTGATGGACACGCCTTTGAACGCGGAGCAAACCCAACACATTCAGGCCATTTCACAAGGCGGAACCCTGCTGAAAGAACTGCTGGATGGCGTCTTGGACATCGCCAGGCTCGAGGAAGGCCAGAAAGACCTCAACAAGAGCCCGGCCCTGCTGCGCCCCACCTTTGATGGCATCATGGTGGTGTACCGCACATTGTTGAGGGACAAGGGCATCGCTTTGGAATTGGATTGGGACGAAGCATTGAATGCCCCATTGAACATCGATGTGCAAGCCCTGTCTCAGGTGCTGCTCAACCTCGTGGGCAACGCGGCCAAATTCACGAAGCAAGGGTTTGTCCGCTTGTCCGCAGAGCTCCTCGAAGACGGCGGCAAGCTGATGCTGCAGGTGCGGGTGGCGGACTCCGGACAAGGCATACCCCAAAGGTCGATTTCAAAGGTGTTTGACCGTTTTGTGCAGGCAGATGAGCGCAGGGGCAGTGTTCACGAAGGGAGTGGACTTGGCCTGGCCATATGCCGAGAGCTGTGCGCCCTCCATGGGGGGAGCATTACCGCAACAAGCGCACTGGGCCAAGGGAGCACCTTCACCTTTAAGTTTGAGGTAGAGCGGGCAGAAATTCCAAACAGGTCTGAGGAAGAAAGCGATCCGAAGTCCATTCGTGGGATCCGTGTTTTGTGCGCCGAAGACAACCCGGTCAACCTGCTGTACCTCCAGAGACTGCTTACAACGTGGGGTGTAGAGTACAAGTCGGCGGGCAACGGTTCGGAGGCATTGGCGATGTGGGAGCAGGAGCCGTGGGACGTGGTATTGATGGATGTGCAAATGCCCGTGATGAACGGATTTGAAGCGACGCGCGCCATCCGAGAGCAGGAGCGAAAGGGAAACAAGCGCACGTCTATCGTGGGCATCACGGCCTTTGCATTTGAGAAAGACGAGGAAGAAGGCATGAAAGCTGGAATGGACGCCTACCTCAAAAAACCATACCTGCCCAAGGAGCTGCTGGAGGTGTTGCTCCAATGGAGCAGCCAGCACGGCTGATTACCCCTACATAGACAACATAAATCACGACGAAACAAGATTAATTGTTGTTTAGGCGTGAAATAATGTGTAAATTAGAACATGTGGTTGACAGGCACTTCGGATTTTCCCGAAGTCAATCACAGTTGTGAATCGTAGAGAAGCACCCGCAACGGCGGGTGTTTCCATTTCTGGACGTTTTGTGCCCCTGCAACAGACGGTGGGACCACTTTGTGGACAAACCCAATTCCGGAAACCGCAAAACAGAAAAAGTCCAATTTAACTTCAGGGCATGGCCGAAGACCGATCCAACAGAAGCTTCAAAGTGATGGGCGGCAGCCGCACTTTCGATGTCTGCGATTATGTGAGGGAGATGCAGCAAACAGCCCAAAGTTTCTCCTTGTATGTGGGCTGTGACAGCCAAAATTACCGGAGCTATACTGTGTATGCGACCACCGTTGTTTTTCGTTATGCCGGGGCGGGCGCCCATGTCATTTACCGCAAGGAAAAAGTGCCGCGCATCGAAGACATGTGGACCAAGCTGTGGGGCGAAACGGAGCGTTCTGTGGCGATTGCCCACCTGATCCGAGAGGAGACATCGGTGCAGGTGGAGCAGATTGACCTCGACTTCAATACCGACCCGGCTTACCCTTCCAACAAGCTGTTGAGCGCCTCTTCAGGCTACATTCATTCGTTGGGTTTCCAAACCGGAGCCAAGCCCGGCCTGCTGATGGCAGCGTGGGCGGCAGACTCCCTGTGCCACTGATGCCACGGTTGACCGAGGTCGTTGGACTGGCCGCATCCTTGGATGAGCTGTGGGACTTCTTTTCGACCGCCCAAAACCTGGCACCCTTGACCCCGCCCGACCAAAAGCTCAGGGTAGGAAAGGGGGGAGACCAGCGCATCGTCCCGGGATTGGAGATCGAGATTTCTGTGGCCCCCATGTTGGGCATTCGCACAGGATGGCGGACCCTCATCATGGAGGTTGAGGAGCCAGGACTGCCCTCGGGCCAGGCATGGTTCAGGGACATCCAAGAATCTGGCCCTTTTGCATTGTGGGACCACACCCACGCTTTCCGAGCGCTGCCAGACGGAGGGACAGCGGTGATGGACCTCGTAGAATACAAACTGCCGGCAGGCCGCTTGGGTCAGGCGGTGGCCGGGTTTTGGGTGAGGCGGCAGGTCCAAGGCTTGTTTGCATACCGCAAGACAGCCTTGCACAAGAAATTCGGCCCAATGCGGATTCCGGAGGACCTTCAGCAAGGATGGGACTTACAGGGGGCATCTTCCAAGGAGGCGCGCTGAACAGGACTGTGTGGTGGATTCTTGGCCGCAGGTGTACCCCGATTCTATAGAGGAAGGAGTAAATTGCCAAGGTGATGAAGACGGTGAAAATCTGTTGGCTCTTGACCCTCAGTGTGTTCTGTGCACTGCCGGCAGCGCGCGCTCAGTTCGACATTGAACCCAGCGACAGTGTGGTCGATGTCTTTGCGACCGACAGCATCACCCGCATCTTCCAAATCGACTTCCCCAATGTTTCCGGAGATTCCCTCGCCCTGAGTTGGAGGTGGATCGGAGGTGGATGGACCGAAGGCTGGGACGTGAACCTGTGCGACTTGGGTGAGTGCTACACCGGCGTGCCCGCAGATGCCGACATGCTCGCCATGGGCGCAGAAGGGGCGGGCTTCCTCAAGCTCATCGTCAATGCACTGGAGGTGGAAGGCCAATGCTTCTTGCATTTCTGGGTCTGGCCGACGGGCAATCAAGATGCCTTGGTCAACGTCTACTTTGACCTGCGCAATGGCGGCGTATCCGCGTTGCAAGGACCTTCGCCCCAGCCCGATGGCGTTCGGGTTTTTCCCGTTCCCGCCACAGTGGGGCAGCCTGTGACCCTCCAAGGCCTCAACCGCACCCGACTTTCTGCCTCCATGCAACTGTTCAGCATGCAAGGGGCGTTGGTTTTTTGTCCCATCGATCTGACCGGTCCCGATCCTGTATTGGAGACCAGTGGACTGGTGCCAGGAATGTATTTTTTGAATCACAACGAGAACCGTCCGCCTGTGCGGATCATCATGGAGTAACCTGCAAACCGAAACCATGACCTTTTCCTTTTTTACCCGCTGCGCAGTAGCGCTTTCCCTGTTGCTCCATGCGACAGGAGCCATGGCCCAGAACGCCACCCTGATCGCCGACAACCATGAAGGCACGGTGGTGCGCTTCGACTTTTCAGACCCCGTGTTTGAAGAGGTGTCCACCCCCGATGGCGTGGCCATCATTCCCCGGGTGTTGGACGACACCCCGCTCCTTCGGGCGGGTGCTCCGGACCTTTCCAAGGCCGATGCCACGCTGTTGATTGGTGCCAATGCCGGCACCGCGCTGGAGATTGTAGAGGTGGCCTTTACCGACATCCAAGGTGTCAGTGTGGCGCCCAGCAAGGGCAACCTGTACCGCAACGTAGACCCCGCAACCGTGCCTTTTGAGCAGGGTGCTGTTTACGGACAAGACGGGTTCTTCCCGGCACAGGCAGCGGTGCTCCGCACCCCCTTTGTGGAGCGCGGATTGCGCGGTCAGTCCATTTGGGCCCACCCCTTCCAGTACAACCCCACATCGGGTGTGCTGCGCACCTACCAGAGCATCACCGTGCGTGTGGTCGAGACCGAAACCGCAGCGGTGAACCCCGCCGTAGCCCCAGTGCGCATGACGCCGCAGGCCATGGGCGATGCCGCCCAGCGTTTCCTCAATGCCAGCAGCTTGGAGTCCCGCTACGATTACGTGCAGGAACACGGCAAGGTGGTCGTGGTGACCGACGCCATGTACGACGACGTCCTCGCACCCCTCATCGCTTGGAAGCGCGAAAAGGGACTCGAGACCGAGGTGGTCTACGCCGCTGATTTCGGCAACGACTACGATGCCATCAAGGACTTCCTGTCCGACCAATACTTCAACGAAGGCTTGACCCACGTGATCCTCGCAGGAGATGAGGACCAGGTCGCTGCCACACTCATCACCAACGGCGGAGGATCAGGATACTGCGACCCCTGCTACGGTTTCGTAGAAGGCAACGACCACTACCCAGAGTTCTTTGTAGGCCGCCTGCTCGTGCACAATGTGGCCGAGATGCAGACCCTCGTAGACCGGACCCTCGAGTACGAGAAGACCCCCTACCTCGGAGAGGAGTGGTTCAACATCGCCGTGGGCATCGGATCCAACGAAGGCGCCGGCATTGGCGACAACAACGAGTCCGACTGGCAGCACCAGAACGTCATCAAGGACCAGCTCCTCGACTACGGATTCCAGGAGGTTTGGGAGCTCTATGACGGCAACCAGGGTGGCGGAAGCCCCACGGGCGGGGAGACCGCCGACGAGGCGGGCAACCCGAACGCCAACGACATGGTCCAGCTGGTCAACAAAGGACTCTCGTTCATCAACTACACCGGTCACGGCTACCACGGGGGCATCGCCTCCAGCGGATTTGACGTGAACGCCATCGGCCAGACCACCAATGCCGGCATGTACGGCTTCTTTGTGCCCGTCGCTTGCTGCGTGGGCGACTTTGACGAAGGCGAAGGCTCAGGCGACTGCTTCGGAGAGGTGTGGATCAAGCACACCGCCAACGGCGCCCCTGCAGGAGGCATCGGTGGCGCGTTCTCGAGCGTGTTGCAAAGCTGGGCACCGCCCATGCGGGGCCAAGACGAGATGGTCGACCTCGTGGTCGAAGAAGGCGAAGTCGAGATCAACCACACCTTTGGTTCCATCGTGGCCCACGGCTGCGCAGGGATGATTGATTCCTACGGCGGAGCAGGAGAGGAGATGATGGACACCTGGTGCATCTTCGGTGACCCCACCGTGGTGATGCGCACGGCATTCCCCGAAAACCTCGCCCTCGGCCACCAGGATGTGTACTTCCTGGGAACACCTTCCATTACGGTGACCAGCGCCAACGAAGGGGCCTTGGTGGCCTTGACCTTCAACGGGGAGATCCTCGGAACAGGGTTTGTGGAGAACGGGACGGTGACCATTGAGCTCGCAGAGCCCATCTCCGTGCCTGGCGATTACCTGCTCACAGGAACCGCCTACAACACCATTCCCTACCAGGCGGTGGTGCAAGCGGTGCCTGCGGCAGGACCCTATGTATTGAGCAATGGCAACACCACCGTGGACATCACGGGCGACAGCGACGGCAATGTGGACCAGGGCGAGAGCATCGCGTTGGAACTCGACCTCGCCAACGTGGGCATCGAGACCGCCATGGACGTGATGGTGACCATCACCACCGAAGACGCGTGGGTCGTGATCACCGACGGCATGGAATCCGCAGGCGACATCGACGCCGAGGGCACGCTCACGCTGCCCGGATTTGCGTTTGACGTTGTGGCCGGTGTAGAAGACCAGCACGTCGCGGTCTTCGATGTGGAGATGACCGACGCCGACGGCAACGTTTGGACGGCCGCTTTCAATGTGGTCCTCAACGCCCCCCATTTCACCATCCTCGACCTCACGGTAGAAGACGGTGGAAACAGCATCCTCGAAAGCGGAGAGACGGCCACGCTCACCTTTACCATCATCAATGACGGCCACGATGCCGCCCCCGGTGGCATCGGCCTCTTGGACTTCGAGCACCCCGACGTCACGATGTTCAACAACGGCGACTACGTCATGGAGGACATCGAGCCAGGCGCCACGGTGACCCAGGGCTATGGAGTGGAAGTGTCCGAGGACGCCGCTCCAGGTGGATTGCTGCCGATGACCTTTACGTTCAATACGTTTGGACCGGATGAGCAGGACCTGTACCTGACTTCTGCCGATTTCTTCGAACCCATCAACCTCATCATGGAGACGTGGGAGAGTGGCGACGATGAGACCTTCCCTTGGGCCTATGACGGCAACGAGGACTGGTTTGTGACCGACAACAACCCCTACCAGGGCGACTTCTGCATGGAAAGCGGCGACATCAATGACAACCAAAGCACGGCATTGACCATCGGGCTCGAATTCCTCGGCGACGGCGAAATGAGCTTTGCCCGCCGGGTCTCCACCGAAGACGGCTGGGACTACCTGCGCATGTACATCGACGGCCAGCAGGTCGCAGAGTGGTCCGGAGAACTCGACTGGGATACAGAAGCCTTTGGCCTCACGGCAGGATACCACACCATCACGTGGTCTTACGAAAAGGACAACATCATCTCTTCAGGCGCCGACGCCTGCTGGGTAGACGACATCGTGCTGCCCCCGTTCTGCTTCATCGACGCCACCATCACCCAGAGCGGAGCGGCAGGGGTGTTGTGCCCAGGCGAAACCGTGACGCTGACCACCATGGAAGGCTACCTCACGGAGTGGAGCAACGGGGCGACCGAGTCCAGCATCGAAGTTTCGGAAGCGGGCGACTACACGGTCATCCTCACCGACGAGGCCGGCTGCAGCTTTGAATCCGACCCCGTGAGCATCGCGGTGCTGGAAACCGTGACCCCAGCCATCGACTTTGACGGCCAGCTCGGTTTTTGCGAAGGAGGCTCTGTGATCCTCAGCGGTCCTGAAGGCGGCACTTATGCATGGAATGTGGGCGTGGAAGCGCAGAGCTTGGAGGTGTCCAATGCTGGAGCGTTCCAGTTGGACTTCACCGATGTCTGCGGCAATACCGCCACCAGCGACCTGATCGAAGTCAACGTCTATGATTATCCAGAAGCACCGACCACAGAGGACTTCACCATTGCGGACCCCGCAGAAGTGGCCCTCAACGCCACCGGCGAGAACCTGTTGTGGTACGATGCCGAAGACGCCATGATGCCCATCGGCGCCGGTTCAGACTACCCCGTGTATGTGGACCAGACCACGACGTTCTGGGTGGCGAGCGAGTCGGTCAACGACGGCACCACCGCCACAGGCGCCAAGGATGAGCGCGACCTCGACAACGGACAGTTCCACCAGAACAACGGTTTCTGGCTCGTCTTCGACGCCTACCAGAACATGACCCTCGAGACGGTCAAGGTCTATGCCAACGGCCTCGGCGCCCGCACGGTGGCCTTGGTCGCCGCCGACGGCTCCACGGTCCAGGCTTCCACGGTCAACATGCAGGACGGCGAGAACACCATCGACCTGAACTTCTTTGTGCCAGCAGGGGAGGGCTACGGCCTCCGGGTCAGCTCCGAGAACCCACAGCTGTGGCGCGACGGCATCGGCTCCAACCCCGACTACCCTTACGCCCTCGGCGACTTCGGTGCCATCACCGGCACCAGCGTCAACGGCGCCAACAGCCAGAACTACTACTACTTCTTCTACGATTGGAAGGTGTCGGTCGACGCCGTGGGCTGCGCCTCTGAGCGCGTGCCCCTGACGGTCACCGTGACCAACCCGTCCAGCGTGGGCCAGATTGCAGGCCTGAGCAGCATCGACGCCTATCCCAACCCCACGGCCGGCGCCCTCACGCTCGACCTCGACCTCGGCGCCAACGTCCTCGACCTCACTGTCGCCATCCTGGACCTCCAGGGCCGCACCCTCCAGTCCACCAACTGGAGCGCCCAGACCACAGGCCAGCGCCAGCTCGACCTCACCTCATTGGCACCCGGCCACTACACCGTCCGCCTCACCGACGGCACCGGCCAATGGCGCCTCCCCGTCATCCGCCACTGACCGCCACCCACATCGGCACTCGCCGACTTAAAACGAAAGCGGCCCCACTCGGGGCCGCTTTTGCTTTATGCTTGGACAGGGCAGCGGAACAAAGGGAAAGGGGGCCGACTCAAGGTTGACCTTCAATCAGGGCCAAAAGCCGAGCCTCGATGGCCTGCCAGTCTTGGTTGAGGTTGACGGTGGCGACACTGAAGCGATGGGGCTCCATGCGATAGTGGTGCTCGTAATCGCGATCATCTACCGTGG